>NZ_JBXWNR010000002.1:0-578807 GCF_059610465.1 Ruegeria sp. CDSC085 | reverse complement strand
TGGTAGCCCGTAGGGGAATCGAACCCCTCTTTCCAGGTTGAAAACCTGGCGTCCTAACCGATAGACGAACGGGCCACGCTGGCTTGTGGAGGGCCTTTTACGGTTTCGCCGTGACCCCCGCAAGCCGAAAAACGCAGGGAGTTGAAAGTTTTTTGGCCCATCTGAGCGAGACGTCAATTTGCCTCTGCCGCGTCCTCGAGCCTGAGTTTCACGGATTGGCGCCCACCCCAGGTGTTCACCTCAAGTCGGCCTGCAAAATGAAAGCGTGCGCCACCATGATTTGACAGTTTCTCGCCCATCGGACCGTCAAAGGCACCAAAGGCAATCGCATCCAGCCCGCCGCCCATGCCATCGGACAACGACAGCTTCAGATGCGTTTCCCCCACACGTTTTGCAAAACGCACCTGGAGATCCGGAAGCGCGTATCGCGGGGCGGGGGCTCCGGCACCAAACGGTCCAGCCTGTTCGATCTGTTCGACCAGTTCCACTGTCGCCGCACCCGGCATAAGGGCACCGTCCAGCTTCATATCCGCCGGGCCGCCCTGACCTGCGCCTTGTTTTGCCAGCAATTCACTGAGACGTTCCATGGCAGGTTCCAGTTTGTCGCGCATGACGGTAAGTCCAGCGGCCATCTTGTGGCCGCCACCCTTGACCAGCAACCCTTCAGCCGCGAGCCGCTGGATCGACGCCCCTAAATCCACACCCGAGACCGAGCGGCCCGAGCCTTTGCCCTCATCACCGTCAAAACCGATCACAATGGCCGGACGGTTGGCGGTTTCCTTCAATCGAGACGCCACGATGCCCACCACACCGGGGTGCCAGCCTTCACCGGCTACCCAGACCAGTGGCGCGTCGAGACCGCGGCCTTCGGCCTGTTCCATTGCTGCAGCGCGTACGGCATTTTCAATGTCCCGACGTTCTGTGTTCAACGCGTCCAGCCGTTCGGACAGGGCCTGTGCCTCGGGCAGGGAATCCGTGCTCAGCAGGCGGGCACCCAGATCGGCCTGTCCGATGCGACCGCCCGCGTTAACGCGGGGACCAAGCAGAAAACCCAGGTGATAGCTGTTAGGCGCCGTATCCATGCGTGAGACATCGGACAATGCGACAAGTCCGGGGCGTTGCCTTTGCGCCATCACTTTCAGGCCTTGTCGAACAAGGGCGCGATTGGCATTGATCAGAGGCGCGACGTCAGCCACGGTTGCCAGGGCCACCAGGTCCAGCATCGACATCAGGTCAGGCCCCTTTGCGCCCGCCTCGCGCAATTGGCGCCCAGCTTCGACCAACATCAGAAACACGACACCCGCCGCGCAGAAATAGCCCAGATCACCGCTTTCATCCTGCCGGTTGGGATTCACGACGGCAACGCAGTCCGGCAGGGTTTCGCCGCCAAGGTGATGATCCAGCACAATTACATCCGCACCCTTGGCTGCGGCAATCGGTTCATGGCTGAGGGTGCCGCAATCGACGCAAATGATCAGATCGTGGCTGGCTGCCAGCTCTCGCATTGCCGGGGCATTGGGACCATATCCCTCATCAATTCGATCCGGCACATAAAGGGTCGCCTGCAATCCCATCTGCCGAAGCCAAACCAGCAGCAGCGCGGCAGAACTGCCGCCGTCAACATCGTAATCTGCGAACACCGCGATCTTCTCGCGACGACGCACGGTGTCCAGGAAGCGTGTCGCCGCCGCTTCCATGTCTTTCATGTCGCGAGGATTGGGCAGCAGTTCCTTGAGTTTTGGATCCAGGAAGCCGCGCGCCTCCATGACCGGCACGCCACGACGGGCCAGAACCTGACATACCGCACGAGGCAGGTCGGTCTGTTGCGCCATCATCTCGGCAGCCCGTTCCACCTCGGCTCCCGGGCCAACCCAGCGCCGACCTGTCAACGATTGCTCAACCCCAAGAAAACTCATCCATGCCTCTTATGTGCCAAGGCCGGACCCTCGCGGACCCGGCCTTTTCGCTTCTTCAAGTTATGCAGGCCGAAGGCAACGGCGCAAGCCGTTAAGCGTTATCGTGCGGCCAAGTGGGAGTACGATACGACATGCGGCGCACGGACCCGGTCTTTGACCGCATCAGCAGCGTCGTGGTTTCCACCCAACCCGGCTCGCGCTTGATGCGCGGCAACAGAGAGCCGCCGGTTACGCCTGTAGCGGCAAAGATCACATCCGCAGTTACCATCTCATCGCGCGAATATACCCGGTCCAGATCAGTGATGCCGGCCTTGGCAGCACGGCCCCGTTCGTCATCATTGCGGAACAACAGGCGACCAAAGATCTGACCGCCCATGCATTTCAGCGCAGCAGCAGCCAACACCCCCTCGGGCGCGCCACCCTGGCCCATATACATGTCGATGCCGGTCACTTCGCTTTCAGCGCAATGCATGACGCCCGCCACGTCACCATCGGTGATCAGGCGGATCGAGGCTCCGGTTTCGCGTACTTCGGCGATCATCGCCTCGTGACGGGGACGTTCCAGAATACAGACGGTGATGTCGGCCGGTTTGCAGCCTTTGGCCTTGGCCAGTGCCTCAACGCGTTCACGCGGAGACATGTCCAGATTGACGACACCCTCGGGCAGGCCCGGACCAACGGCCAGCTTGTCCATGTAAACGTCCGGCGCGTGCAGCATGGAACCGCGAGGACCCATTGCAATCACGGTCAGTGCGTTGGGCATATCCTTGGCGGTCAGCGTTGTGCCTTCCAGCGGGTCCAGCGCGATGTCCACGCCAGGGCCGTTTCCGGTGCCGACTTCTTCGCCGATATAAAGCATCGGAGCTTCGTCGCGTTCCCCTTCACCGATCACCACGACGCCAGCAATGTCCAGCATGTTCAGCTGTTCGCGCATCGCATTTACGGCGGCCTGGTCGGCGGCTTTCTCGTCACCACGCCCAACCAGAAAAGCCGAGGCCAGCGCAGCCTGTTCTGCCACCCTTGCCAGCCCCAGAGACAGCAGGCGGTCGTTGAAATCGGTTTTGGCAGCACTCATTGTTCAGTATCCTCTGGTCATTAAAGCCGTTTCTATCGGCATAGCTTGCGTTTCATGCAGGCCGCAAGTTCAAACCTCTTCAATCCGCAAAGCGACGGGGTCGCCAGCTACCACATTCGTTTCCCGGAACCGGTCCAGCGCGACGTCCAGCGCGGCGCGGGTGGTTTTGTGGGTAACGATCAACACAGGCGCTGTGCTTTCGGCATGGGCATACTGGCGCATCCGGTCAATCGAGACACCCGCATCGCCCAGAATGGCTGCAACCTTGGCCAGAGCACCGGGTTTGTCCAACAGGCCCAGCCGCAGATAATAAGGCGCTGGCAGACCGGTGACAGCGGGGGCCGCAGTTTCCAGCGAATTGGCCGGTCGACCAAAGGTCGGGATTTGCAACCCACGTGCCAGATCGCAGACGTCGCCCATTACGGCGCTGGCGGTCGGGCCTTCGCCTGCACCGGGGCCACGCAGAACAACCTGTTCCACCGCGTCGCCTTCGATCACCACCATATTGGTGCCGCCTTCCAATTGACCCAACGGCGAGTCGCTGGGCACAAGGCAAGGCTGCATGCGCTGCTCCAGCCCGCGCGCAGTGCGCTGTGCCACGCCCAGCAGCTTGATGCGGAAGCCCATATCCTCGGCCTGGTCGATATCGTCGAGGCTGATTTGCTGAATGCCTTCGATTTCGATCCCGTCGAAATTCGGCTTGGTGCCAAAAGCAATCGAGGCCAGCAAAGCCAGTTTGTGCGCGGCGTCGATGCCACCGACATCCAGATTGGGGTCGGCCTCAAGATACCCAAGTTCGGCGCATTCGTCGAACAGGGCGTTATAGCCCTGACGCTGCGATTGCATCCGGGTCAGAATGTAGTTGCAGGTGCCGTTCATCACGCCCATCACACGCGTGATCTCGTTTCCGGCCAGCCCTTCGGTCAGGGATTTGATTACGGGGATACCGCCCGCGACTGCGGCTTCAAACCGGATGACGCGACCTGCGGCTTCGGCCTGTTCGGCCAGTTCCTGCCCGTGGATAGCCAGCAACGCCTTGTTGGCGGTCACGACATCTTTACCGCTGGCCAGCGCGGCTTCGACCGAGGCTTTGGCAGGGCCGTTTTCGCCGCCCATCAGTTCGACATAGACATCGATATCGTCGCGTTTTGCCAGCGCAACCGGGTCGGTTTCCCACGCATAATCTGAAAGGTTCACGCCACGGTTTTTGTTTGGATCCCGCGCAGATACGGCCACGATTTCAATCGATCGGCCCGTGCGTGTCTTCAGCAACTCTGCATGGCGGCGGACAATCTTGACGACACCCACGCCGACAGTTCCCAAGCCCGCAATTCCCAGCCGCAGTGCCTGTGTCATTTCGTGGGTTCCTTTTCGCTCGAAACATATCTGAATTCGGACGCCCGCCCGATCAGCGCTGCCTTATCGGGTTCAGGCCAAGGGTGCAATCCGTCACCGGGGGATTGTAGGCATGAAATGTCGCGCTTTAGTTGGTTTGCGCGTTTTGCAGCGCCTGGGCCTTTTTAGCCAGCGCCTCGCCGCGCTGCGTCAGGTCTTCTTCCACCTCTGCGGCCTGGCTGATGGGGTCAATAGAAGGCCCCAAAGTTTCCTGCAACGGGACAAGACGCGGGTAGGGGGCCGATTTGACCGAGGCCGGTTCACTTCCTTCAAGTTCGGGAAAGTCTGAACACCCCGCAAACACAAGAATAATAGGCAGAACAGGCAGCAGTTTCATGTGGCACGCTTTTCGGTTTCGCTCGTCCTTTCGTGATGCACCTTTTACTGACGTCGATCAAGCGGGGTTCTATATGAACATTTGTTCAGATACTGTGGGCGCATGGCACGTACTCAAGGCTCCCACTCTGATATTACAGGCCCGCGCATCCGAAAGGCGGCCCTGAACCTGTTTGCCCGCCACGGCTATGCAGCGGTCTCGATGCGACAGATCGCGAAAGAGGTCGGCGTTCAAGCGGGGGCGTTGTACAATTACACGCCGGACAAGCAGAGTTTGCTGTATCGGTTAATGCGGGAACATATGCAGGAGCTGCTTTCAGCGCTCAACGCGCTGGAGCTCTGCGATGACTGTCAGCAAGCGTTGCGCCGATTTGTTGGCTTTCACATTCGTTTCCATCTGCAACGCCCTGACGAGGTGTTCATCGCCTATATGGAACTGCGCAACCTCTCACCCAAAAACTTCGCCGAAATCGAAGACCTTCGGCGTCAGTACGAAAACGCGTTGGAAGACATCCTTCACTCTGGCCAACAGGCTGGTCAGTTTGCAATACCGGACACCAAGATCGCCACGCTGGCGGTGATTGCCATGTTGAACGGTGTGATGACCTGGTACAGGTCCGGAGGGCGGCTGTCACTGGACGAGGTTGAACAGATCTATTGGAACATGGTGCATAAGGCGGTGACGGCCTGACACGGCCAGACCGTCACAGTGTCAGTGCGCAGGGCGAATGAAGGTCCCGTTGCGCAGGTCCCGAAAGGCTTGTTCAAGTTTGGCCCGCGTGTTCATCACGATCGGGCCATGCCAGGCAACGGGTTCATTGATCGGAGCCCCCGAGATCAGCAGAAACCGCACGCCTTCGGGGCCAGCCTGAACGGTGATTTCGTCCCCCGTCCCGAAACGGACAAGCGTGCGGTCGCCCGACATATCCCGGATATTCATCTCTTGCCCGGCGACCTCTTTCTCCAACAGCACACCAGACGGTTGTGATGCATCTGCAAAGGCTGCCTGACCTTGAAACACATAGGCAAAGGCACGACGGTAAGTGTCAATGCGGAAGGTCTTTTTCAAACCTGCGGGGACCGAGATGTCCAGATATTGTGGATCTGCCGCGATGCCATCCACGGGGCCGGTCTTGCCCCAGAAATCGCCGACAATCACCCGAACGGTCGTGCCGTCGTCATCAGTGACTTCGGGGATGTCCTTGCTTTGAACATCCTGATAGCGCGGGGCAGTCATCTTCTGATCCGAAGGCAGGTTGCCCCAAAGTTGAAACCCGTGCATCTGCCCCGAAGTGTTTCCCTGGGGCATCTCCTGATGCAGGATACCGGACCCCGCTGTCATCCATTGTACGTCACCGGCGCCCAGAGTGCCGGTGTTGCCCAGCGAATCCGAATGCTCGACCGATCCGGCCAGAACATAGGTGATCGTCTCGATCCCGCGATGCGGATGCCAGGGAAAACCGGCCTGATAGTCCTGAGGCCGTTCATTTCTGAAGTCATCGAACAGCAGAAAAGGATCAAGTTCTGACGGGTCCTGAAACCCGAATGCGCGGTGAAGTTTCACGCCAGCCCCTTCCATTGTCGGGGTGGCCCTGCGTGTTTCCAATGTAGGTCTAAGGGACATGTTGGCCTCCGGTTCGTTTGATCAGCATGTAACCTATGCGTGAATGCGGTCAATTTGCGTGAACTAACCGGACCTGTGCAAATTTGCTGCGTGACCAAAGCCCTGTTGTTTCCGATGGAAAGTCGCTAAGCCGAAGCTGAACGAACAGGAGACATCCATGAAGGACGAAGTGCTGGCAACGATTCAGGCATCATCCCCCAGACGGTGGGTCGGAGTAGGGATGCTGTCAACGGTTGGGGCGCTGGTTACATACGTTGCTTTGGCATCGCCGCCAGAACCGGAGTGGCAAGTGTTTCTGTTTGCCGTTGGTGGCGCGTCGCTTTGGCTGGCCTACCGCGTTTGGCAGGCGACCCAGGACCATATTGAACTGACGCAGTCGGAGTTGCGTACTGGGTCAGGCCAGGTGATCGCAAAAGTGGACGATATTGAATCGGTGGATCGCGGTGCGTTCGCATTCAAGCCGTCAAACGGCTTTCTGGTTCGTACAAAGCACAAAGCGACAAAACAATGGGCCCCCGGATTGTGGTGGCGAATTGGTCACCGTGTCGGAATAGGCGGCATGACGTCTGCCGCCGAGGCCAAGTTCATGTCCGAAGTTCTGTCAACTATTGTCGCAGACGAACGGGGTTTTGGTTAGGTTGCACGCGACTTTGTTAGTAAAGCGGGGGCGTGTAAAAATGAAATTCTCAAAGGTAATGCCCGTTGCAAAATCCCAACCAGGTTTGAACGTAGGAACGAACTCGTTGGACGTTTCCACCAAAATGACCGTGTCCTGATTGGGCATTGGAGGAAGACGATCTTCGATTTCCCGAATGTTGTTGTTATTCCATTCATTATCAAAACCGCGCACTGTCGACCAACGGACATAGTGACGATCGTCATCTTCATCGTAGAGGATCAAAGAGACCCGCATTTTCACATCGGATCTGTTATTGACCATCTTCCCCAACAAGTCGTGAACAGAGTTGATGTAGATATCGGTAACGGCCTGCGTTTCTCGCGAGATCAGGTCGCTAACCGTGTAGGCCGCCTTCAGATTAGAGGCACTTTGACGAAATCCCTCAAAAGCAGTGAACGTAAACGTTATCGTCCACAGAAATAAAGGAAAAATCATAAGGGCTTCTACGGTTAGAACGCCACTTTCCTCCCGTTTGAACGCCTTGACGCGGTTCTTTAGATTTTTCATTACGGACATGATCTTACAGTGGCTCCTGTACGAATGCAGTCGTTGCGGTCAATGAATAGTGGCCGGACGCATCAGGCACGGTGCGCGCAATTACCGAAGTTTCGAGTACCGGATCGATGCGCAAGCAGGCACGTAAGATCATTAGTTCGTTGGATTGTCCGCTTTCGAATTCCAGTACAGGTTTTACATCTTCAGAACTGTCAGTGCAGGATGCCTCATTGGAAAGCGAAATGCCGCTAAAAGCGTCTTGGCGGATCATTTGTAGTCGCAAGTTCTCTTTACAGTTTTGAATGCCGGAAACGTCACAGATCTGGTTCTTGATTTCATCATGATCCCAGTTGGCACCTGTGCCGAGACGAATGTCCCGTACGACCAGATCAACGCCGCGTTCCAGCGCACCATGCTGCGTTGTAATGATTGATACCTCCGCGCCAGCCACAAGCAAAGCAAGAAAAAACGGAATGATCATAACGAATTCAATCGTAGCGTTTCCACTTTCCGACCGCTTAAAAAGGCGACATCTAAAGAGTGCATTGCGGATCATTGGGTCAGCCTTAGCTTGCGAATAGACGAGGCAATAGACTCGAACGCTTTCTCCAGATTCAGGCCGCTTACATCGTATACGTGGCTGTCAGAGCTGGCACAGTCTTTCAGAGTTCTGAAGCCGCTTCTTGGCGCTTCGAATGCGATACCATAAACAATGATGCCTTCATCTTTTGCAGCGTCACAAACATGTTTTGTGCGCTGGTTTTTGGCTGAAGTTTCCACTTTTGAGTAAGCTTTGGAATACCATTCAGCCCAACCACTGGATTGCCAGTAGTAATTGTATCTTGCGTTCCAAGCCAACGATGTACGGTTGAGAAGTTCTGGATATGTCAGTCGTACGGCGGTGCCGGTTTCTTCATTGAGCGGAGTCTCTGGTTCTGGATTACCAAATGGGTGATCCTCCCAGGTATCTTGTTGAGGCCAGAAAAAATTGGGATTGCCCTGCGAATGATAAACCGTGTATTCGCCTGCTTCTTGATTGTACCATACATCAGACATTCCTTCACGCAGTGATGGGTTCAGCATGTACTGGTCGGTGTTCTGACCATCTGTCATGACAATCGCCACTTTCAGGACGTCAGTTCCGTAATCCGAAGGGCGAACGGAGAACTTTGGTGGAACAATGAATGATGATGGATAGGAAGGGTCTGTTTCGAGTGATAGATCCTGTACAATCCCGCGCATACTCGGATCAAGAAGGGCGGTCCCCCACTTCATCCCAATATCGATTGATGTATTCCCTCCGGGTGTTAGAGAGGCGATCTGGCTTAGTAACTTGTTCATGTTGTCGGTCACGGGTGTGATTGCGCTGCCCGCGCGTACCGGACAAACAGGAAGATCGATAGAGCCCTCAGAATATGTGAACGGGTCGAAATGGGCCGTACGTTCGAGTGTATCCGAACGATGCAGGTCAGCGTCGCTGTACTGTTCCGGGATAAAGTTTACGCAATGAGAGTAGCTGTGCTCCTGAGTGACATTAGTAAATTTGTCCAAGATCGAGGCGCCGGCGTTGACTTGAGTTGCGTATGGAACGATCGAGATTGAGATCTGGGTATCATCAGGTTTGTCGAGCATAAGCCTTACGAACTCTGATGCCGCTTCTTTCAACACTGCAATTTTGCTTTTTCCCGAAGTGGCCGAAGATCGTGACATTGAGCCGGATATGTCGAGAATCAAAGAAATCTCGACTGCGCCAATGGACTCTTCGGCGGCACTGACGGCCCTCACTCCCAAGGCTTCAATACCTGCAAATCCCATAAACCGCGTTGGAACGACGGCGTCGGCCGTTGCTACGACACTTCTGGAGCCAAACCCTTCGGTAACAGTTACGGTTTTTTCGAGGTGGCCTAGTCCCGCCTTCACCATATAAGCGTCAACGACTTCCTGAGGAGGAAGGTCCTGATCAAGGTCGGCTGCCGCTAGGACTGCGCGATCCAATGTGGATTGCAGATTTGCACGGTCACGCTCGTAATTCATAAAATCCATCGCGACGCCGGTGATCGCAAACATGAGGATGATCATGAGTAGAGTGAAAATGGTGAAAGTACCGTCTTCTTCCGAGGCGAACTTGTGCAACTTTGAAACTTTGCGCTTCGGCTGCATACGGACTATATGAAGCGAGAATTTTATCATTTTGATGACTCCGCTCCGCACTTCGAATTGGTGCGACATAGAAAAGAAATTTGGGTTCAATTTAATTTTCAAACGTGGCGTGAATTGGGCGAAAAAGGCTTGGTTTTGGCCTTTTTGAGCGCCCACGGGGTATAATTTTAGCTTTTTCCCCTAGTCTGTCGATGAAATGAAGACAATCAGTTAAGCGATTGACCAGATTGGGCGACTCACTCTCAAGTGCTCAAGTCTCTGTTAATAAGGTGATGAAAAAAAGTGCATTGTTTGATTGCAGCCAGCGTTGAGTGGTGCGACAAAACGTCATGACGTTTCGTCATCCAGCGGCACGGAGGATTTTATGACCGGCATCCAAGAACCAAGCTTTCGCGAAAGTGTTGACCTGATGTTCAACAGGGCGGCCGCCCTGATGGAACTGCCGCCGGGTCTGGAGCAGAAAATCCGGGTTTGTAACGCGACCTACACCGTTCGGTTTGGTGTGCGCCTGCGCGGCGAGATCCACACCTTCACCGGGTACAGGTCTGTCCATTCCGAACATATGGAGCCGGTCAAAGGCGGCATTCGCTACGCTACCGCGGTGAACCAGGATGAGGTCGAAGCTCTGGCTGCGCTGATGACCTACAAATGTGCTCTTGTCGAAACACCGTTCGGCGGTTCGAAAGGTGGGCTTTGCATCGATCCGCGGAAATACGAAGAGCACGAGCTGGAACAGATCACGCGACGCTTTGCCTATGAGCTTGCCAAGCGCGATCTGATCAACCCGTCGCAAAACGTTCCGGCGCCCGACATGGGCACGGGCGAACGCGAAATGGCCTGGATGGCCGACCAATACGCGCGGATGAACACCACCGATATCAATGCGCGTGCCTGTGTGACCGGTAAGCCATTGAACGCAGGTGGCATCGCGGGGCGGGTCGAGGCGACCGGTCGTGGCATACAATATGCTCTGCGCGAGTTTTTTCGTCACCCTGAAGACATCCAGAAGGCTGGCCTGTCGGGAAAGCTGGATGGAAAGCGCGTCGTGGTGCAGGGGCTCGGCAACGTGGGCTACCACGCGGCAAAGTTCCTGAGCGAGGAAGACGGCTCGCGCGTTGTCGGTATCATCGAGTGGGACGGGGCGTTGTACAACCCGGACGGTATCGATGTCGAAGCCGTTCGGCAGTGGATCGTCAAGCATGGTGGGGTCAAGGATTACCCGGACGCGACACATTCAGCAGAAGGCGCAAGCGTTCTGGAGGCTGAGTGCGATATCCTGATCCCGGCAGCCCTAGAAGCTGTCATCAACCTGTCCAACGCTGATCGGATCAAAGCGCCTTTGATCATAGAGGCCGCGAATGGCCCGGTCACTGCTGGCGCGGATGAGGTTCTTCGCAAGAAAGGCACCATCATCATCCCGGATATGTATGCCAACGCGGGCGGTGTGACGGTATCTTATTTCGAATGGGTCAAGAACCTTAGCCACATTCGTTTCGGTCGGATGCAGCGTCGCCAGGAAGAGGCGCGGCATGAACTGATTGTCAGCGAGCTGGAGCGGCTGGACCGTTATCTGGGTGATGCGTGGTCGATGTCGCCAGACTTCAAGGCCAAGTACCTCAAGGGTGCTGATGAGCTTGAACTGGTGCGCTCAGGCCTCGATGACACCATGCGTATTGCCTACCAGTCGATGCGTGAGGTGTGGCACAGCCGTGACGATGTCGAAGACCTGCGTACTGCGGCCTATATCGTCGCGATCGACCGCGTGGCCAAAAGCTATCGCGCCAAGGGGCTCTGAATCAAACAGGCGGGATGATCATTTCGCCCCGCCTGAACGTTCTGCGGCTTGAATGTCGATGGTGGCCCGTTAGTTTGACGGATAGTAGACACTCAGAGAAACGAATCCCGGAGACCCCCATGTTGCGTATAGCCATTGTCGCGGCTCTGCTGGCCACCCCTTTGGCCGCACAGGAAACAAAGGAAGAAAGCTGCAAGTATCAGGCTGATGTCGTAGCCGCGATACAAAAGGCCCGGCTGGATCGCGTGAAAGAACGTGATGTAGCACAAGCCGTTGCAGATAGTGGCCCATCATGGCCTGAGAACTATAACGCCGCGATCCCGCTGATCACACCGTGGGTCTACGAACAAAAGATGCGCGACGTGCGCAAAAAGGATCTGGGTGCCGCGTGGCTTGAGCTGTGTTTGCAGCAATAATCCACAGCACCATCATTTCCCTGTGGACAAACGCGCGTCATACCCTTGGCGCGCGTTCCCGTTTCTGTCAGGTTTGACCCATGTCACTGCCCCCCGGATTTCTGGATGAACTACGCACCCGCCTGAGCCTGTCTCAGGTCGTCGGGCGCAAGGTTATGTGGGATCAGCGCAAATCCAATCAAGGCAAGGGTGACATGTGGGCGCCTTGCCCGTTTCATCACGAAAAGACAGCCTCATTCCATGTCGACGACCAAAAGGGGTTTTATTACTGCTTCGGCTGTCACGCCAAGGGCGACGCGATCAGCTTCGTGAAAGAGACTGAGAATGTCTCGTTCATCGAAGCCGTTGAAATATTGGCCCGCGAGGCCGGGATGCCGATGCCTGCGCGCGATCCCAAGGCGCAGGAAAAGCAGGACCGCCGCAGTCAGCTTGCCGATGTGATGGAGCAGGCCGCGCAGTTCTTCCGCTTGCAGCTCAAAACAGCGGCGGGGGCAGAGGCACGGGATTACCTGTCGCGCCGGGGTCTGGATCAAAGGGCGCTGGATCGGTGGGAGATCGGGTTTGCGCCGGACGGTTGGCAGGCGCTTTGGGATCACCTGCGCGGCAAGAGCATCGAAGAGGAGTTGATCCTTGGCGCCGGGCTGGCCAAGCCTTCAAACAAGGGCAAAAAACCCTACGACACCTTCCGCAATCGGATCATGTACCCGATCCGTGATCCGCGTGGGCGCTGCATTGCATTCGGTGGCCGCGCGATGGACCCGAATGACAATGCGAAATACCTGAACTCACCCGAGACCGAGTTGTTCGACAAGGGGCGCAGCCTTTACAATCAAGGTCCAGCGCGGCAGGCGGCGGGCAAAGGGCAGCCGTTGATCGTGGCCGAAGGGTATATGGACGTGATCGCGCTGGCCGAGGCGGGCTTTGGTGCGTCGGTTGCACCGTTAGGAACGGCCATTACGGAACACCAG
Organism: Ruegeria sp. CDSC085; assembly: GCF_059610465.1. NCBI lineage: Bacteria > Pseudomonadati > Pseudomonadota > Alphaproteobacteria > Rhodobacterales > Roseobacteraceae > Ruegeria > Ruegeria sp. CDSC085. Next base: position 565,948 of record NZ_JBXWNR010000002.1, on the reverse strand, counting down.
TTGCAACTGCTCTGGCGGATCGCAGATGAGCCGATCATAGCGCTGGACGGGGATGCAGCAGGTCTGCGAGCGGCCATGCGGGCGGTTGATCTGGCGCTGCCTCTGCTGGAGGCCGGAAAATCCCTGCGTTTTGCTTTGATGCCTGAAGGTAAGGACCCGGACGATCTTTTGCGCGCCGAAGGGGCAGGGGCCGTAAAGGCTGTGCTGGATGGTGCCATTCCGATGGTCAAGCTGCTGTGGCAGCGCGAGACCGAAGGCAAGGTTTTCGACAGCCCCGAGCGCAAGGCGGCTTTGGATAAATCCTTGCGCGACAAGATCAAGCTTGTCCGGGACCCGTCGATCCGTTCGCATTACGGGCAGGAAATCAAAGATCTGCGCTGGCAACTGTTCCGCCCACAACGACAACCGCAAAATCGTCAGTGGCAACCGCGCGGCAAATGGCAGCCGCCGCAAAAAGCGACGCCGGGCGCGCGCAGTTCGTTTCTGGCCTCTTCGGAAAACGCGGACATCCATCTGCGCGAAGCCGCTATTCTGGCGATCTCAATCCTGAATCCCAAGGTTGTTGTTCAATTTGAGCAACAGTTGGAAGAAATGGAGTGTCACGATCCTGACCACGCAGCATTGCGCGATGCTGTTCTGCGTCATGCGATCGATGATCCGGACAACCTGAAAGACCACATTATCGCATCAATGGGACCTGACGCCCTTGAAAACCTGCTGACGCTTCGCCATGTGGCAGTTATCCCCTGTGTGTTCAAGCCAGGCGACGTAGAAAAGGCCGAAATGACGCTGGCCGAGGAACTCGCGAAAATCAAAGCGCTCCGGGGGTTGGATGCCGAGATTGCCGAAGCTGCAGAAGAATTGTCTGATCTGGCTGATGAGGCGCTGACATATCGGCTGGCGCAAGCCGCCGAAGAGCGTAACCGAACAAGCCGCAGCCAGAACGAAGACCGGGCTGTATTCGACGTCGCCGACAACGGCGCGCGAATCAATCGTGACGAGAAAGACGCGTTTGCGGCGATCATGTCAGGTATCAAATTCGAGCGGAAACGCCGATAAGTGGTGTTTTCGTAAGGCACTGGAAAAGAAAAACGGATAAACGGGTGGCCGAATCACTTATACGCGCTAATGATTCGGCTGAGACGAATCACCCATCCCTGCAGGAGCATTGAATGGCCGCCAAGGATACGAACGAAGACCGCAAATCCGACGAGCAGGAACAGGAAATCTCGCTGGACATGAGCCAGGCCAACGTCAAGAAGATGATCGCCGAGGCTCGCGAGAAAGGTTACATCACCTACGACCAGCTCAATCAGGTCCTGCCGCCTGATCAGGTCAGCTCGGAACAGATCGAAGACGTTATGTCGATGCTGTCCGAGATGGGCATCAACATCATCGAAGATGAAGAGGCCGAAGAAGAAGAGAACAAAGGCTCGACCGAACTGGTTGCCGCGGAAAGCAACCGCGAGGTTGCACTGGCTGGTGCAGGCGCAGAAAAGCTGGACCGCACGGACGACCCCGTCCGCATGTATCTGCGTGAGATGGGTTCGGTTGAATTGCTGAGCCGCGAGGGCGAGATCGCAATCGCCAAGCGGATCGAAGCCGGTCGCAACACGATGATTGCCGGCCTGTGTGAAAGCCCGCTGACCTTCCAGGCGATCACAATCTGGCACGACGAATTGCTGTCCGAAGACATTCTTCTGCGGGATGTCATTGATTTGGAAACCACGTTCGGCAACCAGTTGGACGAAGACGGTGACGTTGATGAGCCGGTCGTTGATACGTCGGCGGTGCAGGCGAACAAGCCGGCCAAGGATAGCGGCCCTGAGCTGGATGCCGATGGCAACCCGCTGAACAACGACGACGATGACGATGACGACGATCAGGCCAACATGTCGCTGGCCGCGATGGAAGCGGCGCTGAAGGATCAGGTTCTGACAACCTTGGAGCGCATCTCGACCGACTTCTCGATGCTGTCTGAAATGCAGGACAGCCGGATTTCGGCCACGCTGAACGAAGACGGCACTTTCAGCGAAAAAGACGAGGCGACGTATCAGAAGCTGCGGGCCGAGATCGTCGAGCTGGTGAATGGTCTTCACCTGCACAACAACCGTATCGACGCATTGATTGACCAGCTTTATGGGATCAACCGTCGCGTCATGTCGCTAGACAGCTCGATGGTGAAACTGGCGGATCAGGCGCGCATTAACCGCCGTGAGTTCATCGACGCTTATCGCGGGCGGGAACTTGATCCGAACTGGCTGGCCGAGATGGCTGAAAAACCGGGCCGGGGTTGGCAGATGTTCATCGAACGCTCAACCGCCAAGGTTGAAGAACTGCGCAACGACATGGCCCAGGTTGGTCAGTATGTCGGTCTGGATATCTCTGAATTTCGCCGCATCGTGCAGCAGGTTCAGAAGGGCGAAAAAGAAGCGCGGCAGGCCAAGAAGGAAATGGTCGAAGCCAACCTGCGTCTGGTGATCTCGATTGCCAAAAAGTACACGAACCGTGGCCTGCAATTCCTTGATCTTATTCAGGAAGGCAACATTGGCCTGATGAAGGCCGTGGACAAGTTCGAATACCGCCGTGGCTACAAGTTTTCGACCTATGCGACCTGGTGGATCCGGCAGGCGATCACCCGCTCGATCGCGGATCAGGCCCGCACGATCCGTATTCCGGTTCATATGATCGAAACGATCAACAAGCTGGTCCGGACCGGTCGTCAGATGCTGCACGAGATCGGTCGTGAACCGACGCCTGAAGAACTGGCGGAAAAGCTGCAAATGCCGCTGGAAAAGGTTCGCAAGGTGATGAAAATCGCCAAAGAGCCGATTTCGCTGGAAACGCCTATCGGCGACGAGGAAGACAGCCAGCTGGGCGATTTCATTGAGGACAAGAATGCCGTGCTGCCGCTGGACAGTGCCATTCAGGAAAACCTCAAGGAGACCACGACCCGGGTTCTTGCCTCGCTCACCCCGCGCGAGGAACGGGTTCTGCGGATGCGTTTCGGCATCGGCATGAACACCGACCACACTCTGGAAGAGGTCGGCCAACAGTTCAGTGTTACCCGCGAACGTATCCGCCAAATCGAAGCGAAAGCGCTGCGGAAGCTGAAACATCCCAGCCGTTCACGGAAACTCCGTTCGTTCCTGGATCAGTAAACTTTTAGGCGCCTCGACCGAGGCGCCTTTTTTCATTTTGTTCACATTGGCTGGTTCTCACATCACATTGGCGAGAACGCACAAGGTCCGGGCGGTGTGCCTTTCTATATCGGTCCAGTCCACTCATGGGACAGGCCGAGGCGAGGTTTTTCACACCGATGACCCCTGGCCAGCTGTCCGAATGGGATGTTCCACACGGGTCTTGAAGGCGCTGGGCGGCTGACCTGTCCACCGTTTGAAGGCGGTCGAAAAAGCAGCCTGATCAGCATACCCCAGCGCGTATGAGATTTCAGACAGAGTCATGCCATTTGTGATGAAAGTCTGGGCCAGATCACACCTTAGATCGTCAACAATATCGCGATAGCTGGTGCCTTCATCCTTAAGGCGTCGGCTGAAGGTTCTGAGGCTCATGCCCAGATCAGCGGCTACATCTTCGGCTTGCAGGATTGCGCCTGGCAGGGATCGGGTGATCAGCCCTTCGACACGGGCACGGGTCATATTCTTGGGGGATGGCTTCTCGGCCAGCAATCTTTCACCGTATTCGAGCAAATGCGCCCGCAGCTTGGGATCATAGGTCGGCACCTGCAAATCCAGCGCAGATAGCGGCAGAATGATCTCGATCTTTTCAGCTCCGAAAACCACGGGACAGCCTGCCAGCTTTTCATAGGTTTTGACGTGGTTTCCAACTTTGTGCTGAAAGCGCATCTCAATCGGGTACAAGTTCACCTGCGTCAGGTTCCTCATTCTTGCCAACGCAGCGAACAACAGGAATTCCGTGCGCCGATGATAGCGGGCAAAGCTTGCATCTTTCCAATCGGCCTCAAGCGCCGCGAAGTTGCCGGCAACACGGAAGCTGAGCCCGATGGCCGGGTCGATGATTCCGTGAAAGCGTGACAGGTTTTCCATCACCTGCTTCAAATCGCGTGAGTATTTGCTGATATACCCTGTAACGGTCGAAGCCGACGTGACCTCGAGCCCAGTGCGTGCCGCAAATGTGATGTCACCAACGGCGTCACAGGCGTGTCGGATGAACAGGGCCTCTTTATGCGCACTGTAGACTGCGGCAGGGGGCGCGATGTCTTGCTGTCGAAGCCCGGTCTGCATCATTACCCGCTGAGATACTTCGCTATTGCCGGTGAGGCGATCAAGCGCCCGGGTCAAAAAATGTAGTCGGCCGATATCTACATCCATTGTGGAACAACACCTTACGTTCTCAAATACTCTAACAGGCTATCACAGAAATCCCGTTTTTGACTTTGGCTATTGGCTAGGGGGATTGTGCAACGGCGTTCGATGTGTTGGCAAGTTCTCGAAAGGTTTTGACCGGAACGCACATGAACTGAGGCGCCTAGCTGCCCAAATCAGCAGCGTTGCCGGGTCGAGACCTTTATGGGGATGAGGTCAGAGCCTCGGAGAAATCACCAGCCTCCGCTCAGGGCTCCCCGGCACACTCTTTTTCTTCCGCAAGTTTCGCATTGTTCTGCGACGCTGGATTTGTCATCCTGCCTCGAAGGATGACACTTGTGCGATGCGAATGCGAGACAAGGCCGGAAACACAGATACTCGCATTGGAAACCTGATCATATTTGATGGTGAATGTGTTCTGTGTTCGGGCTTTTTCCGATTCATGCTTGAACGTGATCGGTCACGGAATTTCCAAATTCGCGACAGCGCAGTCACCCCTTGGACAAAAACTGTATCGCGACCTTGATCTGCCCACATGCGACTTTCAGACAAATCTGGTGATAGTGAATGGCGCAGTCTATCAAAATCTGGATGCGTTTGCCGCCGCGATGCGTCAATTGCCGGGTTTGTGGCCGCTGCTTTCGGTGTGCCGGTTCCTGCCCGGTTTAGTCAAAGATCCGATTTACCGCCTGATTGCGCGAAACAGATATACATTGTTCGGAAAAACCAAGACATGTTTGGTGCCGGGACCTGATGTGAAGGCACGTTTTGCGAGCGATGGATTTTGATGTCGTGGGATCCGTTTTTGCAGGCGCTGGGTTCGGTTGATGACGTGCCAGATGCGGTCTTTCGGCTGCACAGCTCCGAGGCATCCTACTCAGGTCGATGCGATATCGAGCTTGGCGCAGGTGCCTTGGTTGCTTTTGCAACGCGCATGGCCGGATTTCCGCAGGACGGAAAGGACGTCGCAGTATCAGTGAAGGTACGCTCAGAAGGTCAGGCTGTAATTTGGGAACGCGACTTCGCCGGCCATCGCACAACCTCCTGTCTGACCTATGACAGCACGCGGGCAAGTGTCCGCGAGGATTTCGGAGCGATTTCAATCTGGCTGAAGCCCAGCTGGCAGAACGGCGTGCTGTATATCAGGATCCTCCGCCTGACAGTATTGGGCATCCCGGTACCTTTATTTGCGGTGCCACGTTCGAACACACGGGAATGGCAGGATGCAACGGGCCGGTTCAGGTTCAACGTGTCAGCAGAGGCACCGGGATTAGGCCTGCTGATCCGCTATCAGGGCTGGCTCACGCCGGATCACGCAATGCACGAAGCGGGTTGAATTGATCGTGAGGTGCCCTGTGCACGCGATGAAGTTCGTCTAACCTATTTGGAACAAGCAATCAGGGAAGAATTAACGATGAAACAGTTATGCACCTTCGCCGCGCTGGCCGCCTTGACCCTCAGTATCCCCATGACAGCAGATGCTGCGCCGAATGGATTTCGAACAGAACCCATCAACGCCACTGATTTTGAGGTCATCCCGCGCGGTGACAAACGTGTCGAAGGCTATTGGTGCGCGGCCGCGGATTATGCGCGCCGGACCTTGGGGTTGGGCTGGATGGACCGAATTTATGTGTTGCGAGGATACGGGCCCAGTGTCACCACCGGGCGCAGAACAGCAGTTCAGTTTTCGATTAAGCAGCCTCAGTCGGTTGATGTGCAACCAAGCAGCTTTGTTTCGTTCGGGTTTCAGCCCGGTAACAGTGAATCTATACAAGGTGCGAATGCACGGTGTAACTATCGGCCGTTCTTCAACGATTGATTGGCGCGCGGGATTGTAACGATGCAGACTGAATTCGTTTTGCACACTCAAGGGCCGGGGCTGTACGAATTTACGTCTGATGTGCTGCAATGGCTTGAACGGGTAGCGAAGGATGGGGTTTTGACTCTGTTCGTTCGCCACACCTCTTGCTCGTTGTTGATCCAGGAAAACGCGGACCCCGAGGTTCAAACTGATCTTCAGGCGTTTTTTGAGCGGCTCGTTCCTCGGTCAGACAACCCCGCCATGTCCTACCTGAGGCACACGTATGAAGGCCCGGATGATATGCCAGCGCATATCAAAGCGGCGCTCATGCCGGTTTCGCTGACGATCCCGGTGTTGCAGGGTCGGCCTGTGCTTGGAACATGGCAAGGGATTTACCTGTTTGAACACCGTACTGCGCCGCATCAAAGGAAGGTTGCAGCGCATCTGGCCTGACCCTTTATTTAGCGGTTTGAATTTCCGACTACCCAAACCCTAGCGGCTGCCCTATAGTTGTGGATAAGTAAGCCGCAGCGCTTACAAAAAGAGGCCGAACATGGTACGAGGAGACGGCGGATGCGCTGCCCGTTTTGCGGAAATATCGACACTCAGGTGAAAGATTCACGCCCGGCAGAGGACCACGTGGCTATCCGCCGACGCCGGTTCTGCCCGGCCTGTGGCGGACGGTTCACGACCTACGAACGTGTGCAGCTGCGTGATCTGGTTGTCATAAAAACCAATGGTAAACGCGAGGATTTCGATCGCGACAAGCTGGAGCGTTCGATCCGCATCTCGATGCAGAAACGGCCCGTTGATCCCGAACGGATCGATCAGATGATCTCGGGCATCGTGCGCCGTCTGGAAAGCATGGGCGACACGGATATCCCGTCCAACAAGATCGGTGAAATCGTTATGGAAGCTCTGGCGCGGATCGACACTGTCGCCTATGTTCGCTTTGCGAGTGTGTACAAGAATTTCCAGGCGGCCGATGATTTCGAGGAGTTCGTCCACGAACTGCGCCCGCCGCAGCCTTCGACTGACGAGTGAACGAAGCAGATAAGCGATTTATGGCGCTTGCCCTGTCTTTGGGGCGGCGCGGTCAGGGGACGTGCTGGCCGAACCCCGCCGTGGGGTGCGTCATCGTTCGTGATGACCGGATCATTGGGCGGGGCTGGACACAACCGGGTGGCCGCCCTCATGCCGAGACCGAAGCATTGGTTCAGGCCGGGCAGGGTGCGCGTGGTGCGACCGCCTATGTAACGCTGGAGCCCTGTGCCCATCACGGCAAAACGCCGCCCTGCGCCGAGGCCTTGATTGCGGCAGGTGTTTCCCGTGTTGTGGCCGCTGTCGAAGACAGCGATCCGCGCGTGGCTGGGCAGGGTTTTGCCATGTTGCGCGAGGCGGGGATTGACGTTGTAAGTGGCGTTCTTGCGGAACAGGCAGAACGGGATCTGGAAGGCTTCTTCCTCAAGACTGAACAAGGCCGGCCTTTTGTGACGCTGAAGATGGCCAGCAGTTTTGACGGGCGCATCGCGACCTCGACAGGGCACAGCCAATGGATCACCGGACCGCAGGCACGTCGTGTGGTCCATGCCATGCGTGCACGTCACGATGCAGTGATGGTCGGGGCAGGGACGGCGCGCGCCGACGACCCCTCGCTGACCGTTCGGGATCTTGGCGTTGAGCATCAACCCGTCCGCGTCGTGGTGTCCCGCCATATGGATATTTCTCTGATGGGGCAGCTGGCGCGCACGGCCTCAAAGATACCTGTCTGGCTCTGCCATGCGCATCACCCGGATGCCGAACGTGCACAGGCGTGGGAGGGATTGGGGGCAAAGCTGATCCCCTGCGCGTTGAAGGACCACCATATCGATGCGTTGGATCTGCTTCAGCAACTGGGTCAGGCCGGTCTGACCAGCGTGTTCTGCGAAGGTGGGGCTGCGCTTGCGGCCTCGTTGCTGGCTGAGGATCTGGTGGACGAACTGATCGGGTTCACTGCCGGTTTGACCATCGGAGCCGAAGGACTGGCCGCGGTCGGGACACTTGGTCTGGAAACGCTGGAGGCCGCACCGAGGTTCAATTTGATCGAAACGCAGGCGGTCGGCGGGGATGTTTTGCACCGTTGGCGCAGAGCGTCGGAATAACGTCAACGCCAAAGATGAGCGTGCGTCGCGAACGCGCCCTGCAGCTTTGCCAGGAAACGATTGAACGGACCAGACGGTGCCGAATACCCCAGCGCCAAGCGTTCAACAGCCACTTCGACAGGGCAGGGTTGTCTGGTGATCGGATCGAAATAGCGCGGATAGTCAATCAAGGTGGCGTGCACCAAGCCCATCAGCGATGGCCGTGCGCCTCGCCTGACGGGAACGGTATCGAGATCGGTGGTCAGGCCCCATCCCGCATAGAAGGGCGCACCCAGAGTCGTGACCTTCACCCCGCGCAACAATGCCTCGAACCCCAACAGCGATGTCATCGTCCACACCTCGTGCACCTGCGGAAGCAGAGAGGCGGGGTCAATATGGGTCACAACAAGGTCCGCAAGTGCCTCTGCGTCTATCTGGCCATCCCGTAACCCGGCTTCGACGTCTGGGTGCGGTTTGTAGATCAGGATCGCGTTGGGGTTGGCCTTGCGCGCGGTTTGCAGCAGTGCCAGATTGCTACGCACTGTGTTGGTGCCCAACAGGATCGAGGCATCATCTTCAACTTGTCCGGGCACAAGAATACGATGCCCGTCGGGCAGGGAAGGCGCTGGCTGGCCCGAGTTATACTTGCTCAAACCATCGGCCAGCAATCTCTCAACAAGTCTTTCAGCGCGTAATTCCTGATCCGGACGCAATGTTGCGCGCTCGCCGATCAGGTTTTCCAACTGGCTGGGTTTTGTGGGGTCGTAGTAGATGCCGATTTCATCCGTTACCAAGGATAGAGGCGGAACAAGTGCGGCCCCCAATCCGCGTGAACGCAAGAATCCGTCTTCCACGCGAATTGCCCCTTCGCTTTCGCGCGCCTGACTGGCCCAGACCATATGGGGGCGATCCGAGGCGACAGGCTGTGTGGACGTAAAGCGCAACTTGCCATGTCGCCCGAAAATCTGCTGCAAGTGTCTTCGTTTCCACAAGCGCATGCCAGTGGCGGTCCAACCGTGCCTGTCCTGCCGCCACGCGCGGGTCTGTGCCTCCAACGTGTCCAGAACCGTTTCCAGTTCGCACAGCTGATCTCGGTAAGGGTCGTACCAGGTCGGGTAAAGCAGCATCGCGGCCGCGAACAGTTGCGCGCGGGTCAGATTACGCTGACGGCGCTGGACTGGGAATTCATCCTGCGTCAGGCCCCAACTGGCGTAGAAAGGTTGGCCGAAAATGCGCGGTTTGTGACCGGCCAGGATCGCTTCGAAGCCCAGTTGCGAGGATACGGTATAGACCGCGATTGCGCCCTCAAGCAGGGGCCACGGGCTGATCGGCTTGTCAAACCGAGTGACCCGGTCTGACAGGTCCTGATCGGTAAAGTGCCCCTGACGATGACCCGCCAGCGTTTCTGGATGTGTCTTGATCAAAATGCGCGCGCCTGGGTTTTCCTCCTGCGCGACCACAAGCATTTCAAGAAAACGGGCACGATCGGCACCGCTTGCCGTGACGGCGGCATCGCCAACCGTCTGGTCGATGACCAGTACATAACCGGGGTCAGGTGCGGCAAGGTCGGGGTCAAATGCGGAATACTTGCTGAGGTGCAATTCCCTGACCCGCTCCATCGCGGCACGCGCGCGGTTCAGCAGCGCGGTGTCGTCCAGCGGATCAGCGTTCAGCAACTTCTCAAGGTCCGAAGGTTCGGCTGCATCAAAATGCGGGCCTGAACGGTCCAGCAACAGGCCCAACGGGGGTTCACCGGCACGGCCCGGATGCAGGGACCTGAGCAAGGCGTCTTCGACGCGCAGAACCGGGGCATTGTATTTTTCGGCGACCCGTAGACCCCGATACGCAGTAGGGCTGTTACCCCAGAGTCCTACGCAGCCGCCATCCTTGGGAAAACCCAGGCGAATGTCATAGCCCGAAAGCGTCAGAATACGCCTGAGACGTTTCTGCGTCAGGAAGCCACCGTTATAGACAAACAGCTGGGTGCGCTTGGCCCCGGCTGCGCTGTCCGGATCGGGTACCATGCATCAGTTGCCGGTCAGCGTGGCAACGTTTGCGATGGGGGTCAGGCCACCAGCGATAAGCGAGATGGATTTGCTCCACTGTGCATAGGGTGCTTCGGTCACATAAATCGTATCATCGTCGCGGATCACGAAATCCCGCGCAATGAACAGGCCGTTGGGGGCCGTCAGGTTCAGCAGGTAGATCATACGCTGGTCGCCCTTAAAATCGGCGCGTCCGGTGATACTGCGTGCGACGTCCTGGCGTTCTTTTCGCAGAATGAAAATACCGGTTGGATCAGAGGACAGCGTCAGTAAACCACCGACTTGGGCCAATGCTTCAAGCGCAGAAAGATCCTGGCTTTCAAAGGCGACGCGCGATTGGCCACCTGTGGCACCTAGAGCGATGTATGATCTGCTATCTTCTTCCACCAAAATGCGGTCTCCGCCACGCAATGCGACGTCCAGTTTTGGATTGCGGAACAGGTCTTCGTACCAGACGGTGCCCTTTTGACCCCCTCGGATCAGAGTCACCAGCGCGATATCTGACGCTACAGAAACCCCGCCCGCCTGAGACAGCATGCCAAGCAGCGAACGGGTTGGGCGTTCGATCGGATAGATGCCGGGAGATGCGACAGTTCCCGTCAGCGAGACGGTGGATCCGTCACCAGCAACACGCCGCACTTCGATCTGTGGGTCGGGTGTCTGTTCACGCAGCTTGTTCGTGATCAAAACGCGAAGCTGTTCCGGCGTGTTCCCTGCGGCCCGAATCCGACCTGCATAAGGGACAAAAATAAAACCGTCGCTGTCGACCTGAACTTCATCCAGGGCGGTTGCCGTACCGGTTTCGCCGGACAGCAAACCGTCGTCCACGTTTTCCCATATGGTCAGGCCCAGCACGTCTCCGGGCCGTACAGTGTCGGCGGTCAAGGCCTGGGCGCTGCTGAACGAGGAAGAAAAGCCAAACTGAGGCACGGCGGATGTGAGGCGTGTCACGCGATCATCGACTTCGACGACAAACGCGTTGCCGCCATTCTGAACTGCGCCAGCCAGAATTTCGGTCTTGTTTGGCCCGGATTTCGGAAGTTGGCAGGCCGCCAGCAAGCCGATTGTGGCCACAAGGGAAACCCCCCGCATCCATCGCTTAGGAGAGAATTGCACTGCCGGATATCCTCAGTCTTTTGTTGTTGCCGGAAGATTAACCGGTAAATCGCTCAACTTCCAGTCACAGAGCATCCGGTCTACTCGACGATTTTCAACTGTGGCGTCTGCGCCTCGTTCTTGTTCAGAATGGCCTGATAGGGGTCGCTGCTGCTTAGCATCATGTCCACGGCGCGGCGCAACAATTGCCGACGTCCGCGCCGGGAATAAAAGCCGCCCGGAACCTGGCTGGTTTCCAGCAGGAATTGCCGATAGCTGCGATATGCTTCGACATCAGGCGAGTCAGGGTCAGCAAAAAAAGCAGCGATCGACTGCTGCGATACGAAGTCGGTCTTGTCATAAACCGAACGCCCGAAAATCCGCAGCGGAATACCCCGCCACAAGACCTGCTGCCCCGCAGTGGAGTTCACGGTGACGGCCGAATTTGCCTCATCCAGCAAACTTGCCAGTTTGCCGCCGGGGACATAGTGAACACGGTTCTGTACTCCGTGTTTCCTGGCTATCTCCATGGCACGCAGGTGCAATGGTTCACGGTGGTTTTCCAGAGGGTGCTCTTTCACGACCAGTCTGTGGTGCGTCGGTGCGCCTTGCGCGAATCCGGCAATGACCAGCTCCAGAAAATCGGACATACAGGAGAAACGGGAATGGGCCTGAACCGAACTGTCATGCCCGAGTTGCAGCAGCACGAGGTGATATGGGAAGCCCCCCCATCTGACACGCGCCGTCGCAACGCTGCGTTGCAGGCGATGAACAGGCATCAACATCAGACGTTTGAAATACAATCTGAACTCCTGCGAAACCGACAGATCACGATGGCGCCTGAAATTGCGGTATCTCCGGTTCAGAAACATCACGAACCAATGATAGAGGGCGCCGTAGAAAATATGTTGCCGCATGTCCCCCCAATGTGATGGAGGCGGAGGTGCCTTGCTGTCCGACTGGGCCAGAGCCTGCCGCATCTGGTCCACATCCAATGACATGAGACGCGAGTGCCCGTTTGATCCATCCCGCTCGTACGTGACCCACCAAGGCCGCAGATAACCTTCTTCGAAAACGTGAATGGTAAGCCCGTGCGACTTGGCGATCTCAACCGCCCGGGCATGGACAGGTCTTGTGTCGCCATAAAGAACGATGTCCGTGACCGCCTTGTCGGCAATCAATCTGTTCAGTGTTTTGGGCCAATCGCCGGGCTGGTTCTGAAATGCGATGAAACACGCTTTGTCAAACCAGAAAGCCTGATCGCCCGCATTGAACCCAACCCGCCAGACTTGCGCCCCCGTGGCGCGTAACATCTGCCCGAGCGCCGAGAAAAACGGTCCATGAGGCCCCTGAAGGAACAGGAAGACCCGATCATCTGAGCCTGAAGGCGTTTGCGGCATCTGGACTGCTCTTTTGGTTTTGTTGCTGAAACTATGCCTGTTTGGGCGTTGTACGGCAAGGTGGGGCTTGCCCGGGACGCCCATTGGGCTTACCTCGACGGTGAAAGTCAGACACAGGGTAGGAACTGAGGGTTAACGGAATGTTCACTGGGATCGTCACCGACATCGGAACTGTCACCGAGCTGGAACAGCAAGGAGATCTGCGCGCCCGGATCAGGACAGCCTATGACACGGCCAGTATCGATATCGGTGCCTCGATCGCCAGTGATGGCGTGTGCCTGACAGTGATCGCGCTGGGCGACGATTGGTATGATGTTCAGATCAGCGCCGAGACGGTTTCGAAGACCAACCTTGATACATGGGCCGTCGGCAAGCGTGTCAATCTGGAGCGAGCGCTGAAAGTGGGTGATGAACTGGGCGGTCACATTGTTTCGGGCCATGTGGATGGCGTGGCCAAAGTGGTCGCGGTCGAGGATGAAGGCGACAGCACACGTGTCACCTTGCGTGCACCGAAGGAACTGGCCCGGTTCATAGCGCCCAAAGGGTCGGTTGCGCTGAACGGGACATCGCTGACGGTCAATGACGTGAGTGATTGCGAGTTTGGCATCAATTTCATCCCTCACACCAAAGAAGTCACAACCTGGGGCGATGTGGGCGTAGGCGATCACGTCAATCTTGAGATCGATACGCTGGCCCGGTACGTCGCGCGTCTGGCCGAGATGTCCTGATACGTCGCGTCGGAAAGCACCTGCGCCGTTTGTGGACTGGTCTTTGCGCCCTCAGTGGTCTATTCCGCCGAGCAAACCTGCCATGTGAAAGGCTGCCCCATGAGCTTTGAAACCCCCGGACCGGTCGAGGCCCAGTTGCGCGACGCGATCAGCCCGATCGAGGATATCATCGAAGAGGCGCGTGCAGGCCGGATGTACATTCTGGTCGATCATGAAGATCGTGAGAACGAGGGCGATCTGGTGATCCCCGCCGAGTTTGCAGATGCCGAGGCGATCAACTTCATGGCTACACACGGGCGCGGTCTGATCTGTTTGCCGATGACGGCGGAACGGATAGATGCGTTGGGACTGCCGATGATGGCCGTGAACAACTCGTCCCGGCACGAGACCGCCTTTACGGTATCGATTGAGGCGCGCGAAGGTGTCAGCACCGGGATTTCAGCCGCCGACCGGGCGCTGACCGTGGCGACCGCAATCAACGAACAGAACACGATGGCGCATATCGCCACCCCGGGGCATGTCTTCCCGTTGCGGGCAAAGCGGGGCGGGGTGCTGGTGCGCGCTGGCCATACTGAGGCCGCCGTGGATATCTCGCGCCTTGCCGGGCTTAATCCGTCAGGAGTGATCTGCGAGATCATGAATGCAGACGGAACCATGGCGCGCCTGCCGGATCTGGTCGAGATCGCCAAAGAGCACAATATGAAAATCGGCACGATCAGCGATCTGATCAGCTACCGGTCGCGCAACGACAATCTGGTTGTCGAGACCTCGCGTGAAACAGTCACCTCGGAATACGGTGGTGAGTGGGAAATGCGGATTTTCACCGATCAGACCCACGGCATTGAACATGTTGTCATGATCAAGGGTGACATCACCACGCCAGAGCCTGTTCTGACGCGTACACACGCCCTGCACGAAGCACCTGACATCCTGGGTCTTGGTCCGAAGTCTTCCCGCGAGTTGCCGCGCGCGATGGAAAAAATCGCCGAGGAGGGACGTGGTGTGGTCTGCCTGTTTCGCCAGCCGCGCAATTCACTGTATGCGGTCGAGGATGAAGGCCCGCGCACCATCAAGCAAACCGGTCTGGGGGCACAGATCCTGTCCAAGATGGGTATTCAGGAACTGGTGCTTCTGACCGACTCTCCTGAAACGGTGTATCTGGGGCTCGACGCGTTTGGCTTGTCCATCGTTGGCACCCGCTCGATTCTGAAGGAAGACTGAACATGGCTGAACAAGACAAACACGGGATTCTGCCGACACCCAGTTTCGACAAACCGGTGAAACTATTGATCGTGGCGGCCCCGTTCTACCGCTCGATTGCCGACAACCTGATCGCGGGTGCCACGGCTGAAATCGAAGCGGCTGGCGGGACCTGTGAAGTGGTCGAAGTTCCCGGCGCGCTGGAAATTCCCACAGCCATCGCCATGGCCGACCGACAGTGTAATTTTGACGGCTATGTCGCGTTGGGCTGCGTCATTCGCGGTGAGACCACGCATTACGAAACCGTCTGCAACGATTCCAGCCGGGCCATTCAATTGATGGGCCTGCAGGGGTTGTGCATCGGCAATGGCATATTGACCGTCGAGAATGACGAACAGGCCGAAGTGCGCGCCAACCCCGAAAAGATGAATAAAGGGGGCGGCGCGGCCGCTGCGGCCTTGCATCTGATTGCGCTCAGCCGTAAGTGGGGCTCTTCCAAAAAGGGCGTCGGCTTCAAGCCGCCGTCCGAGTCCATCCTAGTGGCGGGCGACAACAACGGACCCACGACAGCATGACCAAGACAGACGCGCCGAAACCGGCCAACCAGAAACGCCTTAAGAAATCCGCCGCTCGGCTTTATGCCGTGCAGGCGCTGTTCCAGATGGAGCAGTCCGGGCAGACGACTGAAGCCGTCGTAAACGAGTTTCTGGATCATCGGTTTGGCGCGGTCTACGAGGGCGACGAGATGCTTGAGGGCGACAGCGCGCTGTTCCGCAAGCTGGTGGATGACGCCGTGAACTATCAGGCTCCAATCGACCAGATGACCGACCGTGCGCTGGTGGCCAAGTGGCCGATTTCGCGCATCGACCCGACCCTGCGCGCGCTGTTCCGCGCGGCGGGTGCGGAACTGACCCAAAGCGACACACCGCCCAAGGTGGTGATCACCGAGTTTGTCGATGTGGCGCGTGCCTTTTTCCCTGAAGGTAAAGAACCTAAATTCGTCAATGCCGTGCTGGATCACATGGCACGCGAGGCTCAGCCCGAGGCGTTCTGACACGTTTACCTGAACCAGACATGCGCTAAGATGAATGTCACAGCGCAAGGAGGTTCGCCATGCCCAAACTGATCCGCCTGTATATCACGCAAGTCGCTTGGGGTTTTGTCATTTCTGCCGTGTTTGTCGGGGCGCTATTGGCGCTGAACGTCGCGAACCTTCGGCATCTGATCACCGGTTCGGAAATCGGCCTGATTGCGCTGGTAATGATCTGGTTCATGAACGGTATCGTTTTTGCGGGTGTTCAGTTCGCTTACAAGATCATGAGCTTGGCCGAAAAGCCGCAGGGGCCACGTCGGGGAACGCCGGTCGTGCACAGCTTTGAACCTGCAACGGTCAAGAAGGAAGTTCGCGCAGGGCGCTGATAAATCGGGTAAAGTGCGGCGGGACCACCAATCAACCGTGCGGTTTGATTCCCGAGGACCTGTATGTACAGGTGGGCGCCAGGTAATCAGGCCAGGACCTGAACAGAGCCAGCCCCCTCGGAATTGCTTAAGGCCACCAGAATGCTACCTGTCACAAGAAGGGCAGAACCCGCCAAGCGCTTAAGTAGGGCGTCTGACGGGTTCACACAAGGGGTCATGCATCAACAGTTTCGTGCAATGCAACACGCATCTTGCCGAAATGTTCATCCCAGCCTTTATCCAGGGCCAGGATCAGGCCAAATGCGTCGGCACCTTGTGGCAGACCTTCATGCAGCAGATCCAGGCGTGTTCCACCTGCCACAGGTTCCAAAGTCCACTTCACCGTGCTTATGGCGTCGCCCATAGGTTTCACTGTGAAAGTGTACTCCAAATACCTGGGAGGTTTGGCGGCACGGACCTCTCCCCAGATCAACAAGTCGCCGCTTGTTGTGCCGAGCATCTCAAGCTTCTGACCTTCCGTCAGCGTTTTTTCAGGTTTGTGGAACCATTCTGCAAGGTGGTCAGGTTCCGTCAGATAAGCCCAAACGGTTTCCGGTTCCGCCCTCAGGAAAATCGATTTCTTCAATACGGCATCAGTCATTTTGTTTCCTTTCAATAGCTTCTTTTAGTGAGTTCAGGCGATCGTCCCAGAACCGGTCGAAGTATCTGAGCCAGTCGAGCACAGGGGCCATCCCCTGTGGTTCAAGTCGGTTGATGCGTTCTCGCCCGCGCACTTCGACCGAGATCAGCCCGCCGTCCGACAGCACGGTCAGGTGTTTCTTGACCGCAGCCCGGGTCATGTCGAACCGGTCGGTCAGTTGCCTGATCGTCATGTCCTGAGACGAGAGCAGTTGCACGATGTCCCTGCGTGTGGGATCGGCCAGCGCACGAAACGCGTTTTGAGTTTGGTTTTCCATAAGCAACCTCAGATGGGATACCATTTGGTATTATATAAATGTGATACCATAAGGTATTATGTCAAGACGCAATGACGCTTTACTTTTGTTCACCAATTGTTCACATTTCGAATATGACATTGGATCTTCAGCCTGGACAAAAACTGGCACGCGGTGTCGCGCGACATCTTGCGACGCATGGATTTGTTTCTGTTGAAGAATTCGTGCCTGCGCGCGGGCTGCGTGTGGATGTAATGGGGTTAGGCCCGCGGGGTGAATTGTGGGTGATTGAATGCAAGTCCAGCCGTGCTGATTATCAGTCGGATGCGAAATGGCAGGGCTATTTGGAATGGTGTGACCGATTCTTCTGGGCCGTCGACACAGAGTTCCCGACCGATCTGTTGCCTGATGAAACGGGCCTGATCATCGCCGACGCTTATGATGCGGAAATCGTACGAATGGCACCCGAAGACACAATCGCCCCGGCGCGGCGTAAGAAAATGATCCAGAAATTTGCAACAGATGCCGCGCGCCGCTTGCATGCGCTGCGCGATCCACGTTTGTAAGAAGTTCAGCCTTTGACGGCGAGGGCGGCTTGTATCGCGGCGCGAATTTCGTCGGCGATTTCTTCTGCTTCTTCCGGGTCAAAATCCATTGGAATTTCGATGCCGTCAGCTTCGATGAACAGGCGGACCATACCCTGATCGGTCGGTCCGATTTGCAGGTTAGCCTGAATGTCGCGTTCGGTATTGATGCCCATCTGTGCCTCCGAGACTGAGCGTTCCTGCTAGCGCGCACGGGGTTGAGAATCAAGTCACCTTTGCGGTCAGATGAGACATGGAAGACGCCGTTCTCAGATCCTTTCGCCCCGATGACGCCGCGTGGCTGGTTGAACAGCACGGTCTGCTTTATGCCCGGGACGAAGGGTTTGATGACAGCTTTGCCCCGTTGGTGGCCAGCATCCTTGATGATTTCATCGACAACAGTGACCCTGAGCTTGAAAGAGGCTGGATCGCGGAACGGGAAGGGCAGCGTCTGGGCAGTGTTTTCTGCGTTGCTGTTGACCGAAGTATCGCCAAGCTGCGCTTGTTCCTACTTGTCCCGGAAGCACGAGGGCTAGGACTGGGAAAGCGGCTTTTACATACGTGTACTGCTTTCGCACGCGAGGCAGGTTACCGGGAAATGGTCCTGTGGACACACGAAAGCCATACCGCCGCCTGCGCTCTGTACAAAGCGTCTGGCTGGGAGTTAATGGACAGCAAAGCGGTGCATTCCTTTGGTGTCGATCTTGTCGAACAAAGCTGGAAATTTCGGTTTTAATCCTCTTGCATTCCGCGGGCGTGTTCGGTACATCGCCCCTCACGAGTGCCGCCTTAGCTCAGTTGGTTAGAGCGCTGGATTGTGGATCCAGAGGTCCCCTGTTCAAGCCAGGGAGGCGGTACCACTTCCCTCCTGAATGTGCTGAAAAAAGCGTGCGGGTGCGCATTGACTGTCGTTGATTTGGCTTTGTTTCCGGACGTGGTCGGCGCGCCGGAAATTAGCGCGCCAGATTCAGTTTGAACCGCATCTTGGCCTGCCTTGCGACCGGCAGGTGCCGGTTCAAGCGCTTGTTGATCAGGCCAAAGACCCCGACGATCACCAGTGTCAGCAGGATGAAATAGAACGCCAGAATCGGGTATGGGATGAACGGGTTGAACGTCTTGTCGGCAAAGTAACTGGCGTAGTACAAGGCGTCTCCACGTTGCTGCCAAGCTGGGAAAGCCGAAAAGAAGACCAGCGTTGTTGCGTGGAAGAGAAAGATTGCTTCGTTTGTGTAAGCAGGCCATGCAAGCCGCAACATGGTGGGCCAGACGATCCGGCGGAAACGCGCCCAACCGGACATGCCATAGGCATCCGCAGCTTCAATATCGCCTTTGGGAATGGATCGCAGCGCGCCATAGAAAATCTCGCCCGTATAAGCCGCGGTGTTCAGGAACAGAACGATCAGCGCGCCCAGCCAGGCCGCGGTAAAGGCGTCGAACATCGGGTTAGATTTCTTCAGCGACAGGAACAGGAAATAGGCGAAAAAAAACTGGATAAACAAAGGCGAACCGCGGAACAGGAAGATAAACCATTCCGAAGGTTTGCGGAGCCATTTGTTGCTGGATGCCTTACCTACTGCGAGGGCGGTGGCCAGGAAGAACCCGGTCGCCAGAGCCATGATCCCGAAATAGACATTCCAGATCATGCCCGACCCGATCAGTGTGAATTGCTCACACAGGGTGAAGTCAGTCTTGGGCAGCAGACGCTCGCCAATACCGAGGGACCGCAGGCCATAATCTTGGATTGTCTGCAAGCAGCTCATGCCGTGGTCTCCTTGCGCAGAAGCTCGCCGCCTGATGTGGCCTGTCCGTGGGACAGCCTCCGCATCAGCTTCTCCAGACCAAGTTCAGACACACGTGTCATGCCGAGGTAGAAGACAAGCAGGAACAGGAAGTACCACATGCGCCAGTCGCCATGCGGATACTGGGTAAATTTGGAGGTCTTGGTGCCACCTAGCTCGCGGGCCCAATAGACGATGTCTTCAATGCCCAGCAGGAACAGCAGCGGTGTGGCCTTGATAAGGACCATCCAAAGGTTCGACAAGCCAGGCAGGGCGTAGACCCACATCTGCGGCACAAGGATGCGCCAGAACGTCTGGCGACGGGACATGCCATAGGCCTCGGCGGTTTCAAGCTGTGCGTGGGGAACCGCGCGCATTCCACCAAAAAGAACGTTCGCGGCAAACGCGCCGAAAACGATTGAGAAAGTAATAACAGCCAGGAAAAAACCATAGGTTTCATGAATCCATTCCGGTGCGGTCCCCAATGGCAGCTTGGCCGCCTGACAGACGATAAAATCATTTCCCTGACGGATAGGGTCGGTCCATTCAGGGCACAGGATCTTATGCCGCGTCCATTCGAACGCCTGGTCCAAGGCTATCACGAAAAACAGGAAGAAGGCGATATCCGGAACACCGCGCACAATGGCAATATATCCATTACCCAGCCAGCTCAGGGGTAGGAAATGTGATCGGGCGGCCATTGCGCCCATAAAGCCAAACGTCAACGCGACCGGCGCGGTCACCGCCAGCAATCCCAGGACCTTTAGGAATGACAGGTAGAAGGACCAGTGAACACCGTTGGTCAGGTAGCAAGAGAACCAACGGAATGTTCCGAGCGTGTCAGGGTCAGCGCAATAGGAAAACATGAAGCGTCTTTCGAACGTCGTACCCGGGTATTCCACCAGGCAGGGTTCGGCGCGATGGACGCGCCGAACCGCTTGATACGGATTAGTTTGTAACGACCGAACCGTCAGCGTTGTAGGTCGGAACGCCTTCGCCGAACCACTTGGTGATCAGTTCGTTCAACGACCCGTCCGCTTTCATCGAAGTGATCGCCTCGTCGAACTTACCGCGCAGTTCGCCATCCGATTCACGGATGCCCAGTCCGATGCCACCGCCCAGCGGGACGTCATCGCCAACGAAGACCAGCTCTCCGGCGGATTCTTCTACGATCGGCACCAGGAAATCCTTGTCGGCAAACACGGCATCGGCTTCGCCGTTACGGACGGCAGCGATGGTTTCTTCCGGAGTTGCAAACTCGACCAGAGTCGCGCCCGACTCAGCCACGTGGCCAGCCTGAATGGTCGCAGTCTGTGCGGCAACGACGCCGGTGGTGACATCAACACCGTCCGATGCACCGACATAGGCCGAAGCCGCAGGCGGGAAATAGTTCTGGGTGAAGTCGATGACTTCGTCACGCTCGTCGGTGATCGACATGCCCGCGATGATGGTGTCGTAGTTGCCCGAGACCAGGTTCGGAATGATCGAATCCCAGTCGTTCTTGACCCACTCGCACTCCAGGTTCGCGCGCTTGCACAGTTCGTCGCCGACTTCACGCTCGAAACCGTCGATTTCGCCGGCATCGTTGATGAAGTTGTACGGAGGGTAGGCGCCCTCGGTCCCCATGCGGACCGTGTCGGCCATGGCGATACCGGCGGTCAGTGCCAGTGCGGCAGTGGACAGAATCAGGTTTTTCATTGGTTACTCCCCAGTTTGGTTCTGTTTTGAAGTTAAGCCGCCTGAGTGGCGGAGAGAAAGCCCCGAAGCCTTTCGGATTCGGGTGACGTAAAGATATCTTCCGGCGTGCCTTCTTCTTCGATCAGGCCTTGGTGCAGGAACACCACGTGGCTTGAGATGTCGGCGGCCATTTTCATGTCATGCGTCACGATGATCATGGTGCGCCCTTCAGCAGCCAAGTCCTTGATTACCTTAATTACTTCCTGTTCCAACTCGGGATCCAGTGCCGATGTGGGCTCATCAAACAACAGGGCCTCGGGTTCCATGCACAGACCGCGGGCGATGGCGGCACGTTGTTGTTGTCCGCCGGATAGCTGAGCGGGGTAGACATCGCATTTGTCGCCGATGCCTACTTTCTCAAGGTATTTGCGGGCGCTGTCTTCAACCTCGGCCTTGTCACGCCCCAAAACAGTGACCGGAGCTTCCATCACATTTTGGAGAATGGTTAAATGAGCCCAAAGGTTGAACTGCTGGAACACCATGGACAGGTTCGTGCGGATACGCAGAACCTGCTTGGGATCTGCTGGGCGGCGCCCATGGCTTTGCCCGGTCCACTTGACCGGCTCACCCTTGAAAAGGATTTCGCCCTGTTGGCTGTCTTCCAGAAGGTTGCAGCACCGCAGAAGTGTCGACTTCCCCGAGCCGGACGACCCGATCAGCGAAACCACGTCACCGCGATGTGCCGTGATATCCACCCCCTTCAACACCTCTAGATTTCCGAAGCTTTTGTGAAGGTCTTTGATTTCGATGACGGGATCAGTTTCTGTCACGGGCAGTCCAGTGGTTGGTGGTGTTGGTCCGGTACTAGGGCCGAAAAAAAAGGTCAATGCAATGCGCAAATGACAGAATCAGGCGGAGAAACACCCAAATTGGTCAAAATCAGTCAACAATTTGGGCAGTCGTTGATCTGCCATCTTTGGGGGAAGGCGGAGTGGGAACAGCAAGATAGTGGACTGCGGGAATGTCGATCAACCCGCGAATATGCAGCAATCGTTGATCGTCGTCACAAAGCTGGTCAATTGCGGCCCGAACTGCGCCTGCAATGACCTGCGGATTCCGACCCATCGATGTGATGTAGGGAAGGGTCGGAGTCGGTGACGTCCTTGCCAGTTCGCGCAGTTTGGTCCCCAGATTGGTGTGCTGTTGCAGCATCAGCCACGTCAGTATGTCCAGCGCGGCAAAGTCGGCTTTGCCGTCTTCGACGGCTTGGGCGGACAGTGCATGCCCACCGGTTTCCAAAAGTTCGGCGGGGCTCAGGTTTGCATGGGACATGTGTGTAATCGGGGCCGCCCAGCCGGATTGGGACAAGCCTTCATTATACGCGAACACGCCGGTGCTCAGACCCGCCAGATCCCGGGCGTCGTCATGCCGGGCCACAAAGACCGAGCAATAGTATCCGGGGGGACACCCGGGCAGGCCATAATCCGGGGTGCCAACCAGTTGGACATCGCCATGCAATTGGGTTCGGAACGGCATGCCACAGGTTTGGGCCAGAACCAGGTTCGGGTCTCGCCAGACCTTCCACATATCTTTGTCGCGGGTAAGGTGTTCGGGGCCTGATTCCAGTTGGGCGCGAATCAATCCCCAGAACCGGTCATTGGCTGCTTGCAGGGCGGGCATGTCATACATGCCTAGCATTGCACTCACGACTTAGCAGCCTTTTGACGTGCCAAAGCGGAGTCCACATCACTGACGCCCAGAAGACTGACAACCAGACGCAGCAGCGAATCTTCCTCGCTTGTGCGGTGCCCATCGGCCAGAGCCACGGACCACAGTGCCTGAACGACCGCCAAGCGGTCTTCATAGGCAACCGCCTCTTTGATGGCTCGGGTAAAGCGGACGGTGTCCGGGGCTTCCGCCTCCAGATTTTCGGCACGTGCGCGCAGGGCAGCACTTTCGAACGGAGACAGGCCGAAACGTTGTGCCGAGATTCGGTCTATCCGAGCCATTTCGGTATCGGAATAGTCATTGTCGGACCGCGCCAGACGCACCAGCAGGGCCGTCAGGGCGAGGCGGGCGTCATCATCGACAAGCGGATCGGGCTGAGGCTGCGTGAGCCTGGAAAGAAATTCACTGAACATGTGTTAGATATAGCGAGCGCCTAACTCACATCCAAGCGACTTTGAACGCGTTCACGTGCGGCCTTACTGTCGTTGAAGCTCAAGCCCATGGCGACGCGGGCTTCTTCGACAATTTTCATTTCACCTTCGTCGGACGTTCCGTCGGCCAGAACGACTTCCCAAAGTGCATCCAGCGCGGCCAAACGCTCTTTCAAGTCCGTTGTTTCCCGGATCAGTTTACCGAATGTATCGGTTTCAGGCGCAGCCGCATGGAGCTTTTCGCACGTGGCGCGAACCTTGGCCGCTTCGATTGCATTATGCTGGTAGAGACGGGCCAGGATTTTGTCGATCAGGCTGATCTCTTCCAGCTTGTAATCCCGATCGGCCTGCGCCACACGCACCATGAGCGCGCCCAGAGCAAGTTCGGCATCCGGGTCCGGTAGATGTTCATGCTGAGGCGGTCTGAACGCCTGAAAGAGCTTTTTCAACATGGCTACAAGTTATTCCATATTTTGTGGCAGGCCAAGCGAAGACTACTCGTCATAGCCCTGAATGATCACAAGATCGCCCATCGACACCGGGGCGCGCAGAGCTTTGGCTTTCTGGTATGCTTCGCTTTCGTAACAGGCAAGCGCATCTTCATAGCTGGGAAATTCTATTACAACGGTTCGCGCGCGCGCCGCTCCTTCATTCACTTCACGTTTTCCACCCCGCGTCAGAAAGCGTGCACCATATGCTGCAAAGGGTTCCGCATTTGCAGCGATGTATGACTTGTATGTGTCCACGTCGTTCACATCGACATGTGCGACCCAATAGCCTTTCATCAAGCTTGCCTCCTGTTCAGTTTCGAAGGCAGGGTGATGAGAAGAAATGCCACCAATTGCAATCCTGCGGCCTCAGGATGATCAGGTGCGGTAGTGGATAGCGGCGTGCGCCTGATCTGTTAACCATTTGATCATCTGGCGATAAGGAACCGGACCATAGCTGACGCGCGCAACCCCCAGTTCAGCCAGGCGTGGTGTGCCGGGGGTGCCGGGCAGGGCGATGATGTTTACGGGCAAATTTGACCTCTTGCACAGATGGCCGATCATTATCTCGTCTTTCAACCCCGGAGCAAAAAAACCGCTGGCCCCCGCTGCTTCATAGGCCGAAGCACGTGCAATGGCGTCGTTCAGCATGGCCTCATCATGTGTTTCTGCCGGAGCCTTCAGGAAAGTATCGGTTCTCGCGTTGACATAGGCAGCTATACCCGCGCTTTCGCAGGCCTCTCGCATGGCCTCGACGCGCTTGGCCTGAACCGCTGTATCGTACAGCCCGTCACTGCCGATGATCTGATCTTCGAAATTGAAACCAACCACGCCGCAATCCAGCGCACGCTTGACGTTTTGCGCGATACCTTGCGGGTCTTCGGCATACGCCCCTTCGAAATCCAGTGTCACCGGAAGATCAACCGCTGCAACGATGCGGCGCGCATTGTCCAAAGCGACCTCTAGCGGGATGTTCTGCCCATCGCCAAAACCTTGTGCCATGGCAACAGGTGCGCTGCCGGTAGCAATGGCTTGCGCGCCTGCATCCCGCACCGCGCTGGCACTTCCAGCATCCCAGATGTTGAACAGAATGACGGGGTCGCCCTTTTTGTGAAGGCTGGTAAAGGTCTTCGCGCTTTGGGATTGATCGCTCATCGGGGCTCTCCTGTCGTGGTGTGATCAACAGTTAACCCCATGGGGGCAGACCGAGTAGAGGTTTTTTTGCTCGGTCGCGTCACGTTGAAGTGACGGAAACCGCATGACCCGGTCCACGGCAAGATGGTCCGAGCCATACTGGTGTATGGGCAGGCGGCGGTGCGTGCCTCAGGCTTCTTCTGCCGCGCCGGATACGAATTCTGCCGCGCCGGATACGAATTTTGCGCTGAAGTTGGCCTCACCCAAACGCTTCAACAGGTTCAACTGGGTGTCCAGCCAGTCCTTGTGGCCTTCTTCTTCCAGCAAGATGCGTTCGAACAGGGTCCTTGACCCGACATCGCCGACCTCGGCGGCCTGCAACGCGGCCTTGGTATAGAAGTCGACCGCCTCGGTTTCATCCTTCAGATCCGCGGCAAACATGTCTTCCAGGGACCCCGCGGCTGCCGGACTTTTCTGAAACGCAAGCTCGGGCACGCCGCCAAGGAACAGGATACGCTCGATGAACGCGTCGGAGTGGCCCAGTTCTTCCTGCATTTCAGCGCGCATTTTTTCGGCAAGGATGTCCAGCCCCCAGTCCTCCAGCACATGGGCATGCAGCTGATACTGGTGCGCCGCCGTCAGCTCCATGTGAAGCGCTTGTTGAAGGTTGGTAATCGTTGTTGCGTTGCTCATCGGACATCTCCTGAAACTCTGAACGGCATCGAACATGTGTAAGCAGAAATTCTGCTTACACCAACAGTTAAGAGATCAGCCCACACAAAACAACGCGGGGTGACAGTCCGACACAGCCCAAGGTCAGACCAGGCGCGAGGTGTCTTTCGCAGCGCGGACAAAATCGCGGAAGAGGGGATGCGGGTCGAACGGTTTGGATTTCAGTTCCGGATGGTACTGCACGCCGATGAACCATGGGTGATCCGACCATTCCACGATCTCTGGCAAGCGACCGTCCGGCGACATGCCCGAGAAGTTGAGCCCCGCCTTTTCAAGCTGCTCACGGTACTTGATGTCCACCTCATAACGGTGACGGTGGCGCTCCTCGATCTGTGTGCCGCCATAAACCTCGGCGACTTTCGATCCCTCTGCCAGCACCGCGTTGTAGGCGCCCAGACGCATGGTGCCGCCCTTGTCGTCGCCGACTTTGCGCTCGACCTTGTGGTTGCCCTGCACCCATTCCTTCAGATGGTACACGACGGGCTCAAAACGCTTTTTCCCGGCTTCATGGTCGAATTCCTCGGACCCTGCTTCAGTGATGCCAGCCGCATTCCGGGCGGCCTCGATCACGGCCATCTGCATACCCAGGCAGATGCCCAGATAGGGGACTTTGTGTTCGCGCGCATATTGCGCGGCTTTGATCTTGCCTTCGGTCCCGCGCTCACCAAAGCCTCCGGGGACGAGGATGGCGTGGAAACCTTCAAGATACGGTGCGACGTCTTCGTTGTCGAACACCTCGGCGTCAACCCATTCGACCTTGACCTTGACCCGGTTGGCCATGCCGCCATGGGTCAGCGCCTCGGCAATCGACTTATAGGCGTCTTCAAGCTGTGTATACTTGCCCACGATGGCAACTTTCACTTCGCCCTCGGCGTTGTGGATGCGGTCGCTGACGTCTTCCCATTTTGCCAGATCGGGTTTGGGCGCAGGGCTGATCTGGAACGCGTCCAGAACGGCCTGATCCAGACCTTCGCGGTGATAGGCCAGAGGGGCGTCATAGATGGTGCTCAGATCCTGCGCTGCGATCACACTGTCGGGGCGCACGTTACAGAACAGGGCAAGTTTTTCGCGTTCCTTGGTCGGGATCGGCCCTTCCGAGCGGCAGACAAGAATGTCAGGTGCCAGACCGATCGAGCGCAGTTCCTTAACCGAGTGCTGTGTCGGCTTGGTTTTCAGCTCACCGGAAGCCTTGATATAGGGCAGCAGTGTCAGGTGCATGAAAATGCACTGACCGCGCGGCTTGTCCTGACTGAACTGACGGATGGCTTCGAAGAACGGCAGGCCTTCGATATCGCCCACGGTGCCGCCGATCTCACAGAGCATGAAATCGACCTCGTCCTCGCCGATGGCGATGAAATCCTTTATCTCGTTGGTGACGTGCGGGATCACCTGGATGGTCTTGCCCAAGTAGTCGCCGCGGCGTTCCTTTTCGAGCACGTTGGAATAGATCCGGCCCGAACTGACCGAGTCGGTCTTGCGCGCGGCCACGCCGGTGAAACGTTCGTAATGACCCAGATCCAGATCGGTTTCGGCCCCGTCGTCGGTGACGAAAACCTCACCATGTTCGAACGGCGACATCGTGCCGGGATCGACGTTCAGATAGGGGTCCAGCTTACGCAGGCGTACCGAGTATCCCCGGGCCTGCAACAAGGCGCCCAACGCCGCCGAAGCCAGTCCCTTGCCCAAAGACGAAACCACACCACCGGTGATGAAAATAAAACGCGCCATGTTTTTCGGCTGCTCCCGTGAGACGTCAAAATCAGCTGCCCGACGGTTTACGAAAAACCGCTGCATCACGGGACTTCACGTATAAAGGATTCGCGCCCAAAGCGCAAGAGAACCGCAAGATGCTGTTGCGGTTCTCTTTTGAGTTTCTAAGTGTAGTGGCTTAGTCCGCTTGCGGGATCAGCGGTGCATTGTCGTCCTGTGCAGGCGGCAGAAGGTCATCCGCCGCCGGAACCGCCAGTGTGCTTTCCTCAGTCGAAGCCGGAGCCGGAACGCCCAAACGGTCGATCACCGAGCTGCCCGAAGACTTCTGAGCCGCCAGAATGGTCAACGTTATCGAGGTTACGATAAAGCAAGCGGCGAGGATCCAGGTCAGTTTGCCCAAAGCGGTCGCTGCTGCACGGCCTGTCATGGCACCACCGCCACCACCACCCATGCCAAGGCCACCGCCTTCGGACCGCTGCAACAGAACAACGGCAATCAGGCCCAGAGCCAAAAGAAGGTGGATAATGAGAACGACGTTTTCCATGGTGGTCCTGTACAGCGTGGCGTGTATCGCGTGGTACTTATGCAAGTTTGCCAGCGGGGGCAAGTCAGGAGTTCGCATCACCGCACGTGATGCATGATATCACGGTAAAGGGGCTGGACAGAACGCCGATGCGTGACGCAGGCTGCGGCCTATGCCACATGACGACCACGACCACCCGCACGCCCTTTTGCCGCCTGAACCCGCATTGCGTGTCAAAGCGCTTGAAACGATTCTGACCCGCAAAGGTCTGATCGATCCAGCAGCTCTGGATGAAATCATCGACACCTATCAGAACAAGATTGGCCCGCAGAACGGCGCGCGGGTTGTTGCCAAAGCCTAGAGCGACCCAGCTTTCAAGGCCGCTCTGTTGGAAGACGCCACCCCGGTGGTCGCGGATCTCGGCTATTATGGTCGCCAGGGCGAACACATGGTTGTTGTCGAAAACACGCCGGCCCGGCACAACATGGTCGTCTGCACCTTGTGCAGTTGCTATCCTTGGCCTTTGCTGGGTATCCCGCCGGGCTGGTACAAATCTGATGCCTACCGGGCTCGTGCGGTGCGTGAGCCCCGCAAAGTACTGGCTGAATTCGGCGTCACCTTGGACGAAGGAACTTCCGTACGGGTCTGGGATTCGACCGCCGAGGTTCGCTACCTCGTTCTGCCGATGCGTCCCGAAGGCACAGATGGGATGAGTGAGGAGGAACTTGCTGCGCTTGTGACACGCGACAGTATGATCGGCACGGGCCTGCCGAAGGTCCTTTCATGACCCGCGTTCATGACATGGGAGGCCGGTTCGGAGATGGTCCGATAAGTCCCGAAGCCGAGAATGCACCGGTTTTTGCCGAAGACTGGAACGCACGGGCACTGGCAGTGACACTTGCATCCGGCTTTCTGGGGCAGTGGAACATCGACATATCTCGCCACGCACGCGAACGGCTGTCCCCGAAAGACTACACGCGGTTTTCGTACTATGAGAAGTGGATATCGGGCCTGGCTGACCTGCTGGTAGAACACGGCGTTCTTACCTTGGCCGACCTGCGGGGCGACGGGAATGACGTACCGAGTCCACTGGCAGACAGGAGGCTGAAAGCGGAAGCTGTTTCTGCTGCTTTGGCCAAAGGTGGGCCGGCGGACAGGCCCTCGAAGGTGTCGGTGCGGTTTTCTGTCGGGCAACAGGTTGTCACAAATCGCCCCGCAGCAAATCGGCTTGTAGATGGCGGCCATACGCGCCTGCCGATCTATGCGTCTGGTGCCAAGGGCCGAGTCCTGCGCCTGCACGGAACCCATGTCCTGCCTGATTCCAACGCTCACGGGCTGGGCGAAGCGCCTGAACCGATTTATGCCGTGGCATTCCCGGCATCGGAGCTTTGGGCCAACCCTGAACACCCCGATGACGAAGTCGTATTGGACCTCTGGCAAAGCTACCTGGAGCCGGCATGAGCGATTGCATCACCCACAGCGCACCCGATCCCGTCTTTGCCGAGCCCTGGCACGCTCAGGTATTCGCTGTCACCGTGGCGTTGAACGAGGCCGGTCGGTTCGAATGGCCCGACTGGGCCACCCGGTTTTCGAATACGTTGAAGCGCCACGGACTCTCTCGAGAACTGGATGGAGGTGACGATTACTTCAAAGCATGGCTGGAAACGCTTGAGGGGTTGTTGGCCGAGCAGGGCACTGCGCCGCAGCAGGATGTAAAACAGTTATGTCAATTCTGGGAAGAAGCATATCTGACGACACCTCATGGGCAACCGGTGCATTTGCGTTGATGTCGGGTAGGGGGCTCTGCCCCGCCGCCCGTTCCGAGAGACTCCCCCGGGAAATTTTTTGCCAGATGAAGCCGGGGATCCGCTTTTCATCTGGCTATAAATATCCCCGCCTGAGGCATCGCGCGTTCGCGCGATTTTCATCTGCGGCGAAATATCGGTTTCCCTGCCGTTTGCGCCCCGCTATACGAGCCGGGTTTGATAACTCAGCGCAAAAGGACCGGATATGGCCAACGTGGTTGTTGTCGGCGCCCAGTGGGGTGACGAAGGAAAAGGCAAGATCGTCGACTGGCTCAGCGAACGGGCGGATGTGATCGCGCGTTTTCAGGGCGGACATAACGCCGGTCACACGCTGGTGATCGATGGAGAAGTCTACAAACTGCATGCGCTGCCTTCCGGTGTCGTGCGCGGTGGCAAGCTGAGCGTCATCGGCAACGGCGTCGTGCTGGACCCCTGGCACTTGCTTAAGGAAATTGCGACCATCCGGGCGCAGGGGGTGGAGATCACCCCCGATACGTTGATGATTGCCGAGAACACCCCGCTGATCCTGCCGATTCACGGTGAGCTGGATCGGGCGCGTGAAGAAGCGGCAAGCAAAGGCACCAAAATCGGCACTACAGGTCGTGGGATTGGACCGGCTTATGAAGACAAGGTCGGGCGCCGTTCCGTGCGTGTCGCCGATCTGGCGGATGAAACCACGCTCGAGGCACGGGTGGACCGCGCTTTGCAGCACCATGACCCGCTGCGCAAAGGTCTGGGAATCGAACTGGTCGACCGCGACGCGCTGATTGCCCAATTGAAAGAGATCGCGCAGAGCATTCTGCCTTTTGCTGCTCCGGTCTGGAAAGTACTGAACGAAAAGCGCAAAGCTGGAAAACGCATCCTGTTCGAAGGGGCGCAAGGGGCGCTGCTGGACATCGATTTCGGCACCTATCCATTCGTGACCTCGTCCAACGTGATCGCAGGTCAGGCCGCGACAGGGGTCGGGATTGGACCGGGATCGATCGATTTTGTGCTGGGGATTGTAAAAGCCTACACCACCCGTGTCGGCGAAGGCCCATTCCCGACGGAACTTGAGGATGCGGATGGTCAGCGCCTGGGTGAACGTGGGCATGAATTCGGGACAACAACAGGTCGCAAACGCCGTTGCGGATGGTTCGACGCGTGCCTGGTCCGTCAGACCTGTGCGACCAGTGGCGTGAACGGTATCTCTTTGACAAAACTGGACGTTCTGGATGGGTTCGAAACTCTGAAGATCTGTACAGGGTATGAGCTAGACGGCGAACGCATGGACTATCTGCCGACAGCGGCTGACCAGCAGGCCCGTTGCACACCGATCTACGAAGAAATGCCGGGTTGGAGCGAATCGACCGAAGGCGCGCGCAGCTGGGCTGATTTGCCGGCCAATGCGATCAAGTATGTGCGCCGGGTCGAAGAGCTGATCGAATGCCCTGTGGCCCTTCTGTCCACCAGCCCGGAGCGGGACGACACCATTCTGGTGACCGACCCGTTTGCTGATTGATGAAGAAAGAGAAGAAAACAGGTCTGAGTTACAAGGCGCGCCGGCGCTGGTCGTTGGTTGTTCTTGTGATCGGCCTACCACTTTACATTGTGGCGGTGGTGACGGTTTTGAACTGGCTGGAGCGCCCCCCGATATGGGTGGAACTTCTGGTCTATATCGTCCTGGGCATTTTTTGGGCCCTGCCGTTCAAGTTCGTTTTTCGCGGGGTTGGCAAAGAAGACCCGGATCAATCCTGAGCCTCGTTTGATGTGTGCACAAGGTTGGGCCAGTTGAGCACTGCGCGTGCAAACGCGTGGTACTCGCCTGTGATTTCTTTGGCCATACTAAACGGTGTCGGCCACGGAGTGGTCAGGGTAGCCTCGACCTGACCCGGTACAAGGGTCAGCTTGGCGTTGTGCTTGGCGGCCAAGCGCCGCATTTTTTGGTTTGCCGCAAGGCAAAGCATGTGAACTTCTCTGATCCCTCGATTTTGGGCGACCGTAATGAGGCGTGACAGCAATGCATCGCCGATGCCCCGATCCTGCCAGGCCTTCTCTACGGTAAAGGCTACTTCGGCAACGTGGTGTTTGTGGTCAGGTATCAGGCGCAATTCTCCTAGACCACGCAGGCAAGGATCCGGGAATGCTCCGAAAACGAATGCTGCATCAGCAAACATGTTGGAAAGGTAGTCTTGCAATCCCTGCGGCTGAACAGGCACTCCAAAGCGCGACAACAATATCTCTTCATCCAACTTGTTGAAATGGTGTTTAATTAAGGCCTGATCGCACCTCCGAAGTCGGCGAATTATGACATCTTGCATAGCGCTGCCCATGTCTGAAACGGATATCATGACGAAATTACTATCGTATGATCATACCATATTTCTGCACTGCAGCGTCACCCGTTGGGTGGTATTATTGAAAAAATTACTCAGTTTCGGCATTTTTTGTTGTCGGCAAAAGAAAAAGGGCCGGTGGGGCAGCCGGCCCTGTTTGTCAACTGGTATGGCAGTTAGCCTACTGCGCGCTTATCATCAGGGCGGAAACCGATCAGGTTGGACGCAGCAAAACGGCCACCACCGGCTTTCTCGATTTTTCCGTCGCGCAACAGCTGTCCGAACGAACGCAGGCTTTCTTCGCGATTGAACTCATCCTGCTTCAAAGAGCGGACCTTGTTCATCAGTTGCGGGCGCGAGAATTGCTGCTGTCCTTCGATAAAGGACAGGTAGGCCGCAGCTGCTTCCAGCAGATCCTGAAGCGACTGTGCGCCCTGATCCTGTGCGAATTGCGCAAAACCGCCTTCTTCCGACTCGGTTTCTTCTGTCTGAGTGGTGACGCGACGCGGCATCACGGGGCCATTGGATTCGCTTTGATCGTCCACGCGCTGCTCGGCAACCAGCTTCAACGGGGCCGGAGTATCTGCTTCAGGGCGAATACTGGTCACGTTTACCTCGGGGCGGCGCGGGCTGACCGCTGACGCTAGGTCAACGCGGTACTCATCGACAGGCGAGGCGTCCGGAGTCGTTTGGTCATCACGGTCGGCCTCGGTTGCGGCAACGGCAGTACGAAGATGCGAATAAGTTTCTCGCGCGTCGCTGCTGGAGGGATCCTCCATGTGTTCACCGGTTTTGGCCATCAGTCGCGAGATATCCTGATCAGGATCGGCGTCATCAGTCAGTTTCTGGCTGGAACGACCTGCCATGTCTTTTTCGATTTCCGAAATCTCAGACAACAGTCGATATTCGTCCTCTTCCGACAATACACCCTGCACACCCTGCGCCTGATCGTCCTGCGGCTCTTCACCTGGTTCTTCTTCGGACTCGATCGCCACGTCTTCAACGTTGAGGATGTTTGGAACATCTTCTTTGTCGAATTCCTCTTCGCTATCGTCTTCAAGATCCGAGAACAGGGGCTCTGCAGGAAGCTGTGCGGTTTCCGTTGTTTCTTCGAAATTCTCGTCCTGCAGGTGCTCGGGGGTCAGTGGCACTTGCTGTTCGGAAACGTTCTCGATACCCGATTCTGCGGTTTCGATGTCCTGCTTTTCAGCTGTTGCGGGCGCTTCATCGGCCTGTACGTCTTCTACATTGAGCGCTTGCAGATCCTCGATTTCCGCGGCCTCGGGCTCGGCAGGTTCTTCAAAGTCTTCCGAACTGAGAGCACCGGCTTCGAAAGCAGCTGCTACGGCGTCCACCGGCGGAGCGGTGTTGGCCAGCAACGAAGACTCCTCGTCTTCGGAATAGGCAGTAGGGGGGACGTCCGAATGGGAAACAACGGCTCGGATACGCTGCAGTTTCGCTGCGATGCTATCGGCTGCCGGAGAAGGGGTGTCTTCGACGGTTTCCGCGTCCGCGAAAGAGGTCTGTGCCGGGCTTGGTTGAGTATATTCGGGACCGGGGGTTTTCATGATATCAATATCAGCCGTGTGCGGGGCCGGTGCGTCAGAAGCGATCGGTGCCGGGGCTTCGGTGCCTGATGAAGCACGCAGCAAAAGCCCGGATTCGTTTTGACTGGCTTCAACGCGTTGCGATGCATCGCGGCGTGCAATGCGGGTCAGCATTTCGGCGTCTGGTTGCGGAGGCTCCGAGCCGAAGTAACGATCATCCGCAGCGAGATCGCGGAAATATTCGGCAATGGCCTTCATCGTTTCAAAGGAATCGTCGAATCCTTCCAAAGTGCAGGAGAAGGTTCCATATGAAACGGTTAATACCTTGTTATTCTGTACCATCAGACGCACGTCCTTTACAAACTACAAGAGCCCACTTACCCGGAATCGGGAGCACACGGAGGCTCTGAACTTTATGCATGAACCTATCATTTTGTGGTCTTAATGTGTCCAAATCCGGGAAAAATGGCCAATCTTAGGAAAAATGAACCAATTGTACGCTCTGCTGATCCAATCGGGTTGTTTGGGGGCGGTTATGTTGGTTTCGACGACCTGAATTTGGTGCTGAACCGCGTCACTTCAGTCGTTGCAGCGGATGGTGGGGCGGCAGTTCTGACAGAATCAGGTCGGATTCCGGACGCGGTCATCGGGGATTTCGATTCGCTGGACAACGCGTCGAAAGCGAAAATCCCGTCTGACCGGCTTTTTGCCATTCGCGAGCAGGACAGCACCGATTTCGACAAGGCCTTGCGCAATGTGCAGGCTCCGCTGGTTTTGGGGGCCGGTTTTCTTGGCGGACGACTTGATCATCAGCTTGCAGTTCTGAGCATACTTGTCAGACGTCAGGACCAGGCCTGCATTTTGTTGGGCGAGCATGAGGTGGTTTTTCACGCGCCTCCCCGAATCCGGCTGCCGGTTGCGCCTGGAGATGTGGTTTCCCTGTTTCCAATGCGCCCGGTAACGGGGCGCAGCACCGGGCTGGAATGGCCCATCGACGGCTTGCGGTTTCATCCGGACGGGCAGGTGGGTACTTCCAATCGCGCGCTTTCGGATGTTGAATTGCAGATGGATGGACCAGGCCTTTTGGTCATGGCTCCCCGCACTGCACTCGATCCGCTCATGCAGGTGTTTCTGTCGGGACAGTGCGAGCGGTGGCCCGTTCGCGAAGAATAACGTACAAACCGGCGGCGACTGTGATCATGATGCCAACCGCTGCCGGCCCGTCCGGCAGGTCGCTGAAAATTACCCAGCCAATCAGGGTTGCCACCGGGATTTCCAGGTATTGCATCGGGGCCAGCGTGGCCGAAGGTGCATAGCGCAGTGACCATGTCATCAGCAGATGCGCGACGGTCCCCAGAACTCCAATCGCGATCAGCAACCAATACATGTCGGGGGCGGGCAAGGCGGCTGACAGGTCCCAGATACCAAGCGGTGTTCCGATCACAAGGACAGGAACCAGCACCACAGTTGCCAGGACGCCAGACACCGCCTGCAAGGAAATCGGATCAGTTTCCTTGGCGATCTGGCGCGTGACCAGCATGAACAACGCAAAAACCACGGCAACGATCAAAGGCAGCAGAGCAGGTGCGCCGACCTCGGAAAAGCTGGGCTGGATAACCAGAAGTGTGCCGATGAAACCGACGATGCAAGCCACAAGGCGCCGCGCGCCGACCTCTTCGCCCAGAACGTATCTGCCCAGCAGCAACATGATGAAAGGCATGACAAAGGCAATGGCGATGGCGTCAGCCAAAGGCAGGAACTGCAGCGCGCTGAACATCGCAGCTATGCCGATGATGTGCAGCAGTGTGCGGATGACTGTCAGGCGCAGAATCCGCCCGCGCATCCGCCAGGGCCGGCCCGTCATCACCACAAGGGGGATGAGAATCAACGCTTGCACCGCGAAGCGGACAGCAACCAGCAGACCTAACGGAGTCGTCTCACCCAACAGCTTTGCCATCGCATCTCCCAAGGGTGCGAGCACGCAAAAACCTAACATCAAAAAGATGCCGAAGACGGGACGATCCTGAGTCATGAGCGCGACGCTATCTGCTTCGCGGCGCAGTGGAAAGGTCGAATGTCAGGCGTCCGGCAGGGGTTGAATTTTTGTGTAATCCGGCCCGGTGCAAGTGGGCAGACCGTCATCCAGGTGCAGCCAGCTCAGCTTTTCCTCATGAGACACGTGCAACGTGGGCTGTAACGCCTCTGGGGTCTCCAAAGTGGCTACATACAGGTGCATCACATCCGACATCTTGGCTGAACGGAATGAGATTGGGGTGCCGCAATGCGGGCAAAAACTGCGCTCGACACCGGGAGAAGAGTTGAAGCGTTTCGGCTCTTCTCCTATCCAGCGCCACTTTCCGTCACGAACTGCGAAATAGGTGGTCATTGGTGCAGCGCATTGGCGTCGGCAGCTGTCGCAATGACAGGTGACACAGGACAGGGCAGGAGTGTCAATCTCGTACTTGATGCTGCCGCACAGGCAATGTCCACGCATATCGACCCTCTCTTATTGCGGTCTCAGCAGTTCGGCACGTTCACGGCCAACCCGCCAAGTGAGGTTTCTTTGTACCTTTCGTGCATGTCATGACCGGTCTGACGCATGGTTTCGATCACTGCGTCCAGCGGCACGAAATGCTCACCGTCGCCGCGCAGGGCCAGCGATGCAGCAGACACCGCCTTGATGGCACCCAGTCCGTTCCGCTCGATACAGGGCACCTGAACCAGACCGGCGACGGGATCGCAGGTCATGCCCAGATGATGCTCCAATGCAATCTCGGCGGCGTTTTCAACCTGCTCGGGTGTGCCGCCCATAACGGCGCAAAGCCCGGCTGCCGCCATGGCTGATGCGCTGCCAACCTCGGCCTGACACCCCGCTTCGGCCCCCGAGATGGACGCATTGTATTTGACCAGCCCTCCAATCGCGGCCGCGGTCAGAAAGAAGTCTTCGATATGGCTCTCCGAGGCACCGGGAACGTGGTCCAGGTAATAGCGCAACACCGCAGGAAGAACGCCTGCCGCCCCGTTGGTCGGTGCTGTGACGACTTGCCCACCGGCGGCGTTTTCTTCGTTGACCGCCATGGCGTAGACGCTCATCCAGTCGTTGATCGTGTGCGGCGCGGTCAGGTTCATGCCGCGTTCGGCCATCAGCGCGTCATAGATACCCTTTGCCCTGCGGCGCACCTTCAGCCCGCCCGGCAGGATGCCGTCAGTCGTCAAACCGCGTTCGATACAGGCATTCATGACGTCCCACAGGCGGGCAGAGCCTTTGGCAAAACTGTCAGCACAGCCGCGCGCTATCTCATTGGCGCGCTTCATCTCGGCGATGCTGTTTCCACTGGATTTGGCCATATCCAGCATCTCCGCGGCAGACTTGAACGGGAACGGTACAGGCGCGCCTTCGTCGGTTGCTTTGCCCTCGGCCAGCTCTTCTTCGGTCAGGACAAAACCGCCACCGATGGAATAGAACACCTGACGCAGGATCACGTCCCCCTGCGCGTCTGTGGCCATCAGGATCATCCCGTTGGCGTGCCCCGGCAGGTTGGTGTCATAGTCGAAAACCAGGTCAGCTTTTGGGTCGAATTGAAGTGTCGGCAGGCCTTCGGGGGTAACTGTGTGTGTCTTGGCGATGTCCGCCAATACGGCCTCGGCCTTGCCGTTGTCGTAGGTGTCCGGAACAAAGCCGGCCAATCCCAGAATGGTCGCCCGGTCGGTTGCATGGCCAACGCCGGTAAAGGCGAGCGAGCCATGCAGCGAGCCCTTCAGACCTGCAAATTCAAATGGTGATGCACGCATCATGTCCAGAAAGCGAGCCGCCGCCACCATGGGGCCCATGGTGTGCGAGGAGGACGGGCCGATGCCCACTTTGAACATATCGAAGACAGAGAGGAACATGTCAGGTAGCTGAGCCTTCTAAGGGGGTAGCGTAAATAGGAGAGGTGTACGGTGTGGGTCCCAGACCCTCGGCCGCGATGGCTGCGAGGGTGGCAGGGCGCGTCTCAAGCTGTGCCAGGATGGTTTGCAGGGCCGGGGTGTCAGTCAGTTGATACCAACTGCGATCTGCCTTGGCCGGGTACAAGGCCATCCAGCGCATCATGCATGCGACGTAATAGGTCAGAACCGACGGACATTCTGCGCTGAACCAGATCGGCGCGTGTTTTGCCAGCGCGTCCAGCAGTTGCAGGTGTTGCTTTAAACGGGGTCGGATACCTGCACGCAACGTATCGGCCCGTGGGGGATCGATGTATTTCTCGGCGTAAAACAGAATGCGCAGATCGGCGTGCAGGGTATTGGACGCAAAGAACAACCATTTCAAAAACTCGGCGCGTTCGGGGGCTTCTGCCGCCGGGGCCAGTTGACCGTGGCGCTCGGACAGCCACAGCAGGATTGCCGCCGTTTCAAAGATCGGCCCTTGCGGAGTTTCAAGCACAGGGATCAGCCCGTTGGGGTTCAACGCCCGATACGCTACGCTGTCTTGTTCGTTTCGACGGCGATCGACCAGCACGGTTTCATAGGGCGCACCCATTTCTTCCAGCACCAGCCGGACCACCAGCGAGGCGTTATCAGGGGCATAATGCAGGCGGTATCGGGTCATCATGCGGGCAATCTATATGACAAAGATTCCTGCGGAAGACATGATTGCGACGTTTCCGATAGGAAACGCGCAGTTTTGAGACATCTTTGAACTTGCCGGACCGCAAATTGTGGTCGCAGTTGTGTGGTGCATTCCCTATAACACCGGCAGGCCAAACTGGGAAAGCTGCCATGACCGGAGAATTGTCGCCCATCGACACCGCAAAATTTGTGGCTGCATGCCGTGCCGCCGAGATGGTCGAGGACGGTATGCGCGTGGGTCTTGGAACGGGGTCTACAGCGGCCTGGCTGGTCCGCCGTTTGGGTGAACGGGTGCAGGACGAAGGCCTGCGGATCAAAGGTGTTCCCACGTCCACCCGCACCGCGCAACTGGCACGCCAAGTCGGGATCGAAGTCATTTCTCTGGATCAGGCCGGGTGGCTGGACATGACCATCGATGGCGCGGACGAATTCGATGGTGACCTGAACCTGATCAAGGGCGGTGGCGGCGCGCATTTGCAGGAAAAAATCGTTGCCACAGCCAGCGATCAGATGATCGTCATCGCCGATGCCGGGAAAGAGGTGGAAACGCTGGGTGCTTTTCCTTTGCCGGTCGAGGTTGTCCCCTTTGGCTGGCAAACCACACGGACACTGATCGAAGAAGCGCTGGATGCGATGGATGTGCTGGGAACCTCGGCGGCGCTGCGTATGAATGGAGAGGCCCCGTTCGTGACAGATGAAGGCAACCACATTCTTGACCTGCACCTACAGCGCATCGGCAATCCCCGTCAGATGGCCTTGATCCTCAATCAGGTTCCCGGCGTGGTGGAAAACGGCCTGTTTATCGATATCTGTGACAAGGTCGTCATCGGCCATGGAGACGGGCGGGTCGAACTGCGGGATATCAACGCGGGCACCCTTGAACTGGATCAGCTGTTGCGTGACTCTCGAGAAAACCTGTTTTCCGATCAAACGGACTGAGTTTCATGCAAGCTATTCGGACAAGCGTCGGTAAAAGGTCGAATAATCCGCGCCCGGGGGTTGGCACCGCGGTTTTCGCGCCCAGATATCCAGAGGAATTTGCAAGTTGAACGAAGGAAACCGGCATGAGCTTTGACTATGATCTTTTCGTCATCGGTGGAGGCTCGGGCGGGGTCCGAGCGGCACGTGTGGCGGCGGGTGAAACCGGTGCAAAGGTCGCGCTGGCTGAAGAAGACCGATATGGCGGCACCTGTGTGATCCGGGGCTGCGTGCCAAAGAAACTGATGGTCTTTGCCAGCGAATACTCGGGCATGGTTGAAGATGCAAAAGCCTATGGTTGGGACGTTCAGCCCGGCGCGTTTGACTGGGATACGTT
Source organism: Ruegeria sp. CDSC085 (assembly GCF_059610465.1). NCBI lineage: Bacteria > Pseudomonadati > Pseudomonadota > Alphaproteobacteria > Rhodobacterales > Roseobacteraceae > Ruegeria > Ruegeria sp. CDSC085. The sequence goes on along the minus strand of NZ_JBXWNR010000002.1, from coordinate 526,481 downwards.
TCACGGCAAACTCATTGCCGAACTGGACCGGCTGGAAGGAATTTATCGCAGCATCCTGAAAAACAACGGCGTTGAAAGCTTTGATCAGCGCGCGCGCCTGGTGGATGCGCACACGGTCGAGCTGACTGATGGCAGCCGGAAAACCGCCAAACACATCCTGATTGCAACAGGCGGTCGCCCGGTTGTGCCAGAGTTCCCGGGATCGGATCTTGCGATCACGTCGAACGAGATTTTCCATCTGGACAAGCTGCCAAAGAGTATTCTGATCGTCGGTGGTGGCTATATCGCCAGCGAATTCGCCGGGATCATGAACGGTCTTGGCGTCGAGACCACGCAATTCTACCGCGGTGCACAAATCCTGCGTGGTTTTGATGAAGAAGCGCGCGGGCTGATCTGCGAAGAAATGCGTCAGAACGGTATCGACGTTCGTCTGGGCACCAATGTGCTGGAAATGACTAGAGATGGTGAACAGATCCGCGTCAAGGCAACTGACGGCACCGAGGATCGTTTTGACGTGGTCATGTACGCCACAGGCCGTGCGCCGAATGCCGACAATCTCGGGCTGGAAGATCTGGGCGTCGAGCGTGGTCGCAAGGGTGAGATCGTCGTGGATGAATACAGCCAGACCGCTGTTCCGTCGATATATGCCATTGGCGATGTGACCGACCGGGTCAACCTGACACCCGTGGCCATCCGTGAAGGGATGGCTTTTGTAGAAACTGTTTTCAAAGGCAACCCGACACCTGTAGATCACGAGCTGATCCCAACCGCCATTTTCACGCAACCTGAATTCGGCACAGTAGGCCTGAGCGAGGAGGAAGCCTCGGCACAGGAACCGATTGAAGTCTATGCGACGTCGTTCAAGCCGATGCAGAAGGCGTTTGCCGGTGGAACGCAGCGGGTTTTGATGAAACTGATCGTTTCTCAGGCTACCCGTCAAGTTCTGGGCTGCCACATTGTGGCTCCGGGTGCCGGTGAGATGATCCAGCTGGCCGGAATTGCCGTAAAGATGGGCGCGACAAAGGAAGATTTCGATCGCACGGTTGCAGTTCATCCGGTGATGGCCGAAGAACTGGTAACAATGCGGCAACCTGTACGCACGGCTTGATTTGCAAGCGCGCGCACACACGTTACAAGGGAACCCGTGATCACACGGTCCAATACAAGGGAAAAGATACAAATGGCGGGCAACAGCGGCGGCCCCTGGGGGGGCGGAGGCTCATCCGGTGGCGGAGGAAATCGGGGTAACAACGGGGACGGGCGCAAGCCGCCCGAAGGCGACGGCCCGCAGATACCCGAGATCGACGAGCTGATGAAAAAAGGCCAGGAGCAGCTTCGCGTCCTTATGGGCGGTCGCGGCGGCGGTGGTCGTGGTGGCAGCGGTGGTCAGGGCGGCGGTGGCCCGGCCTTTACAAAGGGCACAATTGCGATCGGTCTGGTGGCGGCTGCAGTTTTGTGGGGCCTCGCAAGTTTTTACACCGTCAAACCCGAAGAACAGTCAGTCGAACTGTTTCTGGGCGAGTTTTCGGCTGTTGGAAATCCGGGTCTGAACTTTGCGCCATGGCCGTTTGTCACCGCCGAAGTCATTCCGGTGACCCGCGAACAAAACGAAGACATGGGCGGAGCGCGCGGCAGTGACGATGGCCTGATGTTGACCGGTGACGAGAACGTGGTCGACATCGACTACCAGGTCGTCTGGAACATCAATGACCCGGCCAAGTTCTTGTTCAACCTGCGCGATCCGCGACAGACAATCCGTGCTGTATCGGAATCGGCCATGCGCGAGATTATTGCGCAAAGTGAGCTTGCTCCGATTCTGAACAGGGATCGCGGTGTCATCGCCGACCGCCTTCAGGAGCTGATTCAGTCCACGATGGACAGTTACGATTCCGGCGTGAATATTGTTCGCGTTAACTTTGACAAGGCCGACCCGCCGCAGGACGTGATTGCCGCGTTCCGCGATGTTCAGGCTGCTGCGCAGGAGCGTGACCGTCTGCAAAACGTGGCCGACGCCTATGCCAATCGGGTTCTTGCCGAGGCGCGCGGTGAAGCTGCGCAGATTCTTGAAGAGGCTGAAGGGTACCGTGCTCAACAGATCAACAGTGCTCAGGGTGAGGCCAGTCGCTTTAGCGCGGTTCTGGAAGAGTATTCCAAGGCACCGGACGTGACACGCAAGCGTTTGTATCTGGAACGGATGGAACAGATTTTGGGTGACGTCGATAAGATCATTCTAGACCCGAGCTCGAGTGGGCAAGGGCAGGGCGTTGTGCCCTATCTGCCGCTCAACGAGCTGCGCCGAAGCCCTGCAGGGGAGAGCAACTGATGCGTAAGACGACATTTATATTGCCGATCGTTTTTATCGCGATAGTCGGCGTGCTGTCCTCGATCTTCATCGTGGACGAGCGCGAGCGTGCTCTGGTTCTGCAATTTGGCCGCGTTGTCGCTGTGAAGGAAGAGCCAGGTCTGGCGTTCAAAATTCCGCTTATTCAGGAAGTGGTGCGCTATGACGACCGCATCTTGTCCATCGACGTGCAGCCGCTGGAGGTCACACCTCTGGATGATCGTCGCCTCGTGGTTGACGCTTTTGCACGTTACCGGATTTCGGATCTGAACCAGTTCCGCCAGGCGGTTGGTGTTGGCGGTATCCCGGTTGCCGAAGATCGACTGGATCGCATTTTGCGCGCCGAAACCCGCGAAGTTTTGGGTTCGGTGTCCTCGCGCGATATCCTGAGTTCCGACCGCGCCGCGCTGATGCTGCGTATCCGCAACAGTGCTATTGCCGAGGCACGTGCGCTGGGCGTCACCGTGATCGACGTACGCCTGAAAGCGACCGACCTGCCGCAAGCCAACCTTGAGGCAACGTTCGACCGGATGAAGGCCGAGCGGGAACGTGAAGCAACTGACGAACGCGCGCGTGGTAACGAGGCCGCGCAGCGGGTTCGTGCGCAGGCCGACCGAACTGTGGTTGAACTAGTTTCGGATGCGCGTCGTGAGGCTGAAATCACCCGCGGTGAGGCCGACGCCGAACGCAACGCGATCTTTGCTGAAGCCTACGGTGCCGATCCGGAGTTCTTTGAGTTTTACCGCTCACTGACGGCCTATGAGAATGCGCTGCAAGGCGGCAACAGCTCGCTGGTGTTGAGCCCGGATTCAGAGTTCTTCAATTACCTTGGATCTCCTACAGGGCGGCCCGTGCCAGCGGCTCCGGCCTCTGAATAATGGGCATAATCCTTCTGGCCTTTGGGCTGGTATTGATCGTCGAGGGGCTGGCGTATGCGCTGGCCCCTTCGCTTATCGAACGGATGCTTGAAGCCTTGCGGGACATGCCCGAGCAAGCCCGTCGTCTCGCCGGATTGTTGTGTGTGATCAGTGGGCTGATCCTGCTTTGGGGCGCGCAACAGCTGGGCTTTTGATACAGCGGCTTCACTTGCAGGTGATTTCGTTGCGATCCCGAGTTGCTCGCCGGGTCAAACTGACTACATTGGTTGGTAAGAAAGGCCGTGTACACGCGGTTTTAGCGAGAATGTCGACAAGGAGAGCTCAAGTGCAGGCGAAAGCGCGCAGTGTATCCGTCCGGTGGGACGAAGTGAGTGTTTGGTTGCGGCTGATGTGGCTGGCTTTTGCCGGTTCACTGCTTTTGCTGGCCCAATCGGCCGCGGCTCAGGCCCGAGGCGAAAGCCTGGCGCCGCTGGCAGATAAAATCAGCCCGGCGGTGGTGAACATCACAACCAGCACCCTGATCGAGGGCCAGACTGGCCCGCAGGGCATAGTGCCCGAAGGGTCCCCGTTCGAGGATTTCTTCCGCGAATTTCAGGACCGCAACGGCGGAGATGACGACAACGCGCCGAGACGCAGTAACGCGCTGGGATCGGGGTTCGTGATCTCGGAAGATGGCTTTATCGTCACAAACAACCATGTGATTGCCGAAGCTGATGAAATCCTTGTGGAATTCTTCCCCGGCGATGGTCAGCCCAAGAAAGAGCTGGCGGCCAAAGTCATCGGAACTGATGAGAAGACCGATATCGCTCTGCTCAAGGTCGAGGCTTCGGGCCCGCTAAAATACGTGAAGTTCGGCGACAGCGACGTGGCGCGCGTCGGAGACTGGGTCATTGCGATGGGCAACCCGCTAGGGCAGGGGTTCTCGGTGTCTGCCGGGATTGTGTCGGCCCGTAACCGAGCGCTGAGTGGAACCTACGACGATTACATTCAAACGGATGCGGCGATCAACCGGGGCAACTCGGGCGGGCCCTTGTTCAACATGGACGGCGAAGTGATCGGTGTGAACACTGCAATCCTGTCACCCAATGGCGGTTCGATCGGCATAGGCTTCTCGATGGCGTCGAATGTCGTCGTGAAGGTTGTCGATCAACTGCGTGAATACGGCGAGACCCGTCGCGGTTGGCTAGGGGTCCGTATTCAGGACGTAACCGAAGACATGGCCGAGGCCATGGGGCTGGAAAAACCGGGCGGCGCGCTGATCAGCGATGTGCCGGACGGCCCCGCCAAGGAAGCCGGGTTGAAGGCGGGTGACGTGATCCTCAGCTTTGACGGCGTTGAGGTGGAAGACACGCGAGCTTTGGTACGTCAGGTTGGTGAAGCAGAAGTCGGCAAGTCCGTCAGAGTGATCGTGCATCGTGATGGCGGAACGCAAACCGTACTTGTGACGCTGGGACGCCGTGAGGATGCCGAACGCGCTGACAGTGGCGAGGAGGAACCGCAGGAAGCACCGGTTGACGAAAACGCGGATATTCTTGGCCTTACGATATCCCCCCTGACTGACACCCTGCGTGCAGATCTGGGACTGGATGTTGATGCAGACGGCCTTGTGATTACGGATGTCGATGAAGCATCTGAGGCCTATGCCAAGGGAATGCGAGCCGGTGATCTGATCACCGAAGCAGGCCAGCAAAAAGTGGAAACCATCGGGGATCTCGAAGCTCGTATGGAAGAATCGCGCGAAGCCGGTCGCAAATCTCTGCTGCTGTTGGTGCGCAGGGGCGGCGATCCGCGTTTTGTGGCGCTGAGCCTCGAGGACTAACGGAATAGGCCGGGAAAACCTCCCGGCCTTTTTCTTGGTCGCAGACCAAACCGGGCATCACCGATACGCCACAAAAAAATGAGCCATACGCAGATATTGCGTATGGCTCAGATACAGGGAGAGGTCAGTGGACAGATATCGGGGATGATTCTCTGACCTCCTACGGTAACAAACTCACCTTAGGTCAACGTGGGATCGATGTTCTGTGAACCAGATCACACCTGATCAAATAAGATCTGAATCAGCCAACTCTCGCAGGGCTTCAAAATCCTGGATCAGCACCCCCCCACGAGACGCTTCGACCATGTTGTCGCGTTTCCAGGTTGAGATGGTTTTGGATACGGCTTCGCGCGTGGCTCCGACAAATTCGGCCAACTCGCTCTGCGACAGGGTGATGCGCGCGGACGGGTCGTCCTGCAAACCCGACAGGTGCAGCAGCTTGCGAGCCAGTCGAATAGGCATGGGCAGAAAGACCTGTTCGTTCAATTGCGATCCCATCCATCGCATTCGCAATCCGGCCAGGCGGATCATATCTACTGCAAGATCAGGCTGTTGCCTTATCTGGTTCATAACGTCGTTGCGGCGTACGCGCAGTACACGTGACTGTTCGGCAGCCGCGATGGTCGCCGTCCGCGGTCCATTGTCGAACAATGCGATTTCACCAAAGACTTCGCCCGGGCGCATTAGGGTAAGCGTCAATTTGCGGCCGCTCATGGCCAGAAAGGAAACCTCTAACGTGCCTTCCAGAATGGCGTAGAGAGAGTCGCCCTCGTCGCCTTGTTCAAAAAGTATTTCACCTGGGGACAGAGAGATTTCGGTCGCCTGCGCCGAAAGCATTTCTCTGAGCCCGTCGGAAGCTTCGGAAAGGAAGCCGCTAGTGGGAAAGGCCGTCATGTATGCACCGATCTTGGGCAAAGTATGAGAGTGGGTGGTGGCACAACTTCCCATAGCTGAGCGCTCAAGCCAAGAATTTTGTTTGTTTTCGCTGGTCTGGCGGAAGTAAGGGCAGCTATTTCTGCTCGGGATCTTCCATATAGCGCTGAAGAATGCTGAATTGCAGCATCAGGAAGGCCATCAGCGCGATAGGAAAGCCGAAGGTCTCGATCTTGACCCACAGGTCCGTGGACATGGTGCGCCAGACGAACTCGTTTGCGGCGGCCAGAGCGGCAAAACACGCGCACAGCCGGCGCGTGAGTATCATCCAGCCTTCGTGCTTCATCGGCAGCATTTCATCCAGAACATAGGCCAGGTAGGATTTCTTTTGCATCAGACCGATGCCGAGAATCAGGGCGAACAGTCCATAGACAAGTGTGGTTTTCATCTTGAAGAACCGCTCGTCGTTGAACCAGGCAGTTAGGCCACCAAAGAAAATCACCATGAAGGCTGTGAATATCTGCATCCGGCTGAGTTTGCCGGTCAGATACCAAAGGACACCCATTGCCCCCAGCATCAGCGGGACGAAGATTATCGTGGCGATGATAAACCCGGAATATTCGATGCCGCCGATCAGAAAGCTGTCGTCGCGCAGGCGCAGGTAAATGAAGAAGAAGGCCAGCGGAGGGCCAAGTTCCAGAACCTGTTTCAGAAACGGATTGATGTCTTTTTTGCCTGTCATCTGTACTTCCTGCTGCTTACCCGCCCATTTCAACTATTACGGCGCCAAGTGCAATCAATGCCATCAAGGCAATGCGTCTTGGACCAACGGTTTCCTTTAGCACAAGCCAGCCGATCAGCGCCGCAAAGACTGTCGAGGTTTCGCGCAGAACAGCTGCTTCACCTACCTTGTCCAGCCGGGTGGCCAGCATGATTGCCCCGAAGGACAAAGGGGCGATGATACCACCAGCGAAGCCGCGTAACATCAGCGGACCAGGCGCAGGTCTGTGCGCCATCGCGCGCCACCTGAGAAATGCGTAGATCGGCATGGCCGCGCCGTCGATCATGAAGAACCAGGCCAGAAAGGTGAACGGATCGGTGGTAGCGCGAATGCCATAGGCGTCATAAGTGGTATACAGGGCCACAAACAGACCTGTGATGATCGCCAGTGTTAGTGCGATCCCCAGCGTATCCCTGTTGGTTTCAAGGAACCTTAAATTGTAGGCGGCCAACCCGAATATCCCTGCCAGCAACGTAGCTACGCCCAGCCATTGAACAGCCGAGAATGCTTCACCGAACAAAAGATAGGCGCCGATGACAGTGAACAGCGGACCCGTCCCGCGCACCACAGGATAGACGACGGTGTAAGAGCCTTTGGTGTATGCCATGGCCTGCAGGGTCTTATAGGCAATGTGGATCAGCCAGACGAGTGCGAAGATCGGCCACATATGAGGTTCGGGCCATGGGACCACGAAAAAGGCGAAAGGGGCTGCCATAAGGCAATAGCAGGCGTCGATTGCACCTCGGGACAGCCACGGGTCATGCCTGCCTTTTTGCAATGCACCGAAGACCGCGTGCAGGAAAGCCGCCATCAAAGCCAGCGCCAATGCCAGCTGGTGTCCGGCCTCGGTGCCTTCGAGAGAGATCAGCCAGTCGCTCAAATTCGCGGACCTTTTTCGGAGCGGAGAAGTTGGGGGGCTGTCTGCCCCCCACACCCCCCGAGGATATTTTGGGCCAGATGAAGCCTCGGATCAGCTTTTGTCGAGACCGGTGAGGGCGGCGGCGAATTCTTCCGGGTCGAAAGGGGCAAGGTCATCGATCTGTTCGCCGACGCCGATCGCGTGGATGGGCAACCCGAATTTGTCTGCCAGCGCAACAAGAACACCGCCTTTTGCCGTGCCGTCCAGCTTGGTCATGACCAGACCGGAAACGTCCGCCAGATTACGGAACGTTTCCACCTGGCTCAGCGCGTTCTGACCGGTGGTGGCGTCGAGTACGAGCAAAGTGTTGTGTGGAGCGGTGTCATCAACCTTGCGGATGACGCGAACGATTTTGGCCAGTTCCTCCATCAGGTCGGTGCGGTTTTGCAGGCGGCCTGCAGTATCAATCATCAGCAGATCGGCGCCCTCTGCCTGTGCACGGGTCAGCGCATCAAAGGCAAGGCTGGCGGGATCCGAGCCTTCGGGTGCAGTCAGAACCGGAACTCCGGCGCGATCGCCCCAGACCTGCAACTGTTCTACGGCCGCAGCGCGGAAGGTGTCGCCGGCGGCGATGATGACCTTTTTGCCGGCCTCTTTGAACTGGCTTGCCAGTTTTCCAATTGTCGTGGTCTTGCCTGAGCCGTTGACGCCGACGACCAGCACAACTTGTGGCCGTTTGGGATAGATCGGCAGAGGTTTGGCCACAGGCTCCATCACGCGGGCGACTTCCTGGGACAGAAGTTGCTTGATCTCTGTGGTCGACAGTTTGCGGCCAAAGCGGCCTTCAGCCATGTTCGACGTGACACGCAAGGCCGTGTCGACGCCCATGTCCGAGGCGATCAGCAGCTCTTCCAGCTGCTCCAGCATGTCATCATCCAGTGTGCGGCGCATTTCCGTGACGGCGCCTCGATTGAACAGGCGGTTCAGGATACCTTTGGATTCAGGGATTTCCGGAGGTGGAGCGACGGGGGTGGGGTCAGCCGGGATCGGCGTGGGCGGTTCAACTGGTTGCGGGGCCGGGGCTGGGTCCGGTACTTCAGGGACTGGTTGCGGTTCGGGTTGTGGTTCAGGGATCAGCGGGTCGGGAGCCGTAGTTTCCTCGCCACCATCCTCGACGATGGCTTCCAGCCCCTCTTCAAGACGAGATGAAGATTTGAACAGCTTGTCCTTAAGCTTTGAGAAAAACGCCATACTTGGTCTCCACAGGTGTTCCCTTCACCTAATGCGGATTTGCGGCAGTTGCAAAGGGTCACGCGAACGCAAGGACAAAGCCGAATTGCGCGCCCCAGTAGAGGGGCCACACCAGATAAGGCGTTACCTTGAGGGCAGGGTGGTTCGGCGGCAGCAGAAACTTCTCGGTTGCGAGGATCAGATCTGAGGCGATGAAGGCCATGGCTGCGGGAAAGGCCCACCGCAGCGGGCTAACATCCGGCAGTGCCAGCACAGTGATCCCCATTCCAAGAATGATCGGGATATAGGCCAGAACGGGCCCTTTCAGGTCTCCGGCGCGGGGCGCAAGCATCGTGGCCATGATGATGCCAAGAATGATCAACGACCATACAATCGCTGGTGCGTTCCAAATCAGCGCAACGGAACTGGTCGGATGAGACAGGAACAGAGCGATATAGGCCAGATGCCCGGCGGCAAAAGCGGCGATGCCCGCCATGAACGTGGCATCTGTTTCGCGTGACAGCATAGCGTCGCCGGACGCGCACAGAACGAGCGCAAGAACCAACAGCCAAGGCCCACCGTGCAAGACGGCTATGACCGCCAACAGGACGACTGAAGCGGTTTTCAGCACGGTGCGCAAAGATCCGGCAGGTCGGGAGGTCAGTGGCAGATAACCAAGGGCGCAGCCAAAGGCGATCCAGAACAGTATGGTTGTCATGTCTTCTCCTCGCCGGTTCAGAATAATCTGATCTTGGACGTGGCGTGAAATCAACCGCTTACGTTGAGTTAAGCGCCTTGTGATGACCCCGATCCAACAGGCGAATGGCGTGACCGGACCGCTTCTGACAAAATGGAAACATGTTCAGATCCATGATGATTCTCGCAACCTTTGCCGCACAATCCGTGGCGGCACAAACGCCTTTGTCGGGCCCGGAATTCGACAAGTATACGCGGGGAAAAACTCTTTTCTACGGGTTCGACGGGCAGGTTTACGGGGTTGAACGGTACCTTCCGAACCGTCGTGTGATCTGGTCTTTTCTCGACGGGAATTGCAAGGAAGGTATCTGGTACCAGCGGGATGAGCAGATTTGTTTCCTCTACGAAGACAGGCTGGATCCGCAATGTTGGGTCTTTACCCAATCAGGTGGCGGGCTGATCGCGCAGTTCGAGGGTAATCCGCAAGCGACCGAACTGTATGAGGCAGAGGATCTTGGGGAGGAAATGGTATGCTACGGGCCCGACGTTGGTGTTTGATCAGCTTCGGCGCAGCTCCTCATAGCTGATCATGACATGGGTCTGGTAAGCTAGCCTTTCGGTCAGCGCGTCATAGCACCGGCGCAAATTGGGCAGTGATGTACGTGATATATCGATGTCATAGTAGCGATAGTGAACGTGTCCCATCTGGATATCGGCCAAAGTCAGACAAGAGCCGCACAGGAACGCCTGTTCAGGCAGTTGCGCATTGGCGATTACCAGCGTGCTTTCAAGCGCTGTCACGGCTTTTTTGATTGCATGGTGGTCGCGCTCTGCCTCCGGTGTCCGCACGATCCGCCAGAAAACAGGTGCCGTGAATACCATCGCGACGTTGATTTTGGCCCATTCCGCCCACTTGTCCACTTCGGCTTGCCGGGTCGGGTCGCGTGGTCAGAAATCACCCTCACCATACGCGGAGACCAGATACCGCAGGATTGGGCCCGTCTCCCAAAGCGGGGGCGTTCGCTATCCTGTATCACCGGGATGGTGCCGTTTGGGTTAAGTTTGCGAAAGCCATCCTTGTTCAGCCCGCCGAACCTGTGCCCCACATCGTGGCGTTGAAAACCTAGTGCCAGCTCACCTACGCACCACATCAGCGCCTGTACATTCGATGGTGTTCTTCGGCCCCAGATGGTCAGCATGGCCTAGAACAGCGATCCTTGATCCGGGGCGCCCGGTTTGGGTTTCTTCGAAGACGGTTTCGCGGCCGCGCCGGTGCTGAGAATGCCATCGGCGAATTCGATCTCAAGCGCCGTTTGTTTGGCGGCCTGGGCCTTGGTGGTGATCACATTTCCCTCGGCCCGGACGACCGCGTATCCGCGGTCCAAAGTGGCCTTGTAACTCAACGTCTCGCGCAGGCGATCCGTCGCTTCGAGTTGCTGTTTGAGGCGATCCAACCGTGCGGTTTGGGCCGTATGCATTCGATCGCCAAGACGATTGAGGTTTTGCCGCTGCTGGTCGATTTCCTTTTGGATTGGTCGCAGGGACAGGCGCGAGGACAGGTTGTGCAGTGATTCTCGTCGTGCAGATACCAGACTGCGCAGGGTTGAGGGGCGCAGATGGGCAGACAGTTCCACCACTTGAAGGCGACGGTTCTGCACCCCGCGTATCAAGGCGGGTGTGAGGCGATCTGCAATCAAATCAAGACGTTGTCTCGGAGAGTTCAACAGACTGTCCGGGCGCGGAAGCGCGCGGGACAGATCGTGCAGCCTTTGCGCTCGGCGTTGGACTGCGTCAGTTGCGGCCCGTGACAAGCGTGCGCCTTGCTCGCCAGTCCAGGCGAGCAACTCCATGCGGACGGGGACGGCCAGTTCGGCGGCTGCGGTGGGCGTTGGAGCGCGCTGGTCCGAGACGAAATCTATCAGGGTGGTATCGGTCTCGTGCCCAACGGCCGAGATCAACGGTATGTCCGACGCGGCGGCGGCGCGCGCGACGATCTCTTCATTGAAACCCCAGAGATCTTCGATTGATCCGCCGCCGCGGGCCACGATGATTAGATCGGGCCGGGGCAACGCGCCGCCGGGTGTCAATTGGTTGAAGCCTTCGATGGCGCGGGCAACCTCAGAAGCGCAGTTTGCTCCTTGTACGGCCACGGGCCAGATCAGCACCTTGCGTGGGAACCTGTCCCTGAGTCGATGCAGAATGTCGCGGATTACTGCGCCTGAGGGGGATGTGACCACGCCAATAACCTGTGGCAGGTACGGCAGGGGTTTTTTGCGTTCGGGCGCGAATAATCCTTCGACCTCAAGCTGCTTCTTGCGCTTTTCCAGCAACGCCATCAGCGCGCCCTGACCAGCAACGGAAACCTCGTCGACGTTCAGGTTGTATTTGGATTGTGCCCCAAAAGCAGTAAGGCGACCGGTGACGACGACCTCCAACCCTTCTTCCGGCACAACGGACAGACCTGCAACCTGCCCTTTCCAGGTGGTGCAGGCCAAAACGTTCCGGTCATCCTTGATGTCATAATAAAGGTGCCCGGATCGCGCCTTGAACACGCGCCCAACCTCACCCCGGACGCGGATTCGCCCGAACGAGCCTTCGAGCGTCCGTTTCACCTCACCGGAAATTTCGGACACTGTGTATTCAGGGGTGTTTTGGCCCGGAATCGGGTCATCAAGCAGGTCGGACATTTCAGCGCCTTGTTTCAAATGCTCACCCAGCTTAGAACGCCGCGCAGGCAAGGCCAAGCAGATCGGAGAGCTTTCATGAATATCCTCATTCTCGGCAGCGGAGGGCGCGAACACAGCCTGGCATGGGCAGTGCTGCAAAACCCCAAATGTGACCGCCTGATCGTTGCGCCGGGGAATGCGGGGATCGCTCAGATCGCTGACTGTGCCACTCTTGATATTGAAAACGGCGGTGCTGTTGTCAGCTTTGCCGAAGAAAACGCGATTGATTTCGTGATTGTCGGGCCCGAGGCGCCTTTGGCGACCGGTGTGGCTGATCGCTTGCGCGAAGCCGGAGTTCTGGTTTTTGGGCCCTCAGCCGAGGCAGCGAAGCTGGAAGCGTCGAAAAGCTTCACCAAAGAAATCTGTGACGCGGCCAAAGCCCCCACTGCAGCCTATGCCCGTTTCACCGAGGCAGAGCCTGCCAAAGCTTATATCCGCGAACAGGGCGCGCCAATTGTGGTCAAGGCCGATGGGCTGGCCGCAGGCAAGGGCGTGATCGTTGCGATGGACGAAAAGACCGCACTGGACGCCATTGACGACATGTTCGGCGGTGCTTTCGGCGGTGCGGGCGCGGAAGTCGTGATTGAAGAGTTCATGGATGGCGAAGAAGCCTCGCTGTTCGTTCTGTGCGATGGAGAGAACATTCTCTCTGTCGGCACGGCCCAGGATCACAAACGGGTAGGAGAAGGCGATACTGGCCTGAACACCGGCGGAATGGGGGCGTATTCTCCGGCTCCGGTTTTAAGTGAACAAGTAGAAGCGCGCGCGATGGAAGAGATCGTGCGCCCTACGATCGCCGAGATGAAGCGCCGGGGAACGCCGTTTCAGGGGGTTCTTTATGCAGGGTTGATGATCAAGGATGGGCAGCCAAGGCTGGTTGAATACAACGTCCGCTTCGGTGATCCGGAATGTCAGGTGTTGATGATGCGTATGGGCGCGCAAGCGATGGACCTGATGCACGCCGCTGCCGAAGGCAGGTTGGATGAGGTGCGGGTGAATTGGGCGGATGACCATGCCATCACGGTCGTGATGGCGGCGAATGGCTACCCTGGCGCTTATGAGAAAGGCACTGCGATCAAAGGGTTGAACGCGCTGCCTGAAGACAGCCGAAACATGGTATTCCACGCGGGAACGAAGACTGTGGAAGGGCAGGTTGTGGCCTCGGGCGGGCGTGTCCTGAACGTGACCGCGCGTGGAAACACGTTGAAGGAGGCGCGCGACCGGGCCTATGAAATGGTTGAAGGTGTGGATTGGCCTGAAGGGTTTTATCGGCGCGATATCGGATGGCGTGCATTGGATGGTTGACGGGATAGGGGGCACTGCCAAGCCGTCGATTGCACTTTTGTATGGCACTACCTCGCACTTGACAGCTTGGGCCAAAGCTGTGTTCGCCAAGATGTCCAGGACCGTTTCAGGTGTTTGCCATTCCAGATGGAGTCGCGGTGGAATCCCGAACTAATACACTGAGTTCGTAATTTGTCGCCGTTGTACCCGCGCTTTTTCCAGTAACGGCGTCCGCTATTTGCTTTGCGGCCAAAGCTCCAATTCGTTTGGCCGGAATGCGGATGGTTGAGAGTGACGGTTCGATTTCTCCCGATCCTTTGAAATCGCCGATCCCCATTATTGAAAGTTCTCCAGGCACAGCAATGCCCAAGTGTTTCGCGGCATAAAGCACGCCTTGAGCAATAATGTCATTACCGCACAAAATGGCACTGGGGCGCGGAGACTTCCCCAACAACGACAGGGTAGCGCGTTTTGAGTCCGCAATGCTGTAGGGGGCCTGCAGTTGCCACTCTTCCGGCACCTTGATCTTTTTCCGCCGCAGCTCTGAGAGAGCTCCGTGCAACCGATCGTGAGCTCGGTCGTTTCCAGCAAGGTCGGGAAAGACAAGGCCGATGTCGCGGTGGCCGAGATCCAACAGGTGACACGCGGCCAAGCGGCCAGCCTCTGAATTTTGAACCCCTACGCAAGATAATCGTGCGTCGTCGGCATAGTTCCAGATTGCAACAGTTGGCACCCCCTGCTGTTCGATTAGTTGATGGGTGGCGTCCGAGTGTTCCAACCCGATAAGCGCCAGCCCATCGACACGGTGTTCCATCAGTTTGCGCAGCATTTTGTATTCGCGATCCAAATCGAAACCGTGAGATGCAATAAGCATCGTGAAACCGTACTGATCCAGCCCATCAGAGAAGGACTGGATCAATTCGGCAAAGATCGCGTTGTCAATTGTTGGCACGACCAGTCCGATGGTGCCACTGCGCCGCCCATGCATCACCTGCGCCGCGCGATTGCGAATATAGCCCAGTTTCTGCACCGCTCGATCAATCTTCTTGCGAGTCGCCGGTTTGAGAAGATCAGGGTGATTGAAGCTTCGCGAGACCGTCGAGATGGAAACCCCTGCCGCTTTCGCAACAGCGACGATATCAGGTTTATCTTTTTGTTTTCGGGCCATTATTCACACTTATTCGGCTAAAAAATGAAAACATTTGCAAAACTATTTTCATCTCTTAGCCTGTGATGTCAACGTGAGAAAACCATCAGGTGGAACTTTGGAATTCCTTTATTACTTCGGAGATGTCTTCACACCGATCTCTTTTGGCTTGTTGCTTTTGGGGACGATTGGTGGGCTGATTTTGGGGGCAACCCCCGGACTATCACCGACAATGGCAGTGGCCCTTTTAATCCCCTTCACCTTCCACCTGGCACCCGTTCAGGGACTGATCCTTTTGGGAGCGGCCTATACATCCACAGTGGCAGGTGGCGCGGTCAGCGCCATCCTTCTTAAAATTCCCGGTGCACCTGCAAACATCGCAACGACGTTGGACGGTCACACCATGGCCAAGCAAGGCAAAGGGGCTCAAGCGTTGCAGCTCAGCTTCCTAGCTTCGGCAGTCGGGGGCGTGATTGGTGTTCTGCTGTTGATCTTCCTGACACCCGTACTGGCGCAATGGGCGCTGGCATTCGGTCCCAGTCACCTGTTCTGGCTCGCCATCCTTGGCGTCACTGTAATCGGTTCGCTGGACAGCGCTTCGGTGGTGAAGGGCCTTCTGTCCGGTTGCATCGGCCTCTGGCTTGCGACCATCGGATTTGACGACATCATGGGCGCGCAGCGGTTTATTTTTCACCCAGCATTGGGTGGCGGTATCAACATCATTGCGGCGCTCATCGGGTTGTTTGCCATTCCCCAGGTACTGACCATGTTCGCAAAAGGCCGCAAAGCTGCAAATGCTGAAGTGATCGAGGTCGAGAAACATTCGATCATGGATGCGGTGCGCGAGCTTCTGCGCCGTCCTCGCGCCCTTAGCATTGGTACCATCACAGGTTCGGTCATTGGGCTTATTCCAGGCGTCGGAGGTCAAATCGCAGGTCTTGTCGCCTATGACCAAACCAAAAAGTTCAGCCCGGAACGCGATAAATTTGGCAAGGGCCACAGTGAAGGTGTGATCGCAGCAGAAAGCGCGAACAACGCCATGGTCGGCCCAAGCCTTGTGCCACTTCTGACGCTGTCGATCCCTGGTTCGCCCACGGCAGCAGTGCTGCTGGGTGGTCTGCTGATCCACGGAATTTTTCCGGGCACCGATCTCTTTGACAATCATCCGGATGTGGCGTGGACCTTTATCAACTCGATGCTGATCGGTCAGGTGCTCATGTGCATCTTCGGCCTTTATGTGGCTGGCCTTGCCGCCCGGGTTGCACAGGTGCCGCAAAGCGTTATGGCGGCCGTTGTTCTGGGGCTCGCCGTCTTCGGCAGCTACTCGGTCCAGTCCAGCATGGGCGACGTTTACGTCATGGCCGCATTGGGCGTTATGATGTACTTCCTTGAACGCTTCGGCTTCTCGGCCGCGCCGCTGGTGCTTGGCCTGATCCTTGGCCCGATTGCCGAAGCAAATTTCATCCAAGGGTCAATGATTGCCGGAGCCACTGACGGGATGGCGAGCTATTTCCTGACTGGCACGCTGAACATCGTCCTAATTGCCATCGTGATTGCATCAATTGCTTATTCAGTCTGGATGGAACTTCGCAGCCGTCGCTACACCTCTAAAGAGGAGATCATGGGATGAGCCAAATCAGTCTTCCACGCGTTCAACACATTGTGGCGTCCGGCATTATTGCGGCGGTCGGGATGTGGGTGGCATGGGTAAGCTATACGCAACAGCCTGCCGAAGCCTTCCTGTTTCCGCGTTTGATTTCGACCGTCTTCGTCGTCTTGGCATTGTGGACATTCGTCAAAGCGATCCTTGGTTGGACAAAGGTGGGAAATGGCGTTTCGCGCAAAGATTTCGTGTGGCTTCTGCCAGGCCTGACCATCGCGCTTGTCTACATTTTCTGGGCCGCCAAGGCGTTGGGTTTCTACACCGCGGGTACGATCACGTTTTTCTTGCTTCTCAGCTTCTACGACCCGGCGCCACATGACGAAGCCAAGACCTGGGTCAAGCGCGTGATCATCACCGCAGGGTTTCTGGCGGTGATGTACGGGCTCTTCGCCCTGCTGCTCAAAGTCTACACACCGCGAGAGATATTTTTCTGAAAAAGACCGCGCAAAGCGGCGATCAAAAATCCAAGGGAGGATCTAACATGAAACATTTACTGGCAGGCGCCGCATTGGCGCTAATGTCCCTGACCGGTGGCATGGCCATCGCCGAGGATTACCCGGAACGCCCCATCATGATGATGGTCAGCTATGGTGCTGGCGGGGCCACTGACTTCCAGGCCCGCATTGTCACCATGACGGCAGGCAATGAAGATGCGCTTGGTATGCCCATTGCGATCATCAACAAACCCGGCGCTGGTGGGCGGGTTGGCTGGAACTGGTTTGCAACCCAGGCCGAGGCTGATGGCTATACGCTCGGGGCATACAACATTCCGCATTTCATTGCGCAGTCGATTAAGGGCGGTGTCGAATACTCGGCGGACAGCTTTGAACCGATCGCCAACTGGGGCGCTGACCCCGCGGTATTTGTGGTGGCCAAGGACAGCCCGTTCAACTCCATGGAGGACGTGGTCACCTACGCCAAGGAAAACCCCGGGAAACTGACGTTCTCTGGGGCAGGTCTATTTGTTGGACACCACATTGCCGCCTTGCAACTTGAGAAAGAAGCAGGTGTTAAAATGGCATATATCCCGACCAAAGGTGGCGGTGCGGCAGCAATGAAAGCTGTGATAGCGGGTGACGTCATGGGCGGCGTGAATAATCTGTCAGACGCATTCCGTGCACAGGAAGCGGGCAACGTCAAAATCCTTGGCGTGTTTGATCTGGAACGCAATGAGTTCCTGCCTGACGTCCCGACGTTAAAAGAGCAGGGCTTTGACATCGACAACGCCAGCGTGAATTTCCGCGGTGTCATGGTGCCCAAAGGAACGCCGCCAGAGGTCATCGACAAACTGGCCGCAACCGTACCCGAGATGTTCAAGAACTCGCGTGTGGCGGGCAAAATGAAAGCAGGCGGTTCGCCCATGCACATTATGACCCGTGAAGAGGTTCAGGAAATGTGGGCTGCGCGTCGGGAAACACTGAAAGAGCTTCTGGCAGGTCTTTAACGAGTGGCAGAGTAATGGATAGGGCGACCCGTGCCCTATCCTCTTCCATAGGAATTTCGCGATGAATGCACATGATGATATTGCTCAATTGAGCAGGGTTGTGGCTCGAGCGCGCGCCGCTCAGAAAGCTTACGAGACGGGTGCCGACCAAAGGCGCTATGACCGCGCAGCCGAAGCTGCCGCTTGGGCGATTATGGAGCCTTCTCGCAATCGGGCTTTGGCCGAACTTGCAGTCGCGACAACCGGGCTTGGCAATGTGCCCGACAAGATCATCAAGAACCATCGCAAGACACTTGGCTTGATGCGCGACATCAAGGGCGTGAAAACGCACGGGATTATCAGCAACGACGCCTCCACCGGCATCACCGAAATCGCGCGCCCCATCGGGGTGGTGGGCGCTGTGGTGCCCTCGACCAACCCTGCAGCCACGCCTGCCAACAACATCATTAACGCATTGAAGTGTGGCAACGCGGTGGTTGTTGCCCCTTCGCCCAAAGGTGTGGCCAGCTGCGAGTTGCTTTTGTCCAACGTTCATGCCGAATTTGACAAGCTGGGGCTGAATCATGATCTGGTTCAGATGGTCCCAGCGCCCGGCTCCAAGGTCAAAACTCAGGCCATGATGGAGCTGTGCGACCGGGTGATTTGCACAGGCAGCCAGAACAATGTCCATCGTGCCCAGACCTGCGGTACACCCGCTGTAGCCGTGGGCGCAGGCAACGTTACGGTTATCGTTGACGAGACCGCCGACCTGAAGGCTGCTGCTCAGAAAATTACCGCTTCCAAGACGTTCGACAACGCAACTTCTTGTTCGTCTGAAAACTCGATGATCGTTGTGGACGCGATCTATGAGGATTTCATTGCGGCGCTCGCCAATGAAGGTGGGGCGCTGGTGGAAGACGAAGCTCAGATTGTTTCGAAGCTTTGGCCCGACGGCCATCTGAACCGAGAAGTCATCGCGCAGGATGCCGACAAGATGATTGCGGCGTTAGGTCTGTCTGATCAGGTGCCCGAAGACACAAAGTTCCTTGCGGTCGAAACCAAAGGCATCGGCCCGGATCATCCGCTGTCCGGCGAAAAGCTAAGCCGCGTTGCCGCGCTTTACCGCGCGAAGGACTACGAGGACGCGCGAGCTATCGCGGCGCGCATTCTGGACTATCAAGGGGCAGGACATTCCATCGGCATTCACACTGCAGATGACGCGCGTGCGGTGGCATTGGGTACCTTGATGCCAACCTGCCGTGTCATCGTCAATCAGGCGCACACTTTCGCGACCGGTGGCTCATTCAACAACGGCATGCCCTTCTCGCTTTCGATGGGATGCGGCAGCTGGGGGGGCAATGCGATTGATGAGAACCTGCATTGGAAGCACTTCATCCAAACCACCAAGATCGTTCGGGAAATTCCACCTATCGAACCCACCGTCGAAGACATCTTCGCAGATTACTGGGCGGATGCAGGGGAATGAAGGTGGATGATCATACGCCGCCAAACGGCACCGTCCGCGACTGGCTAGATGACCGGGCAAGCACCGACGGTGATCGCGACGCCTATTTGTTTTTTGACGGCGAGCCTGCGCTGACTTGGTCGGATTTGCAGAGCAAAGCAAAACAACTTGCGCAACAATTGACGGCGTTGGGACTGAATAAAGGGACGAGCGTCGCAATCCTGCAGCCAAACGGTCGCAAGGCAATCGAATGCCTTTACGGAGTGCTTTACGGCGGGTTCCGTGCGACGGTGATCAACCTCGTCGCGGGAGACGAGGCTATAGGATATGCGCTGGATCACTGCGAAGCGCGCATTGCACTTGTCGGCGAGGCCCAGGTCAATTTGTTCGAAAGGGTAAGCCCGACGAGAATGTCTCGGCTCACAGAAGCAGGTGACAACAAAGCCCCGGTATTACACCGGCTTGAGCCTGCAGACGACGCACTACTAATGTACACATCGGGGACAACCGGACGCCCCAAAGGTGTCGTGCACAGCCACGCGAGCTTGTTGGCAGGCGGTTGGACACCAACCGTGGCCCACAGGTTGACGCCAAGCGATCGCGGTCTCTGCGTATTGCCAATTTACCACATCAACGGCTTGTGCGTAACGGTCATCAGCGCATTGGTCTCTGGCGGATCATTGGCGGTGGCCGAGAAGTTTTCAACCAGCAAGTTTTGGGACCAGTGCGAAGAAGCGAAGGCGACATGGTTCTCTGTCGTGCCGACAATCATCTCGCACCTGCTCCACTCTGACATAACCCCGTCACCCAACACCCGGGATCGGTTACGCTTCGGCCGTTCAGCGTCATCCCCGCTTGCACCCGATGTGCAAACTGCATTCGAAGCCCGTTTCGAAGTGCCGATTGTTGAAACCATGGGCCTGACCGAAACCGCCGCCCAGATACTATCGAACCCATTGCCGCCGGGCATTCGCAAAATTGGCTCACCGGGCAAGGCGTTTGGCAATGAGGCATGCATCCTGTCGCCTGATCTGATTCCTCTACCACCTCATCTGCAAGGCGAGATCGCTGTGCGTGGACCAAACGTCATGCGCGAGTATCTCAAGAACCCCGACGCAACCGGCGAAACCTTCACCTCGGACGGGTGGCTTCGAACAGGTGACTTGGGCCATATCGACAACGACGGGTATTTCTTTGTCACCGGTCGACTGAAGGAACTGATTATCAAGGGCGGGGAAAACATTGCCCCTCGTGAAATCGACGAAGCATTGTATTCGCATCCTGACGTAATTGAAGCCGCCGCTTTTGCTCGCCCGTGCAAAACTTATGGTGAACGTGTGGAGGCGGCCGTTAAATTGTGTGATGGCTCCACGTTGTCGTCCGAACAACTTGTCGAGATTTGTGTCCAAAAGCTCGGCGCGTTCAAATCTCCAGACACGGTTTATTTACTGGAAGAATTGCCGAAAGGCCCATCCGGTAAGATCCAAAGGATCAAACTGCCTGAGATGACGCGGTGAGGGTTGAATTCTCGACACAAGTAAGCATCGAGTAGAACGAGTTGTGATGAGGCGCGCACAACTCATTTCAACCTGCCGCCGTTCGGGACTATGAGGGCGGTCTACGAAAGTTAGCTGACATTCGGACAGACAATGCGAATATCAGCTTCGTCCGCATAGCGGTCGCTCATGCCAAGTGCAGCGAATGACCGCAATGAGCCCCATGGGGGTCGTAGAATTTGTCGCTGGACTCGAGCTGTATTGATTGTAGCGTTCTACGCAGACCGTCGGAAAAAACCTGCATACTTGCAGTGTAGTCTTGGCATTTTAATGGGAGCATCTTTTATGGAAATTTCGAAACGCCTTTCAGGACTTTTCACGAAAGCATGTGTTGCCGTGACGGTTTTCGCGTCGTCTGCATTGGCTGATGGAGAATTTGGCTACGAAGTTGAGTTGGATGTGCCTTATGGAAAAGGCGTGATTAGTTCAGACGGGGCGTTGGTCGAGCGCGACCTGCTGCTGGATGTTTACACACCTTCGCCAAACAATGCCGATTATACCGCATCCATTTCGAATACCGACACGCTCAAGCCCGCTGTCATCCTGATCCATGGCGGGGGCTTTCAACGTGGAGGGCGGCGTCAAGCGCCATATACGGAATTTGATGCGATCCACGACCGCATGGAAGACTATGCTCATTTGCTCACACCAATGGGCTACGTTGTCTTTGTTGTCGAGTACCGTTTGGCCCCGGAGTTGCCAGAACCAGAAATGGCCTTGGATGCAGATTGGGTGGTGACGATAGAAGAGGATTTAACAGACGCGGGAATGCGACGCGTCAATTTTGCCCGAGGTTCACTGGGTCTTGGCCCCCTCGAAGGAGACGAAGGCAAAGTTGTTGTTTGGAAAACCATCCTTTCTGCGGCAGAAGATTTGGAAAAAGCAGTTAACTTCGTCCGTTCTTCGTCTGAGCGGTTCGGAATTGACCCGGAAAGAATTGCGCTAGGTGGTCACTCTGCTGGCGCGGCAACAGTCATTAACACTGCGCATGGCCTTGATGCGCCTGTAACGGCCATTTTTCCATTGTCACCGCCTCTTTCAGCGATTGATCTGTCCAAGACCGTCACGACGGCGGACGAGACACCGACACTGCATGTCATTTCACAATACGATGAACCCGCCGTCTTGGAAAAGGCCCCTGGCTTCACTGCGGCAATGCGTAATGCAGGCGCGGACTATGAATTGGTTTGGATCCCCGGGTTTCCCCATTTCTATCCTCACAATACGCCCTCACTCGGTGACGATGGAACACGACAAGCCTTGAGCGCGCGTTTGATTGACTTTCTTGACAAGCATCTGAGGCAGTAGGGCCTACCGGCGAATTTCGAAGGGCAGTTTTGTCCGCATTGCCGACCCTGGAGGAGGGCGACGTGAAGGTCCGCTTTAGACACTGCGAGCACCCCGAATAGCCAAAGCGGCAAAAAAAACACATTGAAGAAGGGCACGGATTGATCCGCGCCCTTTTTCTGTTCGTTTTGGGTGCCTTTAGCCGCTTACCCCTTGGGTTCCGGATCTGGTCTTGCCATCACCTTCGGCTTGCTCTTTTTTAACCCCCCGCAGTTTCTCGACTTCTTGGTCGATGCCTGCTGGGCGCAGCGGATGACGCTGTATCTTTTTTACGGCGCCGATTTTTGCAACGGCTTCAAAGAGTACGAAGACTTTGCGCCCGAAGGCATCGTCTTCCGTCGTGGCTTCAAGGAATGTAGGCAGCGTATTCGCAAAGGCCTCCATGATTTTTGCGGTGTCCTCGGCTTGCGCTTTGCCGATGTCTGCAATGATTCCGAGCGCGCGAAATTGCGCCGAGGAGAGGTTTGTCAGTAGATGCATGAGAAGTCCCTCTTGTTTAACATAATTTTTTGAGAGCACTTGCTCCCTGTGAAAGCCGGTGGGGGCTTCTCGCCGCCACCGACACTCATCACGTATGTTCGTTGGTCTTTAGCGAGAAAAAAGTTTGAGGGGAGTTTGACACCTTTAAACCTCGGGATCCTTGTTTTGCCCTGGTTGGTGCCATTTATTGATCGCGCGCTTGAGTGTCGTGATGCGCCCCACCAGTGACCGACGCGCTTTGATGATCTCTTTCTTCGCGCGGTCCGGAAGGGATGCCGACGCTGCGACAATCGCGTCATCCGCCGCTTTGATCTCTTCAAAATGCGCCTGCACCTCAGCTTGGGCTTCCTGCCATGCCTCCTCGCGGGCTTTTATGCGCAATGCAAAAATGCTCTTCCAAACAAGCGCGCGGCGAAGGATTTGCCATTAGGCTGTGTCATCTCCGCCAGCGTTTTGGGGTCGCCCTCCGCGACGGCCTTTGCGGTCTGTATTACGGTCGCGGCTTGGTTCTCGCGTTTGCCTAAGTGGGCTTCACGCTCTGTCAGCTGCCATTCTTTCTCTTCCCGCCATTTGCGCGGGCTAACGTGCTCCACATACTCCGGAAGGCTCGCGAGTCCCTCGTTCTCATTGGCGCTTGATGTCTGATCTTTGCGATGCTGATGCACTGTGTCTCGCAATGCCTGCTTGCGCCGCTCTCCGCGCTTCAATCCAAGCTCTGCAAACCAATCTCCAACGCTGTCCTGCGCCTTCTCATAGTCCTTGATCAGCGGATGCACCGATGGCTGCAGCATCTTGCGCCCGTCTTTGGTTTGTGAGCGCGGCAACACAACCGAGTGGATACGATAGGTGGTCTCATCAAGATCAGCCCGTGCGAGAATGACATCATCTCCAAAGCTGTCTTTGAGCCACGCCACAGCCGCTTGCTCAAATTGGTCCTGGCGACTCTCACCAAACAGGTGGTCTATGTTGTCGTGATCAAACGCTGCAAACCAGTCCTTGCGCGCTGTGATGATCACCTCACGCAGAGGACCATGACGCGTTGCACGCCATACAAAGTGCCAATGCCGCGCGCCGTCTTGCGGTGCGGATAGCCTAGGAGAAGATTTTCTCTGCGCGAGACCTCGATGCGTTGGAGTGTATGCTGTTGCGGCTGATCGAAGTTGTCGACACTGGACGGCGCACCGAGTTTATCTCAGATGAGAACCACGTGCCCGGCGGCTACCATATCGAAGAGTTGGAGCCGAAGGCGCGGGATCTGGACAACAAAATCCAGCCCCTGATGTCGTTGCGCACAACCCTGCAAACACTCGGCCGATTGCGTCGATCCGAGCAAATCGCGCTGACGCTGCGCGGCCAGGATATGACCTGACCTGCAACGATCCGGAGGCGCAAAGGCGCTTTCGGATCAAACCATCCAAACTGTTTTCTGCAAAAATTCCGTCGGTCCCAAGTTCCGACTGCCACTCACGGCTGACACCAACACAGGGACCCCGACATGGACAGTACACCCCTTCAGTTCACCGCTCAGGCCGTCAACGCGCCACAGGGCGCAAACAACCAAACACAGATCGCCCTGCGCGGTCTGCTCAAGCTGATGGCGCGCGCCGAGGTGCAAGCCATCGCGTCGCAACCCGCCGCCAATTTGAACCACCCCATCAAGGAAACGCCATGACTCTCCGCGCCGTCGTTTATGCTCGTTGTAGCTCAGACTTGCAGAAATCCGTCTCGAGGAAGAGCAGGGCTATCTGGCGATGCTCATCGACAAGATCACGCTGATGCCGGAAAAGGGAGCGCAAAACGGGTTGCAAGCCGAGATGCATCTCAGAAGCGGGGCATTGTTGGGTGGCAGCTCCGAGGACGAACCCGTTGTTGTCCCCTGTTGAGAGTGAGGGCGTGGAAGCGGGCGGGAAGAAGACATTCGCTGCTGACGCATAAATTGCCAGGCACTGAGTTAGAAGCGGACTTTCAAGTTATCAAACGTTCGATCAGTTGAAAACGGGCCACGGCCAATTTAGAGCTATACGATGAGCTTGTGCAATGAAGCGCCCTGAAGGTTACGAGATGATTGAATGCCGCAGATTGTGTGCCCACGAGCGACGCCAAAAAATCCTGCGGCACGACCCCAAATGCGAGTTACATTCGCCCGCTTAATATCTTCGCCAAATCAGGTTCTGTCTTTTGGGTTTGTTCGAGGTCCAGCGAATTCTGAACATGAAGAATATGGTGACGTATGGCGTCTTCGGCCGCTTGCGGCTGGCCATCTGCAATCGCGTCAATGATCGAAGTATGTTCGTCATCCGGGCAGGTGGCATTGCGGTTTGATCCGAACAGGGCAACGATCAGTGAAGTGCGGGTGACCAACTCTCGCAGAACGCGGGTCAGAACCGAGTTCTTGTGACATCGCGCCAGTTCGACGTGAAAGGCACCTGAAAGACGGATCATTTCAGTCCTGTCATCATCACTTCGTGCAATCTCTTCTTTCTCGACATGCGCACGTAGGGCTTGAACACCCTCATCACTGATGCCACGCGCCAGTTCTCGCACGATGCCAGTTTCAATCATCAGACGGGCAACAAAGACCTCGCGGGCCTCATCGGCGCTGGGGCAGGCAACATACGCACCACGATTGGAACGCAGATCGACGATCCCCTGGCTACTTAGCAGCAACAGCGCGCGGCGCACGCGCATTCGGCCGACGCCGAAGGTCTCACACAATGCCAGTTCGCTCAGCTTGGTTCTGGGAGCCAGTTTCTGCTCCATCACCGCAGAATAGATCCGATCAACGATCATTTGTTCATCAGGATCGGTTCGCAGGGTGCCTAGCTTGTCTTCAGATTCGTCCGTCATCTCGTCTCATTCCGGTGGGGTAAGCCTGAAATTTGTTAATAGCTGCAAGGCTTTCTTCTTACAATATATCGGAGTTTTGTTGACAATATCAATATTTCGCACAACAAAAAGTGTTGACAGAAATTGTTAACAATGCAGAACTTGACGCGTTCACCGGGATTCGACCGATGAAACAGTCTATTTTTGCAAGCGCCCGAAAGAGGCGCCGATACCTCAGTAGGGAGGAAATAATGAAACGCAGAACTCTGATGAAATCATCGGCTGCTTTGGCGCTGGCCGCATCCGTGCTTGGATCGGCCGCCTGGGCCGAGAACCCGGTCCTTAAGATAGGCTTTGTTGGCGTGACCTCTGGTCCGGCGGCGGCCTGGGGCATTTCCAATCAGCGCTCGATGGAAGCGCGAGCTGAATGGATCAATGAGGCTGGTGGTTACAAAATTGGTGACACCACCTACGATATCGAAATCGTCTCGTTTGACGATCAGAAAGACCCCAAGCGCGCCATCGCCGGTATGGAAAAGATGGCGCAAGAAGGTATCCACTATGTGGTCGGCCCCAACGTGGATGACGGTGCCGCAGCGGTGCGTCCGGTCGCCGAAGCGCAAGGGATAATGTACTTCCCCTATGCCTTCCCGAAAGAGCTGTACTCGGCCCCCGCATCGAATGCCGTTCTGGGTATGGTTGCCAATTATCAGTCCGGTCCCGCGATCTATAAATACCTCAAGGATGAAAAGGGCGTGAAGTCTGTTGCTTTCGTCGCCGCGAACGAGTCCGATCCGCTGAGCCAGCGGGATGGCGGTATCGAAGCGGCCAAGGCGTTGGGGCTTGAGGTTGTTTCCGACAACGTGACTTATCAGGTGGACACCACCGATTTCACGCCGGTGTTGACCCCGGTTATGCGCACGCAGCCGGACTTGCTGGTTCTGTCCGGCGTTTCCCCGGCCAATGCGCCTCAGCTGATCCGTTCAGCGCGCGAGCTCGGGTTCCAGGGTATCATCTCAACCGAAACCGCGCAGGATGCGACGGTTCTGCGTGAAGGGGCAGGCGATCTGGCCAATGGGTTCATTTCGGTTGGCGGCGCGTCAACGCCCGAGATAGCATCGGATGACATGAAGGAATTCGTCAAACGCTATACTGATATGTTCGGCGAATATAACGACGAGTCCAACACCAAGGTCTATGCGTTGGAGTACATTCTGGCGACGTTGAATGCCAACCCGGCTGGTATCGAGGATGTCGCGGCGTTCCAAACCACGATGGACACGTTCGAGGCCCCCAACCCGTTCATGAAGGGAGACGCCAAGATGCGCTATGTGGGCACGACGTCGTTCGGGCAAAAGCGTCAGATTGCCGTTCCACTTGTCGTCAATGTCTATCAGGACGGTGCGTTTGAAACGCTCTTTGTCGCTGAAGTCGACTGAGGCAATACTCCCAACCAAGGCAAAAGCCTACCGAGCCACTGACCTCCCGGGCTGATCTCCAGCCCGGGATACCCGAACCTTACGCGGGATACTCATGGAACAGATACTAGCAAATGGCATCTATCTGGGCGCGCAATATGCGATGATCG
This sequence comes from Ruegeria sp. CDSC085, assembly GCF_059610465.1. NCBI lineage: Bacteria > Pseudomonadati > Pseudomonadota > Alphaproteobacteria > Rhodobacterales > Roseobacteraceae > Ruegeria > Ruegeria sp. CDSC085. The sequence continues at coordinate 499,499 of NZ_JBXWNR010000002.1, read as the reverse complement.
CCCTTGGATTGACGCTGATTTTCGCCCTGATGAACGTGCTGAATTTTGCCCATGGGCAGATGTATGTTCTTGGCGGTTTTGTCACCTATACGTTTTACGGACAGCTGGGCTGGCCGTTTGTGCTGGCGCTTTTGGCGTCCTGTATCACACTTGCAGTGCTTGGCGCATTGATTGAGCGTTTTCTGTTTGCGCCGGTCATACGTCGATCTTCCCGCGAGGAGAGCACAATGCTTCTGGCGGCAGGTTTGGCGTTCTTTTTCGACGCGATCATCTTGCTGGTCTTTGGCGAGAAGCAACGCGGTGTTCCCAAAATCGTCGACGGTGTTTTCAATTGGGATTTCCGATTGATCATGCCCTATGATCGCATCCTGATCTGCGTTTTGGCCATCCTGTCGATCATCTCGTTTATCTTGTTCATGCAGTATTCCAAAACTGGCCGAGCGCTGCGCGCGCTGGCGCAAGATCGGACGGCGGCGCAGTTGATGGGGGTCAACGTTGCCCGGTATTCGATGATCGGGTTCGCCCTGGGTGCCATGCTGGCCGGTCTGGTTGGTGGATTGCTGGTGACGATCACCGGCGTCAATCTTGGCATGGGCGGACCGACCTCGATCAAAGCCTTCATGATGGTGATGATCGGAGGTGCGGGTGTGATCTCAGGCGCGATTGCGGGCGGGATTATCCTTGGCTTTCTCGAAGCCATTGGTCTGGCCGTCCTCTCGCAGTATGGCGATATCACCTATCTGCTGATTTTCGTCTCGCTGATGATTTTCCTGGCCATCCGTCCGCAGGGGCTGATGGGCAAACCGTGGGGATAACACAGTGCCGAAACTCAACATGATCCAATGGGTCGGCTTGGCTATCTTCCTGCTGACCGTCTTCATCGCAATACCTGGTTTTATCACAGCATCGGGGCGATCCGACCTGTATTATACTCTGACCTCGGTGGCGCTCTTGTCTATAGCCAGCGCAGGAGTTTGGCTAACTTTCTATATCGGGCGCATCAATATCGGTCAGGGGGCATTTGCCCTGATCGGGGCCTATGTTTCAGCCGTTTTGGTGACCAAGGCCGGTATGTCCTTTTGGCTGTCGTTGCCGCTGGCGGGGCTGTTCGCCGCCGCTGTGGCGGTTGTGATCGGGGTTCCGATCCTGCGCCTGCGCGGTGTCTACTTTGCCATGATTTCACTGGTGCTGACGCAGGTGGTCACCCTGACCGCGCTGGCCTTGCCAATTACGAATGGGGCCAAGGGTATCACCTCGATCCCGCTGCCCGGAGGGGTGTCGGTTCTGGGCCTGACCCTGATCCCGGATTTCGCGACGCTGGAAAACCCAAGGCTTGCCTTCTACTACGCCGCCAGCGTGCTGATGGTGCTGACCTTTGCCGCCATGTATCGGCTGGTGAATTCGCGGCTTGGCCATCTGTGTCGGTCGATGCAGCAGAACGAGGAGTTGGCCAGTTCTATCGGCGTCAACATCTCGTACATCCGGGTCATCGTGTTCGCGATCTCGTCCTTTCTGGGCGGTATTGGCGGGGCGATGTTCGGCTCAATCGCACAGTCGGTTTACCCTTCCAGCTTTCAGGTCGCCGACAGCGTGAACTTCATGCTGAATTGTTTCCTGGGCGGTTTGGGATATGTCTTTGGCCCAATGCTGGGCACACTGGTTCTGTATTTCGGTTGGGACCTGCTGTTTGAATTGGGTCGCTTCCAACTGTTGGCCTATTCCAGCTTGCTGATCATCCTGATGTTGGTGCTGCCCAACGGCCTGCTGAGCCTTCGCCTTCCCGGTAAAAAGGGGGCCGACAAATGAGTCATCTACTGGAAATCCGCCATGTCACCAAGAAGTTCGGCGGTTTGACCGCCAACAGCGATATCTCCTTCAATGTCAATGAAAATGAGATCCTGTCAGTGATCGGGCCAAACGGGGCTGGAAAAAGCACACTGTTCAAGATGATCTCGTCCTTTTTGCCTACAACAACGGGGGAGGTGCTGTTCAAGGGCGAAAGGATTTCGAACCTGAAGCCGCATGTGGTGGCGCGTAAAGGGGTCGTTCGCACGTTTCAGGAAACGACTATCTTCAAGTCGATGACCGTGCGCGAAAGCATCATCGTCGCGCAGCATTTGCGGGCCCGCGCCTCATTGGCGGGGTATTTCTGGGGCACCAGGATGGCGCATGAGGATGTCGACAGCTTTGGCCAATATGCCGACGATCTGATCGAATTCCTTGGCATGACCGAGATCGCCAATGAGCAGGCCTCGAACCTGCCACAAGGGAACTTGCGGGCGCTGGGAATTGCCATTGGATTGGCCACTGATCCCAAGGTCCTGCTGTTGGATGAACCCTTTGCCGGGATGAACCATGACGAAACCATGAAAATGGTCAATCTGGTGCGCAAGGTGCGCGATGACCGGGGTGTTACGGTGCTGTTGGTGGAACACGACATGCCTGCGGTGATGAATATATCCGACCGGATTGTGGTTCTAAACTTTGGCGAAATGATCGCCGAAGGGACGCCTGGGGAAATCCAGAACAACGAAAAGGTCATCGAAGCCTATCTGGGCAGCGCGGATGACGAGATCGGGATCTGAGCCATGACAAAGATGTTAGAATTCAAGGATGTCGAGCTCTACTACGACCATGTCTATGCGCTGAAGGGTGTGTCGATCGATCTGGAGCAGGGAGAAACCGTTGCGCTGATCGGCGCCAACGGTGCGGGCAAAAGCTCGATCCTGCGGGCGATCACAGGGTTGGCTCAGGTCAAGGCCGGCTCGGTTTCTTTTGAGGGTGAACAGATTGACGGTGCCAATCCGGCAGACATCGTATCCAAAGGTATTGCAATGGTGCCCGAAGGACGCCGTGTCTTTCCCTATATGACTGTGAAAGACAACCTGCTGATGGGGGCGTTCACCCGGTCGAACAAAGCAGGCATCCAGCAAACGCTGGATTCGGTCCTGGAACGGTTCCCACGGCTGAAAGAGCGCTATTCCCAATCGGCCGGCACCCTGTCGGGTGGCGAACAGCAGATGATGGTCATCGGACGTGCGCTGATGGCAAAACCGCGCCTGTTGTTGCTGGACGAGCCGTCGCTGGGCATCGCGCCCAAACTAGTACAGGATATCGCCCGTTCGATCGTGGCCATCAATCGAGATGAGGGTGTTTCTGTGCTGCTGGTCGAACAAAACTCGCGCATGGCGCTGTCGATTTCGCACCGGGCCTACGCGCTGACCACCGGTAATGTCGTAATTTCTGGAAAATCCAAGGAACTTCTGACCGATCCCCGGATCAAAGCCGCCTATCTTGGCGGAGAAGTGTGAGGATGTTGTGAAACTGCTTGTCGTCAATCCCAACACCACCAGTTCCATGACCCGAAAGATTGAGGCGGCGGCCCGGGCTGTTGCGGATCCGGAAACTGAGATCATTGCCACGAGCTCGCAAGATGGTCCGGCTAGTATCCAAGGCTATCTGGATGTTTCCACTTGCGTGCCTGGATTGTTGGACGTTGTTAAAGAACATCCGGATGCTGATGCCATTGTTGTCGCTTGTTTTGATGATACCGGTGTTGATGCGGTGCGCTGTGTCACATCGGCTCCGGTTATCGGTGTGGGCGAGGCCGCATATCACGCGGCGTCGATGATCAGTCCAAAGTTCAGCGTCATCACGACATTGTCCCGCTCTCTTGCAGGATTGGAATCGAACCTGTTGCGCTATGGTTTAGACCGCCGTTGCGTTCGTGTTCGCGCATCAGACGTACCGGTTCTAAAACTTGAGGAAAATGACCCGAACACCGTCGACAAAATCAGGGCCGAGATTCGGGCCGCTATTGATGAAGACAGGGCTGAGGCCATTGTTTTGGGTTGTGCAGGGATGACAGACTTGATGTCGCATTTGTCCGAGGAATTTGGTTTGCCGGTTGTTGATGGCGTTGTGTGTGCTGTCACCTTCGCGGAGGCGTTGGTCAAAGCCAAACTAACAACGTCGAAGCTCTGTTCTTATGCCTGATCATCACAATCGGGAACTTGCGTTGTGTCGCAAATTATCGAAGTGCGGAAAATACCCGCCCGCCAACACAGATCTCCCACAACAACAGCAATTTTGAAAAATCCAGGGATCCAAGGTATATCGAATTGCTTCATTCGGATCATGTTCGCAACCTCGATCCTATCTAACTTAGCTTTTGCATGCCCGAAGGATGTGATTCAGTACATGTGCCAAACAAGCTGATTAGCAAACCGGCAAGCGTGTTCGATCAGGATTTCAAAAATTTCAACCTGACTTCCTGTACATCGGCTGTCCATCCGAACCGCTTCAGGATCTTGTTTACTTTTCAAATATCGGTTCTGCAAAGTTCAGAGCGACCAAGATGTGCGTCTTTGTATTGGCGCGCTTCGGAACGGGTAGGGAGGCACGCTAAGATGCAAAGCAAGCGCTTCTTTGGGGTATGTCCTTCAGCTTTTGGTCTGGGTTTTGGTGACGCGCGAATGGCTGCTTTCGGGAAGCCGCATTGCAGCGAACCAATACTTCTTGGACAGCTGCAAAGGCCCGATTTTGACGTTCGCGCTTGGGCAATGCCCGATGGATCACAATCAGGGGTGACAACTTCTCGACCGCAACTGAAAGTACAACTAACGAACGGGCTAAGGTCGCTGCCCCCTCGGTTTTGCGGTCTCCCGGCGCTGTGCGCGTTCGCGGTCGAAATCGTCCACTGGACGATTTCCTTTCAACCGCCCACCCCCCCCCAGGGTGTTTTTGGCCAGATGAAGAGGCGGATCAGCAGTTCAGGGCTTGGGCTAGGCTTTTGTGGCCTTTGAACGGGCCCAGGTCAGATTTGATCCAGCCGTTGTCATAGGAGACGCTGACGATCCGCGACCAGTCGGCGCTGGCTGCGATCAGTTCAGGGCGGTCGCCGCAGGTGCGCAGGCCGCCGGAAATGAAATCTTCACCGATCCTGTGGTTGGTCAATCCGGGCAGAGCGGCGACTTCTGCCAACCCGCCGTCTTTGAAGCGCCAGATACGCAATGTTTTGGCCAGGTGAGGGCGGTCGATGTAAGCGATCTCGATATGCCCGTCGCCGTCCAGGTCGGCGGCCCCAATCGGGGCGAGCCAGCGGAAGCGGGTACCGATATGAGGCGTGGCTGCGATCTTTTCTCCGGCGGCGTCGTAGATCGCTAGTTGAGCCCCTGATTTGTTGTGGGATTCAACGACAATTGCTTCGCGTGCACCATCTCGGTTGACGTCTGCCAAGCGCGGAGCGATGTCTTCGAACACGCGATCCTGTGGCAGGCGAACAGTTACGACCGTATTGCCGGTCGTGAATTCCAGCGCGCCATATTCGATAGTGTCACCCAAGACGCCATGGGCGTAACGAGTGGTTGGTTCTGTGAAGCGGGCGTCGTTAATGGTATCTGCCGTGCCAGCTAGTGGCAGCGTGAGCCAAAGTCCAAAAGGTAAGAAAGCGCCGCGCGCCCGTTTTTGCCAAAAGCAGCGGGGCAGCCACGGCGCCTTGTTGTGCATCAGATTTGTTTTTCGGGCATCTGAACGACCAGCCCGTCCAGCGCATCCGTGACTTTGATCTGGCAGGTCAGGCGCGAGCGGGCCGGATCGGGCTCGAACGCAAAGTCCAGCATGTCTTCTTCCATGTCATCCTTTGCCGGAATTTTCTCGACCCAGTCGGGATGGACGTAAACATGGCAGGTCGAGCAGGCGCAGGCGCCGCCGCAATCGGCCTCGATGCCGGGAATGTTGTTGTCACGGGCCCCTTCCATGACGGTCAGTCCGTTGGCGACCTCGACTGTATGTTCGGTACCGCCGTGCTCGACATAGGTGATCTTTGCCATTGCGTGCGTCTTCCTTTTGCGATGTTCGATTTCTTCCTTAGTGAAGGCATTTAGGTCTTTCCAGCCTCATTTGCGACTCAGTGCGCCGTGTCTGGACTTTCTTGCCATTTGTTCTACTTTTGTTCTTATGCTTGTTACACCCATTCGCCCTGTGGCTTCAAACCGTGATTGGCCGCGCCCGCCGTCTTGTCTGCCTTCCAACCAACTGGATTCCCCGTCCGAGGGTGCGCGCGTGGCTGTGGCCGGGCTGGTGATCCTGCGGCAGAGGCCGGGGACGGCCAAGGGCGTGATCTTTCTGACGCTTGAAGATGAGACCGGGATCGTGAATGTGGTGGTCTGGCGCAAAATCTACGAACAGTTCCGCCGTGCGGTGATTTCGGGGCGGTTGCTGAAAGTGACAGGCCGGATGCAGCGGGCGCATTCAGTGACCCATGTGATTGCGGAAGATATCGAGGATATTTCGGGGATGTTGGATGTGCTGGTGCGGGGCGAGGGGTAGGCCAGCTTTCACGGGCAAAAGCCGACGTCTGCGTTGCCGCCTTGCGCGCACCAAGACCTGTGCTCGCCTGGTTGCCCCCTGATGCAACGGCGGAACAGAGGCGCTTTTTTGCCACTTTGGCGCTGGTTGGTCGACTCTTTGATGCCGCGTGAGTAATGGCAGGCAACTCTATGTGTCGCCTGTGTCAGAACGCAGACGCGATTGCACGCTACTCACATCATCTCAGAGTCGGTTCAGATGCCCAACGTAACACAACATGGATCTTTCGAAAAAAACGTCCAGCTGGATGAGAGCCAGATAACCAGTCGCCTCGGGGAGCTCTTGGCGCTTACACGCTCAAAGGGATATGTGCATACCGCCAGAATGATCGAAGAAGCATTGAATGCCCATTCTTTCGAGCACAGACATCTTGGGAAAACCCAAAAATACCTCTCGGAATTGCAACATCTAAAGCGCAAAGAGATGACACGTTTGGTGGAAGAAACCGGTGAAAAAATGCACTCGGTTCCCAACTTTCGTTCGGCGCGCTCGAAGGTGCCGGGTGGCCTTTCTTTCGATACGAATGAGCGACCCGCAGAACCAGTTGGGACAAACGCGGTAAGGAAAACGCAAGCGGCTTTTGTCCTGACGCCCCGGATGCGCGTTGACCACAGAAATACTGCCGCGTTGCGCCGTGGGGTTTGGAGGAATAGACTGATGTCTTTCCCTGCGGAACCCGAATTCAAGTTTCGCTAGCCGATCCCGCCGCGGCCGAGGCAGCCAGGGCCGATGATTAGCGTCAATCCAAACGGGTTTTCAACGCAGTCATCGTTTGAACAAGACCTCCTGCGCCTGCTTGTCGCGATTGTCTCCACGTAGATCTGCGTGCAGAGCGCGCCCGGCCTGAACGCCGGGGCGGGCGCCGACGGCCTTCAGCCAGCGCGCAAAGTGGGGTTTGTCCTCCAGCACTTGCTGCTGCCCTTCCCACAGGCTGGCCCAGCCCCAGATCGACATGTCTGCAATCGAATAGAAGTCTCCTGCAACGTATTCGTTCTCGGCCAGCCGTCTGTCGAGTACCCCGTAAAGACGACCGACCTCGGCCCGGTAACGGTCTTTGGCGTAGGGCAGGTCCTGTGGGGGGCTCAGCTGAGGGGCGTATTTCAGGAAGTGATGCGCCTGACCGGCCATTGGACCAACGCCGCCCATCTGCCACATCAGCCATTCTTCGACGGCGATCCGATCACGCTCGGTCTTGCCATAGAACCGCCCGGTCTTGCGGGCCAGATACATCAGGATTGCGCCGCTTTCAAAAACCGAGATCGGTGCACCATCTGGCCCGTCTGGATCCACGATTGCTGGCATCCGGTTGTTCGGGGCGATCTTCAGGAATCGGGGGTCGAACTGATCACCCTTTCCGATATCGATCAGATGAGTGGTGTAGGGCAGCTCCATCTCTTCCAGAGCGATGGACACTTTCCAGCCGTTCGGTGTGGGCCAGAAAAACAGATCAATCGGGTCAGCCATGTGTTCTCCTGATGTTGGGGGGATCATGCGGGTTTCTGCCGGCTCGGCAAGTGCGGCTTACGAAAGCGTGACCGAATGCAAGCCGGGCTTGACCGCAAACCGCCCGAGGCGTATTGCCATCCCAGAGCTACGTGGCGATTTGTTACCGGATTGCGGGCCACGCTAAACAACACCGCTAAAAGGTCAGGATGAAAGACCCCTTTCGCTTGGCCGCGTCTGGGGTTTTTTGTTTGCCTCCGCCAGAGGCTGAAAGGAATGAGATGAGCGAGAACTGGAACAAGCGCACACAAGCCGTCCATGGCGGTATCCGCCGCAGTCAGTACAATGAGGTGAGCGAGGCGATTTTCCTGACGCAGGGCTTTGTCTACGAAAGCGCCGAACAGGCCGAAGCCCGGTTTCTGGAATGCGGCCCCGATGAGTTCATCTATGCCCGCTATGGCAATCCGACCGTATCTATGTTCGAACAGCGTATAGCGGCACTTGAAGGTGGCGAGGACGCGTTCGCGACGGCCTCGGGCATGGCGGCGGTCAACGGTGCGCTGACCTCGATGTTGAAGGCCGGGGACCATGTTGTTTCAGCAAAGGCACTGTTCGGGTCCTGCCTGTACATTCTTGAGAACATCCTGACCCGTTTTGGCGTCGAAGTTACCTTTGTGGACGGCACCGATCTGGAGCAATGGCAGGCAGCGATCCGCCCGGACACCAAGGCGGTCTTCTTCGAATCCATGTCGAACCCGACTCTTGAAGTGATCGACATCGCATCCGTGTCCGAGCTGGCCCATGCAGTCGGTGCCATTGTGGTGGTGGACAATGTGTTCTCGACGCCAGTCTTCTCGCGCGCGATAGAACAGGGCGCGGATGTGGTCGTTTATTCGGCAACCAAGCACATTGACGGGCAGGGCCGTGCGCTGGGCGGCGTCATCATCGGCACCAAGGACTTCATCCGCGGAACCGTTGAGCCGTATCTGAAGCATACCGGCGGCGCGCTCAGCCCGTTCAACGCCTGGGTCATGCTCAAAGGTCTGGAAACCATGGCGCTGCGCGTCAATGCGCAGGCCGACAGCGCGCAAAGGATCGCGGAGGCGCTTGAAGGGCATCCCGCTCTGTTGCGTACCCTTTACCCTGGTTTGAAGACCCACGCGCAAAATGCTCTGGTTCAATCGCAACTTGGCGGGAAGGGCGGAACCGTGTTGTCTCTGGATATCAAGGGTGGCAAGGACGCGGCTTTTGCTTTCCTGAATGCGATGACCATTCCTGTGATCTCCAACAACCTAGGCGATGCCAAGTCGATCGCGACGCACCCGGCGACCACCACCCACCAGCGTCTGAGCGATGCACAAAAAGATGAACTGGGCATAACGCCGGGCCTGATCCGTTTTTCAGTTGGCCTGGAAGACGCCGGGGACTTGATGGCGGACATCCAACAGGCATTGGAGGCTTCGCAGAAAAAAACTGGAGCACAGTGAAAAGCCTCTTACCGCCTGGGGGCGTCGCGTTGTCTGTGAACGCGGCGTCTTTTCGGGTGGTATTCACAGTTGAGGCCTGACCTTTGCGTCTGCGAAAGGCGTAATTCGTTGCGAAATGACGGTTTTGCGCCGGTTTTTTCAATCCGGACTGCTATTTCCTGCGTAATGGGTTAAAATAGTAAGTGACCTGCAGCCGTATATATTCTGCCGACCATTCGAGGAACCGCAGCCGATGAACGTTCACCCGCGCGACATTGATGATACTCCGGATCAGGAAAAAGCCGCCGAGGCTCTGAAGGTTCTGCGGCAATGGGCGGAATCTGCGACGGCATCCGAGATCAGCCAACTGGATCCGGCTATTGCGCGGCTGGTGCACGGCCTGACTGCGGTGAACTATCCTTCGCTCTCACGCGAGTACCCGGATGGTTTCTCAGTTGACGCGGATTACCGCGCGACATTGCCTGATTTGCAAAACGGTCCGTCCAGCCTGATCCGCGGTGCCAAGCAGCAGATCCAGCATGTCGGCATCTCGAATTTCCGCCTGCCGATCCGATTTCATCGGAAAGAGGGTGAAGACCTGACGCTTGAGACGTCAATAACCGGTACCGTCAGCCTTGAGGCCGAGAAAAAGGGCATCAACATGTCCCGGATCATGCGGTCATTCTACAAACATGCTGAGCGCACATTCAGTTTCGAAGTGATGGAGGCGGCGCTTGACGACTACATGACCGATCTGGACAGTTTCGATGCCCGTATCCAAATGCGGTTTTCCTACCCGGACAAGATCAAGAGCCTGAGATCGGGTCTGGAAGGGTACCAGTATTACGACATCGCTCTGGAACTGGTGGAATCCAACGGTGTGCGCCAGAAGATCATGCATCTGGACTATGTCTATTCCTCGACCTGCCCGTGCTCTTTGGAACTGAGTGAACATGCCCGTTCCACGCGGGGACAATTGGCGACACCGCATTCGCAACGTTCTGTCGCGCGGATTTCCGTGGTCGTCGATTGCGACGCCGATTGTCTGTGGTTTGAAGACCTGATCGAGCTTTGTCGACGCGCGGTTCCGACCGAAACGCAGGTCATGGTCAAACGTGAAGATGAACAGGCATTTGCCGAGCTAAACGCCGCCAATCCGATTTTTGTCGAAGATGCGGCGCGCTTGTTCTGCGCTGAATTGCTGGCAGATCATCACGTCGGTGATTTCCGGGTTGTCGCCAGCCATCAGGAAAGCCTGCACAGCCACGACGCCGTGTCGATTCTGACCGAAGGACCAACCTTTGCGGCATCCAGCTTGGATCCAAGACTGTTCACAACCCTGTTTCACGTTGGGTGAATACACCTGCGTAAGCGGTTAGAATTTAATCAGAGATTTCATCTGTAGGCGCCCCTTTGCCGCAATGCAGCAAAAATGCTGCATCTGCGCGGTTTTTTGTTGTATGTCCATAGGGAATGCAGCAGCCGTTGTATGCCAATTGAATGGTGAACGGCCCTGAAAGGAGGCCGAGACGTGAGACGCCTTGGACTGCAAGACCGAAACCGTCGCTCGAGAAATCGAAGCGGACAAGGCACTTTAGTCACAAATCTCGGGCTGCATCGTTTTTACAGGAGAAACATGTAATGAATCCGATTACCCAACCGCTGGAGTTTCAAGCTGCGGCAATTCGCATGGCAGGCTACGCAATGGTCAACCAGATAAAGATCATGCAAATTGTGGCCCGTTCTGCGTTTGAACTGCCCATGGCACCTGTGCAAGCACTGCACTCGGCTGCATCAGCTCCTGCAAAACCGATTAAAATGACGACGGTCAAGGCCAATGCTACCGCGCCGCGCGTGTCAAATTCAACGGCCCAAAAGACCGCTGTTGCGAAGAAACCGGTAAAGAAGGTTGTTGCGGTTACACCGAAACCCGAACCCAAACCTGCAGAGTTTTCCGCGAAGCCACGCGCCGCCGCCACCCCTAGGGTTGAAACTGCAGTGAAAGCCAAACCAGCACCAAAACCGGCACCGCAGCCAAAAACAGAAACGAAACCGGCTGTATCTGGTGCCAATAACGTTAAGCCGGTTGCACGGAACGCGACCCCTGCCGCGTCTTCCTCGGGTGCAGCAGCCCCGGTGAAAAAACCTCGGGCCCGACCTGCGGATTCCGCGACCAAGGCGCCCTCCGCACGGTCCAAAGCTGCTAAGACGCTTGAAAAAACCGAATCGACCCGAGCAAAACCCGCGCCCCGTACGCCCAAGGCAGCATCTTCGAAGCAAGCGCCTTCTGCTACGCAGCCAAAACCCGCGGCAGCGGTAGAGCAATCAAAACCGCAGGCGCGCAAAACCCGGTCGCCGTCGAATCCACCCGCGATGCCGGGGGCAGATACCAAAACAGACGCGTAATCCGGGATCATCTGCTTGACACGGTCGGGCTGGCGCGCCAACGCTGCGCGTTATGATGGATCTTCGCCCGGTCGGATATGTGATTGGCTTGCTGGTCGCCATTCTTGGGGCGACCATGTTGTTTCCTATGCTTGCGGACATCATCGAGGGTCGCGGCGAGTGGAATGTCTTCCTGGAAAGCGCGATCATCACGATGCTGACCGGATCCGTTCTGGCGATGAGTTGTTCGAATGGCGTGGGCGAGGGGTTGACCATTCGGCAGACCTTTCTGTTGACAACAGGGGTCTGGGTTGCGCTGCCCGTCTTCGGTGCAATTCCGTTTCTGTTCGGTGAAACCGAGCTGCGCTTTGTCGATGCGTATTTCGAGGCGATGTCAGGACTGACGACGACAGGTTCGACCGTGATATCAGGGTTGGACACGCTGCCGCAGGGGCTTTTGTTGTGGCGGGGTATCCTGCAATGGCTGGGGGGTATCGGTATCATCGTTGTCGCCATGGTGTTCCTGCCGGAATTGCGGGTTGGTGGCATGCAAATCTTCCGATCGGAAGGATTTGAAACCATGGGAAAAATCCTGCCACGCGCGCAAGAGATTGCGGGACAGATTTCCCTGATCTACGTCTTTCTGACTCTTGTATGCGTGCTGGTCTATGCCGGGTTAGGGATGAGTTTTTTTGACGCGTTGGTGCACGCATTCACGACGATGTCTACCGGCGGTTTTTCGAACTATGATGCCTCGTTTGGAACATTTTCAGGCCCGGCCGAATATGCTGCATCCGTCTTCATGATTTTGGCGGCTCTTCCCTTTGTGCGCTATGTCCAATTGGCCAATGGTCATACGGCGTCCTTATGGAAAGACAGTCAAATACGGGCATTTCTGGCGACCATTCTGGTTCTGGTTGTCATCATGTCAGTCTTTCTGACCTCGGTCTTTCCCCATCACTGGGAACAGGCGTTCCGCGAGTCGTTGTTCAATATCACCTCGATCATCTCGGGGACAGGATATGCCAGTGTCGATTACATGGGGTGGGGCAGCTTTCCGATCATGTTGTTTTTCCTGATCGGATTGATCGGTGGATGCGCGGGGTCGACGGCGTGTTCGATCAAGGTTTTCCGGTATCAGTTGCTGTTTGCCTCGATCAAAAGCCAGATCAAACGGATCAGGTCCCCTCATGGCGTGTTCATGCCGCTCTATGATGGAAGGCCGGTCGGACGGGACGTTCTGACCTCGGTGATGAGTTTTTTCATGTTCTTCGTTCTGTCGATGGGCGTGTTGTCCTGGGCGTTGGCACTGACAGGTCTGGACTTCATTACTTCCGTGTCCGGGGCCGCGACAGCGCTGGCCAACGTTGGTCCGGGTCTTGGCGATCAGATCGGGCCTGCGGGTAATTTTGCAGGTCTTAACGATACGGCCAAATGGCTGCTGACAACCGGAATGCTGGTCGGGCGGCTCGAGCTTTTGGCCGTATACGCGATCTTCACCGTTCAATTCTGGAGAGGCTGATGAAAAGACCCCTTGGCGCGCAAATCTCGCATATGCTCAAGGATCGTGGTGTGGATGTGATTTTCGGCATTCCCGGTGTCCACAATCAGGAAATGTATCGCGGTATCGAAGAGGCCGGAATCACGCATGTTCTGGCCCGGCACGAGCAGGGGGCTGGTTTCATGGCTGACGGTTACGCGCGTGCGACCGGCCAGCCCGGCGTCGCCTATGTGATCACCGGTCCCGGTTTGTGCAACATCATGACCCCGATCGGACAGGCCTACAGCGACTCGGTTCCGATGCTGATTCTGTCCTCCTGTCTGGATGAAACACAGGCCGTCCGGGGCCAGTTGCACCAGATGAAAGATCAACGTGCCGCCGCCGGTACGGTTGCGGATTGGTCTCTACAGGCCGATTCCGCCGAAGCTGCCTATGGGCTGATAGAACGGGCGTTTGAAGAATTCGAGCTTTTGCGCCCGCGACCCAAGCACATTCAGGTGCCCATCGCACAGTTGGAGGCCGAGGCCGACCCGGCGCCGTTCCCCAACCAGCCCGCGCTGCGCACCAAAGCGTTGCCGCCTGACGTGTCATCGGTTGTGTCCATGTTGAACCTGGCCCGCAGGCCGCTGTTCATTCTGGGTGGGGGCTGCAAATCCAATGAATGGCGGCAGATTCTGACGCAGCTGGGGGCGGCGTGCTTTACCACCTATGCCGGACGTGGGCTGTCGGGCGCAAATTATCCGCTGGATTTCGGGTCCATGTTGCCGCGTCCTGGCAGTGCCGAGGTGATAGCATCGGCTGATCTGGTGATCGCGGTAGGGGCCGAGCTGGGCGAGGTCGATTTGTGGCGGCATGAGTTGGGGCACAAGGCGACCTTGATACGCGTTGATCTCGACCCCGAGGTTCTGTCTGATCGCCGCCGCGCCGCCATCAAGCTGCAAGTCGACAGCCAGAGCTTTGCCCGCGCCCTGTGGCACGCAACCCAGGACATGAAACCAGCAACGGGCTGGTCAGCCGAGGAAGTGGCCGACACGCGCGCCCGCTGGCGTGCTGAGGTGGATGCCGGGCGGCCGGGAATCGTGCCGATTGCAGATGCCCTGCGTGCGGCCATGCCGGCCGACACCATGATCTATTCGGACATGACGCAATTTGCTTACGTAGCAAAAGAGGTATGGGACATGGCCTATCCTCATCACTGGCATCATCCGACGGGGTTTGGCACTCTTGGCTATGGGTTGCCCGCCGGTATTGGCGGGGCGGTTGCCCGACGCCGCAAACCCACGGCCGTTATCGCCGGGGATTACGGGTTCCATTACACGATGCAGGAACTGGGCGTGGCGGTTGAACTGGGTTTGTCGCTGCCCATCATTCTATGGGACAACGGCAAACTGAAAGAAATCGAGGACAGTATGGTGCGCAGTCAGATCGCCTCCAATGCGGTCATGGCCCACAATCCTGATTTCTGCAAACTCGCCCAAGCCTTCGGTGCGCGCTCTTCAGCACCTTCGAATGTGGCAGAGATGCAAAGTGCAGTCCGAGCCGCATTCGACGCGCCTGTGCCAACCTTGATCCACGTGACACCTGACATTCTGTAACAAAAAAGCGCCGCACTTTCCTGCGGCGCTTTTTGTTGATGTGCTGTCGGATCAATCCCAGCAGCGAACCAGAACCGTCATCCCGGTTGCGCGCCGGTTCAACTCATTGGGCGAGATCCGTGTGGTTTCCTCGCTCGCCTGACCGGCCACTCCGGCCTCTGCCAGAATTTCGGTCAACCGATCAACGGTGGCCGCAAGGCTGACCGAAGCGGGCAGGGTGCGCCCTTCGGACGGTGTAGGCAACAGCATTCCGACGACGTTGCCGCTGTCATTGAAAACGGGGCCGCCTGCGTCGCCGGGTTGGGCGTTCAACGCCAGACGCTTGACGCCCGCCTCACCTTTCAGCCCACGAACGTCAGCGACCTGCCCGAAGGTCAGAGAAGGGCCGCCCAATGCGCCCTCATAGGAATAGCCGGACACGGCCACCTCCGACTTGATGCGCGGAATGGCGGCACTGAATGCGGCGACGCTCATGGGGGCGAGTGTCTTTGCAGGACGCAGGACTGAAACGCCAAGTTCAGGGTCTGTCAGGGCCAGTTGAACCTCCTGATCACCATCCAGCGTGATCCGCGTGCACCTGTCTGCGGCCTCAGAAACCGTCAGTACTGTCCCATTCTCATCCGCGAAGAAACCAGAGCGCGTCAGTCGGGGCTTGCGGACCTGAAGGCCCGACACCAGATCAATGCGCTGTTCTGCGGATGCACCGGCGGCGGCATCCAGAACCGCATCCGTTGTGCTGAAGCTGGACCTCATCGCTGACAGAACTCGCAGGCGACGTGCCTCGTCTCCTTCGGGCCAGACAAGGGTGAAACCCTTGATTTTTCCATCCGCCAATTGCGCTTGTGTAAAGGACACTATGCCGTTGCCGCGTCCTTCAAGGGTAAACCGGTCGCGGCCCAGTTCACGAGAGCCATTCAGCGGAACGATCTCAAGCGATTGCATCACCTCGTAAAGGGCGCGGAGCGTGTTCTTGTCTCCCTCCTGGCTGATCAGGAGCGCCTTGGCGTTCAGGTCAGAGATGCTTTTGAAATGTGCGAACGGGGCTTCATAACGATCAAGGCTCAGAGCGCCCAGAGGCATGTCGAGCACAATCCCGGCCTTGTCGTCGGAATACCGCTCCATTCCGACAGAGATCAGCGGCGCGTTGTATTCATCCATCAGGGCCTTGCGCTGCAAAGTGGTCAGCACCCCCGTTGCATCAAACCCGTTATAGCGCTGCCAATCGCTCATCGAGCGGCGGGTGCCTTGCCCGAACGCACCATCAATGGTCGAGTTGTAAAACCCGGCCGCGCGCAGAGCCGTTTGCAGATCTTTGCGTTCCTGCGCGGTCAGCAGACGTTCGGACTGCAGCGCCTGTGCGCGGTTTTCATCCGAATTCTGAGGCGTGACCACGGCCGGGGCTTCTTCCAGTTGCGCTGCCGGTTCAATTGGTGCCGCGACGGTGCCACGGTTCAGTACATTTGCTCCGACGGGCCAGAACTGTTGTCCCATCGCACTGGAAAATGCGATGTAGCTGTCGCGCGGGATCTGGCCCTCGGTCTGATAAACGCGCAATACCTGTTCGGCGTCAGTGCGTGCATAAGGGCCGATCACGATTGCATACCAGCCGCTGTTCAGACGAAATCCGTTCACGTCCGGTAACGCGCCGGCATAGGCCTGTGCCCGCTCTTGTGCTTTGCTCAGCGAGGGCTGAGCCTCGATCTGGACCCAGACGCCGGGATCTTGTTGCGCGGTTGCGGCGCGCAGGCCGACCAGAAGAAACAATAGGATTATTGAAAATACGCGTGTCATAGTCTGCCCGTTTTATGCAGTGTTCGTGCTTTGGCACAGAATACGCGAATTCACTTGCGAAACGCCATGCCATGAATGCGGGGAATTTGCTGTGTGGCCCTGCAGATACAGGCTTGGCCCCAAGCCCCGTTGACGCCCCTTGGCCCCTTGCATAGGAAGGGCAAAACCGACCGGAACCGGGCGTAAAGGCGCCCAGAGGGAATGTCATGACCGAACCGACCAGCGCACCGCGTTCATTTCAGGAGATCATCCTGCGGCTTCAGACCTATTGGGCGACAAAAGGCTGTGCGATTCTGCAGCCCTATGACATGGAAGTTGGGGCCGGAACGTTCCATCCCGCGACGACCCTGCGCGCGCTGGGATCCAAGGCTTGGGCCGCGGCTTACGTTCAACCGTCGCGCCGCCCGACGGATGGGCGTTACGGTGAGAACCCGAACCGGTTGCAGCACTACTATCAGTATCAGGTGCTGATCAAACCCAGCCCACCGGATCTGCAGGAACTGTATCTGGGGAGCCTGCAAGCCATCGGTATCGATATGGATCTGCATGACATCCGGTTCGTCGAAGATGACTGGGAAAGCCCAACACTCGGCGCGTGGGGCCTGGGTTGGGAAGTCTGGTGTGACGGAATGGAAGTAAGCCAGTTCACCTATTTTCAACAGGTCGGCGGGCATGACTGCGCACCGGTATCAGGCGAACTGACCTATGGGCTTGAGCGTCTGGCCATGTATGTTCTGGGCATTGATCACGTGATGGACATGCCGTTCAACGATCCCCAGTCGCCCAGCCCTTTGACATACGGCGATATCTTCAAGCAGACCGAAGAGGAATACGCCCGCTGGAACTTCGATGTCGCGAACACCGAGGTCCTGCTGCGTCACTTCGAAGAGGCCGAAGTCGAGTGCGCCGCCATCCTGGCGCAGGAGGATGTGGACCCCAAGACTGGCAAACGCATCATCATGGCGCATCCCGCCTATGATCAATGCATCAAGGCGAGTCACATCTTCAACCTGCTGGACGCGCGCGGGGTAATCTCAGTGACAGAACGGCAGGCCTATATCGGGCGAGTTCGGGCGCTGGCCAAACAATGTGCGGATGCATTCGTGCAGACCGAGGCCGCCGGGTTTCAGGCCTGATGAGGCAATCAGGCCAGTCCGGGCAAAAGTGCTTTGAGTCCGTCTGCGATCATGCTGACGGCAATGGCGGCAAGGATCATGCCCATGAAGCGGCTCATGATCACGCGCGCGTTGCTGGACAATCGTTCAGCCAGCCACGCGGCGTTCCAGAACGTGATCAGAAGCAGGCCAACTATGGTGAGGAATACTCCTGCATAAACAAAGGCTTCGACCGGAGTTTGGACCTGATGTGCATACAGGATCAGGGTGGTTATCGTGCCGGGGCCCACCAGGATAGGAAAGGCCAGCGGGTAAAAGGCCACAGTGTCTGGTTCGGGGTAAGCCTCCTTCTCTCCCTTCGTTCCGTGGTGAGAGGTGCTTTCGTTTCCGTTCAGCATGTTGAGGCCGATCATCATGACGACCAGGCCACCGGCGACGCGCAGGTGATTGACGCTGATGCCAAAAAGGCCAAGTGCTTGACTTCCAACCAGCGCAAAGGCACCACCAAGGATCAGGCAATAGATCACCGTCTTCACCGCAATCTTGCGCTGGTCGGCGGCAGGCAGGTCCTGAGTGACGCTCAGAAACACCGGCAGGTTGGTAACCGGGTTCATGATCGCAAACAATGCGCCGAAAAAACCGACAGCAAGCGTGGAATCCATGGTGTTGACCTCATTAATGCCTGTACCCGGATGAAACCTGTCCTATTTTACAAGAACTTGAAAGAGGCGGTTTAAGAGATGACGGGAAAACTGCTGGCAATTGTCCTGTTGCTGTCGGCCCTGGTCGCCGGGGCCGGAATGTATTATTTGCAGATCTACGGTTTCTACTATGAGGTCGAAGCGCAACCCGGTCAGGACGTGGTCCTGATGACGGAAGAAGGCGATACGCCCGTCCCGATCCCCTATTCAGAGTTTCAGGCGATCGACGCAGACAGTTCTCCGATCCGCTACCGCGGCTGTTTTGAAACGGATCTAAAACCGGATCAGATGGCCGGATTTATTCCTGTCGAAAACCCCGAACCATTGACCGCGCCGGGTTGGTTTGACTGTTACGACGCCGTGTCGCTAGGCGATGCGCTGAAATCAGGTCAGGCTCAGGCGTTCTTGGGTGTGAAAAACATCCATTTCGGCGTCGACCGGATTGTGGCGGTTGCCAAGGACGGCAAGGGGTATGTCTGGCACGCGTTGAACAATTGCGGTGAAAAAGCCTATGACGGTACGGTAGTGGGTGAGGAGTGCCCAAAACACCCTGATAACTGAGGAAAACCATGGCCGACGCCGTTTTGATCCCGGACTTCATTACTGCAACTCTGGGCTTTGCGGTGTATTTGTTGGGTGCCCGGATTAACAGCAAAGTCGCGGTTCTTAGACAGTTCAACATTCCTGAACCGGTCACAGGCGGCCTTTTGGCCTCGCTCGTGGTCTTGCTTCTCTATCTCGTTGCCAATGTTGAGCTGTCATTCGAGTTGCAGACCAGGGACGCTCTGCTGGTTCTTTTCTTTGCCGGAATCGGGTTGAACGCGCGGCTTTCTGACTTGATTGCCGGTGGTAAGCCTTTGGTGATCCTGCTGATTTTGACGCTTTTTACGATCTTTGCGCAGAACGTTATAGGCGCGGCGGGGGCTTCCTTGTTTGGCTATCCGGTGCAAGCCGGCGTTCTGTTCGGTTCGGCCGCATTGATTGGTGGACACGGAACCGCAATCGCATGGGCACCCGAAGTGGCCGGCGCAACGGGTCTGGACGGTGCAACCGAACTTGGCGTTGCTGTGGCAACGCTTGGTCTGGTGCTTGCAGCGCTGGTGGGTGGCCCCATCGCCCGTCTTCTGGTGGAAACACGAGGCCTGTCGCCGGACCGCCCTGACGAAGAACATACGGTCGGACTGCCGGAAAAAACGACCGCGGCCACCGAAATTGACCATATGACCATTATGCGCGTGCTGCTGCATCTGAACCTTGCGATTATTCTGGGCTATGCGCTGGGCGAGGCGATTTCGGCAGCGGGGCTGAAACTGCCGCTGTTTGTGCCTTGTCTGATCATGGGCATCGTGATCTCGAATGTCCGAGCGGCCATCGCTCCGTCGGCGCCGCCGGTTGCGCGTACACCGTCACTGGCATTGCTGTCTGAATTCGCTCTTGGTGCTTTTCTGGCAATGTCATTGATGAGCCTGCAGTTGTGGACCATCGCGGAACTGGGCATGGCAATTGCGGTGATCATGTCGGCGCAAACTCTGTTCACGGTCGTTTTCGTGATTTGGGTTCTGTTTCCCTTGATGGGCTCGAACTATCGGGGGGCGGTGCTGGCAGCGGGCTTCGGGGGATTCGCCCTGGGCGCCACACCCACAGCGATTGCAAATATGACCGCGGTAACCAAGCGATATGGGCCTTCGCCTATTGCCTTTATCGTGCTGCCCCTTGTATCCGCCTTCTTTGTGGATATCGCAAATGCCATCGTCATTCAGACGATCGTAAATTTCTAAGGACCGACAATGCCCGACTTGCTGATCGAACTGTTTTCCGAAGAGATTCCTGCGCGGATGCAAGCGCGAGCAGGTGAGGATCTGAAAAAGCGGATTGCCGATGGTCTGGTCGAGGCTGGCTTGACTTATTCAAGCGCTGCCACCCTGACGACACCCCGCCGTCTGACATTGGCGGTGGAAGGTCTGCTGGCGCAAAGCCCGACAATCCGGGAAGAGCGCAAAGGACCCAAGGTCGGCGCGCCGGACAAAGCGATTGAGGGTTTCCTGCGGGGCGCGGGCATGACCCGCGACCAACTGGAAGAGCGCGAGACGCCCAGGGGCGCCGTTTATTTCGCCACCATCGAGAAGGCGGGTCGTCCGGCCGCCGAGATCATTGCCGAAGTGCTGGAGGCCACCATTCGCAATTTCCCATGGCCCAAATCCATGCGTTGGGGCAGTGGCAGTCTGCGGTGGGTCCGTCCGTTGCATTCCATTCTGTGCATCCTGACCGATGACGCCGGGGCGCAGGTCGTTCCGATGGAGGTCGATGGCATCCGTTCCGGTAACACCACAGCTGGTCATCGTTTCATGGCCCCCAACCGGTTCCCGGTTACGTCTTTCGAGGACTATGCCGCCAAGCTGAAACGCGCATTCGTGATTCTGTCACCGGATGAACGCGCCGAGCACATCTGGAATGATGCGCAGAACATGGCTTTTGCCGCCGGTCTGGAAATTGTAGAAGACAAGGGACTGTTGGCAGAAGTGGCCGGTCTGGTCGAATGGCCCGTGGTTTTGATGGGCCAGATCGATGACGAGTTTCTGGAACTTCCGCCCGAAGTGTTGCAGACCTCGATGAAAGAGCACCAGAAATTCTTTTCGGTGCGCAACCCCAAGACAGATCGGATCGAACGGTTCATCACCGTCGCCAACCGCGAAACCGCTGACAATGGCGCGACCATACTGGCAGGGAACCAAAAGGTGCTGTCGGCACGTCTGGCCGATGCCAAGTTCTTCTGGGAGAACGACCTGCGCATTGCCAAGTCGGACATCACCCAATGGACCCGTGCGCTGGAGAACGTGACCTTCCACAACAAGCTGGGCACCCAGGCCCAACGGATTGATCGCATCGCGGCGCTGGCCCGTGAACTCGCGCCGGTGACGGGCGCCGACCCGGATCAGGCCGAGAAAGCCGCGCGTCTGGCCAAGGCCGATCTGAGTTCCGAGATGGTCTATGAATTCCCCGAACTTCAGGGGCTCATGGGGCGTTACTATGTCGAAGCGGCAGGCGAAGACGCTGCCGTGGCTGCTGTGGCGCAGGAACACTATTCGCCGCTGGGCCCATCGGATGACGTGCCAACCGCGTCGCTGTCGGTGACCGTGGCACTGGCGGACAAGCTGGATACGCTGACCGGGTTCTGGGCGATTGATGAGAAACCTACCGGGTCGAAAGACCCGTTCGCGCTGCGTCGCGCGGCGTTGGGTATTACTCGGTTGGTGTTGAATAACAACCTGCGTCTGAAGCTGGATCGATTTTTTGACAGCCAACTGGTTCGCGCAGAAAGTGCCGCGAATGATGCGCTGGCGACCGATGATATCAATGCGTTGTTGGGTGAAATCGCGGACCATGGCGTCTTTGGTGCGGCTTTCCAGGCGGTCAAGGAAAAGCTGGCTGAGATGCCGAACGGCGACTTCCTGAGATTGGAAAAAAAGGTTCCCGATACGTCCGATGACCTTTTGTCCTTCTTCCATGACAGGCTCAAGGTCTTCCTCCGAGATGAGGGCATCCGCCACGACATCATCGACGCCTGTATCGCGAAGGATGGAAATGACGACCTCAATCTGCTGGTCAAACGTGCGCGCGCGTTGAATGCCGTGATCGCGACCGAGGATGGGGAAAACCTCGTGCAGGGGTTCAAACGGGCCAACAACATCTTGACTCAGGCCGAGGAAAAGGACGGAGTGGAATACTCCTACGGAGCAGATGTGAAATTCGCCGAGACCGACAGCGAGAAGGCGCTTTTTGCGGCTTTGGATAGGGCTCAGTCGCAGATCGATGTGGCTCTGAAGTCCGAAGACTTCCCAATCGCTGTGGCCGCCATGGCCGCGCTGCGCGGACCTGTGGATGGGTTTTTTGAGGACGTTCAGGTCAACACCAACAATGACGTTGTCCGCCGCAACAGGCTGAACCTGCTCAGTCAGATTCGGCAGGTTTGTTCCAGCGTGGCCGATCTGTCGCGGATCGAAGGTTAAAACCTCGGGCACGCAGCGATGTGTGCCCACAACGCCCTTGCACGAAGGGCGCAAGCGCTTATGCTGCACGCAAATCAAAAGGTGCTGCAGTGCAGAATAATCCGCATACCACGCTCATTACACCCGATGCTCCGGTCACGGCTCATACGCATGGCGGGCGGGCCAAATGTCTGCAACGACTGGTTCGGCTGGACCTGCCGGTGCCCCGGACCGTCGCGTTGTCGTTTGATGCAGTCCACCAGATTGCGGAAGGCGATGTTCCGAACCTTGACGCGATCCTTGAGCAATTCGATCCGGCGACACTGCTGTGCGTCCGACCAAGTTCCGAAGATCCCGACTGGGGTGGGCCCGGTGCGGTTCTGAACATTGGTATGAATGATGCACGCTACGTGGATCTGTCCGATACCATGGGGGCAGAGGCTGCCGCAGCGCTGTATCGCAGGTTTGTTCAAAGCTATGCGATCCACGTGGCGCGGCTGGACGCGGACGTGTTCGATGACATCGACATGGATGGCAGCGAAGGTCTGCGCCATTCCCTGCGCGCATACGAAGATGAAACGGACGAAGCCTTCCCGCAGGACCGCGGTGAGCAGTTGATCGGGGTTTTGCGCTCGATGGCCCGCGCATGGGACGGGACATCCGCACGGCTGCTGCGGCAGGCCAAGGGCGCCCCCGCAGATGCTGGTCTTGGGCTTGTCATTCAAGAGATGATCCCAGGGGTCGGACAAGGTGAGTGCGGGTCAGGTGTGCTTCAACTGGTCGACTCCACCACCGGAATGCCGCAGATCACAGGGCGCTACCTGAGCCAGAGCCAGGGCCGGGATGCGCTGGGCGAAGATGTGGCAGCGCTGTTTCTTGAAAAAGACCCGCGTGGACCGTCGCTTGAAGAAGTCGCACCCAAAGCGTTTGCCGAGTTGAAGGAACAAGCTGCGCTGATGCGCAAAAAATTGCGCGAAGAAATGCAGGTCGAGTTCGTCATTCAAAACGGCAAAGTGCATATTCTGGATGGCGTCCGGGTTCAGAGAACTTCGCGCGCGGCGATGCGAATTGCCGTTCGTCTGGCTGAAGACGGGATCATACCGCCGCAGGAGGCGGTGATGCGTGTCGACCCCCACGCGTTGAATGAACTTTTGCACCGGCAGGTCCATCCGGAAGCGCGGCGTGATGTGCTGACGACGGCCATCGGTGCCAGCCCGGGCGCTTCAACGGGAAAGATCGTGTTTACATCTGCAGAAGCGCAGGCCAGTGCCGCGCGCGGGGAGGCCTGTGTCCTGGTTCGCCGCGAAACCTCGCCCGAGGATGTGCGCGGGATGCATGCTGCCGTTGCGGTTCTGACTGAAAAAGGCGGGATGACCAGCCATGCCGCCGTGATTGGTCGTGGGCTTGGCTTGCCCTGTATCGTTGGCGCTTCTGACATCCGGTTCCAGACAAAACAGAAGATGCTGACTGCGCCCGATGGTCGTGTCTTCAAAACTGGCGATGTTCTGACCATCGATGGCAGCTCTGGACAGGTGCTGGCGGGGCAGCCTGCCATGCTTGAAGCCGCGCTGGATGATTGCTTTCAGACATTGATGGCGTGGGCCGATGCCGAGCGTGATATTGACATCCGCGCCAATGCCGACACACCGGCCGATGCGCAAACGGCGCGCAATTTTCAGGCGCAGGGGATCGGCTTGTGCCGGACAGAGCATATGTTCTTTGAGCCCGGCCGCCTGATCGTGATGCGCGAGATGATTTTTGCACAAACGTCGTCGGGCAGGGCGGCTGTGCTGGAACGATTGCTTCCGATGCAGCGTGAGGACTTTGTTCAGCTGTTCAGAATCATGGAAGGGCAGCCCGTCTGCATTCGCCTGTTCGACCCTCCATTGCACGAGTTCCTGCCAACCACGCGCAGCGGTCAACGGGAATTGGCCGAGGCGCTGGATTTGCCGGTTTCCGATGTCGAGCGTCGGGTTGATGCGATGACCGAATACAATCCGATGCTGGGCCTGCGCGGTGTTCGTCTGGGTGTGACCGTGCCTGAAATCTATGACATGCAAGCGCGCGCGATCTTTGAAGCCACGCTGGATGCCAGAAAGAATGGTGCCCCCGTCGTGCCCGAAGTGATGATACCGCTGGTATCCGCGAAACGAGAGGTCGAACTGGTCAAGTCCCGCATCGATACGGTGGCGGCGGCGGTAGCGTCAGAACGAGGGCAGGAGTTTGAATATCGGCTGGGTGTGATGGTCGAAACCCCGCGCGCCTGTCTGCGCGCAGAAGAGATTGCCCCGCAGACCGCGTTCATGAGTTTCGGAACAAATGACCTGACGCAGATGACCTATGGTCTGTCCCGCGACGACGCTGGGCGCTTTATGTCGGCGTATGTTCGGCAGGGAGTGTTTCGGGAAGATCCGTTCCACGTTCTTGATCCGGATGGGGTAGGGGAACTGCTTAAGCTTGGAGCTGAGCGGGGGCGCGCTGCGAAACCGGATGTGACCCTGTCTGTTTGCGGAGAACACGGCGGAAACCCCGAATCAATCGCCATCTGTCGCGATCTGGGGTTCGACTATGTGTCATGCTCTCCGTTCCGGGTTCCTGTCGCTCGGCTGGCTGCCGCTCAACTGGCGATTTCCTCCAGACTTGGGGGTTGACAGGGCCTGAAAACCCAAGGATTAGTGGGTTATCTGGACACTCGTAGGCGAAATTTATCTTCGTTACGGGCAAGATTCCACTTGCATTTTTCCTAAGACTGGACCTTTGCGCTCGATTGCGTTAGATGCCTCGTCGCGCCCGCCGGGGGAGGGTATGGCGCGTGAAGTGCCTGTGCGAGGTTATCTGATGCTACGTTACATAATGGCTGTTGCCACAATGGCGGCAACCGTGCTGCCGAGTGCGTCCTTCGCCGAGAGGGAAGCGATTGATACTGCAAAGAAAGAACTTGTCGCCCGCAGCGAATTGCCGGCGCAAAGCTTTCGTGACTATTTCAAACTGTTCCAGCCCCGTAAGGCGGCTAAACCTGTTGAAATAACATACTCCAAGGACTGGCTTGACCAACGGCCCAAGGCGACCGGTGACGAAAACTGGAAGTGCCTGTCCGAGGCGTTGTACTTCGAAGCCCGTGGCGAAAGCGTGCGCGGTCAGTTTGCAGTGGCCGAGGTTATTCTGAACCGGGTCAAGAGCAGCCGCTTTCCGAGTTCATTGTGTGGTGTAATCCGCCAGGGGACCGGTAAGAAATACCAGTGCCAGTTCACGTACACTTGCGACGGCCGCAAAGAAGTCATTCATGAGAAGAAGGCCTATGAGCGCGTATCCAAAGTCGCTCGTGCAGCTATTGATGGTGTTGGCAAAGAGCTGACCGAAGGGGCGACGCACTACCACACGACAGCGGTCCGTCCATCTTGGTCGCGTGTCTATAAGCAGACTGCGCGGATTGGTGTGCATATTTTCTACCGCCACAACTATCGGACAGCGAGCAACTGATTGACGCACCCGCGCTGGAAGCTTGATGGCGCGATGCGGGTTGCAGTCTATATTACGGGCTCAGGAGGCCCGTAATGCTTTTCACCCGACGACACATTCTGAAAACAGCCGTCGCAGCCACAATTCTGCCGGTCGCGGCCCGGGCCGGTTATCCGCCGCTCAAGGCGCATGTGACCCGCCAACGCGTTGCACCTCAAGGGTTTCCTGACACAACAGTCTGGAGTTACGGTGACACAGTCCCCGGAACGGCCATAAGGGTCGATCAGGGCGCACGCGTTCAGCGCAAACTGGTGAATGACCTTCCGCAAGCAACATCGGTCCACTGGCACGGGATCCGCATAGACAACGCCATGGACGGTGTGCCCGGTTTGACTCAGGATGCCGTCGTACCGGGCAGTTCTTTTGACTATG
Organism: Ruegeria sp. CDSC085; assembly: GCF_059610465.1. Classification (NCBI taxonomy): domain Bacteria; kingdom Pseudomonadati; phylum Pseudomonadota; class Alphaproteobacteria; order Rhodobacterales; family Roseobacteraceae; genus Ruegeria; species Ruegeria sp. CDSC085. Next base: position 473,256 of record NZ_JBXWNR010000002.1, on the reverse strand, counting down.
ACTTCGTCGTTCCCGACGCGGGCACCTATTGGTACCACGCGCATAACCGGTCGATGGAACAGGTGGCCCGCGGGCTTTACGGGCCGCTGATCGTTGCAGAGGCCACTGCACCGGATGTCGATCAGGATCTGGTGCTGATGTTGGATGATTGGCGGTTGAACCCTGAGACCGCACAGATAATGGATGATTTCGACAATGGCCATGATCTGAGCCATGCAGGTCGGCTTGGGAACATCCTTACCGTCAACGGATCATTCGATCCTGTTTATGCGGTGCGAAGAAACGAGCGGCTGCGACTGCGACTGGTCAACGCGTCCAATGCCCGGATACTGGATCTGGATCTGGATGGTCTTGTGGGGTGGATCGTCGCGTTGGATGGAATGCCTTTGGAAAAGCCACTAGAACTATCCGGCTCTTTCCCGCTGGCGCCGGCGCAGCGCGCGGATCTGATTGTCGATGTCACCGCCGAAGGAGATACGGCAAGCTTGGTCAGTGTCGAAAGGGATGGATCCTTTGGTCTGGCGCGGTTCGAAGTCAGTGGTAGTGCTGCGAAGGCGCACAGGCAGGGTGTGTCAGCATTGCCGTCTAATCCCTTGCCTGAGATCGGAAATTTTCAAGAAGCACAAACGCACCAGATGCGTCTGCAAGGTGGTGCAATGCGCTGGCTGGAAAGTGCCCGGCTGGGCGAAGCTGAATTGTCGGGCCGCGAGTTGGCGCAGTTGGGCAAGTTCTGGGCGCTGAATGGTTACGCCGAGCGCCCCGAAGAGCCGTTTCTGGATGCTGCTGTCGGTAGTTTGCACAGGATTGAGTTTGTGAATGAATCCGCCTTTCCGCATGCGATGCATCTGCACGGACATCACTTCCGACTGATCCTTGGTGATGGTTCTCTTGGTCCCTGGCGCGACACTATTCTGGTCGGGCGAGGACAGGCTCGCCAAATCGCATTGATCGCGGACAATCCGGGGAACTGGTTGCTGCATTGCCATATGCTGGGGCACGCCGCGTCCGGGATGATGAGCTGGTTTCGGGTCTTCTGACGACGCATTCGGCGGTTGGAATGGCGCTTGTTTGAATGCTATAGGCCCTCGCAACGCCTATAGTAGGCGAACTTTGAAACGAGCCCGAAAAGGCCTGACCCATGAGTTCTGAAATCCGTCTGGCATTCGCACACCCGTCCGAACGGTCCGAGGCGACGTCCCCCCGGGGGCCGTTGGATCGTATCTCGTTGCGCGACCATATTGTCGAAGTCGAAATCGGTGCCTTCCAGGCCGAGCGGGGAACAACCCAGCGGATCTGTTTCAACATCGTGGTCGAAGTCCGGCCTCTGACAGACCCGATTGATGATGATGTGGATCGCATCCTGTCTTATGACAGGGTAACGGAATCCATCGCCTATGAGCTGGCGGCCGAGCGCCTGAATCTGCTTGAGACATTGGCAGAGCGTGTTGCGGAACGAATACTGCTTGAGCCTCAGGCTGTAAGGGTCTTTGTTCGCATCGAAAAACTGGATCGGGGTCCGGGCGCATTGGGGGTTGAGATCGTGCGCGGAAAAGACTCGGTCCACCACGAAGTGGCCGAAGAAGAACGCCCGCACCCCCGCCTTGTGTTCCTGTCGAATGACGCCATTGCCTCGGATAGTCTGACGGGTTGGATTGATCAGTTGGAGAACCGTCGGCGTCCACTGATCCTGTGTGTCGGGGCGTCGGAACTGGCCGCTCCACAAACGGGACATGCGATGACGCAGCGCCGGATTGACCTATTGGCCATCGAACAGAATGCGTGGGTTCTGGCGGCACGAGATCATCGCTGTGTGGTGGTCTCGACGCGGACCGAATTGGATTGGGCGATGAAGAACGGCCAAATCTGCGTTTGGGCGCCATCCAAGATCGTATTGGACGCCGTTGACGGCCCGTCCGCTGCCCCGTCGGATGCCGTAGCGTTGGCTGCATGGTTTGCCGCGACCTTTGAGGCGAGCGAAATGATGGTGATCGGCGGCGCTTTGCCGACGGAACCCAAAACGCCATTGCGCGCTATTGCGGTGGATCAGGCCCAGCTGTGAGCGCCTATTTCAGACCACTGGTCCAGCATGGAGCGACTCGTCCCACAGACGCTGTGCCGCTGGCCGGCCAACCGCTCTGGTTCACCCATGTCGAGGCCCTGCGGCGCGGGTCCGAACCCGAAATCGTCGCGGCCTCGGACGTTCCGTCGGATCACCTTTGCCGTTTGAGCCGACCGCGGGCTGACGTCGCAGGTCTCGACATGCACGTGCCTCATATCATGGGGATTCTGAATGCCACGCCGGACAGTTTCTCGGATGGCGGTGTTCACAGCTCGGCGAACGCGGCCCGTGCGGCTGCAGTCGAGATGGTGGCGCATGGGGCAACAATTCTGGATGTCGGTGGAGAATCCACCCGCCCGGGTGCTGATTTTGTTCCGGTGGAGGAAGAGATTGCACGAACCCGCCCGTTGATCGAAGCGATCCGGTCAGAAACAGGCGCTTTGATTTCCATCGATACACGCAAGGCCGACGTCGCCAAGGCCGCCTGTGACGCCGGGGCGGGGTTGGTCAACGATGTCTCGGGCTTCACCTTCGATCCGGAATTGGCACCGTTCTGTGCCACGCAAGGTTCGCCTGTCTGTGTCATGCACATGCAAGGTGATCCGGCAACGATGCAGGACGATCCCCAATACGACAATGTTCTGCTGGATGTTTGCGACTTTCTCGAAAGCCAGATTGCGATGCTGGAAGGCTTGGGCCTGAGCCGCGATCTGATCGTCGTGGATCCCGGGATCGGGTTTGGGAAGACAGAGGATCACAATTTGACCCTTCTGCGCAATCTCAGCCTGTTCCACGGGTTGGGCTGCCCGATCCTACTGGGCGTGTCGCGCAAGGGCTTCATTGGGTCCATCGGAAATGAACCTCGCAAGACTGCCCGCGCACCGGGATCAATTGCAGTGGCTCTGGCAGGATTGTCTCAGGGCGTGCAGATCATTCGCGTTCATGACGTGGCCGAGACCTCTCAGGCCTTGCGCCTATGGGCTGCTGTCCGGTAATCCGGTCGCACGATAAATCACGGAGTGACACTTATGCGCAAGCTGTTCGGAACCGACGGGGTGCGGGGCACCGCCAACACGCATCCGATGACGGCAGAGATGGCGCTGCGCATCGGGGCAGCGGTCGGGCGGTACTTTCGACGCGACGCGACAGGTGTGCACCGGGTTGTCATCGGTAAGGATACACGCCTGTCCGGCTATATGTTGGAAAATGCGCTGACGGCCGGATTGACGTCCACAGGAATGAATGTGTTGCTGCTGGGACCCGTTCCGACCCCCGCCGTTGGTCTCATGACCCGGTCCATGCGAGCCGATTTGGGCGTCATGATCTCGGCCAGCCATAACCCTGCCGAAGACAACGGGATCAAGTTCTTTGGCCCGGACGGCTATAAACTGTCCGATCAGGCCGAGGTCGAAATCGAAAGGCTGATCGACGATGGCGTCAGGCCAGCCCAGGCGCAGAATATCGGTCGGGCGCGCCGGGTTGACGATGCACGGTTTCGCTATGGCGAGCGTGTGAAATCGTCGTTGCCGCGGAATGTGAGCCTGGATGGTTTGAAAGTGGTGATCGATTGTGCAAACGGCGCAGCCCACCGCACCGCGCCGGAAGTTCTGTGGGAGCTGGGTGCAGATGTGATTCCCGTGGGAATTGCGCCCAACGGCAAAAACATCAACCTCAACTGCGGATCGACCAAGCCACATCTGGCCGCTGAAACCGTTGTCGCGCATGGTGCCGACGTGGGCATTTGTCTGGATGGCGACGCGGATAGGGTGGTTGTGGTCGATGAAACCGGTCAGGTGGCTGACGGCGATCAGCTTATGGCTTTGCTGGCGACGGCGTGGAAGAAATCGGGCCAGTTGAAGGGCGATGCCCTGGTCGCGACTGTCATGTCCAACCTGGGTCTGGAACGCCACCTGACAGCGCAGGGTTTGCGTCTGGAGCGAACGGCTGTCGGCGATCGCTACGTGGTCGAACGGATGCGTGAAGGTGGGTTCAACCTTGGCGGGGAACAGTCCGGCCATATCGTGATGAGCGATTATGCCACCACCGGTGACGGCTTGATGGCAGGCCTGCATTTCCTGGCGGAAATGGTTCTGTCGGGGCGCAAGGCGTCGGATCTGTCCAAACAGTTCGAAACCGTGCCGCAGTTGCTGAAGAATGTACGTTATTCCAGCGATCAAACCCCGTTGGAGGTGCAAAGTGTACAGGCGGCAATTGCCGATGCCGAGGCACGGTTGAATGGGCAGGGCCGGTTGTTGATCCGCAAATCCGGGACCGAACCGTTGATCCGCGTGATGGCTGAATGCGAAGACGATGGGTTGCTGACCCAAGTCGTTGACAGCATCGTCGCCGAGGTCGAGGCCGCCACAAGCTAGTGCCCGAACAGAACCTTGCGCAGGCTGAACCATTGACTGATGGCCATGCCTGTCAGGATCAACGCAAGGGCGATGAAAAAGCGCAGGGGCAGGGCCTCGGACAGAACCCACGCGCCGAATACCATTGACCAGATGGGCACCTGATAGTTCACCAGTGTCAGAAACACAGAACCTGCGCTGCGGGTAATGGACACGCGCAGCAGGGTGGCGAATGCCGTCGGCACCAAGCCCAGCACGATCAGAGCAAGTGTGGGGCGCGTGCCTTGCCATCTGGGCAAGCCTTCGGTCATCAGCATGATTGGCACCAACAACGCAGCCCCAACCAGCAGGGTCAACGCAGCAAGCGCCAACGGGTCGACAGGCGGACAGCGACGGGTCAAAATCGACGAAGACGCATAGCACAATGCGGCAGTGATACAGGCCAATTGGGCCAGAGGTTCGGCTCCCTGGCCAAGCTGTGCCAGACCGGGGCCGATCAATACCAAAGCTCCCGAGAAGCCCAGACACACGCCCAGCAGGCGACGTAGATTAAGCGGCTCGTCAGAAAAGAAATGCGCAAGCGGCAATACCATCAGTGGAATGGCGGCCATGGACAACCCAGCAAAGGCGGATGGTACGAATTGTTGCCCCCAGCTGAGCAGCATGAAGGGTACGGCTGTGGATAGAACACCAATCAGAAGTATCGAACTCCCAAGGGCAGGCGTCAGAACAGGCATTTTGCGCCCGGTTACCCACATCAGCAACAGAAGCGTTACGGCACCCAGGGTGGTTCTGGACGTGGCGACCGTGATCGGCCCATAGCCTTCCAGCGCCATCGCAACGACCATGAACGTTGCGCCCCAGATCAGGCCCAGCGTAAAGACGCCGCTCCAGTCCTGTTTTGTCGGCTGTTGCACCATTGGTTTGTCCTGTCGGGCAGCGCAAGTTCGCGAAATAGATTAGTCTGATCGGGCGTTTATGTGCCGCGCCACTTTTTTGTGTAAACGAAAAAGGGCGACCGCTGTGGCCGCCCTGATGCTGACTAAGGTCAGGCTTAGTTCTTTTCTTTGTCGACCATTTTGCCGGCCGAGATCCACGGCATCATGCCGCGCAGCTTGGCGCCGGTTTCTTCGATCTGATGCTCGTCATTGGCACGGCGCGCCGCTTTGATGGTCGGCTGGCCAACGGCGTTTTCCAGCATGAAGTCACGAACGAATTTACCCTGCTGGATGTCGTTCAGGACCTCTTTCATACGCGCTTTGGTTTCGTCGTATTTCAGGATACGCGGCCCGGTGACGTACTGGCCGTACTCTGCGGTGTTCGAGATCGAATAATCCATGTTGGCGATGCCGCCTTCGTAGATCAGATCGACGATCAGTTTCACTTCGTGCAGACACTCGAAATAGGCCATTTCAGGGGCGTAACCGGCTTCGACCAAAGTCTCAAACCCGCAACGGATCAGTTCGACCAGACCGCCGCACAGAACAGCCTGTTCGCCGAACAGGTCGGTCTCACACTCTTCACGGAAGTTGGTTTCGATGATGCCCGAGCGGCCGCCACCAATGGCCGAGCAGTAGGACAAGCCGATTTCCAGCGCCTTGCCGGTTGCGTCGTTGTGAACCGCGACCAGGCAGGGAACGCCGCCGCCCTTGGTGTATTCGCCGCGCACTGTATGGCCGGGGCCCTTGGGGGCCATCATGATGACGTCGACGCCTTCTTTCGGCTCGATCAGGCCGAAGTGAACATTCAGGCCGTGCGCAAACGCGATGGCCGCACCGGGCTTGATGTTGTCGTGGACGTATTTTTTGTAGGTCTCGGCCTGTAGCTCGTCGGGCATGGTGAACATGATGACGTCGCACCAGGCCGCCGCTTCGGCGATGCCCATGACTTGCAAACCTTCGGCTTCGGCTTTTTTGGCCGAAGGCGATCCTTCGCGCAGGGCGACGACCAGGTTCTTTGCACCGGAGTCGCGCAGGTTCAGCGCGTGAGCGTGACCTTGCGAGCCATAGCCGAGGATGGCCACTTTCTTGTCTTTGATCAGGTTGATGTCGCAATCGCGATCGTAATAGACGCGCATTTCGCCGGTCCTTTCTGGTTAGGTTGCGGCGGTTGTATCTGCCTGTTCGCGCAATGGCGATAGGGTTGGGCTTGAGTATTTGCAAAAAAGATGAAGAATAATTCGCGATAACTGGAGAAAATAAAAAAATCATGCTTGATGATATTGATCGACGCATTCTGCGCCACTTTCAAGCAGACCCGAGCCTGACAACAGCGGAACTGGCCGATCTTTGCCGGATCAGCGCGGGTGTCTGCTGGCGGCGGATCGAAAAGATGCAGGCCGCAGGGATCATCGAAGGGCAGGAGGCCGTGATAGACTGGGCCGCGATGGGATATGCAGTCGAGGTCTCGCTTCGGATCACGCTTGACAAGACTCAAGCCCGTGCGTTCGACGAATTCACGCAGGCGGCGCGTGATGTGGCAGAGGTAATCGAGATCCAGACCTTTCTGGGTCGTGTCGACGTTCGTCTTTCCGTCATTGCAAGAGATATGAAGCACTATCAGCAGCTCTATCGCGACCGGATTCTGACCCTGCCTCATATCGCCGATATCGAGGCCCTGATGCATATCGCGAGGGTCAAGCGGGACGAGGTACTGCCGGTATGATTGAGCTGGATGAGATCGATCGCGGTCTTCTTCGCGCACTGCAACAGGACGCGACGCAAAGTGCCGGAGCGTTGGGGCGCAGGTTCGGGTTATCTCAACCCGCCACGTGGCGTCGTATCCGCAGGCTGGAAGAAACCGGGGTAATCAAGGGCCGACGGCTGCGCCTGAATGCCGAGGCGCTTGGGTTTGGTGTTACCGTCTTTCTGGGTATCAAACTCGGGCGAAAAGGCCAGATCAGCCTTGAAGATTTTGAGCGCGCCGTCAGTGCCGTTCCCGAGGTGCAGACAGTCGAGCATGTGCTTGGACTGTATGACTATCGACTGCGTGTCGTGGCCCGAGACTTGGCCGATTTCGAGCGTGTATTGCGGCGCCGGATCATGACATTGCCGGGCGCGGGCGATGTCGAGGCAAACGTGCTGCTTAGCGAAGAACGCCTACCTGGGCCGATCGGTTGAATACGCTCAGTATTTGGTACGAATACAATAACCCGGATGGTGTGTCATACGCGCAAAGGTGAGTGGTTTGTCTTCTTTCCACGTTGTGCGTTCCATCTGAATCATGGATGTCCCTGCCGTGGTGCCCATGAATTCTGCCAACCGCGCATCCGCAGAAATGGCGCAGAAAGCAACCTCGGCGTCGGTAAAGGGCGCAGCCGTCAACAGCCACTCATGTGGCCCCTGTTCGATCAGGTCCGCGTCCTCTACACTTGGAACAGCCTCAATGTTGATCCACCGTTCTTCCATCTGAAAAGGCCGATTATTTGCATAATGCATGCAGACAATATGCAGAACGCGCACATCCGGTGCCACGTTGATTTGTGACGAAAGCCATCCGGGGCTGGTGACTACGTTCCGTTCAACAAGCGCGTAGCGATAGGTTGCATTCTGGCTTTCGACCACTTGCCGCGCCAGTGAAAATTCGAGTTTGGCGTGTTTGCTGGGCTCTTTCTTGACACGTGTTCCGCTCTTGCGTTTGCGTTCGACAAAGCCCTGATCGGCCAGTTCCCTCATGGCTCTGTTCACAGTGGCCCGGGCGCAATTGAATTCCTCAGCCAGCTGAGTCTCTGTCGGCAAAAGCGATCCTTGTGGCCAGACACGGCTTTCAATGCGTCGTTTTACTTCGTCTCGAACGAACTGGAAGCTGATCCGCTTTTGTATCGTCACGGGTAAATATGTCCCTTCAAGTATAAAGTGTGCGCATCTGTTCAGAATCAAGCAGAAGTGTAAAGGGGAAGTGACACTACTTGGCGTCATTTCTCGTGTTTTCAGGGACGTAGGCGGAAAAAAGTTACTGTTTCCGCTACTTTACATGGGGTCAAACTTTTGTCGCGAATGGGCTTTACCCGCACGGGCAAAGGGGACAAAACTTCGAAAACGCTTTGGAAAGGACGCCTCATGCCTGCCTTGTTGGATACCGTTGACCCGAACGGGCTTGAAGAATTCTCGGTCGTGTTTACCGACCGCTCGCTGAACCATATGTCGCGGAAGTTTCAGCAGGTGATGCGCGACATTTCGGACATGCTGAAAGACGTGTACAACGCGGAAGGTGTCGCAGTTATTCCGGGCGGTGGAACCTATGCCATGGAAGCGGTCGCCCGACAGTTTGCGCGCGGCGCGGATGTGCTGGTGGTTCGCAACGGATGGTTCTCGTACCGGTGGAGCCAGATCATTGAGAGCGGTTCCCTGACAAACTCGACCACGGTCATGAAAGCGCGGGAGACTGGCAATGCCAGCCCATCGCCTTTTGCGCCTGCTCCGATCGAAGAGGTCGTCGCCGCGATTCGCGAACAAAAGCCCGGTGTTGTTTTTGCTCCGCATGTCGAAACCTCGGCGGGGGTCATTCTGCCGGATGATTATGTGACCGCGCTGGCAAGCGCGGCGCACGAGGTGGGTGCATTGATGGTGTTGGATTGCATTGCGTCGGGTTGCGCCTGGGTGGACATGAAAACTACCGGTGTCGATGTTCTGATCTCTGCGCCTCAGAAGGGGTGGAGCGCGTCGCCATGTGCCGGTCTGGTCATGCTGTCTGAACGGGGCGAGGCACGGCTGGAGCAGACCAGTTCTGACAGTTTCGCCATTGATTTGAAGAAATGGCGGCAGATCATGCAAGCCTATGAAAACGGCGGCCACGCCTATCACGCCACGATGCCGACCGATGCTTTGCTGGCTTTCCGCGACACCATGGCAGAGACTCGAGATTATGGGTTCGAAAAACTGCGTGCGGCGCAGTGGGCGTTGGGCGACGGTGTGCGGTCGATGCTGAAGGACAAGGGCGTTGTTTCGGTTGCCGCCGACGGTTTCGGCGCGCCCGGAGTTGTGGTCAGCTACACCTCGGATCCCGAAATTCAGAACGGCAGGAAATTTGCGGCACTGGGTATGCAGATTGCCGCTGGTGTCCCGTTGCAATGCGATGAGCCCGAAGGGTTCAGCACTTTTCGGTTGGGCCTGTTCGGGCTCGACAAGCTGTACGACGTGGACGGCACCATCGCGCGTTTGAAGCGGGTGCTGGATCATGTTCTGTAAGCGGACCGGGCCTTAGCGAACGCCAAGGCCCATCTGCATCAACGTCTTGCGCACGCTTGGCAGAGAATAGAGCGCGCTCAGACCCATCGCCCGTGCATCCCGCAGCGGACGTGCCTCGATCATCGAGGCGCGGTTCAGCAGATCAATGCCCTTGACGCGCATCTCGACCTCGGTGTGACGGGCCTTGTGATAGGCGTCCAGCATCTGTGCGTCTCCCAGACCTTCGGGCCGGGCTTGCGCCAAATCCAGCAGGCACCGCAGATCGCCCAACGACATGTTCAATCCCTGTGCTCCGATGGGTGGCACCACATGCGCGGCCTCAGCCATCAGGGCAATGCGTTCCCCCGCCAGCCGTTCTGCGGATTGGCTGATGATCGGCCAGATCGTTCTGCGGGAGGCCAAATTCAGCGGGCCGAACAAACCGCAAGAACGAGCGGTCATAGCGGCTTCGAATGCCTCGGGTTCAAGGTTCAGGAGTTCAACGGCCTTCGGTCCGCGTTCCATCCAGACAATGGCGGACGAGGGCTGCCCTTTCCAGTCAGGCAGAGGCACCATCGTGAACGGTCCCCCGGATCTGTGAATCTCGGTCGAGACATTCTCGTGTGGAATTGGGTGTGTCACCGCAAAGGCCAGCGCCTTCTGCCCATATCGTGTCGTGTGCACTTTGATCCCGGCGGCTTCGCGCATAGGTGAGTTGCGACCATCGGCGGCAAGCACCAGTTTACACCGGACGCGGTTTCCATCGCTCAGGCCCACGCGGGCCTCGGCGGTTCGGGTGAACAAGCTGGTGGTTCCGGTGCCGGGGCGGAAATCGACATTGGGCAATTCAGCCAGTCGCGCCACCATTTCTCGGCGCAGCAACCAGTTGGGCAAGTTCCAACCGAAAGGGTGTTCAGAAATGTCGGCTGCGTTGAAGTCGCGGACAACGCGCGGCTCGGGCACGTCGCCGCCCGCGTCAACGATCCGCATGATTTGCAGCGGAGCCGCGTGAGCATCCAGCCTTGCCCACAGACCGCATTGTTCCAGCAGGCCGCGCGCAGGCTGCAAAAAAGCTGTGGTGCGCAGGTCTGACCCGTCCACATCCCGCTCGGTGATCGGAGGGCTCGGATCAACGCAGATCACTTCAAATCCTGCCGTTCCGAATACCGCCGCAGCGGTCAGACCGGCGATCCCACCACCAGAAATCAGGATGTCACAGCTGTCGGTCATGGCGCCTCTCATCATTCCGGGCAGAACCTAATTCGGATCTGCCCCGAGTGCCAAGTGACATCCTGTCCCGTATTTCAGCCGCGCGAAATCAGGACGAGGATCAGAAACATCACCGGCACCATCATAAGGGCGGGGATGTAGAGGCCGGGAAGGCCGAACAGCATTATGGAACAGCCCCACATACTGAAAATGGCAGCGACAGTATAGTACAGATCTTCTGGCTTAGCGTTGGCCGCGTCGCGCGCCAGCCACCCCATAACCGGAATTGCAAAGAAAAGACGTTGCCAAATCGGCAGGCGTCCGGGCATCTCGATCGCGCTCATCGGGGTCTCCATCTGTTCGTCGCTGCTGCGCATATAGGGACGCAGATGCAGGTGCGGAACGTGCAGATCGTCGCACTGTGACAGGCTATCGCAGGCGGGCCAAAAACGCGGTCAGATCGTCCGTGTGATGGTGGATGTGATCGGCTTCATGCCGGTCAGGAGAAACATGAACCGTACGCATTCCCATCTCGTGCGGTGCCGCAAGATTGCGAGGGTCGTCTTCGAACATCGCCGCCATTTCGGCCTGAAGGCCGTCCTTTTCAAAGATCGCTTCGAACGCAGCTTTTTCGGGCTTTGGTCTATACCCTGCGTGTTCGACACCATATATCGCGTCGAACAAGCCTGTCAGGCCGCGTGCTTCCAATACACGTTCCGCGTAGGGCGCGCTGCCGTTGGTGTAGACGATCCGCCGACCTGGAAGGGCGCGTATATGGTCGGCCAGTTCCGCATCCGGGTCCATGTGGCTCATGTCAACCTGATGTACCGCGTGCAGATAAGGGTCGGGGTCCAGATCATGTTCGGCCATCAATCCGGCCAGCGTTGTCCCGTATTCGCGCCAGTAATGCGCGCGTAGCCTGTCGGCCTCGGCCCGTTCCACACCGATGGCTTGCACCACATAGTCCGTCATCAGAACTTCGATCTGATCGAACAGCCGCATCTGCGGCGGATACAGGGTGTTATCCAGATCGAACACCCATTGGGTGACATGACTAAACGAAGGTTTGACCATGGCTTGGGTTTAGGGCGCAGTCGGGCGGTTTTCAATGCTGTACTTGATCGCCGCCCCCTGACACGGCTAGACATGTCCGAACGAGGAGACAAATGATCCCATGAGCCAGACCCGATCCCCGACCAAGGACGCCTACAGCCTTATTCTCGAAGCCATCGATGTGGGGGTCTACAAGCCCGGTGATCGATTGGTCGAAAGCGAATTGGCTGAACGGTTCGGCGTGTCGCGCACTCCGATCCGTGAAGCGCTGCAACGCCTGGAAACCCAATCCTTGCTGGAACGGGACGGGAGGTCATTGATCGTGGCGTCTCTGGACCACAACCAGATGGCCGAGCTTTACATTGTGCGCCGGGAACTTGAAGGGCTTGCCGCACGGCTGGCCGCAAAACACGCTACTGAAGAAGAGATCAAGGTTCTTCAGGATATGGTTGTTGAAGACGACAAACTTATCGATGACCCAACGGCTTTGTCGCGCGCCAACCGACGGTTTCACGAACAGATTCATCTGGCGTCACACAACCGCTATCTGGTTCAGCAGCTCGATCTGGTCCACCGGACGATGGCCCTGATGGCGACCACTTCTCTGGCAGTTCAGGGGCGTGGTGAGATTGCACAAAGTGAGCATAAGGGAATTGTAGAAGCCATCGCCGCCCGCGACGAGGAAGCCGCGGGGCGGGCGCTGAAGGAGCATATTTCAATCGCGTTCATGACTCGTCTGAAACAGGATGCCAGTCGTCGCGATAAATGAACGTCAGGCCAGCGGAATGTCTTCGCTGGCCTGACCATGTTGGGTTTTGTCCCAAAAAAACGGATTTGTCGCCAGCTCCCACAGCGCTTTGTAACCGGCAACCACACCTAGTGGAAAATACAGAAACATCGTCGGGACCCAAGGCAGCAAGAAACGGCGTTCACGCGCGGATACAGCGATGATCCCGGCGCAGATATTCAGGGCCTCGGTCGCCAGAAACAGCCAGACCAACACTGTTGCCATCTGGTGTGACAGGATTTGCTCCATCGGATTGGTTATGCCCATGGCGTATAGCCAGAAAATCCAGAGAACAGGGGCCAGCAGGAATTGACCCAGCGTGCCCAGAAAGAACGTCTGTAGGCCAAAAAACTTCACTGCACCCAGGTCCGCATACAGTTTCCGAGGGTTACGCATGTGCACAAGATAGGTAACCATGAAACCCTTGAGCCAACGTGAGCGTTGCTTCACCCACGGCCAGGCTCGAAAGTTTGCCTCTTCGAATGTCGTGGTATCCACCATCTCGGTCCGATAACCGGCCCGGCAAAGCCGCACGCCCAAATCGGCATCTTCGGTAACATTGTGGGCGTCCCAGCCGCCCAGTTCCAACAGCTTCTCACGGCGGAAAAAGAACGTCGTTCCCCCAAGCGGGACGACCAGGCCCATACGTGCGATGCCCGGCAGGATCACACGAAACCAGCTGTTGTACTCAATGGTAAAACAGCGTGACCGCCAGTTTGTGCGAGGGTTATAGTAATCCAGAACACCTTGCAGGCAAACCACCTCGGGCGAAGCTTGAGTGAAATGCGCCACCACACGTTCGATCTGATCTGGCTGAGGTGCGTCTTCGGCATCCCAAACGCCAACGATGTCACCACGGCAAAAGTCCAGCGCGTAATTCATGGCGCGCGGTTTGGTGGTCAGCCCGTTCAATTCCGGGACGACAACAACACGCATCCAACTGGGCAGAGCCGTCTGCGCAAGGGCGTCGCGCGTCACGTCGTCCGTTTCCTCAAGCACGAGAATGACGTCCAGAAGCGCTTTGGGGTAGGTCAGCCTTTGGAGCCGCTGCACCAGAGCATTCGCGATTTCTCGTTCCTTGTACAACGGCACCATGATGGACACGCAGGGGTGTCGAAGCGCGATTGCCGCCTCTGGTGGTTCGGTCGGCTTTTTCATGTGGTCGCCGAGGTAGGCAAGGGTGCCAATTGTCCGAAAGGCTGCAAAAAGAACCAAAGTCCCCACGGCCGCGCCCAACAAAACCATCAATCCAAACGCGGGGAATAGGGCGAAAAGAAACAACACACTCACCGCTGTTGCGGATGTTACGAGCCGGGATCCGGCGGTCCAGTTGCGGCAGCTTTGTGCGGCGTTTACACGGGTTTCGGCAGCATTTGCGAGTGTCTGCGAGAAGTGCAGTGCAATGACCCGGTCGATCTGATGAGAATCCGCAAGAACCGGCAGGATGGCATGGTCGCAATCCTGCATCTCGGCAACAACGGTCGCAAAACGATCAGGCCGGGCGGTGGCGACCAAAAGCAGCGGGCCGATGCGCATCCAAGGAATAACACTGTGTTCAAGCCAGAAATCCACTGGCTTCAGTTCGCACAATCCGTGCATTGGTGGGATCTGTTCAAGGTCCGCGATTTGCCACTCGAACTGCGTGGATAGGGCCGTCAGAACGTCTTGCCTGTTGGCATATCCTTCGCCAACCAAAATCTCGCCAAGGGGCGCCTTCTGTCTGGCCTGCAGGCTCAATGCGTGGTCCAGTTGCGAGCGGGTGATGACCTCGTTCTCCAACAGGCAAGTGCCCAGCGGTTTGCGAAAACCGGGCGCCGGGAACGGGGCGGCGGTTGTAAAATCCTGGAGGTTAAGCTCAACCATAATAAAACCCTGGCACAGTTACCTGCGCTCAGGGTTGTTCAAACAAGGTTAACGTGCCGTTAACTCTGGAAAGTTCCGGCGTTATGCCTGCTCTTTTTTCTTTTCCATCGCATCGGCGAAACGTTCGAACAGATAGAAACTGTCCTGAGGCCCGGGCGATGCTTCGGGGTGATATTGTACCGAGTATACAGGTCTGTCAGTCATGCGGATACCGCAGTTCGAGCCATCAAACAGCGACCTGTGGGTCTCAACAACGCCTTCCGGCAGAGACTGCGCGTCCACGGCAAAACCGTGATTCATCGAGGTGATTTCGACCTTGCCGGTGTCCAGATCCTTGACCGGGTGGTTCGCGCCGTGATGACCATGGTTCATCTTGACTGTCTGACCGCCCAAAGCCAGGGCCAGCATCTGGTGGCCAAGGCAGATACCGAAGACGGGCAGATCGGTTGTGTCCAGGATTTCCTTGATCATCGGCACAGCATAGGCACCAGTTGCGGCCGGGTCGCCGGGACCGTTCGACAGGAAAACGCCGTCTGGCTGATGGGCCAGCACTTCGGCTGCGGTCGCTGTCGCTGGCAATACGGTGACATCGCATCCAGCCGAGGCGAGGCAGCGCAGAATGTTGCGCTTGGCACCGTAATCCACAGCCACGACTTTGTGGGCAGGGGCCTCTTGTCGCTTGTACCCGTCAGGCCACGCCCACCGCATTTCATCCCAGCGATAGCTTTGGGCACAGGTGACTTCCTTGGCCAAGTCCATACCTTCCAGCCCGGCAAAGCCGCGGGCCGCAGCAACCAGGGCTTGGATGTCGAAATTGCCCTCGGGGTCATGAGCCAGCGCCACATGCGGCGCACCTTGCTGGCGGATGGCGCGTGTGAGGCGACGGGTATCAACGCCGCCGATGGCGATACGGCCACGGCGGGCAAGCCAGCCCTTCAGGTCCTCGGCCGAGCGCCAGTTGGACGGCTCGGTCGGATCCCATTTGACAACCATGCCAGCGGCGACCGGATCGCCGGTTTCGTCATCTTCCGGGTTCACGCCGACATTGCCGATATGGGGGAAGGTAAAGGTTACGATCTGCCCGGCATAGGATGGATCGGTCATGATTTCCTGATATCCGGTCATGGCTGTGTTGAAGCAGAGTTCAGCCACGGTCTGTCCGGTTGCACCGAAGCCGAGGCCGTAAAACAGTGTTCCGTCGGCCAAAGCCAGACATGCGGTGGGCTTGGACGGGACGTTCTGGGCCATGGCGCGACTCTCCTGCAAGGTAAACCGGCGCATACCTAAGGGGGTTGGGCGCTTGGGTCAAGTCCGTTCATTTTTTATGCTATCGTTATTTTTCAATAGGTTAAGACTGATTGCCCCCGGTTGTAACACGCTTTTTGTTTAGATATGTTCGGGGTTCCGTTGTCATGGGGATGGACAAGCCAAATGGACATGCGATCACGGGTGAATGCCGCCCTGAAGCAAGCAATGAAAGACAAGGCAGCCGAGCGTCTATCGACGCTGCGGTTGATCAACGCGGCCATCAAGGACCGTGACATCGCCGCGCGCGCCTCGGACAACGAAGAGGTCAAAGGCTGCGGTGATGCAGAGGTTCTTGAAATACTTGGTAAAATGACCAAGCAACGCAAGGAAAGCGCGCGCGCTTATGAAGAGGGCGGACGCCTGGATTTGGCCGAGCGCGAGATGCAGGAAGTTGCCGTCATCGAAGAGTTTCTGCCCAAGCAGCTGGATGATGATGAAGTGTCAAAAGCGATTCAGGCCGCGATTACTTCAACCGGAGCCGGTTCCATTCGTGACATGGGAAAGGTCATGGGCGAGCTGAAGACCCGCTATACCGGTCAGATGGATTTCGGCAAGGTCGGGCCGATGGTCAAGGACCACCTCTGCGCCGCGTCAAACGGAAACTGCTGAGTCATCCGATGCTCAAGGCAATTACTGCGCGATTGGTTCGCGCAGTTTTTTGACCAATTCGTCATAGAGCGTGATGCGCTCATCCTCAGACAGGAACGCTCCTATTTCGACCTCGCGCCCGTCCCCAATAAGGGTGACGTAATGAGGGACAGGGCCGCCTTTCTCGTGCATTTCAGGTCGCGCCCAGTACCGATTACAGGACCATTCCTGCGACCCGTTGCCTGGTGTATGGTGGACGAGGTGGGCCTCGGTACCAGTTAGCGTCAATACCTCGGAAACGCTGCGCGCCCGATAGTTCGCCTGAAGGGCAAACCACAGGCCCAACACCGAAATCAGCAGAAACGGTAACAGTCCCCACAGTACTACTGATCCGAGCACGGCCAGCAGCGGGATCAGGCCGAACAGAAACACTGACAGGACAGTGATCATTGCCCCGCGTCGCGGCAGAGAGTTATGCGGCCAGAGGCGCAGTTCCTGTTCGGTTTCGGATGTCTGATTCCATTTGTACGGCATACCGGAAACATAACGCGGTGCTGCGTCAAGTCGACGGGTTTTGATCAGACGACGTGGCCGACACGCGCCCAAGACAAGGCGTCATCCAAACGGTCGTCGCCCCAGAACACTTCTTGCCTCACGACAAAGCTGGGAGCACCGAAAACACCCAGTTTCACGGCAATATCCGTTTCAGCTTCCAGTGCCGCGACGATATCCGGGCTGCGCGCACGTGCCAGTGTCAGACGGGGATCTTGCTGGCAGCGCAGCAAAGCTTCGGACAGAGCGATTTCGCTGCCTGCGTCGACGCTTTCCTCAAACCAGATACGGTACAGGTTTTGGGTAAAAGATTTGCCCCATCCATCCATCATGCCAAGGACAGCGATCTGATTGGCCAAGGCCAGGTCGGAAATCGGATAGGGTGCCGGCAGGCTGGCGTGGATGTGATACTTGGCACAGCGACGTTCGATGTCGCGCCACATATATGTGGATTTTTCCGGTTTACCGGCGAACGGGATATTCTGCTGTGCTGACATGATCGTGCGCACATTGAAGGGCCGCCAGTTAACAGTGGCGTCATGTTCAACGCGCCAATCGTCCAGACGCATCACGGTAAGGAAGCTGTATGTGCTGCCGATTGAATACCAAAAGTCGATTTCCGGCATTGCCGATCCTCCGACTGTTCTGCGGGGGTATCATAGCGGATTTTGGTGCAATTGGCGAACCGGCTGCGAAGGCAATGAAAAACCCCGCCACTTGGGCGGGGTTTCTTTGGATCAGATCGGGATCAATGCGCGTGGCCCTTGTCCCAGTCTTCCTGCTTGGGCAGCTGCTCGAACGTGTGTTCGGGCGGCGGCGTGGGCAGGGTCCATTCCAGCGTGTCCGCGTATTCGTTCCACGGGTTTGGACGCGTTTCTTTCGCACCACGGAACAGGGCGTAGAACACGATGCCAAAGAACAGCAGGAACGAGGCGAACGAGATGAACGCACCGATCGACGAAACGAAGTTCCACTGGGCGAAAGCCTCTGGGTAGTCGATATAGCGGCGCGGCATACCCTGACGACCCAGGAAGTGCTGCGGGAAGAAGGTCAGGTTGGCGCCGATGAAGAACATCCAGAAGTGAACCTTGCCCCAGAACTCTGAGTACTGACGGCCGGTCATTTTGCTGAAGTAGAAGTACACCCCGGCAAAGATCGCGAATACAGCGCCCAGCGACATCACGTAGTGGAAGTGCGCGACCACGTAGTAGGTATCGTGATAAGCGCGGTCCACGCCAGCCTGCGACAGAACCACACCGGTCACACCGCCGACGGTGAACAGGAACAGGAAGCCGAAGGCGAACAGCATCGGTGTCTTGAACTCGATGGAACCACCCCACATCGTCGCAATCCACGAGAAGACTTTAACCCCTGTCGGAACCGCGATGACCATTGTGGCCAGCATGAAATAGGCCTGCTGACGCAGCGACATGCCAACGGTGTACATGTGGTGCGCCCACACGACGAAGCCCAGAACACCAATCGCGATGATCGCCCAAACCATCGGCAGATAGCCGAAGATCGGTTTACGCGAGAAGGTCGCGATGACATGGCTGATGATGCCGAATCCGGGCAGGATCACGATGTACACTTCCGGGTGACCGAAGAACCACAGGATGTGCTGATACAGGATCGGATCGCCGCCGCCGGCCGGATCAAAGAAGGTGAAGCCAAAGTTGCGGTCCATCAGCAGCATGGTGATCGCGCCCGCCAGAACCGGCAGAGCCAGCAGAATCAACCACGCGGTGACAAAGATCGACCAGCTGAACAGCGGCACCTTGAACAGGGTCATGCCCGGGGCACGCATGTTCAGGAAGGTTGTGATCATGTTGATCGCGCCGAGGATCGAGGAGGCGCCCGATACGTGCACGGCAAAGATCGCAAGATCCATGGACATGCCGCCCTCGGTCGTCGACAGCGGCGGGTACAAAACCCAGCCGACGCCCGAACCAAGCTGATCGTTACCCCCGGGGCTGAGCAGCGAGGCCACACCCAGCGAGGTACCAGCGACATACAGCCAGAAGGACAGGTTGTTCATCCGCGGGAACGCCATATCCGGCGCGCCGATCTGCAACGGCATGAAATAGTTGCCAAAACCGCCGAACAGGGCCGGGATGACAACAAAGAACATCATCAGAACACCGTGGTAGGTGATCATGACGTTCCACAGATGCCCGTTGGGTGTACATGGGTCGGCCATGAAGCCTTCCAAGCACATGTACTGAACGCCCGGGTGCATCAGCTCGAGCCGCATGTAGACGGTCATCAGAACCGAGATCAGACCGGCAAGCGCCGAAACGACCAGGTATAGAATCCCGATGTCCTTGTGGTTGGTCGACATGAACCAGCGCTGGAAAAAGCTGCGCTCGTCTTCATGGTCGTGGCCATGAATGGCTGCGTCTGCCATTATAGGTGCCTCCTGTTGCAACTGCACCGCGCAGTCGGACCTCTCCAACGCGCGGGATTCCTGCTGGTTTTAGAATGTGGAGAGGGCACCTTCAATGGCCGAGTTTGATCTGGATCAAGATTAATTGTCGCGGGCAGGCGGGTGCCGCGCGGTTTTCCGGCCTTCAACATGGGGTATCTGGGCGTGGCGGATGAGAATTCAAGCCCGGCCTGTCGATGCGGCAAGCGTGTTGGCAGAGTTCCGCCTTGACCGCTGCCTGCGCGCGTCTCAGAACGGTGCCAACACCCGCAATCCAGAGGTTTGAGATGGCTGATTACGACCCCGACAATATTTTTGCGAAAATCCTGCGCGGAGAAATCCCGTGCACGCGCGTGTACGAGGATGACGAAACGCTGGCTTTCATGGATATCATGCCACGCACGGACGGGCATCTACTGGTGATCCCCAAAACGCCCTGCCGCAACGTACTGGACGCTACGCCCGAGCAACTGACGGCAGTTATGAGAACAGTGCAGAAAATGGCCCGGGCCGTTAAGTCCGCATTTGACGCGGACGGGGTGACAATTCAGCAATTCAGTGAGGCGGCAGGCGGGCAGGAAGTCTTCCACCTGCATTTTCACATCTTGCCGCGCTACGAAGGCGTTTCCATGCGCCCACCGGGCAAGATGGGGGATTTCGAGCTTATCGGGGACCACGCGAAAAAGATCAGCGCCGCACTCGCCTGATCATTCGGCGCCATGTGGCCCCATACATTCGCCATGATCCTGAAACGCGTGCAGCACGGCACAGACGTGGTCGTGCTGCCCGTCGCAGGCCGCTGAAATTCGGGTCAGTTCCGCCTCGAGGTTTTGAAGGCGGGCAATACGATCCCGGAGGTCGGCCAGTTGCTTTTCGGCAATTTCGTGCGCCCGGTTAAGGTCGCTGCCAGACGCGCCCTCAAGGGACAGCAAGCCCACGACGTCGGCCAGTGGCAATCCCAGATCACGACAATGGCGAATGAAGATCAGCTGCTTTAACGCGGTATCGTCATACCGGCGTTGATTGCCCGCCGTTCGCTCTGGCCTGGGCAAAAGGCCTTTGTCTTCATAAAACCGGATTGTGGGAATTTTCATTCCGGTTCGGCGCGATAAGTCCCCGATTGAGTACATTTTTCCGTTGCGGCCTCTTGAACCTCTAGTGGCTAGAGGAACTACATGCTCTGGGAAGCCGCAACAAGGGACAGGAAACGACATGGCACACCAGCATTCCCACACCGGACATGGTCAACATCATAGTCACATCGATCCGGACGCAGGTGATGCGCGCGTCGCCTGGGCGATTGGGGTGAACATGTTCCTGACTGTGGCTCAGGTCATCGGTGGCATCATTTCGGGCTCTCTGGCGTTGATTGCCGATGCGCTGCACAACTTTTCGGACGCCGTCGCGCTGATAATCGCGTTTTTCGCCCGAAAGATAGCCCGGCGCCCCGCCGATGCCCGTATGAGCTTTGGCTATGGCCGGGCCGAAGTCGTCGCCGCATTGGTCAATTACACCACGTTGATCGTGCTGTCTGTCTATCTGTTCTACGAAGGAGTGATACGGTTTTTTGAACCCGAGCCGATCAACGGGTGGATTATGGTTTGGATCGCCGCGCTGGCATTGGTGGTCGATCTCGTAACCGCTGCGCTGACGTATGCTCTGGCCAAGGAGAGCATGAATATCCGGGCCGCATTCATTCATAATGTTGCTGACGCATTGGGATCAGTCGCCGTGATCGTGGCGGGAACCGCAGTGATCCTGTTCGGCTGGACATGGGGGGACCCGGTGGTGACGATCCTGATCTCCGTCTATATCATGTGGCATGTCAAAAGTGAGATAGGTGAGACGATCCGCATTCTGATGCTAGGCGCACCGCTCGACCTGGAACCAGAGCAAGTTGCGGCGGCTATTGAAGAAACAGAAGGGGTGGCCGAAGTGCATCACATGCATTTGTGGAGCATGCAGGAACGGCAGCCCGCGCTGACGGCTCATCTGGTCATCGATACAGACGCCTGGCAAAAGGCCGAAGAGGTGCGGAACAGTGTCAGGCTAACCCTTCTGGATCGTTTTGGGGTAGGCCATGCGACGCTCGAACTGGAACAGGCCGACCGCGCCTGCGTCGGTTCGTCCCGATTTGGGCACCAGGAAGAATAGCGGTGCCTTAAAAAGAATTGCCGTTCCGATTTGGGGTCGGAACGGCAGACTCGTAACCAAACACTTCTCGGATTTCGAGGGCGAGCCCTGGATCACCGGTTAACATACCACTCACTCTTGATTGGCAGTTCCATATTACTCGTTAACTGGGCCTTTGTATCTACCTGAGTTAAAAAATGCTTAAAGACTTCCCTAAATCCACCGAATTCAGGGTTAATTGCCTTACGCATGGGAAACAGAGCCACCCGGTCACAAGGATTGTTGTTTGCTACAGTAGAGCGCAGCGATTCGCTGCGCAGCGATTGGCAGTTGAGTTCAGGAATCAGCAGATCCAAAAACGTCTGCGAATGTCTTTTCCAGAGCTGCATCAATATCTGCCATTGTCACCGGCAGCCCCAGATCGACCAATGACGTCACGCCGTATTCGCTTATCCCGCATGGGACGATGCCCGAAAAATGTTCCAGATCCGGTTCGACATTCACTGAGATACCGTGAAAACTGACCCATTTGCGCAGGCGCAAACCAATGGCGGCGATCTTATCTTCCGCCGGTTTGCCGGTCGCCGTCAAAGGCTTGTCGTCACGCCGAACCCAAACCCCCACGCGCCCGCCACGAATCTCACCTTGTACATTGAACTCCGCCAGCGCTGAAATCACCCAGGTTTCAAGCTGCTTCACAAAACGGCGCACATCGCGTCCCCGTTTGTTCAGATCCAGCATGACATAAGCCACACGCTGACCGGGCCCGTGATAGGTGTATTCGCCCCCGCGTTTGCTTTCATAAACCGGAAACCGATCAGGGTCGGTCAGATCCTCGATCTTGGCTGAGGTTCCCGCAGTATAAAGCGGCGGGTGTTCCAACAGCCAGACACATTCCTCGGCGTCGCCACTTGCGATTGCGGCGACCCGCGCCTCCATAAAGGCAACGGCGTCGTCATAGCTGGTCAGACCATCGGTGATTTTCCATTCCATGTCGGCCTCATAACCGTCCAGATCGGTCAGGGAAAGGGGTCAGGCGGCCTCAGACAGGCAACGTTGCAACACCTGTGCATAGGTTTCAGATCCTTGCGCGCCGGTCAGCAGATATTTTCCGCCAAATACCATGGATGGCACACCTGAAATGCCCCGGCTGGTCCAGGACTGCTGCTTTTCACGTACGGGGGCTATGTGTTTTCCGCTTTCAAGCGCTTGTCGCGCTTTATCCGCGTCCAGCCCGATGGACCGAACAGCTTCCAGCAGAACATCAATATCGGAAACATCCCTCTGATGTGTGAAATACGCGTCAAACAGAGCTAGTTTCAATGGATGCTGCCGACCAAACCCTTCCGTCCAATCCAGCAACTGATGCGCCGCGAATGTATTCACCATTCTGCTGTCTTCGTCGAAGTTGAAGGTAAAGCCGAGCTCAGCGCCGATCGAGGTAAGCCTGTCCCGGGCCTGCTGGCTTTGGTCACCGGTCGTGCCGTATTTCTCCATGATATGCTCGCGCAAATTCTGGCCCTCGGGCGGCATGTTCGGGTTCAACTCGAACGGATGCCAGCGAAGCCGGGCAAGAACACCCTGTTGCTGCAGCGCTTCTTCAAGCTGCCGAAACCCGACAACACACCAGGGGCACACAACATCCGAGACGATATCGATCTGAACGATTGGGCGGTTATCGGGCGGGGTCATCTGCGGCTCCTGTCAGATCATTAGCGTGTTGTCCGGTAGCATAGATAAGGTCGCGGTGAAGGTTTTTGAACCGGAGTGTTTTTGCCTCTTCACATCGCGCACACCAACGTCTATACGCCGCTTTACCAAGTCATTGGCAGTGCGGTCGTGGCGGAATTGGTAGACGCGCAGCGTTGAGGTCGCTGTGGGGTAACACCCGTGGAAGTTCGAGTCTTCTCGACCGCACCAACTCTCAGTGAAAAATAAGAAATTGATGAAAGGTGCGAAGATTGCATCCGCTCTTTTGTCCACTGAGCGAGGCCCGAAAGGGCTGTCGAAGACAGCTATGCCAAGTGAAATAGACGCTTTCAGAACTTGAATCAGTTCCACTTTGTGGACGTTCATCGGGATGTTGAGGATGCTGTCCGGTAGCGCCCCCCGGGGGTGTTTGCTTGGTCGGCCATTCTGAAACACGAATAGGCCACAGCCTTGCTGAGCCTGACGTTTCAGGTGTTCAGGTGACGGGCCCCGACGTCAGCAGCGCCCGCAAGTTGTAGGCGCAACCTGACCCGTGACCTGAACTCCAAGTCTGTTCCAGCGGGTTCTCTCTACACCTTCTGGAAATAGACACCCACACCATCGATTTCATTGATCGCGGGTGGCTGATACCCCACTTCGTCAAGATAATCATGCACGGCAGCTTTGGCTGCGGGAACCACATGATAGTCGTCAACGATGATCCATCCACCTTTCGAGACTTTGCCGAAAAGGTGCCGCAAAGGATCTATGGTTGATTCATACATGTCACCGTCAAGACGCAGCACGGCGATCTGCTCGCTGGGTACCAGTGGCATGGTGTCTTTGAAGAAGCCTTCAATGAACACAACCTGATCATCCAGAAGCCCGAACTTTTCAAAATTTGCCCTTACTGTATCAGCTGACACGGCCAGGGCGTCGTACTTGTGAAAGTCAGACCCTTTGTCCTCTGGGTAAAGCTCTTCATTTGGCTCGGGCAGGCCCTGAAACGAGTCGCATAGAACGACACGTCGGTCATTCTGGCCGTACGCAAAGAGAACCGCCTTCGCAAAGATGCTGGCACCGCCACGCCATACTCCGGTTTCGACAAAATCGCCGGGAACCCGGTTGCCAATGACGGATTCTACCATGGCGCGAACATTGGCCAATCGCTTGCTGCCCACCATCGTGAACGCAACAGACGGCCAATCCCAGCCGTATTCACGGTTTTTGGAGTCATAATCCGGTTTGGTGTCTCCAAACAGAATTGGTGGGTCTTCATAGATCGTGCCATCCAGGGCACGGGCAACCGTGGTCAGATATTGTTCCCGAAGTTCCGCGAGCATAAATTATAACCTTGCATAGATGTCTGGCTGGTTCTGACCTCTCTGCTGTAAAGTTTCAATAAGAATCGCGGGAAATCGCCTGGAGGGTTGGCTAAATGGAGTCACATTTCCTGTGAACTGCGTTTTTTTCAACTTAGACGTGCCTTAGCTTCCAGCTCTGACGTGCAGAGTGAAACATATCGTTTTTGACGCTACGAATTACGCGAATGTTTGCGCCAACTTCAGCATCAGGCTTGGCGAATATGATCTGATCCGCCCCATTTTCGAGGTCGTGAAACAACTGCCCTGCGTTTCTTTCTGCCTTGGATGTTCAGGAAGCTTGTAAACTCAAGCCTTTCAGGTGATGAAGCAACAATCCATCAGGTAAGGGCATTATGGTGAACAAATTTAGGGAGGCTATCTCAACTGCCTTGCACTCAATTTCAGGCGGTTCGAAAAAGAAGAAAGTTCAACCGATTGTCTGGTCAGAGCGGAACAGGTGCACCGTTGGTGGCGTCAGTTTTTTCGCCACTGTCGAGCGTGCAGAATACCACGACATCACATCGAACGATAACGAGTTTCTGCTGGTGAAAACCCGCGAAATGATCGAGGCCGAACTCGATTGTACTTCTAAGATTGATGTTCGCAATATCGTCGATATCGGAGTATGGCAGGGCGGGAGCGTCGCGCTCCTCGATCGTGTTTTTCAGCCTGAAAAATTGGTTGCAGTTGAATATTCGACGCGCGAACTGCCTCATCTTGACGCCTATATCGAAAGGTATTCGCGGCAGGATAACGTGCGCCTTTACAAGGGGATAAGTCAGGCGGACATCAGTCGGTTTGGTGAATTGCTGGACGTAGAGTTCGGCGACGAGAAAATTGATCTCGTCATAGATGACGCTTCGCACCAGTATTTGGAAACCTTGTTGTCATTTAACCTCGTTTTTCCGCGCATGTCGGAAGGGGGCGTCTTCGTCATTGAAGACTGGCAATGGTCCACGATGGAAGAACACTACAATTCGGACTATTTCGACGGGAAAGAGGGGCTGGCGAACCTGGTGCTTCAGTGCGTCATGTCCTGCGCCTGTCGCCCGGACATCGTTCGTGAAGTCATCGTCAAAAATCACTCTGTGATGGTTGTTCGGGGCTAGGCTGAACTGCAAAGCGGTGCTTTTGACATTACCGACATTGCCCGCAACAAGGGCGAGGTTATTCCCCTGGTACTATAGAGTCGCGTTGTGTCGGTGGGCGTGCTCTGCTGTCACGATGCCAATTGTTGTAAGGCTGTGTTTCTCGGATCCGGCTTGGTGAGATGGCGGGCGAGACGCATGAATGGAACTTCGACAGCGTAGTAGATAACAGTTGCAACTGGTATTGTTACGGCAAGGGTAATCGCGCAGACGACGGGCACCACAAGATCCGGATTGTCCGTAAGTGTTGCAGCCCATCGGGTCAGGTTTGTGTTATAGATAAGAAACGGATGCATCAGATATAGGCTGTAACTGATCTTTCCAAGAAAGCGGGTAAAAGGGTTATAGAGAAAAAAAACGGGTCGAAGTGCCTGCGATAGCGCTAGGCTTGCAAAGGCAAAGCCCCAGCCCAAAACCAGTGCGAGTGGAACCGGTTTGTTTAGCGTTTGTGCTTGGTCAAGAACCGGACCAAACAGATACATGTAAATCAACCCGGCGACCCCGGCACCGAGCGCTAAATAGCCGACGGGGCGCTCGTATGACTTAGGTGTCCAACGGTAGGCGCACCAAACGATCAGGCCCAACGCAAAGTACGGGGCGTTCGTGAAAAAACTGGTCCAATAGTAAAAATCGGGAACTTCACCCTGACCAGATAAGTTTACATACGCCCATCCCAAGCAGGCGAGCAAAAAGAGAAACATCGCTGACCAAATGCTCCGCCAAATCCAAAGGAAGGGGAACAGAAGATAGAAGATTGCTTCGACGCCGATTGACCAACCCGCCGGAACAAGACTGGTTTGTTCACTGGGGACAAACCCGAACAGAAATGTAATATTCCTGATGATCGTACCTGTTTCGGCCTGGACCCCTATATACAGCCAAGCAAAGAGCATCAGGTAGAAGAGTGGGGCAATTCGAAAAAAACGGCGTAAGGCATAGGCCCAGCTTCGATCAAAGGACACTCCCTTTTGGTAAGCCAGCGACATAGACATCGCGCTTATTATGAAAAACAGCGGCACTCCCATCGCATAATAGTCGGCACCCCAGTTCTTGTAGTAGACGCCGAGTGGATGAATGTGCACTGCGTGTACAAACACGACCGCAGACGCTGCGATACCGCGCAGTGAATCAAGGCCATGCGCCCTTTGATCTTTTAGATTACCTGTCATGATCCACTCGAGGTACCGCATCCTTGCTGCCAAAAACCTTTGGCGACATTGAAGGTCAGCTATAAATGGTTGGCGCCCGAAGGCAATCAAATTGTCGTTTTCAAGCACAAAGCCGCACGCAACGGACGCGACCCGCGAGGCTGTGATCGTCTGCGGAGTTTGGGTCTGGCAATTGGTGAACCGGCGGGCTCGTCCACTTGCAATGCAATTCCGGGGCCCGTAACAAAGCCGCAGGCAGGGATGCGCGCTATACATCTGCAAAGATGCGTTTTTTCCCGCTATCCTGAATTTGCGGGCCACGGGTGCAGGTAGATGCGATGAGACTTGTCATATCCACGATGAAAGACGAAGGGCCGTTCATCCTGGAATGGATTGCATACTATCTTTCGATCGGCTTCACGCATTTTATAGTCAATTCAAATGATTGTTCCGATGGCACCGACGCGATCCTTCGGCGATGCGAGGAGCTTGGATTCCTGGCGCATATCGACAATCCCGGCCCGTGGGAGTTTGGACCTCAGGCTTCAGCTTATGCAAACGCCATGGAACACCCCTGGAGCAAAGAGGCCGAATGGATATTGGTCTGCGACGTAGATGAATTCCTTGATATTCGCA
The DNA here is from genome assembly GCF_059610465.1 of Ruegeria sp. CDSC085. NCBI lineage: Bacteria > Pseudomonadati > Pseudomonadota > Alphaproteobacteria > Rhodobacterales > Roseobacteraceae > Ruegeria > Ruegeria sp. CDSC085. The sequence goes on along the minus strand of NZ_JBXWNR010000002.1, from coordinate 445,778 downwards.
TCGGCGACGGGACGCTGGACGATTTATTTCGTGCATTGCCGCACGCAGATGGGTTTGCTGCAATTTGGCAGTTGTTCGGGCACAACGGAATCGTCGAGTTCGAAGACCGGTTCGTTGTCGAGCAATTCACCCGTGCAGGCGAGCTTGGTGCCGTCAGTCCCCATAACTTGCGGGCGTTCAAATCGCTGTTCCGCAATAACGGATCGTATCGGACGATAAGTACGCATCGTCCGCGGGGTCCGGTACCAAACAAGGCGGATCGATTCGCGTGGGTAGATGGGGATGGTGACCCGTTGCCGCCAGCAATGCGAAGACGCGGGTGGGCGTATTCATCAACGGGCGCAGGGTTTGGGCGCAGGCTTTTTCGGATGAACCACTATGCGGTGAGGTCTGTGGAAAGCTATCTGATGAAACGGCTGCGAGGGGATGTGAACACCTCGAGCTTTCACCCGAAGATGGAGGCAACCGGTCAAGCTTACTGGAAACTGCATTGTTATAACGACGTCGAAGAAACCTCGGTCCTGTCCAAAGTCACACGCCTTCGCGAGGTTTTTGAAAAACTGCGATCAGATCCTGTTTTGGGGCAACTGCATCGTCAGGCGGTTGCATTTCACAAAGAACGTATTGCAAGCCTCCGAAAAACCGAGGTAGCGCGGGATTTTATCGCAAAGTTCAGCAGCTTTCGCAGCGGGCGCTATGTCAAGGCACTGGAGCTCGGGGTGATGGAAGATGGTGATTTGTCCTTCAACGCCGAAATGTACAAGGACCCCGAAATCACATTTGCCCAGGTCGCGAAGTGGACCCGCCTTGGCAAAATGTCCAAACCCGAGAACTCCAAGCCAAACAATTTCCCCTGGTTTGTTCGGCTCGATGCCCTCGAAACGTCGTTCGATTACGAAGAGGCCGCCGCGCAACACGCGCAAATTACGGATGCCAAACAGGTTTCGGTGCCGTTTGATCCAAAGGATCCTGTTTTCCTGCCTGCTGTCCCTCCTGAAGTTGAAAGAACAAGAGACCAGCGGCAGAGTTTTCTTGGATCAATCAGTGGCAAGAAGAAATGGGTGCTGATCGGACATGTTGAGGCTGAAATCATAGAAGAAATTCTTGGCCTGGACGCTGTCGAAAAATTGACGGTCATAGGGCCGTGGGGGCTGTCTTGGGACGGCTTCACCTGTGCGGATGTAACTCAGGATCCCGAGCTACAGGCATTGGATCGCACGTTTTATGCACTGCTGGAATATTTCCGCGACCCCATTCTTGCCGGACGATTGCATGTCTACCGGGCGCTGCCCCCCTTGATGCTGAAGCTGTTTGAAGACGAAAGCGTCGGCGTCGTCATCATTCGCGGAGTTCGGGCAGAGCAGGTGATGAACCAGCTTTTGCGCCGCATCGACCGGGTTCTCGCACCCGGGGGCAGTATCGCGTTCACATCCTATCGCCGTCATGGAGGTGGGTCGTATACCGGTATGAATGCAGCGATAAACAGTTTTCTGGGGCGCAATGCCGCACGGTACCGGATAACCAGCTTGCAGCCACCGTGGCTTGGTATCGACAAGTTGCCACCACTTGACAAAAAGGATGCATAGCTTCTGGTTCTTGAGCCGACGGCGTGGTAGCCATGTTTCAATAAACAAAACGGGTTTTGCGTGAACAGGACACCCGTCTGCAAGTGAGGTCGAGATGTCAAACGAACCCAAGGTTATCGGTGTTGCGCCCGGCAGCCAGAAGAAACCGAAGGCTGACAAGGCGACCAAGCGCAAGAACAGCAAGGAAGCAATCCGTCGCACATTCCTTTCGCGTCTGCCAAAGGGCGGGGTGGCCGTTGAGATCGGTGTCTGGCAGGGCGAATTCTCTCCGACCATTCTGAAGTTGATTGAGCCCAGTCAGCTGTTTCTGATCGATCCGTGGAAACACATTGGTGAGGATTCGCATACAACTGCGTTTGTGGGCCGGACCGAAGACGAAAAGATGGAGGCCATCTTCCAGAAGGTCGTAAAGTCTTTCGAGGCCGAGATCGAAGAGGGCAAGGTCGCTATTATCCGGGATTTCTCGGTGCCCGCGCTTGAGCTTTTCGATGATGACAGCATCTCGTTTGCCTATGTTGATGGGGATCATTCATATGAAGGCGTGACCGCCGATCTGGCCGCTTTGTTTCCCAAGATCAAACCCGGTGGGATCATGGCATTCGACGACTACCACCGCCGCGGCTGGTGGGGCGATGGCGTGATCCGTGCGGTCAACGAATTTCTGGGCCAGCACCCCCGAGAGTTGCGCATTCGCGCGATTGCCGGCGCGCAGATCGCAATCGAAAAGATTGTCCCGCAAGATGACAGCAAAGGTCAGAACGACTAGGCAGCGGGGATAAGTGGCAGCGATGGAAAAGCCTGAAAAAGTCCTCATCACTGCGATGAAGAACGAGGGTCCCTATATTTTGGAATGGGTGGCCCATCACAAGGTGTTGGGGTTTGACCGGATCATTGTCTACACCAATGATTGTACAGACGGCACCAACCAGATTCTGAGACGCTTGCAGGACTTGGGCCATGTGGAGTTTCACACAAACCGTGTCGGAACCGGCGGGATTCATCGATCTGCGCTGAGGCAGGCGCGACGCTTGCCGGTGGTGAAAGACGCAAAATGGATATATGTCGGCGACGCGGATGAATTCCTGAATATTCACGTTGGAAATAACAGGGTTGATGATCTGATCGAGGCAACGCCTGGCGTTGACGTCATTTCCATCCCCTGGAAGATATTCTCGAACAGTGGTCGGCATGTTATGCGCGATACGCTCGTAACGCGGCAGTTCTACGATTGTGAACTGGATTTTGAACAAGGCGGGGCAGGGCGCCGGTTTGTCAAATCCCTGTTCAGACAGGGGGATTTTTATCTTCGCTACGGGTTGCACAACCCGCACCCCCGCCCCGAACTGCAGGCCGGCGTGTTCCGGTCAGTGCCCGGAGGGCACGCCACGGAATCTGCCCCATTCGGTAACCACGTGGCGCCCCCATTTGGTTTTGAAGTCGCACAGATCAACCACTATGCCGTGAGGTCTACACAGGCCTATCTGGCCAAGCGCAGCCGAGGTCGGGCAAATCATTCGTCGCAGACTCTGGGAACCGAATATTGGGACCGCTGGAACCGTGGTGGTGCCAAAGATGAAACAATCTTGCGGTACAAGGATGAAGTGGATGCGGTGCTGGAAGAGTTTCGCGCTGACGACAGGCTTCGACGGTTACACAGAAGAGCGTTCCGCTGGCACAAAGCCCTGATCAACGATCTGCTGAAACTGCCAGAGTATGATGAGTTGTATCAGAAGCTTCTTGAAAAACCTGCTGTGGATTTTGTCGCAAAAGACCGCGGCGTGCGGGAACGTCTGTCTGCCGGCGCACCGTCTTCGTCTGACGAAAACCGGACAGAGTCCTGACAACACAGCCCTCGGAGAAATAGACTAATGGTTGCGGATCGCTCTCTTCCGACAATTGGGATGCTGTGGATGGAAGGCAGCCTGAGCTTTCTGGAGCAGATGTGCATGCTGTCCTTCGTGGAATGCGGTCACAGGGTCGTTTTGTTCCACTATGGACAAGTCGACAATGTTCCGGATGGTATCGAACTGGTGTCGGCAAACGAAATCCACGAACCCAAGCAGTTCATCGTAAACAACCAGTTCAAGACGCCCGTGCCCCAATCCGATATCTTCAGATTGCACCTGATGAAGAAAACGGACTTTCTGTGGTGCGACACGGATGTGTTGGCGCTTGCCCCGATACCAAGGGCAGATCATGTCTTTGGGTATTTCAACCGCGATACCATCTGCAATGCCGTCATGCGGCTGCCATCCGACAGCCCCACGTTGAATGCGTATTCCGAATACTGTCAGGATCCTTATCCGATCCGCCCGTGGGTTGAAGGTGAAGAACGGGAGGAACTGGAACGTCAGAAACGCGCGGGTGAATTGCCGCATGCGTCAGATCAGGAACACAGCGTCTACGGCCCCGGTGTCATGACGTGGTTTCTTCGCCACCACGACGAACTGAAACATGCCAGCCCCATACCGGTCTTTTTTCCTTTGCCTTTCAGACGGGCAGGACAAGCCAATGATATTCACGTCCGAGAGTTCAGGGACGCGTATATCAAAGAAGAAACGCTTGCCGTACATCTGTGGGGGCGTCGGATGCGATGGTGGATTGCAAACGGTATTAAGCGGCATTCGTTTCTGGACCGACGTCTGAGGAATCTGGGCGTGCGACCCGGCGATGCGCCTTTGCCACGCCACGGCAGAGGGGGCCTGAAACCGGTGGAGTTTCCGGCAAATCTGCCCGCATTGCGCGCAACGACAGAAGAAATCCACGTCGCCACCGGCGGCGCTATGTCAGTTGCCCTTCTGTCTGACCGGGAAGACTATCTTAAGGCGGCTCAGGCTGAATTCGACGCGATCACAACTGACGATCTGCACGGTGTGAACAATCCCCCACGCGTCGGTTTTTCGCGCGGTTGGGAACACTACGGCAGTGACCCTGCACGGCTGAATGCGCTTGGCATGTCACTTTACAACTATGCGGATAGCCATAGGTCTTTACCCGACCTGGGCGCCCCAAAGACATTTGCCGAAAAGCTGGTGGTCATGAAGCTGTTTGGCGAAGTCCCCGATACGTTGATCTCTGACCGGTCCAAATTCGTGGGAAATGCCTCGGAACTGCTTGCCTGCCCACAGCGCATGTGGGAGGCGCATATTCCGGAATTGCCGGAAACACCCGACATAGGGCCCGGCCAGTATTGGTTGAAGGGAACATTGAGCCAGGGTCACACGCTGGCCCTGTCGTTTCCGCTGAATGGCCCGCAGCGCGACGATGCCAACCGGCAACTGGCCGCGTGGCATAAGACCAAAACGCCCGAGGGCTTCTGGACAGGCGAATGGTGGCGAGTCACAAGGCAGCCCCTCTATTACATCGAAGAGGATCTGACGAACGGAGACCGACAGTGCGGCACCTGGAAATTCTGGGTGATCGCCGGGAAAGTACAACTGGTGCAGGTTGAACGTGACCGGGGGAGAGGGCGCGTTCAGATGCTCCATGATCGCGACTACAGGTATGTCGAAGATGAGTTGTCTTCACCAACCAGCAGCGCCGTTGAACTCCGGCCTGAGCGCTTTGATGACATGATCCAGATCGCTGAAGCCCTGGGGCAGGACCTCGAATGCGCGTGCGTAGAGCTTTTCCCGGTCGGTGACAGGATTTGCTTGAGCGACATCATGCTGTCCCCGGTTTCAGGCAAGCACAAGATACGGTCGGATGCGCTGGATCAGCGTCTGGGTGCTGCGTGGACCGGAACTCGGCTGTTTCCCGGTTGAAGCAAGGTGATCCTCTGATCTTTCATGCCGCCGGAACAGGCAGCAGGGCCTATTCGATCGCGATCTCCTGGCGCAGTTTTCCCGTTGTTTTGTCAAAGATCAGAATGCGATTGTCATCGGTAACGACGGCATACCAGTTTGACCCGATGGTCAAGGCCTGCGCCCGGGCACCATCGGGCAGCTCGATCTGATCCGGTAAGCTGGGGGTGCGGTCCGATAGGCGGATGACAATCAGGGCGAATGTCACTAGAACCCCGCCAATCATCACCGCGGTCAACAGCATGACCATCCGCCGCAGCAATCGCAGTTGCGGAGTTTCCTGCGGTTCTTGGGGTTCGGAAGGGACAGTCATGGGCACCCGCCAGATTGAGTTTTACATCGCGGCCAATCCGCCGCCTCGCCTTGATAAGGCGCTTTCCCGGGATGTGCCAGATGGGGAAAACCTGTCGCGCACCCGGCTGGCCCGTCTGATCGAAGAAGGTGCGGTTCAGATCGACGGTGCCGAGACATGCGATTCCAAGGCCAAGGTGGTCGAAGGGGCGCGGGTCACGATTGTCGTGGCCGAGGCCGAAGACAGCCATATCGGCCCCGAAGACATCCCACTTGAGGTCGTTTTCGAGGACGCAGACCTGATCGTCGTCAACAAACCCGCAGGTATGGTCGTACATCCTGCGCCGGGATCACCCGGCGGTACTCTGGTGAATGCTTTGCTCCACCATTGCGGAGACGATCTGTCGGGCGTCGGCGGGGTGAAACGCCCCGGTATCGTGCATCGAATCGACAAGGAAACAAGTGGCCTTCTGGTGGTCGCTAAGTCCGATGCGGCGCATCACGGTCTGGCTGCGCAGTTCGCGGCGCATAGTGTCGAACGGTATTATCGCGCGGTGTGTTACGGGGTGCCGGATGCCAACGATCCTCGTTTGCGCGGTGTCAAAGGGATCAGCTTTGAACCCGGCAACATCATGCGCGTGACAACGCAACTTGCGCGGCACAAGACTGACCGTCAGAGACAGGCGGTTCTGTTCCACGGTGGGCGCCATGCCGTGACGCGTGCGCGTGTTGTCGAAACCTTTGGAGCTCCTGCGGGTCTTGCCCTGATCGAATGCTGGCTTGAAACGGGCCGAACCCATCAGATCCGCGTTCATTTGGCCCACGCAGGGCACGGGCTGGTGGGCGACCCGGTTTATGGTGGCAAGCGAAAGCTTTCTGCCAAGGCGTTTTCCGCAGCCGCCGCCGGGTCTGTAAGCGCTTTTCCGCGTCAGGCGCTTCATGCAGCCGTTTTGGGATTTGAACACCCGGTCACTTGTGAAACCCTGCGGTTTGAGGCTGATTTGCCGCAAGATATGCAGAACCTTATTGAACGTCTGCGCACACCGCTGTCATAATAAGCAAAGTCCTGTGAATAAGGGCTTTTTATCTTTCCTTAACGTAAGATTAATTCCAGACTGTTAGCAGCACCTCTTGAATGGGAAGGGTTCCTTACCCATATCCTATGTTAAAGACTTAAACATTTGTCGGAGGGACATCATAATGGCAAACTACGCAAATCTCCCCGCACCGACGCCCGAGGGCGGCCTGAATCGCTATATGCAGGAAATCCGCAAGTTTCCCCTGCTGGAGCCGGAAGAAGAATACATGCTGGCCAAGCGCTGGGTCGAAGAGCAGGACACTGAAGCCGCACATAAGATGGTGACATCTCACTTGCGTTTGGCAGCCAAGATTGCCATGGGCTATCGCGGCTATGGGCTGCCGCAGGCCGAAGTGATTTCCGAGGCCAATGTGGGCCTGATGCAGGCGGTCAAAAAATTCGACCCCGAGAAAGGCTTCCGTCTGGCGACTTATGCCATGTGGTGGATTCGCGCCTCGATTCAGGAGTATGTCCTAAGGTCTTGGTCGATGGTCAAGTTGGGCACGACTTCGGCTCAGAAAAAGCTGTTTTTCAACCTGCGTAAGGCCAAGGCCCGCATCGGAGCGCTGGAAGAGGGTGATCTGCGCCCCGAAAACGTCAAGAAAATCGCGGAGGATCTGGGCGTCACTGAAGACGAAGTCATCAGCATGAACCGCCGAATGTCCGGTGGCGATGCGTCCCTGAACGCCACGGTCGGGTCCGAAGGCGAAGGCACCATGCAATGGCAGGACTGGCTTGAGGACGAAGATGCCGATCAGGCCGGTGATTACGAAGCACGCGATGAGTTGGAAGCGCGTCGGGAACTGCTGGCAGCGGCTTTGGATGTGCTGAATGATCGGGAAAAGGATATCCTGACCCAGCGCCGTTTGATGGATCAGCCTGTCACGCTCGAGGAATTGAGCACACAGTATAACGTGAGTCGCGAGCGAATTCGCCAGATCGAAGTACGCGCGTTCGAGAAGCTGCAAAAGAAAATGCGGGATCTGGCGCGGGAAAAAGGCATGCTGGGCGTCAGCTGACAAATAGGCCCTTGGGCCGACCCTGTCGCGTTTACGCGAAGATAGAAAACGCTCTCTGAAGATCAGGGGGCGTTTTTTTTGCAATTATTGGCAGCCACTGACGCTGAGGCGCGAAAAAGTGGCTGAAGGCCGGAAGCTGTGCTACGAGAAAGAACAGTTTTTCTTCTTTGATATTGTGGCAGGTCGAGCCTTCGGGGACCCTTTGGAAGCGCACAATCTGAAACGAGACGAGTACGGAGGGCGCAATGCAAAAACCGGTTCAATTTGGTGTATTGGGTGCTGCGAAATTTGCCCGTGAATACATGGCCCCAGCGATACACGCCGCCAACGGGGCGCGTTTAGCCGCGCTGGCAACGTCCGATGCCGCAAAGGCCGAACCGTTTCAGTCTTTTTGCCCAGATTTACACGTGTATGACAGCTATGATGCGCTGTTGGCAGACACCGGAATTGACGCAGTCTACATCCCGTTGCCCAACCATATGCATGCGGAATGGAGCCTGAAAGCCTTGGAAGCTGGCAAGCACGTTCTGTGCGAAAAGCCAATGACCATGAAGGCGGATGAATTCGACCCGTTGATCCAAAAGCGGGATGAAAGCGGCCTGCTGGCCGCCGAGGCATACATGATCGTCCATCACCCTCAATGGCAGCTTGCAAGGAAACTGATCGCTGATGGTGCCATCGGCAATTTGGTACATGTGACCGGTGCATTCAGTTTCGACAATCGCTCTGACACTCGGAACATTCGAAACCGTGCGGAAACGGGCGGCGGAGGTTTGCGTGACATCGGGGTCTACGTGATCGGTGGAGCACGCTTTGCAACCGGGCAAGAGCCTGTGTCAGTGCAGTCAGCGATCCGGTGGCAGGATGGTATCGACATCTTCACTGAAATTCGCGCCCAGTTCCCCGGTTTTACCTATTCCAGCTATGTGTCCATACGGATGCATCCCCATCAGGAGATGGTGTTTCACGGCGAAAGCGGTTTGATCCGTCTGACGACCCCGTTCAATGCACGTGTGTTCGGAGAGGCTCGGGTCGAGTTGCACCGGCCGGGGCTTGAAGTTCAGGTTACCCGCTTCCCCGGAGCAGACCATTACAAGTTGCAGGTCGAGGCCTTCTGCCGATCAACCCGGGACGGGGCGGAATACCCCTGTTCTTTGGAATTTTCCCGCGGGACGCAAGTGGTGATTGATTGTGTATTCGAAGGCGCGGTTTCGCTGTAACTTGCGTTGCGGCCAACGGCTCAGCTATCCTGCATGTCACAATTTCAGGAGATGACCGATGGCCGGAGGTTGGGCACGCGACGGCGCTGTGAGCGAACAGATCGAAGCGTCGATCTCAGATGAACTGGCGCGGATGCAGGCGCAAAAACGGCCCCAGGGCGAAAGCCTGACCCATTGTGCCGAATGCGAAGAACCCATACCGGAAAAGCGTCGCGCCGCGTTGCCGGGAGTAAAGCTGTGTCTGGATTGCCAGCAGGAACGGGACGGCGCGTTCAAGGCGCGCGGCGGCGTCAATCGGCGTGGATCGAAAGACAGTCAGTTGAAGTGATCTTGGGTATGGCCGCTATGAGCCCAAATCGACATCTGCGTTTCATTGTGCGGTTTAATAGTTATGGTTCAAAATTAATGACTATGGCTCGTATCTATAAATCAAATCTATGCCAGCAGCCTGATGAGCACACGACTCGTAGCTATTTCGCTGTAGGAGAGCAACTTGACTCAACACATGACGCTCAGAGATGGTAGAACGCTCGCCTTCAGCACTTACGGCGATCCAAATGGAACACCGGTGATTTTTAGCCATGGGTTTTCCGACTCTCACGTCATTCGTCACCCCGACGACTGTCTGACCGCTTCGCTTGGCGTACGGTGGATTGCAGCCGACGAACCCGGTGTCGGCGGGTCGAGCCCGAAGAAAGATCGGAGAATGGTCGATTGGGGCGCTGATATGGAGGCTCTGGCTGACCATCTTGACCTCGATACCTTCAATGTCGCGGGCCATTCCGGAGGCGGCCCTCACGCATTGGCAGTGGCATTCCACATGCCCGAACGTGTGCGCAAGGTCGCGCTCGCTTCTCCTGTGGCTCCGTTTGATGAGCCCGGCGTTACCAAAATGCTGGTATTGAAGGACCTGAAGACCATCGCGAAACTGCGCCACCTGACCTTCCTGATCCGCTGGGCAGAGCGTGCTGGTGCCAAAAGTGCATTGAAAGACATCCCTTCATATGTGGAGTCCGTCGTTGACCAGATGCCCAACGAGGCCAAAACAATACTCCGTACTCCCGAGCAACAAGCCCTGTTCGAAGAAAACTTTCGCCTTGGGTACCGACAACACGAGGAGGGTGTTTTCGAAATGACGATGGCCCTTTGGGATTGGGGCTTCTCGCCAAGTGATATCGCGCAACCCGTGGAACTCTTTTATGGTACTGCGGACGACATTATTTCACCGGAAATGCCACGACACCTATGCTCTGAGCTTCCTAATTGCACAGCGCATGAGTGGCCGGGTGCAGCACACTATGGGTTTGTGGACCGCGCGCGGTGGACCAAATTTGTCGGCGCGGTCGCTAGTCTGTCTTAGAAAGCCAAAGGCAGATTTGTCCGCGCAGTGGGCATTCAAGAGCCCCTTGGGCGCGACAGTGCCGAGGAAGGAGGATTTCCACAAGGCAGATGTCGCCACCCTCTGTTACGGGCGTCTCACCCCTCCATCGCCTCCAACTCGTCAATGAAGCCTGAGATCATCGACAGGCCCTTGTCCCAGAATTTCGGGTCGCTGGCATCCAGCCCGAACGGGGCCAACAGTTCCTTGTGGTGCTTTGATCCACCTGCGCGCAGCATTTCGAAATACTTGTCCTCGAACCCGTCCGCGCCGCTTTCGTAGACCGAGTACAGCGCGTTCACCAACCCATCGCCGAAGGCATAGGCATAGACGTAGAAGGGCGAGTGAACAAAGTGCGGGATATAGGCCCAGAAGGTCTCGTACCCGTCCATGAATTCAAACGCGGGGCCAAGGCTTTCGGCCTGAACGCTCATCCACAAGGCGTTGATGTCGTCCGGGGTCAGTTCCCCCTCGCGCCGGGCGGCGTGCAGCTTGCATTCAAAGTCGTAGAAGGCGATCTGGCGGACCACCGTGTTGATCATGTCCTCGACCTTGCCGGCCAGCAGCACCTTGCGCTGTTCGGGCGTTTCGGCCTGGTCCAGCATCTTGCGGAAGGTCAGCATCTCACCGAAGACGCTGGCGGTTTCGGCCAGGGTCAGCGGCGTTGAAGACAGCATCTCGCCCTGATCGGCGGCCAGCACCTGATGCACGCCGTGGCCCAGCTCGTGGGCCAGGGTCATCACGTCGCGCGGTTTGCCCAGGTAGTTCAGCATCACATAGGGGTGCACATCGGTCACGGTGGGATGCGCGAAGGCGCCCGGGGCTTTGCCGGGTTTCACCGCAGCGTCGATCCAGCCTTTCGAGAAGAATGGGGCCGCGATGTCGCCCATGCGGGGATCAAAGGCGTTATAGGCATCCATTACCGTCTTTTCGGCTTCGTCCCAATTTACAATGCGCGTATCTTCCATTGGCAGCGGTGCATTGCGGTCCCAGACCTGCATGACGTCCAGACCCAGCCATTTGCGCTTCAGCTCATAATAACGATGGCTCAGTTTGGGGTAGGCGGCCACAACCGCCTCGCGCAGGGCCTCGACCACTTCGGGTTCGACATCATTCGACAAGTGACGCCCTGTTTGCGCGGTTGGCATACTGCGCCAGCGATCGACAATTTCTTTTTCTTTGGCCTGCGTGTTGTGAACACGTGCAAATGTTTTGATGTTCTCCTGAAAGACCGAGGCTAATTCGCGCGCCGCAGCCTCACGTTTGGAACGGTCCTGTTCGGTCAGCAGGTTCAGGGTGCCTTCGATGTTCAGTTCATTACCGTCCACATTGAACGTCAGACCGGCAATGGTTTCATCAAACAGGCGTTCCCACGCGTCGCCGACAACGCCCAGATCGTGCAGGAATTTCTCAAGCTCATCAGACAGCTGATAGGGCTTCATCGCGCGGATGCGGCGGAACACGGGCTCGTATCGGGCAAGATCCGGGTTGGCAGCAAAATGTTCCTTGAGCACATCATCTTCAATCCGGTTGATCTCGAGCGTGAAAAACACCAGAGGCGTTGTGAAAATCGTGACTTTTTCCTGCATGTCCGACAGGAACTTGGCCCGCTCTGCGTCGGTGGTCAGTTGATAATAGCGCAAACCGGCAAAGGACATGATCCGGCCTGCGATGGCGTTGATCTTTTCATTGCGCTGAACGCAGGTCAAAAGGGCCGCTGCGTCCAGTTCTGCCAGCTTGCCTTCATAGTCAGCAGCGAAAGCCGCACATTCGCCTTCCAGCCAGTCCAGGTCGCGCGCCAGTTCGGGCGCCTCTTCGGATGCGTAGAGATCCGTCAGATCCCATTCGGGCAGATTGCCCAGATTGTCGGCACCGCCCATTGCGTTTGCGTCACGGACGGGAAAGGGAAGGTCGCGCATGGATCACCTTTTGTAGACTGCTTTTGCAAACATCTAGGGTTGGCGCGCCCGGATCACAAGCGGCCAATCCCGAAGGTGAAAAGGTTTACGAGGAAACCAGCTTGGCCGCTCCATTTGATTGGTTGGCCAGGAAATGCTTGGAAAGCTGGTCCAGAACCGGTCCCCGAACGTCGGGTGCTTCCATCAGTACCTCGTGTTCTCCGTCCGGGATTTCGATCAATGTGCCGTTCGGCCAATTGGCCATACGTGCCCTTATGGCCTTGCGATCGACGATTTGCTCGTGGCTGCCCAGAAAAGTCAGACAGGGTGTCTTTGGGGCAGGCTGCTCCATCAACCATTCACATTCGTCCAGCGACTCGCGCAGCCAACGGTTGGAAGGCGCACCAAGTGCAAGTTCGGGATGCGCATTCAGCTGATCTTGCATCATCCGGTACATGTCCGGGTCGCGGGTCAGCATATTCCCGTCGAAAGGTTGAGATAGGACATAGCTTTCAAGCGTTGTGGTCGGGGGAGTGCGTTCGCCAAGGCCAAGCGCCGTGCCCCAATATGCGGTAACGCGGCTCAGGGGTTTCATCACCGGAGTGAAGAAAATTCCCCACATCGGGCCCGTGAACGCGCAAGCGGCAAAGCACCCTTTTTCGATGACGGCACGCAACCCGATGGCGCCGCCCATCGAATGCCCCACGACGTACCACGGTTTCGGCAAATCCAGAGCGTCAGCAAGGTCCAGGGTTGCCTGAACATCGTGCTGGTAATCGGTGAAATGATCGACATGGCCGATGCGTGGGTTTTCCAGCAGCCGATCCGCAAGACCCTGACCGCGCCAGTCTACGGCCAGCACCGCGAACCCCCGATTCACGAATTCTCCGGCGGTATTGCCATACTTTTCTATGTATTCCGTGCGTCCGGGAAACACCATGACGGTGCCATGGGCGCGACCAACCGGACGCCAGTGACCAACGCGAATGCGTTTTTGGTCAGACGTCGTCAACCAGTGGGCCTTTCCACCGGCAGGTCCGCCGGCCACGTCTTCAAAAAAGGGGGCCGGCGACAACTCCATCAGGCCAGCACCGAGGCAAGCTTCATGGCAACACCCATGTCGCCATCAATGCTCAGCTTGCCGGACATGAACGCACCGGTAGGGTTCAATTCACCGCTGAGGATCTGTTCGAATGTGTCGGCGTCAGCACTCATGGTAACGTCAGCGTCGTCATCACTGACCCGCGCGCCATTCTCGTCCAAAACAATTGCGCCCAGATCGGCGATATCAAACTTGGCCGAGGCATCGAACGCGCCGCCTTCCAGTTTTTCGTTCAGCGCGGCAGCTGCCTTTTCAAGAATCTCGCTCATGCTTTTCCTCATATTGTTAGTGCGCCGTGAATGGACATCCCCGGTCGCAACGCTACACTGACTATTGTTATGAGCATTGCAATTCACAATCTCAAAGGTACCGTTGCGGCACTTTTTGTCCTAGTCACGTTTTCCACCAATTGCTTCGCGCAACAGGCGGACTCGCGGGACGAGGGCGAGTTGTTGCAAAAACTGGCCCACTCGACGCCCGAACAGGCATTTGCCATTGATAGGCAATTGCAGGCTCTTTGGTCGCAATCCGGCTCGCCGTCAGCTGATCTGTTGCTGGAACGGGGTCGTGAAGCATTGGATGATGGCGAAGTCGACGCTGCACTGGATCACCTGACGGCACTGACGGATCACGCTCCTGATTTTGCCGAAGGTTGGCATCTGCGCGCGTCTGCCTTTTTCGGCGTTGAGCGATTTGGTATGGCGGCTGCCGACCTGGAACATGTGCTGACCCTGAATCCAAATCACTATGAGGCGATTTACGGTCTGGGGCTGATCTTCGAAGTTATCGGGGAACCTCAGAAAGCCTACGAAGCATATTCTCGGGCCTTGGCTATACATCCCCATCATGAAGAAGTAACCAATGCCGTGAATCGGCTGAAGCCTCAGGTTGAAGGCAAGGCGCTGTAAGGCTCAAGGCGCAGGGGGCGAATGTGAGCGGGTCATCCCGAATCGTGGCCGTACTGGGCCCGACCAACACTGGTAAAACCCATTACGCTATTGATCGCATGCTGGGCCATCGGACCGGCGTGATCGGTCTGCCGTTGCGCCTGCTGGCGCGCGAGGTCTATGACAAGATCGTTGCGATCCGTGGGCCGTCGGTCGTGGCGCTGGTTACGGGTGAAGAGCGGATTGTGCCGCCTCGCGCTCAATACTGGGTGTGTACCGTTGAAGCGATGCCAGAGGGCATGGGCGCTGATTTTGTTGCCATCGATGAGATACAGCTCTGTGCCGATCCTGAACGGGGTCACGTCTTCACCGACCGTCTTCTCAGGTCACGCGGTACGAACGAGACATTACTCCTGGGCTCGGACACAATGCGTGGCCCCATTTCGGCGCTGGTCCCCCGGGCACAGTTCGTGCGGCGAGAGCGGATGTCGCAACTGGTTTACTCTGGCTCCAAGAAGATCAGCCGGATGCCCCCGCGCAGCGCCATCGTCGGATTCTCGGTAGAAAACGTCTATGCCATCGCCGAATTGTTGCGCCGCCAGAAAGGTGGTGCAGCGGTGGTTATGGGCGCGCTCAGCCCGCGTACACGGAATGCACAGGTAGACCTGTACCAAAACGGCGAGGTTGATTACCTGGTCGCCACGGACGCTATTGGGATGGGGTTGAATCTGGATGTGAACCATGTTGCGTTTTCATCCCTGTCCAAGTTCGATGGGCGCCGGATGCGTCCACTTGCGCCAAATGAGCTGGCGCAGATCGCGGGCCGGGCAGGTCGCGGTATGTCCGATGGTACCTTTGGCGTGACCGGAGAGGCCCCACCGCTGGACGAAGGGTTGGCTCAGGCGATCATGGACAGCCGGTTTACGCCGATGAAAAAGGTGAACTGGCGGAATGCTGCCCTGAGGTTCGGCTCGATTGACGCGCTGATCGGTTCTCTTGAAGTCAGCCCAGATGATGAACACCTGATCAAAGCCCGCCCCGCTGACGACCTGAACGCGTTGAAATCGCTGTCGCAAGTGACCGAGGTCATAGCCCGTGCAAGCGACGGCCCGTCCATCCGCTTGCTGTGGGATGTGTGTAGAATCCCTGATTTTCGCGGTATCAGCCATGCAGAACACGCCAGTTTGCTTGAGGTGATCTATGGCCACCTGCATGAACGGGGATCTATTCCCGACGAATTCATGGCACGGCAGATCCGGCGGATCGATCAGACCCACGGCGATATCGACGCTTTATCTAAAAGATTGGCATATATTCGCACGTGGACATATGTTGCGCAGCGAAAAGGTTGGGTTCGTGACGAATCACATTGGCGCGACGAAACCCGCACTGTAGAAGACAGACTGTCTGACGCTCTGCATGAGCGTCTAACGCAAAGATTTGTGGACCGGCGCACGTCTGTGTTGCTGCGCCGGCTCAAGCAGAAGGAGGCCCTTTTGGCCGAAGTAAATGATAAGGGTGAAGTGACCGTCGAAGGCGAATTCGTAGGTCGTTTGGAAGGGTTCCGGTTTACTCCGGACAAAAGCGCGCAGGGAACCGAGGCGAAAGCTCTGAAATCGGCATCCCTGCAAGCACTCGCGCCGCAATTCCATCTGCGCGCCGATCGCTTCTACAATGCGCCCGATACAGAAATTGATTTCACTGATCAGGGTGGCCTGATGTGGGGCGAATATGCCGTTGGCAAACTAGTTGCCGGGGCAGAACCTCTCAAACCTATTGTCGAGGTATTCGTTGACGAAGCCGCAGGGCCGGACGTCGAACAGAAAGTGCAGCGCCGGTTGCAGCATTTCATTGACCGAAAAGTAGCGGCATTGTTTGAGCCGTTGCTGAACCTGTCACGCGATGAGGAACTCAGCGGTCTTGCCAGAGGTTTTGCCTTCCGCATGGTCGAAGCGCTGGGCGTTCTGCCGCGCGCTCAGGTCGCACAAGAGGTCAAGGATCTCGATCAGGATGCCCGTGGCGCCTTGCGCAAACATGGTATCCGGTTTGGCCAGTTCACCATCTTCATGCCGCTATTGCTGAAACCAGCCCCGACGCGTCTGCGTTTGGTGCTGTGGGCGTTGTCCAGTGGATTGCAGGAGTTTCCCGAAGCGCCACCACCCGGGCTGGTCACCGTGCCGGTCGCCAAGGATGCGCCGCAGGGTTATGACACCATGTGTGGCTACCGCGATGCAGGCGAGCGCTCGATCCGTATCGACATGCTGGAACGCTTGGCCGACATGCTGCGTGCTGAAGACAGCCGCGGCGGTTTCGAGGCCAAACCCGATATGCTGTCGATCACCGGGATGACGCTGGATCAGTTCGCCGATCTGATGCAGGGTCTGGGCTACAAGGCAGAACGTGGCGAGCGCGCGAAAGTCAAACCTGCACCGGTCGAACAGCCTGCGGCAGATGCGGCTGACAAACCGACCGCCGAAGAGGCTCCAGCGAGTGAAGTCGCGGCGGAAGAGGTCGCCACACCCGCCGAGGCGGCAGCCGAGGTTTCCGCAGAGAGTCTAGCCGCAGAACCTGTGTCAGACGAACCCGAAGTTGAAGTGTTCTATACCTTCACCTGGGCCCGTCAGCGACAGCCCAACCGGGCCCCGCGCCGTGAACAGGGACAGGGCAAGGGCAAACCGCGTGGCAAACCGCAGGATGGCCGTGGCAAACCTCATGGCAAGAAGGGCGGCAAACCTCAGGGGGCCAAGACCTTCTCGTCACGGCCTCCGAAAAAGGAAAAGGCCATCGATCCCGACAACCCGTTTGCTGCTGCGCTGATGGGTTTGAAGGACGGTAACTGATCCGAAATGGCCGAGGCCAGGCTGCGGATCGATAAATGGTTGTGGCAGGCACGGTTCTTCAAGACCCGTAGCCTGGCCGCCAAACAGGTCAGCGGCGGTTATGTCAGGCTGAACGGAGACCGGGTGCGGAAACCGGCGCAAGCTGTGGCTCCCGGTGACGTTCTGACGTTTCCACAGGGCCGCATCGTTCGTGTCATACGCGTGGAAAAACTGGGTGAACGCCGTGGTCCGGCACCCGAAGCGCAAATGCTGTATTTCGATATGACCGAAAAACAGGACGTCCCGCCTAAAAATCCGGGGTTCGAGGGAAAAGGTCGTCCGACTAAGAAGGACCGTCGCGCACTTGATCTTTCTCGCACAGAAGATCGCTGATCTTATCTTGAAGAGTAGGCCAGACTGAATTAGCTAAACGCTCAAACCGCAAACGGGAATCCGATCATGACCTATGTTGTCACCGAAAACTGTATCGCTTGCAAATACACCGACTGCGTCGAGGTGTGCCCGGTGGACTGTTTCTATGAAGGTGAGAACACATTGGTCATTCACCCCGACGAATGCATTGACTGCGGTGTTTGCGAGCCGGAATGTCCGGCAGATGCGATCCGTCCCGATACCGAGCCGGGCATGGAGCAATGGGTCGAATTCAATCGCAAGTTCTCGGAAATATGGCCCGTGATCGTTACCAAGAAAGACCCGCTTCCCGACGCCGAAGAACACGATGGTGAAGAAGGTAAGATGGAGAAGTATTTCTCGGAGGCGCCTGGCGAAGGCGGCTAAGCGATTCGCGCTCATATCCCTGTTTTCTGCACAAGGAATGCAACATAACCATTTGAAAACAGGATAAATATGAAAAATTCCCGTGGGGTAAACTTTCGGGTGTCGTGTTTTTGTGATATACTCTGTACCTGTATGATGACCGAGATTGGGATGCGCTCCACAAGTATGCTCACTTTGGAGTTCTGAATTTTTGACAATATCGCCGCCTGTCGGGGCTGAAACAGTCCCCGCATGTGGTGTTTTTGTTGTCTGTGTCCCGTCCGTAAGCAAGGAAAAAACTGAATGACAAAGTCGAAAAAGCTCGAGTTCCGCCCGAACGACTATGTTGTCTACCCCGCACATGGCGTAGGCCAGATCATCTCGATCGAAGAACAGGATGTCGCGGGGTTCTCTCTGGAGCTGTTCGTCATCTCATTTGAGAAAGACAAGATGACGTTGCGTGTGCCGACGAACAAGGCTACCGAATCCGGCCTGCGGTCGCTCAGCTCACCCGATGTGATCAGCCAGGCGATGAAAACGCTGAAAGGCAAGGCGAAGGTTAAGCGCGCCATGTGGTCCAGGCGTGCGCAGGAATATGAGCAGAAAATCAACTCTGGCGACCTGATCTCGATTGCGGAGGTGGTCCGCGATCTGCACCGCACGGACGATCAGCGCGAGCAGAGCTATTCCGAGCGTCAGCTATACGAAGCGGCCTTGGAGCGTCTGACCCGCGAGGTCGCGGCCGTTTCTGGTGCAGGCGAAGTATCCGCCGCCAAACAGGTAGACGAAGTTCTGACCTCACGCGCTGCCTGATAGCGAACTCTGTGAAAAAACGGGCCGCTCCAAGTTTGGGGCGGCCTTTTTCGTGACTTGGTGAATTGCCCAAGTGCCGCTAATTTCACTGTAGATGCAGCAAGCTACAGGGCGGACATGAAGCAGACAGTTAGATATCTGTATATCGGACATGACCCGATTTCGGTCTGGTTTCGGTACGCGCTGATCCTGTTCGATGTTACGACAATCGTTTTCTTTGTCGCGACGGCACATGTCCCTCACGGTCCCGGCTTGGTCCTTGCAAGCCAGTTGATCGGTTTTTTGATTTTGTTGGATTTCTCTGCGCGGCTTTGGATTTCAAAAGACCGCTGGAAGCTGCTGCGCCAGATTTATACGCTGGCGGATATTGTCGTTATCATGTCGTTGGTTCTGGATCCGTTTCTGACGGGCAACCTGGCTTTCCTGAGGATTCTGCGTGCCTTGCGCCTGATCCATTCATACCATCTGCTCAGGGACTTGCGACGCGACAGCAGCTTTTTTCGCACCCATGAAGACGCGGTGATTGCAGCGATCAATCTAATGGTTTTTGTCTTTGCCACCTCTACGGCGGTTTTGGTGTTCTTTATTCCGGAAGACGCACAGACGCCTTACATAGACGCGCTGTATTTCACCATGGCCACCCTGACCACAACCGGGTTCGGTGACATCACGCTGAGCACCCCCTGGGGGAAGCTGTTCTCGGTTTTCATCATGGTCGTGGGTGTCGCGTTGTTTGTCCGTTTGGCGCAGGCGATCTTTATGCCGCAGAAAGTACGTCACAAATGCCCAAGCTGCGGGTTGTATCGGCATGATCCGGATGCCGTGCATTGCAAGCATTGTGGTGGAACACTGCGGATCGAAACTGGCGGCGCGTCCTAAATCCGGGCGCTGATGGCAAGCAGAAACGCGATCTCTGCCAGTTGTTGCGATGCCCCAAGTATGTCCCCGGTCTGGCCACCGATTTTCTTGCGCGCTATCAACGCCAAGATGGCTGCTACCAAGGCAGCAGAGAAGATGGCGGTGATCGCCATACCACCGCACAGGAAAACGGCGATTAGAACGGCCAGGCCCAGGGACATGCTGACTGAAATCGTGCTGGGGGTTCCCACCGAATGGCTCAGCCCGGATTTTCTGGCGTTCGGCAGGGATGCCATCAAAACCGGCATCAGGGCGCGTGAACACGCGCAAGCCGCCAGAATCGTCCAAATCGATCCGCTTGCCAAAATCGCGGCAACTGCCAAAACCCGAGCAAGCTGAGAGATAACCAAAGCAAGAACACCATAGGTTCCGGTCTGGCTGTCTTTCATGATTTCAAGTCGGCGTTCGGGGGTGAATCCGCCCCAGAGGCCGTCGAACGTATCTGCCAGACCGTCCTCGTGCAGTGCACCCGTCATCATGATCAATGTCGCAACCAACAAGGTCGCAGCAACCAACGGGGACAGATGAAAGACCATTGCCAGCCATCCAACCATACAGGCAATCCCTCCGACGACCAGCCCGGCGACGGGGAAGGCCCATGCCGCCTGTGCCTGCCGTCTGAACACAGGTTCAGGCAACCGGGGCAGGGGCAGGCGGGTCAGCAGCACCAGCGCCAGCGGAATATCCCACAGGGAAAAGGGTTTGGTGTCGTTTTTTTGCACGCCCGTGCCTTTCGGGGTCTTGTTGGATTCAATGCTTCGGTTAAACACACAGGACCACTCTGATGCAATGAGGCTTTCATGTTGCCTGAACTGAATGATTTGAACGCGTTCCGCGCTACGCTCGCAGCTGCTCCGGGGCCGGATGCCACCGCGGCGCAGGGCGCGGCAGAGCGAAACGGACAACTGACGAAACCCCCCGGTGCGCTGGGGCGACTTGAAGATTTGGCTATCTGGTACGCAGGATGGCGAGGAGATGCCCGGCCACAGATAACGGCGCCACAGGTCATTGTCTTTGCCGGAAACCACGGAGTCACTGCACAGGGGGTCTCGGCTTTTCCGTCGGAAGTGACCGTGCAAATGGTGATGAACTTCGAACATGGCGGTGCGGCGATCAACCAACTGGCCCGGGCGGCGGGTGCGGCGATGGATGTACACGCACTGGATCTGGACAACCCGACCGCAGATTTCACCCAGGCACCGGCCATGGCGGAAGCCGAATTGCTGGACGCGCTGCGTACCGGCTGGCAGGCCGTGGATCAGCAGGCTGACCTGTTGGTCGTGGGCGAGATGGGCATTGGCAACACCACCCCGGCTGCCGCCATTGCCTGCGCGCTGTTCGGTGGTGACGCGTCCGATTGGACGGGTCGCGGGACGGGCGTCGATGATGCAGGTCTGACCAACAAGACCCGTGTTGTGGCCGAAGGTGTAGCGTTGCACAGGTCAGAGGATGGCCTGGAAATCCTGCGCTGCCTCGGAGGGCGTGAGATCGCAGCGATGGCCGGGGCGATTGCCGCGGCGCGAGTATTGCGCATTCCTGTGATCCTTGATGGGTTCATCTGCTCGGCCGCCGCTGCCTGCCTGTGGAGACTGTCGGATACCGCACTGGATCACGCCGTGGCAGGCCACCAAAGCGCCGAGGCTGCGCATGGCGCCGTGTTGGCGAAGCTGGGCAAGGAACCGCTGTTGAGCCTTGGTCTCCGGCTGGGTGAAGGGTCGGGCGGGGCTCTGGCGATCAACATTCTCAAAAGCGCCGTGGCCTGCCATTCCGGTATGGCGACCTTTGCCGAGGCAGGGGTGTCTGACGGCTGAGTACTTGCGTGACCCGGGCACAGACCTGGGTCAGGCGGATTTCTTGGCGTGCTTTTCAGCCAGTTCCAGCAGCGCGGTTTCCAGATCTTTTTCCAGTTGCTGCGCGCGCTCGATGTACTTCTTGTTTTCCGCTGTTGGCAAACCCGGGACCCAAAGCTCGGCCAGATCGCGAACTGACATCCGGTCATGGTGGTAAAAGGTCTGCTCCGCCTGCGCGGCTTCGTATTCACTCAACCCGATATTCTCCAGAACATAGCGGCCTGCGCGCAGCGAGCTGTCGAACAGTTCCCGCACGATGTCATTGGCACCAGCCTGATAAAGCTCATACACATGGGTACGATCTCGGGCGCGGGCGATGATGTGCAAGTCAGGGCGCTGCCGTCTGGCAAAACTGACGAGCCGTGTGACTTGTTTGTGGTCATCCATAGCAGCCACAAGAACCGACGCTTTTTCCAACCCCGCAGCGCGCAGCAACTCGGGGCGAGTGGGATCACCCAGAAAGCCTTTGACGCCGAAACGGCGCATCAGCTGAATTGTTTCGATGTTGTGGTCCAGTACAACCGTCTTGAAACCGCTGGCCCGCACCAGCCGGTTTACAATCTGTCCGAACCGGCCAATCCCGGCAATGATGACGGGGCCTTTTTCATCAATCTCGTCCGGTACAGGTTCTTTGGAGGTGTCGCCGATCTTTCGAGACAGAAGATCGTAGAGGATAAACAGAAGCGGTGTGATCAGCATCGTCAGAGCGATGATCATCAGCAGTTTTTGGGACAGGTCGGGGGGTATGACATTCTGTTGCGTTGAAAATGCCAGCAGGACAAAGCCAAACTCACCGGCTTGCGCCAGCCCCAACGTGAACAGCCAGTGATCGCGCGCATGCAGCTTGAACGCCTTGCCAACGAGATACAGGATGATCCCTTTTGCAAGGATCAAAAGAAGCGCCAGACCGATCAGGTCAAGGGGGTCATCGAAGAAATACGCAACATCAATACCAGCACCGACCGTAATAAAGAAAAGTCCGAGCAGTAGCCCTTTGAATGGCTCAAGGTCGCTTTCCATTTCGTGTCTGAACTCGGAACTGGCCAGAACCACGCCCGCCAGAAAAGCGCCAAGGGCAGGGGAAAGGCCGACGAGGGTCATCAGGAAGGAAATCCCGACCACGATCATTAGCGCCAGAGCGGTATACATCTCGCGCAGGCGGGTCGCGTGGATGAAGCGAAACAGCGGGCGGGTCAGGTAGACACCGGCCAGAATGACAAACACAACTGCGCCGATCGTGACCAGCGTGACGGCCCAACCCGGCAAACCTTCGACCAGAGAAAGGCTGTGATGGTCCGCGCCGTGAAGATCACCGGCCCCGCGGTCGATCGAACCATCCGATTCGATATGAGGCATGGCCGGCAAGGCCAGAAGTGGCAGCAAGGCCAAGATCGGAATGACCGCAATGTCCTGTGTCAGCAGCACCGAAAATGTAGCTCGACCGCCATTTGTCTGCATCAGGCCCTTTTCCGACAGGGTCTGAAGAACGATTGCTGTAGAGGACAGCGACAAGGTCAGCCCGACGGCCAGAGCAACCGACCACGGGTGGTTTGCATAGATTGCCACGGCAGCGATCGCAGCCGTTGATAACGCAACCTGCAACCCGCCCAACCCCAGCAACTTGTCACGCATATCCCACAGCGCGCGCGGCTCCAGTTCAAGGCCAATCAGGAACAGCATCATCACCACGCCGAATTCGGCAACGTGCTGAAGGTTTTCCGTTTCCGCGCCGACAAGCCCGAGAACAGGGCCAATGATGATCCCGGCGGCCAGGTATCCCAGAACCGATCCCAAGCCTAGCCTCGCAGACAGGGGAACGGCGATGACTGCCGCTGCCAGATAGATCGAAGCCTGGTATAGGAAAACGTCCATTTGTGTCCTCTCGGGCCCGTTCAGGTGGGCAGGGGCGCGTCGCGTTTCAGTTGATCCATTACGATCTGGCTCTGAACTCTTGCAACGGCAGGATGCGGCAGGATGACCGAATGTAGCAAGCTGTTGAGGGCGGAAAGATCGTCACAGTAGATATGCAGCAGGTAATCTGCCTCTCCGGTCATCGTCCATGCGCTGGTAATTTCGGGACGGGTATCGACCATGCGGGCAAAGCTTGCGGATTGTTCAGGGCCATGAGTACCCAGATGAACCTGAACAAAGCCTTGCACGTGAAGACCCAGTTTCAGCGGGTCAAGCCGGGCGGCATACCCGGTGATGTACCCTTCGGCCTCAAGCCGTTGTCGGCGACGTCCTGCCTGACTGGGCGACAGGTTCAGCATCTCGCCCAGTTGGTGTGCGGTCAGATGCGCGTCCTTCTGCAGGGCGGAGAGCAATCGCTTGTCGGTCGCGTCCAGCATGTGCGGAAGAATCCTGACTTTAATAACTTTTATGCGCGTTTTGCGCGTCTAACGGCAGTCTACAAGAAAACAATGCGCAGAAACAGCGTCAAAAAAGTCGTATTTTTGAATCAGCAAAGAAATTCCTGTTCTCGAAGGAGACGCGCCATGGGTCCTTTCCCGCACAACGCACCGAAATCTGTTATCAGCAAAGAAAACCCTGCCGGTACCGATGGGTTTGAATTCGTCGAGTTTGCCCATCCTGAACCGCAGGAGCTGCGTGATCTGTTCGCAAAGATGGGGTTCGACCTGGTGGCCCGCCATAAGGACAAACCTGCCATCGAACTGTGGCAGCAAGGGGATGTCACCTATATTCTCAACGCTGACCCTGACAGTTTCGCGGAAAAGTTCGTGGCTGAACACGGCCCGTGCGCTCCTTCTATGGGCTGGAGAGTCGTGGACGCGCAGAAAGCATATGACCATGCGGTATCAAAGGGTGCAGAACCTTACGACGGTGCCGACAAGACCATGAATGTGCCTGCGATCAAGGGCATCGGCGGATCATTGATCTATTTCATTGATCAGTACTACGACACGTCGCCCTACAATCAGGAATTCGAGTGGATCAAAGAATCCAAACCACGGGGTGTGGGGTTCTTCTATCTCGATCACCTGACGCACAACGTCTACAAGGGCAACATGGACAAGTGGTTCAAGTTCTACGGCGACCTGTTCAACTTTCGCGAAATCCGCTTCTTTGACATTCAGGGCAAGTTCACCGGGCTTTTCAGCCGCGCGCTGACATCTCCCTGTGGCCGCATCCGTATTCCGATCAACGAAGATCGCGGTGAAACGGGTCAGATCGTGTCTTATCTTAAGAAATACAAAGGTGAAGGCATTCAGCATATCGCCGTCGGCAGTGACGACATTTACGCCTCGACCGATGCAATTGCGGAAAACGGCCTGAAATTCATGCCGGGCCCGAACAAGGCGTACTACGAAATGTCCAAGACCCGCGTGTCCGACCACGATGAGCCGCTGGACCGGATGATGAAACACGGCATCCTGATCGATGGCGAAGGTGTCGTTGACGGAGGTGAGACGCGGATCTTGCTACAGATATTCTCGAAGACTGTCATCGGTCCGATCTTCTTCGAGTTCATTCAGCGCAAAGGTGACGAGGGTTTCGGCGAGGGGAATTTCCAGGCGCTATTCGAATCCATCGAACGCGAACAGATCGAAAGCGGCGAGATTTCCGCAGCCTGATTGAAACGCACTGGCAAGCCGGGGGCTGTTCGTCTGCCTCCGGCGCTTTTATGTGACAGTTGTTGCGTCAAAAGATCGATTGCCGGTTTCAGCTGCGCGGCATCGCCAGCGTCACGTTTCGACCCTTTTTCTGATACCGAAGTTCACTGTCACTGATCGCAATGACCTTGCCGCCGTCAATGCGGTCTCCGACTTTCAGCTTCTTGTAACGCCCGCTGGGAAGCCGCACCAATGCGCGTCTGTTGGCTGGCGTTCCGTAGACTCCGATCAGGTTCAGCCTGCGCAGATTGATTGCGTTGTCGATCGTGGCTTGTCGTGCGACGGACGCGGTCGAGGGGATTTTGGGTGCGACGGTCTTTGGTTGGAACGACCCTGCTTCATCAGATGTCTGATCCAATGCTGCCGTAGACCCCAGATTTGAACTGCTTGAAGCGGGTGTTTTGGCAGGGGCCAATCCGGCTGGACGGGACTTGGGGCGCGGGACTCTGACGACAGCCAAAGCGGTTGGTGCTTCGTCAACTTGCGGCTGAACCTGAAGGCTTTCGGGGCGCGCTTTGGGCCGCTTGCTCGCCAGCTCTTCCAATGACCGGCCACCCAGCTGGCCGCGCTCAAAATTCTCAACCAGATCGGAGGGGCGTGGCTTGGGGCGAATTCCGGCCAACCTGCCGTCGGCTTCGTCAACCAGCGGTTCTTCTTCGAAACGAACCGGAGTTTCAGGCGGAACCTTGGAGGGGCGCCCCAAAAAAACAATGACCCCATCCGGATTCACGGTGCCATCCGGTGTTGGCACGACCAGGCCGTTCTCATCCAGGTCAAATCGTGTGCCAGCAATGTTTGGGGATACGTCGGGTTTGAAAGGAGCGTCAGTGTCAAAACTGGGGTCGGGAGGCAAGGCAACCGCATCGGTGAACAGATCGGAGTTGTCAAGCGATGCCAGATAAAACTCCTGCGGTTCCACGGTCTCCGGTATTTCCGGTGCTGCAGGCGCGGTTGTGTTGACGCCCGTAACGGCCTGTATATCCTTCTGTGTCGCGGGGTCCTGAGCGACGGATTCCACCGGGGTAGGGGTAATCTTGAGGGCTTCCAGAATTGCTGCGTCTGTAGCGGTCAGATCCGGCTGCGCATCGGTCTCCGCCTCTGAGACGTTGGTTCGAGGCTCTTCAGGATCATCGGTGGCAAGATCCGGAACTACTTCCTGCGGGTCCTCCAGCGCGGCCGTGTCCGGCTCTGGTTCGGGCGTGGGTCCTGGGGTTGGTTCTGGGGTCGAAACCTCGACCGGCGCAGGGCTCTGTTCCGCCTGATCCTTTTCAGAGCCGAACCCCATTGCCAGCCAAGAGCCAACAAGTCCGCCAACAAGCAGCACAGCGGCAAAGACAGGAATGGCAGACCGGTTTACCCCCGCAGGCCCATCAACGTTCTTACCCGTGGTTTCCGGGGGCACGCGGAAAGCCTCGGGCGCGGTGGTGCCGGCAATAGGATGGGTGGGCAGGCCGGACGTATTGGCCTGTTCAGGAGCGTCCGTTTCTGCCAGTGCAGGCTGGTCTTCCGGGTGTGAACCCTCGGAACTGTCTGAGGTTTCGCGGAACACCGCCTCGCGCGGGAACGCGCCCTCGTGACCTTCGGCGGTGAACGTCACCACCACAAAACCATGTTCCGAGGCAAAGGTTCGCGCTTCGGCCAGAGTTTCAACCGCGACGGCAGAAACATAGGTCGTATCACCTTCGGTCTGGCTGTCATAACTCAGTTCTGACAGGGCGTAAGGTGTGGCTTCCACCAGAGCATTCTTGATACGTTCCGTCCGGTTTTTTGGGGGCAACCCATCGGTCGATAGCTGTAGAAACCGAACCTGATCCGCCGGTAGCACAAGCTTGCAGCTCAGATCATTTTCCAGCGCAAACGCCTTTTCCCGCAACGCCTGCATCTGTCCGGACAAGTCCGGAACATCCAGCGGAATCGTACCGATGACGAACCAGTCGTCATCCGAACGGTGGTGCAGTGTTATTCCGGTCGTAGAAAAAGACAGCGCAAAGGCGGGTTTCATATTCCGGAGGAACCATAATTATCAACGTCAATGCAAACGACTTTGCGTGTGCAGGCCGACATTAAAGCAGGAACCCGCCGAGGGAAAGAAAAAGGCAACCTCTCCTCTTGTATGGCCAAGCCCTGCCAACCCATCTTGGAACAGAACAAATTGGAGTGATAACCTTGAAGACATTCGCTTTTCTGGCCGCGATGATGGCGGCAACGGCCGCTGGAGCAGCCCATGCGGAAGAACGTCGCATCAACGTTGATGCAACCGGGACCGTGCAGGTCGCACCCGATATGGCGACGATCACGCTGGGCGTAACAAACGAAAACGTCGAAGCCTCGGCTGCGATGCAGGCAACGTCGGATGCCGTTTCCAAAGTCCTGGCGCGCCTGACCGAGATGGGTATCGAAGATCGTGACGTCCAGACACGGGACCTGTCGTTGTCGCCCGTTTGGTCGGGTCGTCATGGACAGAATGGGGAGAAGCCTGAAATCACCGGCTTTACAGCGTCCAACCGCGTGTTTGTGCGCGTGCGCGATCTGACCCAATTGGGGAAAATCATGGACGCGGTCATTCAGGACGGCGCCAATGATTTCGGGGGCTTGAGCTTTGGCGTACAGGATCCCAAACCGATCGAAGCGCAAGCCCGCGCCAAAGCCGTCGGTGAAGCCACTGCCAAGGCAGAACAGTTGGCGCAGTCAGCGGGCGTAACGCTCGGCCCGGTTCAATCCATATCCGAACAAACGGCCGGTATCCGTCCGATGGCCGAAATGCGCGCCATGAGCATGGCGGATGCGGGTGGTGTTCCCGTTGCAGGCGGAGAGGTCTCGGTTTCCGTCAGTGTCTCGATGGAATTCGAGATTTCGGAATAAGATCAAGCTTTCGCACGGGCCATCAGCGGTTTACGCTGCTGGCCCTTGCTGTCAAAATTGTCGGGCGACAGCCAGGATTCGAATGCATCGCGGATGCGCGGCCATTCAGTGTCGATGATCGCGTACCATGCCGTGTCCCTGTTGCGGCCCTTGTAATGGGTCGCCTGCCGGAACACCCCTTCGAAAGTAAATCCCAGCCGTTCAGCGGCACTGCGTGACGGTGCATTCAGCGCATCACATTTCCACTCATACCGGCGATAGCCAAGCTCGTCGAAAACCCGCTTCATCATGAGGTACATGACCTCTGTCGATTGCGGCTTGCGCTGCAGCAGCGGGGAAAAGTGGATATGCCCAACTTCGATGGCGCCAGCTGCGGGTTCGATCCTCAGATAAGAGGCCATGCCCACCGGCACCTCGTCCGCATCCAATACAGTATGAAACATCGGGTCCGCATCCATGCAGTTGGCACGGACCCAGTCTTCAAACTGCGGCTCACTGTCAAACGGGCCATAGGGCAGGTATGTCCAGTTACGACCATCCCTGTCATTTGCAAACGCCCGGAAAAGTCCGGGCGCATGTCTGTTCACATCAAGTGGCACGACAGAACAATACTGTCCTTCCATCGGTGTATACGGCGGTGTCGGGCGCGGAAATTCACCCGAAACCGGTAAACCGATGGGCTGGCCAAGGTCGTTTGTGTCGTGCCCGGTCATCGTCAGGCGCTGGCTTTAGCCAGAGCTTGATCAAGATCCGCGATCAGATCGTTCACGTCCTCGATCCCGATGGAAACACGCACCACGCCCGGACCTGCGCCGGCAGCCTCCTGCTGTTCCGGCGTCAGTTGTCGGTGGGTGGTCGAGGCCGAGTGAATGATCAGCGAGCGTGCGTCACCCAGATTGGCCACATGGCTGAAAATCTCAAGGGCGTTGACCAGTTTGATACAGGCGTCATAGCCACCCTTCACCGCAAAGGTGAACAATGCACCGGCGCCACGTGGATATTGTGACTTGACCCGGTCCTTGTAAGGCGATGACGGCAATCCCGCATAGGTGACGTATTCCACCCGGTCGTCCGCTTCCAGCCACGCAGCGATTTTCTGGGCGTTTTCAACGTGACGCTCCATCCGCAGCGACAGTGTTTCGATTCCCATCAGCGTGTAATGGGCTGCCTGTGGGTTCATTGTCATACCCAGATCGCGCAGGCCAATGGCAATACCGTGGAACGTGAAGGCCAGCGGGCCAAAGGTCTCGTGGAACTTCAGGCCGTGATACGCTGGTTCAGGTTCGCTCAGTGACGGGAATTTGTCATTCGCGGACCAGTCGAACGTGCCCGAATCCACGATGCACCCGCCAGTGACAGTGCCGTTGCCGGTCAGGTACTTGGTGGTCGAATGCACAACCAGCGTCGCACCGTGCTCAATCGGGCGGCACAGGTAAGGCGTGGCTGAGGTGTTGTCGACGATCAGCGGGATGCCCGCAGCATCAGAAACGTCTGCCAACGCACGGATATCAGTCACATAACCGCCAGGGTTGGCGATGGATTCGCAGAAAACCGCGCGGGTGTTTTCGTCGATGGCAGCTTTCACTGCATCCAGATCATCGGTGTCCACGAATTTTGCCGACCAGCCAAAACGTTTGATCGTCTGGCTGAACTGCGTGACCGTGCCGCCATACAGACGGGTCGAGGCGACAACGTTGCAACCCGGTCCCATCAACGGGAACAGCGCCATGATCTGTGCTGCATGCCCGGACGAGCAGCAGACTGCGCCGACGCCGCCCTCAAGCGTCGCCACGCGTTCCTGCAGAACGGCGACGGTTGGGTTGGTCAGGCGGGAATAGATAAAGCCCACCTCTTGCAGGTTGAACAAGGCCGCTGCGTGGTCCGCATCGCGGAACACATAGGCAGTTGTTTGATAAATCGGTGTCTGGCGCGCTCCGGTCGCCGGGTCGGGGCGGGCGCCCGCATGAATTTGCAATGTGTCGAAACCGTAGGTCGGGCCGTCAGACATCTTGAAAATCTCCTGTTGGTATCTGTCTTGCGGAATCTGTAGGCCATTGCCCGCCTGCGCACAACGATCCTGTCAGCGCAGCCAGAGGCCTTTGCTTTTGATCGCGTTGCGCAGCGCTTGCTCCCGTCGCGGCAGGTTGTCCTGATCAAACAGGCTGCGGATTTTCGCGCCTTTCCCCTGAAGAACCAGCTTTTTCAGCGGGTCATATTGCTTGAGCACTTTTTTGACCTTGTTGGGGGCCACGACGGTTTCCAGAACCTCGATCACGTGATCGCTTTCGCGGGCATAAAGCAGAGGAAATAAACGATAGTGGCAGCTGACGGACCCATCCAAAAACCCGTCAGGCAATGCATCCCGCCCACCGCCTAAAGAATGAATAACCAGCGGCAGGGCTGCCTGATCCAGCCATGGGTCAAGGTTCTGGCCCGTCAACTCGGGAATGTTTTCATCTCGGATCGTTCTTGCGTAGTCCAGGTACCGTTCACCGAAAATCCTGGGGCATTTGTAAAAGAAGTAACCCGCGTTGAAGTAAAGGTAGCGCCGCCAGTAACCATCGGGTTGGTCCGGATCCACCGAGCTTTCGAAATCCAGCCCGAAGCGCGCATAAAGCGCCCGCCAGATACCGTCAAAGCCGGGGCCGTACAGCGTCGGCTTTGGCCACGTGCCCTCGACCCTCAATGAGGCTCCGGGGCGGTCGAAATCGAACGGAACGCTTGTGATGTCGCCGGTGATCAGCGTGTCCGTATCGAAGAACACAAAGGGTTCACCTTCCGGCAGGGCCAACAAAGCCTCGATCTTGTTGCCATAAGGGTAGCTTTCACCAAAAACATGCGAGTCGAATGGCAGGATTTCGACATCCAACTGGTTCAGGGCCCTCAGAACGTCCTCGTCCTGAATGCTGGGGTCGTGCTTCCAGCGCGGGCCCGGGTTGGGTGTGGCGACAAACAACCTGCCCTTGAACTCAGGTGAGCAATGGCGAAGCGAGGCCGCGAACAACAGGGCCTCGTATTGCAGGCGGTTGTTTTGCCCGACAACCGCGATGTTGAAATTCTGAGAACTTGCCTGCATCTGTGCCCATTCCTGAAAGCTGCCGGAACCGGCACCCTTGGTCCGGATTACAGCAAGCGGAGTGGGGCGTCAAAAGCCGATAGTTTGATTTTTCATCATCTATGTCATTCCCTGCACCGGGCCGAGGAAGGGTTCGCGCAAGGTGATCTTTGCAGACATCTCGAGGGTTTCACAGTCCATATGGAAGGGAGAAATCGGCGACGTGCCATGCTCAGGGGTCCGTTTTTTTGATCCCCGCACAGCCTGAAGGCGGGTGTATTTCTGTCAAATCCGAACACCGGCCCCAGTTATACGTCGTTTTTTGTGTTCAGTTCGCGGGTGAAGCGACTGAGAATGCAGGTGTTTTTACTGGGCTTGTCATTTTTTGACCATTTGGCAAATTTTACCAATTGATAAAAAATTTATTTGTGGCAAGCTGAGAGCATAACAAACATATCTACAGGGAGTAGAGTGATGGCACAGGGCCAGATGGCACCCGGTATAGTAGCCGGGCGGCTTTCAAGCGATGAGCTGACCTCAAATTTCACCGATCTGCATCCGCCACTTGCGCAGCATGAGGCCGCAGTAGCCGCAGATCGCTGTTATTTTTGCTACGACGCACCATGCGTTACGGCCTGTCCAACGGATATCGATATCCCGTTGTTCATTCGCCAGATTCAAGCCGGTCAACCGCAATCAGCAGGGCGCACGATCCTGGAACAGAACATTCTGGGCGGAATGTGCGCTCGGGTCTGTCCAACCGAAACACTGTGCGAAGAGGCCTGCGTTCGCGAAGCCGCCGAAGGCAAACCGGTTGAAATCGGGCGCCTGCAACGTTTTGCCACCGATGAAATCATGGCCTCGGGTGTGCATCCGTTCGAACGTACGCCTTCGACCGGTAAGACAGTTGCGGTTGTGGGGGCTGGGCCTGCGGGTCTGGCATGCGCCCACCGGCTGGCCATGCTGGGCCATGATGTGGTGATCCATGAAAGCAAGCCCAAACCCGGCGGCCTGAATGAATACGGTATTGCGGCCTACAAATCGACCAACGATTTTGCACAGGCCGAGGTGGACTGGCTGCTGAAAATCGGCGGGATTGCAATCGAGACCGGTTCGGTTTTGGGCGAAAGCATCTCATTGGATGGGCTGGTCGAAAACTACGACGCGGTGTTTCTGTCCATTGGTCTTGCTGGCGTCAATGCCCTGCGTGCAGGCGGTGTCGATAAAGACGGAGTACGGGCTGCGGTCGATTTCATCTCGGACGTGCGGCAGGCCAGTGACCTCGCCAATCTGCCCGTTGGGCGGAATGTGGTCGTTATCGGCGGAGGCATGACCGCGGTGGATGCTGCTGTGAAGTCCAAGCTTCTGGGCGCGGAACATGTGACCATTGCCTATCGTCGTGGCCGCGACGCTATGGGGGCCAGCCGGTACGAGCAGGATCTGGCAGCGTCGCACGGTGTTCGGATTTTGACAAATGTTCAGCCAGTGGCCGTACACGGCAATGGTGCAGCGGCCGAGATTGAGTTGGAATATACATCCAGCCAGAACGGTCAGCTCACTGGAACCGGAGAGATGATCCGCCTGCCAGCAGATCAAGTGCTCAAGGCTATTGGGCAGACGCTGGAAGGCACACCGGACGGGCTGACGCTGGACGGCAACAAGATAGCCGTCAGCGGGGTTGGCCGAACCTCCTTGGCTGGTGTCTGGGCTGGTGGTGACTGTGCTGCGGGTGGCGAAGACCTGACCGTAACCGCTGTTGCCGAGGGCCGGGACGCAGCGATGGACATCCACGCGACGCTCTTTTCGTGATAGGGTGGGGTATTCACCCCATTCCTTTCGCTGCTGAGGTATTCTCATGTCCCAGATCGAACAAGCTGTTGCTCAACATTACACTACCGGTGCCCTAACCGAACGCGTCCGCGCGGCGCTGGAGGCCAGCGGCATTGACCCGGATGCGGCCACCGTTGCGGATCTGAAGGCTGGGGATGAATTCCACACAGGTGGTGTTCTGGCGACGGACAATTTGTTTGCCCAACTGTCGCCGACCCATGCAACGCGCGTTCTGGACGTAGGCTGCGGTATTGGGGGCACCTCTCGGTACATCGTGGATCGCTATGACTCGACGGTGACCGGGGTTGATCTGACACCGGAATTCGTTGAAACGGCGACGGCGCTGAGCGATCTGGTCGGGCATTCCGGAAAGGCTGACTTTCATGTGGGCAGCGCTCTGGACATGCCTGTGCCGGATGCGGGGTTCGACCTTGCGGTCATGATGCATGTGGGCATGAACATCGAAAGTAAGGCCGGGCTGTTTGCGGAAGTGTCGCGGGCGCTCTCCACGGGCGGAACCTTTGCCCTGTTCGACGTCATGGGCGGAGAGGTGGATGAGCCGCTGGCTTTTCCGCTTCCCTGGTCCACTTTGCCAGAAACCTCCTTTGTTCACGCGCCGGATGTCTATAAGGACGCCGCAAAGAAGGCTGGTCTTGAATTGGTCACCGAAACAGACCGCACCGCGTTTGCGATCCAATTCTTCGAGGACGTGTTTGCCAAGATAGCCGAGACCGGACCAGCACCGCTGGGTATCCATCTGATGATGGGCGAAACGGCGCCCGAAAAGTTCCAAAACTACGTCAAAAACCTCAAGGCCGGGCGCATTCGCCCGACCGAAATGATATTCAAAAAAACCGGCTGAGCCGGGAAGGGAGAAGCCATGGCCGATCTGACGACAAACTTTCTGGGCATTTCCAGCCCCAACCCGTACTGGCTGGCCTCTGCGCCGCCGACGGACAAGGAATACAACGTTCGCCGCGCGTTCGAAGCGGGATGGGGCGGCGTTGTCTGGAAAACTCTTGGGTCCGAGGGACCTCCGGTCGTGAACGTGAATGGCCCGCGTTATGGCGCAATTTATGGCGCTGATCGCAGATTGCTGGGCCTTAACAATATTGAACTGATCACTGATCGTCCGCTTGAGGTAAACCTTGAGGAAATGGCGCGGGTCAAATCAGATTACCCGGACCGTGCTCTGATCGCGTCAATCATGGTGCCATGCGAGGAAGAGGCGTGGAAGGCGATACTGCCGCGTGTGGCTGAGACTGGTGCCGACGGGATCGAGCTGAACTTCGGCTGTCCGCATGGGATGAGCGAACGCGGTATGGGCTCGGCCGTTGGGCAGGTTCCTGAATATATCGAGATGGTCACACGCTGGTGCAAGAAATACTATGACCGCGCGGTCATCGTGAAGCTTACGCCAAACATAACTGACATCCGTAAACCGGCTGCGGCCGCCAGAAATGGCGGCGCGGATGCGGTGTCGCTGATCAACACAATCAATTCGATCACCAGCGTCAATCTGGACACGTTCAGCCCTGAACCTTCGATTGACGGCAGGGGTAGTCACGGTGGGTATTGCGGCCCGGCAGTAAAGCCGATTGCCCTGTCGATGGTGTCCGAGATCGCACGGGCCGAGGCGACGCGAGGCCTGCCCATTTCCGGCATCGGCGGCGTCACCACATGGCGCGATGCGGCCGAGTTCATCTCGTTGGGCTGTGGCAACGTTCAGGTGTGTACAGCCGCGATGACCTATGGCTTCAAGATCATCGACGAACTGACTGCGGGTCTGTCGGAATGGATGGACGAAAAGGGATATTCAAGCGTCGACGAGGTGATCGGGCGCGCGGTGCCCAATGTCACCGACTGGCAGTATCTGAACCTCAACTACATCGCCAAAGCCAAGATCGATCAGGATCAGTGCATCAAGTGTGGCCGGTGTTACGCGGCCTGTGAAGACACCAGCCATCAGGCGATTTCCATGTCCGAGGACCGCGTCTTCGAGGTGATGGATGACGAATGCGTCGCCTGTAACCTATGCGTCGATGTTTGCCCGATCGAAGGCTGCATCGATATGGTGCCGATGGCAGCGGGCGAGGTTGATCCCCGAACCGGAAAAGAAGTTCAGCCAACTTATGCGAACTGGACGACGCATCCGAATAACCCGATGGCCAAAGCGGCCGAATGAGGGGATTGCGACAGATCGTCAAGGGGCCGTTTTTGCGGCCCCTTTTTTCAGGGGCTCAGAAGTTTTCGGTACAACGTATCAACAAAGGTTTCTGCGCCCTCGAACGGATCTTCGTTGCCCAGAATTGCACGAACCTGAACATCGAAATCGGCATAGTGCTGTGTCAAGGCCCAGATCGAAAACATCAGGTGGTAGGGATGCACTCGTGCGATTTTTTCCTGATCCATCCAGCCGGTAAGGATCGTGGTCTTTTCGTCGACCAGTGCCTTGAGATCATTGGACAAAGCATCATGAATGCGCGGCGCGCCCTGCACAAGCTCGTTGGCGAAAAGGCGGCTTTCGCGTGGTAACTCCTGACTCATCTGCAACTTGCGCCGAATGTATGCTAGGATTTCTTCCATTGGATCGCCGTTTGCGTCCAGGTCGTGCAGCGGGGCCAGCCAGGTCTCTAACAACCCGGAAAGCAGCTCTGTATGGATCGCCTCTTTTGAAGGGAAATAATACAGCAGGTTCGGTTTGCTCAGACCCGCTTCGGCCGCAATCTGATCAACGGTTGCTCCGCGAAACCCGTGAGCAGAAAACACGTTCAGGGCAGCCTCTAGAATCGCAGCACGGTTCTTTTTCTGAATGCGAGTCGGTGCGCGGTCTTTTGGCATGTTTTCAACGTGTCTCTTTTTTCGTCGAACAGGTGCGGAATACACTGAAAATTTCAGCCGTGCCGCGCAAATTCTTGACTGATACCGAACCCGTGATAGCGTGAGTTTGACCATATGGTCAAATCAAGACACCAAAAGCGAGCTAAATCGCAAGCAAACAGGGAAGATGAACATGGCAGCTCCGGCGCAGAATCTCAGGATCAATGGCGACAGGTTGTGGGACAGCCTGATGGAGATGGCCAAGATCGGCCCGGGTGTCGCCGGTGGCAACAATCGCCAGACCCTGACGGATGAAGACGCGGAAGGCCGCGCCCTGTTCCAGAAGTGGTGCGAGGAAGCGGGCTGTACCATGGGGCTCGATCAGATGGGCAACATGTTCGCCCTCCGCGAAGGCACCGACCCGGACGCGTTGCCGGTTTACGTGGGATCGCATCTGGATACGCAGCCTACGGGAGGTAAATACGATGGTGTGCTGGGTGTCTTGGGTGGGCTGGAACTGATCAGGACGCTGAACGACCTGGGGATCAAGACAAAACATCCGATCGTCGCCACCAACTGGACAAACGAAGAAGGCACGCGTTACGCACCGGCTATGCTATCCTCGGGCGTGTTTGCAGGGATGCACACGCAGGATTGGGCATATAACCGCGAAGACGCTGAGGGCAAAAAGTTCGGGGATGAGTTGAACCGTATCGGCTGGCGAGGCGATGAAGAGGTGGGCGCCCGCAAGATGCATGCGTTCTTTGAGCTGCATATCGAACAGGGGCCGATCCTTGAAGCCGAAGGCAACGATATCGGCGTCGTCACCCATGGACAGGGGCTGAGTTGGACGCAGATCACGGTAACGGGCAAGGATGCTCATACCGGATCGACACCGATGCCGATGCGCAAGAATGCCGGGCTGGCCATGGCGCGGATCCTGGAAAAAGTCGACGAGATCGCCTGGTCTCATGCTCCGCATGCGGTGGGTGCGGCGGGGCATATCGATGTCTATCCGAACTCACGCAATGTGATCCCGGGCAAGGTGGTGTTTACGGTCGATTTCCGCTCGCCCGAGCTGGAGGTGATCACCGACATGGAAAACCGCCTGCGGGTGGCTGCCGAGGATATCGTTGACGAGATGGGCCTTCAGATCGAATTCGAGAAAGTCGGTGGGTTCGATCCGGTGAAATTTGACGAAGCTTGCGTGTCTGCCGTGCGAAACGCAGCCGAACGGCTGGGATATTCGCACACCGATATCATTTCGGGTGCGGGGCATGACGCCTGTTGGATCAACCGGGTTGCTCCGACCGCGATGGTCATGTGCCCCTGTGTTGATGGGCTGAGCCATAACGAGGCCGAGGAAATCAGCAAGGAATGGGCGGCAGCCGGGGCGGATGTTCTGCTGCACGCCGTGGTCGAGACTGCCAAAATCGTGGAATAGGGGGCGCTGCCCCCGTCGCCCCGAGGGCGACTCCCCCGGGATATTTTTGGCCAGATGAAGCAAGCGGCGTAGACCGCATCAGGGAGTTCAAAATGAGTACTGTTATCAAAAACGGAACCGTTGTCACTGCGGACCTGACTTACAAGGCGGACGTATTGGTCGACGGTGGCGTGATCACCGAAATCGGTATGAACCTGACGGGGGATAAGGAGCTGGACGCAACCGGCTGTTTTGTGATGCCGGGCGGGATTGATCCCCATACCCATCTCGAAATGCCGTTCATGGGCACTTATTCCAGCGATGACTTTGAAAGCGGGACGCGGGCGGCCTTGGCCGGCGGCACGACGATGGTTGTCGATTTTGCTCTTCCCAACCCTGGTGAAAGCCTGCTGGATGCACTGAAACGTTGGGACAACAAGTCGACACGGGCGAATTGTGACTATTCGTTCCACATGGCGGTGACCTGGTGGGGAGAACAGGTGTTCGACGACATCAAAACCGTGATCGAGACGCGCGGTATCAACACCTTCAAACATTTCATGGCCTACAAGGGTGCGCTGATGGTGAATGATGATGAGCTGTTCGCCTCGTTCAAGCGTCTTGCGGAGCTTGGCGGTACTGCCCTGGTTCATGCCGAGAACGGGGATGTGGTGGCAGAACTGAGTGCCAAGCTGCTTGCCGAAGGGAACACCGGCCCCGAAGCACATGCGTATTCGCGCCCGCCGCAGGTGGAAGGTGAAGCCACCAACCGGGCGATCATGATTGCGGACATGGCGGGTGTGCCGCTTTACGTTGTACACACCTCGTGTGAAGAGGCGCATGAAGCTATCCGCCGGGCGAAAATGCAGGGTAAGCGAGTGTGGGGAGAGCCCCTGATCCAGCACCTGACATTGGACGAAAGTGAATACTTCAATCAGGATTGGGACCACGCGGCGCGACGGGTCATGAGCCCTCCGTTCCGGAACAAACAGCATCAGGACAGTCTGTGGAACGGCCTGCAATCCGGAACGTTGAGCGTGGTTGCAACCGATCATTGCGCCTTCACAACCGAACAGAAACGCTTTGGCGTTGGGGATTTCACCAAGATCCCGAACGGCACCGGCGGGCTGGAAGATCGGATGCCGATGCTGTGGACGCATGGGGTCAACACAGGGCGCCTGACGCCGAATGAATTCGTAGCTGTTACTTCAACAAACATTGCCAAGATTTTGAATTGCTATCCTAAAAAGGGCGCAGTTCTGGTAGGTGCAGATGCTGATCTTGTCGTTTGGGATCCTGAGAAATCCAAAACGATCAGTGCCGGTTCCCAGCAATCCTCGATTGACTACAACGTGTTTGAGGGCAAGGAGGTCAAAGGTCTGCCACGCTTTACCCTGACTCGGGGACAGGTGGCGGTGCATGACGGTGAAATCCGCACGCAGGAAGGTCATGGGGACTTTGTCGCGCGCGAGGCGAACACTACCGTCAACAAGG
Organism: Ruegeria sp. CDSC085; assembly: GCF_059610465.1. Lineage (NCBI taxonomy): Bacteria > Pseudomonadati > Pseudomonadota > Alphaproteobacteria > Rhodobacterales > Roseobacteraceae > Ruegeria > Ruegeria sp. CDSC085. The sequence goes on along the minus strand of NZ_JBXWNR010000002.1, from coordinate 407,223 downwards.
CGCTGAGCACCTGGAAAGAACTGACGGCCCCAAGGCCTGTCGAGCGGACGGGAATTCCGGTGACCGGTGTTTGATCAGTTAGGGCGGCCTTGCAGGCGGCCCTGGCACCACTCTTCTCAAGGCAATAAAATGAACACTGAAAGCACGACCCGGCCCGTCATCGAGGCAAGGCAGCTAGACCTGACATTCCAGACCAACGATGGGCCAGTACACGCCCTCAAGGACGTGAACCTGACAATTGAAAAGGGCGATTTCGTCAGTTTCATCGGTCCGTCCGGTTGTGGCAAAACCACCTTTCTGCGCTGCATCGCAGCCCTTGAGATACCTACGGGCGGGACGCTGACCGTCAATGGCATGACCCCCGATGAGGCGCGTCGAAACCGGGCGTACGGGTATGTCTTTCAGGCTGCGGGCCTTTATCCCTGGCGCACAATTGCCAAGAACATAAAACTGCCTCTTGAGATAATGGGATTCACCGCTGTCGAACAGGATGAGCAGGTGAAAAGGGTACTGGAACTTGTTGATCTGGAAGGGTTTGGCGGCAAGTTTCCCTGGCAGTTGTCGGGCGGGATGCAGCAGAGGGCCAGTATCGCGCGTGCCCTTGCCTTCGATGCGGATATCCTGCTGATGGACGAGCCGTTCGGGGCGCTGGATGAGATCGTGCGGGACCACCTGAACGAGCAGCTTCTTGAGCTCTGGGCGCGGACGGAAAAGACGATCGGATTCGTGACACACTCCATTCCCGAGGCGGTTTACCTGAGCACAAAGATCGTGGTGATGAGCCCGCGGCCTGGGCGGATTGCTGATGTGATTGACAGCCCGTTGCCCAAGGAGCGGCCGCTGGATATTCGTGACACTCCGGAGTTCATTGAGGTCGCGCATCGCGTCCGGGAAGGTTTGCGGGGTGGGCATTCCAATGACGACTAAGCTGAATGCGGATAGGATCCGGCGCGCGGCTCCAGGTGATGTGCCAGCCTGCGCCAGGGTTGTTCATGACTGGGTCACGCAAACAGACTGGATGCCCGATGAACTGCCGGTAGAAGAGTTGGCGAAACTGATCAGCGACGCATTCGACGACCGTGAAATGTGGGTCGCCGGTGATCCGGTCGATTGCTACATGTCAGTGGACCCGACACAGAACAAAATCGGTGCGCTGTATTGCGGCCGGAGGGGACAGGGTATCGGCAAGCGCTTTGTCGACAAAGCAAAAGAGGGCCGCGATTTTCTCTGTCTGACGACGCACCGGCCCAATACGTCGGCGCAACGCTTTTATCGCCGCGAAGGGTTCGAAGTGACGGCCGAAGAACCCCCCGTGCCGCCGGATACCGTGCCTGTCTATAGGATGGAGTGGCGTGCATGAAGCAGGTCATTGCCGTATTCACCGTCGTCGCCGCAATTGTTCTGTTCTGGTACGTGGCCTGCATTCCGATGAACATAAAGGGCGTGTTGACCGAACAGGAACGTGCGGGGGCCGTGGTGCAGCCGCCATCCGCCAAGGACCGGCGTGACATGTCCGAGGTTGGTCTTGTTTTGAACAACGCCTTCGCCATCCCGGCCACGTGGGAACAGGACAGGCCTCGACTGCCGGCCCCGCATCAGGTCGCCATCGAGATGTGGGAGACGACGGTCCAGAAAAAGATCACCTCGAAACGGTCGCTGATCTATCACGGCTGGGTCACGCTGAGTGCTACGATGCTGGGATTTGCGATTGGCACCGGGCTGGGCATTCTGCTCGCAGTCGGGATCGTGCATAGCCGCGTGATGGATTTGTCGGTCATGCCCTGGGCGATTGTGAGTCAGACTATTCCGATCATCGCGCTTGCGCCGATGATCATTGTTGTTCTGTACTCCATTGGTATTCAAGGGATCATTCCCAAGGCGATTATATCGGCCTATCTGAGTTTCTTCCCGGTTGTTGTTGGCATGGTCAAAGGATTGCGCAGTCCTGATGCGATGCAACTGGACTTGTTGCGGACGTATAACGCAAGCCGGTCTCAGGGTTTCTGGAAGCTGCAATTGCCTGCGTCGATGCCGTATCTGTTCACGTCGCTCAAGATTGGGATCGCTGCATCGCTGGTCGGTGCCATTGTTGGTGAGCTTCCGACAGGCGCCGTCGCAGGTCTGGGCGCGCGGTTGCTTGCCGGCAGCTATTACGGGCAAACGGTACAGATCTGGTCGGCCCTGTTTGCTGCAGCCATTCTGGCGGCGTGCCTGGTCGGGCTGCTGGGGCTGATTGAACGGGCCGTGCTGAAACGGATGGGGATGGCGCAATGATACTGGTTTTCTGTGCTATCCTGCTTTGGCTTTTTGGCTGGTGGTTGAACAGTCGGTTGGCCAGTGGGCCTTACGCCGATACCCGAATGGTGCGGTTTCTGGCCCCCTTGATCTTTGGGCTGACTGTCATCGGGATCTGGGAACTTTTGGTGCGCGGCCTTGAGGTTCCCCTGGTCATCCTGCCAGCGCCATCGGTGATTGCGGTGCGGTTTGCGGACAGCCTTCCGATCCTGTGGGCTGACTTTGTGCAGACCATCATCAAGGGCGCGTTAAGCGGCTATGTCATCGGGTGCTTTGCGGCCTTTCTGATGGCGATTGCGGTGGATCGCTGGGATTTCCTGCGTCTGGGCCTGTTGCCGGTCGGCAATTTCGTGGCCGCCCTGCCGATTGTCGGGACTGCCCCCATTCTGGTGATGTGGTTCGGGTTTGACTGGCATTCCAAAGCGGCGGTGGTGGTTGTGATGGTGTTCTTTCCGATGCTCGTGAACACCGTGGCCGGGTTGCGTGAGGCCACCTCGATGCAGCGCGACCTGATGGAGACTTATGCCGCAACCTATTGGCAGAGCTTTTTGAAGTTGCGACTGCCTGCGGCGATGCCCTTCATTTTCAACGGGCTGAAGATTTCCACCACTTTGGCGCTGATCGGCGCTATCGTGGCTGAGTTCTTCGGTTCACCGACACTTGGTATGGGGTTCCGGATATCTACCAGCGTCGGGCAACTGTCATTAGACATGGTCTGGGCCGAAATCGTTGTTGCGGCACTCGCAGGTACAGCTTTTTATGGTCTGGTGGCGGGGGTCGAAAAAGTGGTGACCTTCTGGCACCCGTCACAGCGCGGATAAAACAAGGAAATCAACAGACCCCGAAATTGGGGCACAACAAGCAACTAGGAGAATTGAAGATGAACAAGCTACTCAGCGGGGCGGTTGCCGCCTTTGGTCTGGCAGCCAGTGCGGCGCTGGCTGCGGACGAGGTGACATTGCAACTGAAGTGGGTCACGCAAGCACAATTCGCGGGCTACTACGTTGCCAAGGACAAGGGCTTTTACGAAGAAGAGGGGCTGGACGTCACCATTCTTCCCGGCGGACCTGACATCGCTCCGACGCAAGTGATTGCAGGCGGTGGCGCTGATGTCACCGTCGAATGGATGCCCGCCGCGCTTGCTGCTCGTGAAAAAGGGCTGCCGCTGGTGAACATCGCTCAACCGTTCAAAAGCTCTGGCATGATGCTGACCTGCTGGAAAGACGCTGGGATCTCGTCGCCCGAGGACCTCAAGAACCGCACGCTGGGTGTCTGGTTCTTTGGCAACGAGTTTCCGTTCATGAGCTGGATGAGCCAGTTGGGCATCAGCACTGATGGCAAAGGCGAAAACGGCGTGGAAGTTCTGAAGCAGGGCTTTAACGTGGACCCGTTGCTTCAGCGTCAGGCGGATTGCATCAGCACCATGACCTACAATGAATACTGGCAGGTCATTGATGCCGGTGTCAGCCCGGATGAACTGGTGACCTTCAAATACGAAGACCAGGGCGTGGCGACGCTGGAAGATGGTCTTTACGTTCTGGAAGAGAACCTGAGCGATGCGGCCTTCACTGACAAGATGGAGCGGTTCGTTCGCGCGTCGATGAAGGGTTGGAAATATGCGGAGGAGAATCCAGACGAAGCGGCGGAAATCGTTTTGGAAAACGATGCAACCGGTGCCCAGACGGAAGAACACCAAAAGCGTATGATGGGTGAGATCGCCAAGTTGACCGCAGGGTCGAACGGAGCGCTCGACCCGGCTGATTTCGACCGCACTGTGAACACTCTGCTGGCAGGCGGTTCCGATCCGGTTATCACCAAAAAGCCCGAAGGGGCTTGGACGCATCAGATCACCGAAGCTGCGCTGAATTAACTTCAGCCCTCTATTCACGAATTGAGACGCGGTCCCAATCGGGGCCGCGTTTTTCATTTAGAATGCCGGATATGTGTCTGTACTCAAACCAAAAACAGAGTAGTATTTGCTTGTAAAAGAGCGCATTTCGTACGGAATGCAGAAAAAGTGGAAAAAAATGCAGGGTTTTGCATCAGAATTCAGTTCTGCGATCGCTCTGATCTTTGAGGGAGACTCAGAGCTTTGGGCGATTGTGCTGTTGTCCCTTAAAGTATCCGTGTTTGCGGTTCTGATTTCTGCCCTGATTGGCATGCCTGTCGGTGCTTCTTTGGCTGTGGCCCGGTTTCCGGGACGGCGGATGCTGATCGTTCTGATGAACGCCTTGATGGGGTTCCCGCCCGTGGTTGTGGGGTTGCTGGTCTATCTGATGCTGTCCCGTTCTGGCCCGCTGGGTGCGCTCGAGCTTTTGTATACCCCGACGGCCATGATCATCGCTCAGGTCGTGTTGGTCACTCCTATTGTTGCCGCGCTGACCCGACAGGTGGTCGAAATGCTGGCCGAGGAGTACTCTGAACAGTTGCGATCACTGGGCGTGTCACGGCTTGCATCGGTCCCTGTGCTGCTGTGGGATGCACGGCTGGCATTGGTCACGGCCTTGCTTGCGGGGTTTGGGCGCGCCATTGCCGAGGTGGGCGCGGTGATCATTGTGGGCGGCAACATCAACCATGTTACGCGCGTGATGACCACAACCATCGCGCTGGAAACCTCGAAGGGAAATCTGGCGCTGGCACTGGCCTTGGGGGCAATCCTGATCGGGATAGCGGTGGCCGTGAACGCGATGGTGAGCGCGGTCAGCCTGCGGGCCGAACAGGAGGGGGTGCGTCATGCGTGACCTGCTATGCGACATGGTGAATTGCCTGAAGGTCGAGAACCTGCAAATCCGCAGTAGTGGCAAGGCGTTGTTGGACGTCTCGTCATTGGTATTGGATGGGCCGGGGCCAACCTTGATCCTTGGCCCCAACGGTGCAGGCAAAAGCCTGTTGCTGCGCTGTCTGCACGGGCTGATCACTCCGGATCGGGGGCAGGTCGTCCAGGATGGAAAACCGCTTGGCGCGGCACAAAAAGCCCGCCAGGCCATGGTGTTTCAGAAACCGGTTCTGCTGCGTCGATCAGTTGCGGCAAACCTTGACTTCGTTCTAAAGCGTCAAGGCATGGGGCGAACGGCACGAAAGGCCCGCACTGCCGAATTGCTGACCGAAGGCGGGCTCGACGGCAAGGCCAGACAACCCGCGCGATCATTGTCCGGAGGGGAGGCGCAGCGGTTGGCGATTCTACGGGCGCTGGCATTGAGCCCCGAGACTTTGTTTCTGGACGAGCCCACCAGCGCACTGGATCCAAGCGCGACCCAGATGATTGAACGAATGATATTACGGGCTTCGGCTCGGGCTGTGCGGATCGTGATGGTGACACATGATATCGGTCAGGCACGCCGTTTGGCCTCGGACGTGGTCATGATGCAGGGCGGACATGTCGTGGAACACGGTGCAGCAAAACAGGTTTTGGATTCTCCCGAAAGCGATGCGTCGCGCCGCTATTTGGCGGGCGGATTGGTTACCTGAAAAAGAGAAAGAGGAGAGTGTGATGTTCCGGAAACCAATTCGGGCAGCGGTGATAGCTTTGGGCCTGTTGACCAGCGCGGTTTCAGCAGAAGACCCATTTATTGTGGTGCAGTCGACAACGTCAACGCAGAACTCGGGACTGTTGGATTACATCCTGCCGTGGTTCGAAGCCGAATCAGGTATCGATGTTCGTGTTGTGGCAGTGGGCACCGGTCAGGCCATTCGCAACGCCATCAACGGGGACGGGGATGTTCTTTTGGTTCACTCCAAACCGGCCGAGGAGAAGTTCGTTGCTGACGGTTGGGGCGTGGAGCGGAAGGATCTGATGTACAATGATTTCGTTCTGATAGGCCCCAAGTCTGACCCTGCTGGAATTCGCGGCGGCACCGATGTGTTGGCCGCGCTCTCAAGAATCGCCGAGGCGGAAGTTCCGTTTGCATCTCGTGGTGACGACAGCGGAACGCACAAGGCCGAGCTGAGCCATTGGTCCGCGGCCGGGCTGGACCCTGCCGAGGCTTCAGGTGCTTGGTATCGCGAGACCGGATCTGGTATGGGGGCGACGCTGAACGTGGCCAGTGGAATGGATGCCTATACGCTGACGGATCGGGCCACGTGGTTGTCTTTTGGAAACCGGGGAAACCTTGGCGTTCTGGTCGAGGGGGATCCGCGCCTGTTCAATCAATACGGTGTGATCCTCGTGAATCCTGAAAAACACCCGCATGTGCGGGCAGCTGCCGGTCAACGCTTTATCGACTGGCTGACGGGGCCGGACGGGCAGGAGGCGATCGCGTCGTTCAGGCTGGACGGGCAGCAGGTTTTCTTTCCGAACGCCCAATAGATGGCCTGCGGCAGAAGTACCATGACAAGGAACAAGGTGGGTGATAGTTCACCCGCTGGCACCGTTGTGGTGTATCGTGCCCAGGCCTGACAGGTCGTAGCCACCGAATTCACGGGCCCTTTGCGCAAATTGATCCGAGCGCAGCAGCGTTATCAGTTTTTGCATTGGCGGATCAAAATATGACCTGCGCCAAATCGCCAAATCCAGCCTCTCGGAATGCGTGGGGACGAAACCCAGGTTGTAAAGCCCTGCCAAAGCACCCAACCCAAAGCCAACCTCGGCCTTTTGGTCGTGAAGGGCGATGGCCAGTTCCTCTTCGGTGCGTGCGCAGCCGGGGGTTACGTCCAGATCGTCTCGGCACATGCCATGTGCTTCAAGCTGTGTTTCGAACAGGCGTTGGCTGGCTGCACTGTCCTGACGCATGATTAGGCGGCGCGACTTGAGATCTTCGAATGTTCTGATATCCGATACGCCCGGGGCAAGAAGCAGCCCGCGCTTGCGCCGGGCGACTTCGTACAGGATCACCGGTGCTTCGCCAAGGGCGCCCCGAAGAGAGTCTTTGTTGAACCCTCCATCTTCGTGGATGTGCAACACCGCAGCCTGTGCGTTGCGTTCACTCAGCCTTGTCAGCCCGTCAAAAGAACCGTCGTAATAGGTGGCAAGCCCCGAACCGCTTTCGCGCAGCGCCCAGTCCAACAGGGGATCGTGGCTGCCGGCAACAATCTGGGGCAGGGGCGGTTCGGCAACCTGTGGACCGGATCGCGAAGCGTTGAGCCAGGCAAGAACCTCGGCGCGCGGGAACAGCAGTTTGCCCATGGCGCGTACGCAGGGCACCTCGCCTGACGAGGCGAGATCATAGGCTTTGCGCTCGCCAATGCGCAGCAGATCGGCCAGTTCGCGGGTGGTCAGGTATTGCGACATTCAGTCGAGGCGCACGGCAGAGCCGGATGTGGCGTCGGCGGCGCTGAATCCGATCTGCTCCAGCACAAAAGGCGCTGCTACAGCAATGACGACCATTGCGGCGACTGCGGCAAGAAAGGCTTTCATGGTCTCCTCCAGTTCAGTTCCGGGCACCCGTTGCGCGGCGTAGAAAAGCAATAAGATCCTGACGATCCTGAGCTGCCGTAATTCGCTGCATCGGCATCTTAGACCCCGGAATGTAATGGTCAGGCCCTTCGTCGAAAAGAGCATTTATTGTTTCGTCATTCCAAATGATGTCAGAGCCTTGCAGCGTGTCCGAGTATAAATATCCGGGCGACGTACCGGCCCGTCTGCCGAAAACCCCGTGTAAGGTAGGACCTGCGCGGCGTTCGCTGTCGGGTGTCAGGCTGTGGCAGATTGAACATTTGCGCGCGAACTGACGCTCACCATTGTCCATCTCGTCAGGGTTTTTGAGGAAACTCGGCTCTGCTGCCGCCATTTGTTGCTGGTCGGAAAAGGCGGTTACGGGCCAACTGTACATGGCCTCGTCTATTCCGCCCGCATGGATGTTTTCACCATCGACGGAAAAGGCCAAGGCCCAGACTGGCCCTCGCAACGTCGCGCGAAAATCCCGCGTGATACGCCATTCGGCGGTATCGATGACCATGATATAACCTTCGCCGTCACCCACGGCGAGAAGCCTGCGATCCGGGCTGAGTGCCAAGGCAAGGATGGGTCGGCGATCCAGCGTAAAATCACGTTCTTCACCCGTGGAAAGGTCCAGTATTCGGGTCACGCCATCAACAGCACCGTAAGCGATCCAGTTGTCTGGTTCATTCAGGACCAGTTCGTTGATGCCGAACCCGTGTTCGATGAGACGGGTGATCTCTTGTCCACTCATCACGTCCCAGATGCGCAGCGATCCATCCATACCTGCCGAATAAAGCTGTGTGCCGTCAGAAGAAAACACCACGGCGTTCACACCGCTTCCGGTTGGCCCAAGAGTAGTGGGGCCGGTTCCGTTTACGGGCCACACCCCGATTGTTCCGTCCCAACTGGCGGTCGCAACGTGTGTCTTGGACGCTGCCAGACCAACGATCTTGCCCTGATGGCGCCCAACCACGTCGCCACCGGGCCACTTGCGCAGAGTGAAGTCATCTCCGGCGGAATAGATGGCAGTACCATTGAAGGCAACAGCGTTCACAGCGGCTTCATGGCCCTCCAGCCATTCGGGGTTCTGATCAGCCCATAGCCCGACGGAATTGTCGAAACTGGCGGTTGCGATACGCCCGTCCGGGGCTGTGGCGATTCCCATGATTGGGCCGCCGTGCCCTTTGAGTGTGAAGAATTCGGCCAAGGCGGGCAGCGGGATCAGCGCCAGGGCCAGAACCAGCCCCCGCATCTATTCAGCGGGTGAGGAGGCGGCCTTGCCTGCCTCTTTTTCCTGAACTTCCTCCAGCCACAGCGAGTGGTGTTCGCGCGCCCATTGTTCTTCGACCTCGCCGGTGCCCATGGCGTCAAAGGCGCCCTCCATTCCGACAGAGCCGAGATAGATATGCGCCACGATGATCGCAATGAACACATAAGCCACCATCACATGCCAGACTTGGGCGTATTGCATCTCTTCCTGCGGCGACATCTGCACCGGCAGGTTCAGGCCCATCATTTGCGGAATACCGGTCGAATTGGCGATCTGGAAGGTTTTTGCAAACAAGGGCATCTCGAACGGGAACAACAGCGACAGACCCGACAGGCTGATCGATGCGCCCAGCAGGATGCACGCCCAGAAGATGATCTTTTGGCCCGCGTTGAACTTCTTTGCCGGCGGGTGGCTGTTCTTGGTGAACAATCCGCCGCCTGCGGCCAGCCATTTCAGATCTACGCGGTTGGGGATGTTATGGGCGATCCAGTTTACCGTGACGATGATCAGGCCAAGCATGAAGGCCCAGGCCAGATTGTTGTGCAGCCACTTGCAACCTTGCGCAATGGTGGCAAACCCTTCCTTCCCGAACAGCGGGATCAGGAAGTCACGCCCGTAAAGCGTCAGCAGGCCAGTTGCACCAAGGATCAGGAACGACCCCGCAAAAAGCCAATGACCAAACCGTTCAAACCCGTTGAAACGCGTGACCGTACGGCCGGTTTTTTCACCGTCGATGCGTATTTTGCCACGGATCAGGAAAAACAGCAGGATGATACCCAGCATCCCGGCAACGATATAGGTGCCGTATTCGCGTAGTGGCCCGGTGCGGAAGTTCAGCCACCACATGCCGCCATCCTGAATCAACACGCTCGCCGCAGGGCCATGCGACGACACCGTCACATCAGCCGAGCCGTAGCGCAATGCGCGGTATACGTCGCTGTCCGAGGCCACGCCGCGCGTGCCAAGCTGGCCCAGCAACCCCTCTGCATTGCCCTGACCGGTATTCTCAGAGCGATAGCTGTTGTCGACATTCTCACCACGTTGCCGGGCAAGAATATCTTCCAGGGTTGTCGCTCCGCCGGTCGAGGTGCGCTCATCCGCCGTGGGTTCAGAGGTCTCTTGCGCCCATGCGGCTCCGGTTAGAAAAATCGAAACGAGCAGGTACTGAATCAGGCGCATAGGGGTATCCTCCTGTGCATTTTCATATCAGCGGTCAAATCCACCGATTTGCTGGTGAAAAACGGCGCCGACTGGCGTGAGTGCTTCGCGAAGATCATCCTTGGCCGGACCATAAACGTCCAATCCCACTGGCGTCAGAAGGGCCAGAAAACGTTCAGCAAAATGCGCACCGAAATTCTGCATATGTATCATGGCATCTTCGGAACTGGCGTAGCGTTCGAAGATATGGACGGCCGAACCGGTCATGTGCCATTCATAGCTTCTGGCGCCGGTCTCCTGCTGCGTGGCCGCGACCATCTCTGCCATAAGCGCTTCGAACTCACCCTTTTTATCCAGATCTAGGTCAAGTTTCAGCAGCCAGTAAACATCATTGGTCATGTGCGCCTCTAAAATAGATTGTTGTGCCAATGCAGGAAACGGATCCCTGCTCGAAGCATCCGGAAAGCCTCCCGCACGTGGCGGGAGGCCATTTTTCTAAGGCCGGGTTTTACCCGTCTTTCTGGTCGTAGGCAGTACCCCAACCCCAGGCGCCCGAGCCGAAACCGCGCGCCACGACGCGTTCACGGTAAACTGCGGACACCACGTCGCCGTCACCAGCGAGCAGGGCCTTGGTGGAGCACATCTCGGCGCAGATGGGCAGTTTGCCCTCGGCGATCCGGTTGCGACCATATTTGGCGAACTCTGCGGTCGAATGTGTTTCCTCGGGGCCGCCGGCACAGAAGGTACATTTGTCCATCTTGCCACGCGATCCGAAGTTACCAGCCTGCGGGTATTGCGGCGCGCCAAATGGGCACGCGTAGAAGCAATAGCCGCAGCCAATGCACAGGTCCTTCGAGTGCAGGACGACCCCTTCTTCGTTCTGATAGAAGCAGTCGACAGGACAAACCGCCATGCAGGGCGCGTCGGAACAATGCATGCAGGCCACCGAAATCGAGCGTTCGCCCGGATTACCGTCATTGATCGTCACCACCCTGCGGCGGTTGATGCCCCAGGGCACCTCGTGCTCGTTCTTACACGCAGTTACGCAGGCGTTGCACTCGATGCAGCGTTCAGCGTCGCAGAGAAACTTTGCTCTAGCCATTTATCGTCCTCCTTACGCTGCCGAGATCTTGCAGAGAGTCGCTTTGGTCTCCTGCATCTGGGTCACTGAATCATAGCCATAGGTCTGGGCGGTGTTGGAACTTTCACCCAGCACATAGGGATCAGCGCCTGCGGGGTATTTGTCCCGCAAATCCTGACCCTGGAAATGGCCGCCGAAGTGGAATGGCATAAACGCCACGCCGGCACCGACCCTGTTGGTCAGCATCGCCATCACCTTGACCTTGCCGCCTTCGGGACCTTCCACCCAAACCTGCGCCCCGTCCCGAATACCAAGGTTGTTGGCATCGCGGGGGTTGATCTCGACGAACATGTCCTGTTGCAGTTCGGCCAGCCACGGGTTCGACCGGGTTTCTTCGCCGCCGCCTTCATATTCGACCAGACGACCTGACGTGAGGATTATCGGATAATCCTTTGAAAAGTCGTTCTTTTGAATTGAGGCATACAGGGTCGGCAGACGATAGGCCTGACGGTCCTCGTAGGTCGGATAGTCCTCCACCAGATCGCGCCGGTTCGTATAGAGAGGTTCGCGATGCAGTGGGATCGGATCCGGGAAGGTCCAGACAACCGCGCGGGCTTTGGCGTTCCCGAAGGGCGCACAGCCATGGGCGATTGCAACCCGCTGGATACCGCCGGACAGGTCGGTTTTCCAGTTGGTCTCTGGTCCTGCCACGGCATCAATCGCCGCGCGTTCCTCAGCCGTCAGATCGCCATCCCAGCCAAGGTCCATCAGCATCTGCATCGTGAATTCAGGGTATCCATCCTGAATTTCAGATCCGACGCTATAGACCCCTTCGGCCAGCAGGTTGTCACCATCGCGTTCTACACCGAAGCGGGCGCGGAAGGTCAGGCCGCCTTCGGCCACCGGTTTGGACATGTCATAGAGGTTTGGTGTCCCCGTATGACCCATCTCGGCGGTGCCCCAACAGGGCCAGGGCAGACCGTAATACTCGCCGTCGTTTGGTCCACCAATGGCTTGCAGCGTGGTTCTGTCGAACGTGTGCTGGTTGGCCATATGGCTTTTCAGGCGTTCCGGCGACTGACCGGTATATCCGATGGTCCAGAGGCCCGAGTTGAACTCACGCGTGATGCTTTCAACATTCGGGGTTTCCGGGTCTTCCATCTCGATATTGCGGAAGAGCCGATCCGCCCAGCCGAACTTGTTGGCAAACTTGGCCATGATGACCTCGTCCGGCAAGCTTTCGAACAGCGGATCTACCACCTTGTCACGCCATTGCAGCGAACGGTTCGAAGCCGTGACCGAGCCCCGCGTTTCAAACTGTGTGCAGGCCGGCAGCAGGTAAACGCCATCGGTGCGGTCATGCAGAACGGCAGAAACGGTGGGGTACGGGTCGATCACGACCAGCATGTCCAGCTTTTCCATTGCCGTCTTCATTTCCGGGCCCCGCGTTTGCGAGTTCGGCGCATGACCCCACAAAACCATGGCGCGGACGTTGTTGTCCTGATCCATGTTCGCCGGATCTTCCAGAACACCGTCGATCCAGCGGGAGACCGGAATGCCACGTTCGTTCATCAGCGGTTTGTCCTTGCCGTCCTTATCCTTGATCGTGGCGAACTGACTCTTCAGCCAATCTACATCTTCGCCCCAGACGCGGCTCCAATGGCCCCAAGCACCGTTCGACAGGCCGTAATAGCCGGGCAGAGTGTGAGACAGAACACCAAGGTCCGTTGCGCCCTGAACGTTGTCATGGCCACGGAAGATATTGGTGCCACCACCAGAGGTGCCCATGTTGCCGAGCGCAAGCTGCAGCACGCAATAGGCGCGGGTGTTGTTGTTGCCGTTGGTGTGCTGTGTACCGCCCATACACCAGACGACCGTACCGGGACGGTTGTTCGCCATCGTGCGGGCAACACGCTTCAGCTGCGACCCCGGAGTACCGGTGACGCGTTCCACCTCGTCCGGGTTCCACTTGGCAACTTCTTCGCGGATCTGATCCATGCCCCAGACGCGGGTGCGGATGAACTCTTTGTCTTCCCAACCGTTGTCGAAGATGTGCCACAGGATACCCCAGACCAGCGCAACATCTGTGCCGGGACGGAAACGGACATATTCATCCGCATGGGCCGCGGTGCGTGTAAAGCGCGGGTCGCAGACGATCAGCGGTGCGTTGTTCTGCTCTTTTGCGCGCAGAATATGCAGCAGCGAAACGGGGTGCGCCTCGGCCGGGTTGCCGCCGATGATGAAGATCGCCTTGCTGTTGTGCATGTCATTGTACGAATTGGTCATGGCGCCGTAGCCCCATGTATTCGCAACGCCAGCAACGGTGGTCGAGTGGCAGATACGGGCCTGATGGTCCACGTTGTTCGTGCCCCAATAGGCCGCGAACTTGCGGAACAGATAGGCCTGTTCGTTGTTATGTTTCGCGGAACCCAACCAGTATACGCTGTCTGGCCCGGATTCTTCGCGGATACTCATCATGCCGTCGCCGATCTCGTTGATCGCCTCTTCCCAGCTGATGCGCTTCCACTCTCCGCCTTCCTTTTTCATCGGATATTTCAGGCGGCGTTCGCCATGGGCGTGCTCGCGAACCGATGCCCCTTTGGCGCAGTGTGCACCCAGGTTGAACGGGCTGTCCCAACCGGGTTCCTGCCCGATCCAGACACCGTTCTGCACTTCGGCAACGACCGTACAGCCGACCGAGCAGTGGGTGCATACGGATTTGATGTTTTCAACGGCGGTGTTCGCCGCTGTCTGGGCACTGGCCGGCGTCACGGTTCCACCCGTGGCGCTGATCGCGGCAAGGCCGCCGATCGTCAGGCCCGAGCCACGCAGGAATGCGCGGCGATCGACGGTTTTCTCGCCGACCTGGGACAGGATACTTGTCCGCTGGGGGCGTCTCGCAACCCCGTTGGTCTTTTTCCTAAGCATTTGTTTCCTCCCTTGCGCGCCGTGTGTGCCACGGCTGGCTTGGTACTGCTGAAGCCGACGTCGGGGCCAATCGCAACCGTCAGTCGGGTGTGAAAACGTCCGATCCTAGAACCGGGTGCTTTCGATGTAGGCGCGTGTATGCGCAGTATCCTGAATGCGGGTATCGTCGGTCGGCAACTCGGCCGCTTCGGCTTTCCCGGTCAGGCTGGCGGCGGCAACGGCAGCAGGTGCTGCGGTTCCGGCCAGTTTGAGGAAGTCGCGGCGTGTGGCGCCTTCTTCCTTGGTCTTGCTCATGGGCTCCTCCTGTCCCAATTGCGGTTTGGTGCCCATTGGACACCGGCGATTTGCGGGTTACCCCGCCGTCATCCGGAATGCTTCGCGCTCGATCTCCATGAAAACCCGACCGGCGGTGCCGACGGATGCATAAAGAACCGAGTTCTCGGCGGCTTCCAAATCTGAATAGAAATGCGTGGCCCAGGGGCCGATATGTTTGTTCCAGAACGCTTTCTGGTCTTCCAGTGAGGCCGGGGTGCCAAAACGCCCAACGATCATTCCGGCCATCATTTCCATCAATGATGCGATGTTGTCCTCAGGCTCAAACACGTTTTGGGCCCGTGTGATCCCACGTACCGCCATGTCGTTGCGCAGCTGTGCCAAGGGTTTTTCGTTCAGGAAACCCGTCAGGTAGAAGCTGGCATAGGGCAGCAATTCGCCCCGACCCAAACCGATGAACAGTGCATTGAATTCCCGCTCGGCCCCGGCGGGCTTGGTGACCTTGGCGACCCGCGCCATGGCTTGAATGGCCTGGCCCAAGTCAGTGTCATCGCCGCCCAGACCAGCCAACTGATCCAGCAGCATCTGGTCGGGCGGGCCGGCCAGCAGCAAGCCCAGAAAGTTGTAGAAATCCGCGCGCAGGCGATCCTCGGTTGAAACGTCCAGAGCATGCGCGTCACTTGCGGTCATTCGGTCATCCTTCAAATTCAAATATCATTCGACGTGGTGCCGGGGGAAGGTCGAATTCCTCCGGCTCTTCCGCCCGAGCGACTGAAACCGGCTCGGGAACGAGATCGGGTTCGACCGGCGCGGCCTCGGGTTCAGTACGCGTATCGGCTTCACTTTCAACGACATCGTCTGTTGTTTCTTCTGCGTCGGCCGCCAGTGCTTCGATATGCGCCAGCATGCCTTTGCCAATTTGATAGGCGGTCTGGATGTTTTCGATCACGCAGGCCGCATCGGTATAGTCCTCGCCATAATCAACCAGCCCGTCGACATTGGCCAGAACCGGGTTCAACCGCCACAGCCGACGAAGGGCGCGGCGGCGCAGGCGATCTGGCACGGCCTTGGCCATAAAACCCGATACATCATCGCCGGGCTGCAACATGTCCGGATCGGGTAGGTCAAACTCAGCAAGAATGTCCGCGTCAGTCTTTTCATCCAGCTCCGCTTGCTGAGCCGCGATCACCTGGTCTTCCGCAACCAGAACCTCGGCTTCGGCTTCAGCCTGAACAGCGGCCTTTCGGCGCGACCAGAAATCACGGGGCTGCGTCATTGGAACACCTTCCTGGGGGCGCGGTAAACGTCCGATTCCTGCCTGATACGCGCGTCACCTTTGCCGTCTTCCACCAGATCGGTCCGTTTCTTATCACGGCGGCGCTTGACGAAAACTTCGTGCTGATGATGTTTCAGTGTGAAATCCCGAACCCAGGCGATCAGCCCTTCGGTCATCGGGATTTTCTCGACAATTTCTTCGCCGGTATCCGCATAGTCCTGCCCTTCGAACGGAGAGGCGGTGATCAGAACTGCATTCAGGGGCGTGTCACCCTTCAGTTCGTCTCGCAGCACAAGGTATAGCGAAGGCTGTCCATCCGACAGGTTGACCATGTAGGCTTCGGTTTCATCTGCCCAGAGCGTCAGCGGCAGGGTGGCGGCATGATACTCGACCGCATCGCCTTCACGGCGCAGCTCCTGCCAGTTGGCTGCTCCTGCGCCGGGTAAAAGGGCAACGGCACGCCAGTTCCACCGGGCCCAACGTGTGACCCCGGGTGTCTTGCGCACGATGACGCCAACCGGCATTTCAGTCTGGCTTGCGGCCTTGGCCACTGGCTCCTCCCCGAAAAGGCTCTCCCCTGCCTTTGCAAGTCCACTATGGTACACAAACTGGCTGTGTGCCAAGCCTAAGCTCTACGACTTTGGTCGTAGTCCAGGGTAGCAACTGCGTGAGCAGGCCCAATGAACGCTTATGTTTTCTGACAATTTGGCCCGAAATGCAGTCTGGAGCAGGGCGTGCGGCAAGGGGTTGAAGTTGTCTTGCCGGGGGTACAGCCTAGTGTGCATGAGACCAGAACGGTTTCCCGAGGAGGGGATATGGGCACCAAACTACTGCTATGCGATTGCGCCGGTACTCAGGCGTTGGACCCGAACGTGATTGAGAGCGCTTGCAGTATCAGGTGTTCCAGAGTGCACACCGCGCTTTGTACAACCGAACTAAAATCAGCCGCCAAGCTGATGCAGGAAGGCGAAACAGTCATTGCCTGCCTGCAAGAGCAGGAAGTTTTTCGATCACTCGCCGAAGACCTGAATATCGATGCGCCCGGATTTGTCGATCTGCGCGATCGGGCAGGGTGGTCAGATCAAGGTGCGGATGCGACCCCCAAGATGGCGGCCTTGGCGATCGAGGCCGTAATGCCGCAACCCGTCACGCCCAGCGTGGATGTCTTCAGTGAAGGCACCTGTTTCATCATCGGGCCCGGTACGGTGGCCTTTGATCTGGCAAAGCGTCTGGCCGACTCAATGGCTGTGACCGTCATGACGACCGATCTGTCGGATCCTCTCTCACGGGACTATGACGTGGTGCGGGGGCGGCTTTGTTCGGTTTCCGGTGCGCTCGGTGGGTTTTCCCTGCGGCTAGACGCGCTGCAGCAAGTCGTACCCGGAGGGCGCGGCGCTTTTGCATGGACCGATCCAAAGGACGGAGCGCTTTCTGCGTGCGACATTGTCGTTGATCTGGCGGGTGAAACACCTTTTGTTCAGGCTCCGGCAAAGCGCGAGGGCTACCTGCGAGCTGATCCCAAGGATGCGGTTGCTGTGGAAAGGCTGGCTTTTGAAGCTGCACAATTGGTGGGAACATTTGAAAAACCTCTCTATGTGCGGTTGGAAGAAACCCTGTGTGCCCATTCCCGCGCCGGGCAGGTGGGCTGTTCCAACTGTCTGGATATCTGCCCAACCGGAGCGATTTCCCCAGCGGGCGAGTATGTCGCCGTCGATCCGATGGTATGTGCCGGCTGTGGTGCTTGCGCTGCGCTATGCCCTTCAACGGCAATAAACTATGAAGACCCACCTGTTTCGGCGCTGTTGTCGCGGATGCATATTCTGGCCCGCACTTATCGCCGGGCTGGTGGCACCGCGCATCGGTTGCTTGTTCATGACGCCCACGGAGCTGAGATGATCCGGCTGTCTGCTCGTTTTGGGCGCGGATTACCTTCGGATGTCATCCCGCTGGAACTGAACGTAATTTCTGGCTTTGGCCATGCCGAGATGCTGGCGGCTCTGGCGCATGGGTTTGCACGGGTGGATGTTCTTCTGGCCCCGACGACCGAACGCCAAGCGCTGAACCGGGAACTCGAATTGGCACATGCCATTGCAGGCTCGGAGGGCATAGGTCTGATTGATGAGGTTGACCCCGATGCGATGTCCGATCTGCTGTACGGGCAAGCGGTGCCCCGACCTTTGTCTGATCCGGTTCTGCCGTTGGGCAATCGCCGGCAAATTGCACGGCTGGCAGCGCAAGCGCTGAACCCGCAGGCCGACGCGCCTTTGCCATTGCCCGAGAATGCGCCTTACGGGGCGGTTGCAGTAAACACCGATAGCTGCACCCTGTGCCTCAGCTGTGTGTCGCTGTGCCCATCAGGTGCTTTGATCGACAACCCGGACAAGCCGCAACTGAACTTCCAGCAAGACGCCTGTCTGCAATGCGGGATGTGCAAGACCATTTGCCCCGAGGACGCGATCACTCTTGTTCCACAACTTGATCTCAGCGATGCGGCCCTGTCACAGCAGGTTCTGAACGAAGAGGAACCTTTTGCCTGCGTAGAATGCGGGGCGCTGTTCGGCGTGAAATCCACGGTTGAGCGGATTATGGAGAAGCTGTCGGGTACGCACCCGATGTTCGCGACTTCAGATCAGGCGCGGATGATCCAGATGTGTGACAATTGCCGGGTGAACGTGCAGTTTCAACAGCAAGACAATCCGTTCCAGTCAAAACCTAGGCCTCGGGTCGTCACAACCGAGGATTACTATTCGGACAGAAAGGATCACTGAAGCTTTAGAGGGGCACCCAGATCTGCGGCGTCGATGCGCGATACGAACGCCAGAATCGCGTCAAGATCATCCAATGTCATCTCAACCGGGTGAATTGGAGAAGGGCGTTCGGGATCAAAAGGGGGCGTCAGCCCGTCGATCTGCGTGAATGCAGGGTGGGGGTTCAGGGCGAAAAACGCCTCGAACCGCCGCGACCAGTCAGGCATTGCGCGCAGAACGGCGAAAGAGGGCGTCGACCCCAGGCCATTCATGCGGTTCTTTGGCCCGACAACATGACAGCGTCCGCAATGGGTCATCGACAATTCTTCACCGAGTTTGGTGTCGCCATCGAAGATGTCATCGGCCTCAACAACTGCGAGGTCGAAGCTGGCAGAAAAGGGCTCTCCCTGTGCCGGAGCAAAGCTTTCCACCGTGCGCTTGCCGATATCCGACTTCAGCCATTCAAGAAAACGGGCCTGGCGGTCACTGTCTTCGATACGCAGGTGATAGATCAACTCGCCGCGGGCAAAGACCGGATCACCGGGCGGCGCGGTTTCCAGCACCATAACCCCGGCGTCGTCTGCAATAACGCGGATCCCGGTCTTGAGAGAGAAGCGAGGAAGGATATGTTGCAACAGGCCAGAGCCGTTCACGTCTGCCGGGGCCGCAAGGCCAATAGCCTCTTGTGACCAAGAGGGGGTGGCAGAGAGCGTCAGGCTCAGGCACAAGAGGACAAAGCGCATGGCTCAACGTAACTTCGCGGGGCGGGATGCGTCAATTGAACAGAAAAAGACGGAGACACGTGCAATGAGCGGTGAGTCGATACGCACGCCCCTGTCAGCAGGGCACATCAAGGGGAACAAGCATGAGTGTTCGTGACGCGGTTCTGGCGAACCTGAAAAAGATCACCGACCCGATTTCCGGGCAGGACATTGTAAGTGCGGGCATCGTGCGTGCCCTGAACGTAGACGGCGATACTGTGCGCTTTGTGCTTGAGATCGACCCGAAGAACGCGGAAAAGATGGAACCTGTCCGCGCTACGGCCGAAAAGGCCGCGCAAATGGTTGAAGGCGTTGCAAGTGTTTCGGCCATGATGACCGCGCATTCAGAAAAGGCGCCGCCGGATCTGAAACCGAAACCCAAGCCATCACAAACCGGGCCGCAGGCGGTACCGGGTGTGGATCGGATCATTGCCGTTGCGTCCGGCAAGGGTGGGGTAGGCAAATCCACTGTATCGGCCAACCTTGCCTGCGCATTGGCTGCGGAAGGGCGACGTGTGGGTTTGCTGGACGCCGATGTCTACGGGCCGTCGCAGCCCAGGATGCTGGGTGTCTCGGGCCGGCCGGCCAGCCCTGACGGCAAGACGATCCTGCCGCTGCGCAACCACGGCGTCACCATGATGTCGATGGGCTTGATGACCAATGAAGGTCAGGCGGTTGTCTGGCGGGGGCCGATGCTGATGGGTGCGCTGCAACAAATGATGAGCCAGGTGCAATGGGGCGCGTTGGATGTTCTGATTGTCGATCTGCCACCCGGCACCGGTGACGTGCAACTGACGCTGAGCCAGAAGTTTCAGGTGGACGGAGCCATTGTCGTTTCGACGCCGCAGGACGTAGCCCTGATTGATGCCCGCAAAGGGATCGACATGTTCAATCAGCTCAAGACACCCATTGTCGGGATGATCGAAAACATGTCCACGCATATCTGTTCGAACTGTGGACATGAAGAACATGTTTTTGGTCATGGTGGTGTCAAGTCCGAGGCAGAGGCGCTGGGCGTGCCGTTGCTGGGCGAAATCCCCTTGCATCTGGACATCCGTGTCGCCGCTGACGGAGGCGCGCCGATTGTCGTCAGCAAACCTGACAGCCCGCAGGCCGAGGCGTTCCGCAAAATCGCCCGGGACTTGATCGCCAAGGGCAACGCATGAGCCAACCGGTATTCCCCCCACTGTTGACAGGCAATCCTGTGCAGGGCGGAGAGGACCCGTTCGAGCGCGCGCTGGCAATGGCGGCGCTGGGCTGCGATGCGGGGACGGTGGTTTACAACGTTCAGGCGGATTTCCTGCGGGTGGCAATTGTTTTTGCCCCCGAGGTGCCGTTGCAGGATGCGATGGTGATGCTGCCGCTCTGCGCAGTGGGATTCCAGAACGCGCTGGGCGCTTTGGCCCCGCCGGAGGTTGCCGTGCATTTGGGGTGGGATGGCCTGATTTGTGTAAACGGTGCGCGTTGCGGCCGGTTCCGTGCGGCTGCGTCGACATCAATGCCCGAGGAAGAGCCGGACTGGCTTATCGTTGGTTGGGAACTGACGCTGTTGCAAACCAGTGACGCGCCGGGCGAAACCCCCGATATCACAGCGCTGTACGATGAAGGCTGTACCGAGGTTTCGGCAACGCAGCTGGTGGAAAGCTGGTCACGACACATGTTGACCTGGCTCAACCGTTGGCAGGAGGATGGCAACGCCTCCTTGCACGCCGAATGGATGGGCCTGCTGCGTGGTGTAGGCGAACCGTTGATCGACGGAGGCGTATTCCTTGGAACGGATGAACGTTTCGGGATGCTGATCCGCGACGGGGTCGATACGCACCTTCGTCCCCTGACCGACTTGTTGGAGAACCGATAATGAAACTGGCCCGAGCGATCCATTTCGACGAAAGCGACATGAACGTGTTTCATTCCCCGGCTCGCACCGGAGAGTGGTGCGTTTCGGGCGGGTTCGAGTTTTCGAACTGGGGCCAGGGTGATCTTGAAGGCAAAGCGCGACAGGCATTTGCGAATGGCTGGCTGGGGTTGGAAACCTTTGGCCGGGTAACTTTTGTGGCCGTGACGCAGATCGAAGCCGCAGAGAAAAACCAGATCACGCGTGATCTGGCCGAACATTTTGTGCAGTTCTATGGCGCGCCCTCGATAGATGCGGCATTGGGTGTCGCCCAAGCTGAAATCGATCACATGTCGGAACTGTGCGAAGACCACGCGGCCAACACGCTGTTGATTGTCGCAAGGGAATTGACCGACACAGGCGTCCACGAAGCTTTTCGGGTGATCACTCCACAGGATGCCGAGCTGGAAGCGCTCGCGGTTCACGGGTCGCTGGACGATTAGATCAGGTCGACAAAACCGCCGAACTGTCCGCGTTTGAAGATCAGCCCTTTGCCGGTGCGATACATGACCTGTTCCACCTGACCCACAATGATCAGATGATCGCCGGCGTCATGACGGGTATGCAGACGGCAGTCAAACCGGGCCAGACACTGGGCCAGATGTGGACGCCCGACCGCATCCTCGGTCCAGTCTGCATGTGAGAAATCCGCTCCATCGCGTGCAAACCGCAACGCCTGATCCTGCTGATCCTGTGCCATGACGTGGATAGAATAGAGATCACAGGTACTGAACGTATCGAAACGGAATGATTCCCTGGCCAGACACCACAGCACCAGTGGCGGTTCCAACGAGACTGACGCAAATGAATTCACTGTTATGGCGCGCGGACCTTCGTCGGATTGCGCGGTAATTACCGTGACGCCGGTGCCAAAGCATCCGAGTGCTTCCCGAAAGGCGGGGCTTTGATCCGGGGTCGGTGTAAAGGTCTTTTCGGTCATTGCGCGCTTAATCCTTGGCCGCGCATCAGGTGCCATGCGTGGCCCGGATTGTCCATGAAAAGCTGACTGCCGAGTTCAATATAAGTCGTCAGTTCAGGTCTTCCAGCAAACGACCGTGTTTACGGGTTTCCATAATCACTTCGCCAAAGGTTGTCAGGCTACGGGCTTGCAGGATCGGCAGCATCTTGACCAATGCCTCGGCTGTGGCAACCGCATCGCCCAGTGCTGTATGGCGCAAAGCGTCGGGGATCGTAATTTCCAACCGTTCACACAAGGCGTCCAGCGTGTGTGTATCGCTGGCCCCGAACAGCACCGCAGATAGTAGGACCGTGTCGAGTATCGGATGGTCCCATTCAACACCCATCCGTTTGGCATGACGACGCAGGAACGCCATGTCGAACGGGGCGTTATGCGCCACGATCACCGCGTCACGCGTGAACTGATGGAAAACGCGCCCGGCTTCGGCAATATCCGGCGCGCCATGAACCATGCGGTCGCTGATCTTGTGTACCTTGGTCGAGGCAGGTGGAATTGGAATGCCGGGATCAACCAGCATGTCCAGATGCTCACCCTGAACGATTTTGCCATTCAGAACGCGTACAGCGCCGATCTGCACAATCTCATCCTTGTGAGGCAGCAAACCGGTTGTTTCCGTGTCGAAGACCACGAAGCACAGATCCGACAGGGGGCGGTTCTCGAACGCGTCATCCCCCGGTGTATTGAGAAGTTCGAAATCATAGACCAGCGGGCGGGCATCGTCCGGTGACATATGTGCCGCGCTGTCTTCGAAGACAAGCATATATCCTGGTGCATCGCCCAAGGGTTTCATCCGGGCGGAGTATGTCTGCCGCCCATCCACGCTGGACAGGGTGCAATAGACGTCCTTTCCGGTTTTGCACATCTTGGCATAAGCGTCTGTCAGGCCGGTGGCTTCGAGATACTCGAAAAGAGACGCGTTCAGACGAGGATGCGCGATCTGGGCAAGAACCTCGGCTGCCTGCCCGTCGTACAGAACGATCTGATGCTTCGGACTGGCCAGCAGCATGGCCACCGGGATCTCGGTCAGCAGGGCGGTCAGGCGTTGTTTCTCCGCAGCCAGATGCGCAGTTTCCGCAGCGACGGCTTCGGCTGTGCGCATGGCGTTCGAGGCGAGTTGTTCCGCCAATCCCGCTGCAGCCGGGGCAAGATCGCCCAGATAACGCGCGGCCTGCATGTCGAGGTCGGTGCTTACACCGGCATGAGCACGGGCACGCAGCTGGGCGGAAAGCCGTTCGATCGGTTTGGCGACGTTGTCGTCAAACAGCAGCCAAACACCTGCAACCAGTGCCAGTAATCCAAATCCGATTAGGATTTCAGCAAAGACGAAATCATTCACCAGATCGGGATTTCCCGCGCGGGAATAGGTGATCCAGAGAGCGGTGGCACTTATCGCAACCCCTCCAAAAGCAAGGAGGCAGAAGAACAGAAAAATCCTGACCCTCAGACTTAATCCGGTAAGCATGATCAAACCCCGCAAGTGGCTTCGATGATGGGATCGTTGTCCCCGGCTGCAATCCAGTCAGCGTTCACCAGGCGCCCGTCATCGGCGAACTCGGCGCCATCTGCCAGGTTGGCGCGGCGGTTTTCTGCACAGTTTACAGCAACCGGCAGCTTCGATACCGGAGCCCAGCGGCCAAAGAAATAGAGGTCGACAAGCCGTTGTTCCGGAACGTTTTCATTTGTCCGCACAGATACGGTGTCGATTGCGGCAAAGCGATCAACGAACGGCACTGCGTAGGTCCAGGGACGATAAAATGCGCGGCTTTCGACCTCTTGCACGATTGTCATCTCTTCGGGCAGTTGGTCGCGCGTGCGGTCATACCAGGAATACTCGCTGGTGATGGTCATTCCGATCATACCGAGGCCAGCGGCAACCGGAGTGGTCCATTTCGGCAAACGTCCTCCGGTCAGCTTGTTCAGCAGAAGAACGATGCCTGCAAATGCGATCCCCGCAAAAACCGTACCGATCAGTTCCAGAAACATTTGGTCTCTCCGTTCCTCAGACGCATGTCAGCCCAGCATTCCCTTGCCGTGGCCAACTGCCGATTGCATCGTTTTTACCACCACGAAGGCATCGCGCAGATGACTTCGCTCAAAGTCCGACAATTCGGACGGTGGCAGATAGTTGTCGGGCATCGCTCCGGATTTAACCAGTCGAACCTGATGCTCCAGCCGGGTTTCTGCGATCAGATCATAGGCATCCAGCAGGTCACGCGCACCAGAGGGGCTGAGCACACCGCTGGACTCGGCTGCCTTCAGGCGGGCGCTGGTGTTGGCTTCGGTCAGTTCGCCCTGCAATGCGTAGATGCGTGCCAGATCGACAACGGGCACCACTCCGTTGTGTTTCAGATCCAGCGTGTTGCGATGCTCGCCCGAGCGGATCGTCGCGAAACCGCGCAGCAGGCCCAGGGGGGGCGTATGCTTCAGCGAGTTGGAAATCATGTGTGCGACGAAGATCGAGTTTGCTCGGGCCGCTGCCAGAGTGTCCGCTTGCAGGTCGGCAAACAACTCAAACGCGCCGCCGATGGGGCGCAGGTCGAACATGACCGAGGCCAGCATTTGCGCCTCGGGGTTTGGCGTGGCAATCCAGCCCTTGAAATAGTCGCGCCAGACACGAACCGGCTGACACCAGCGCGGATTGGTCGCCATCATGTCGCCGGGGCAGTAAAAATACCCGCAGACGTCCAGCCCGTCAGAGACGAATTTGGCCAGTTTGGTGAAATAGGTCATATCGGCGTCGGTGACGCTGTCATCCAGCATCAGGCAATTGTCCTGATCGGATACGCCGGTTTGTTCTTGCCGCCCCTGTGAGCCGCAGGCCAGCCACAAATAGGGTACAGGGGGCGGTCCCAGTTCGGTTTCAGCCAGTTTCAGCAGGCGGCGGGTAGCAGTGTCAGCAATATCGGTGATGAGCCGCGTGACAATCTCGTGCCGGTTCCCGCCAGCAACCAACTGTACCAGCAGTTTCGGAATTTCTGCGGTCACGCGCGCCATTTCTTCAGCAGTGTCCGCCTTAGCAATGCGGCCAACCAACTCGGCCGAGTTGACGGCCTGATAATGTGTCAGATCGGTCTGTGTCACGATCCCGACCAGACGACCGCCTTCGGAAATCGGGATGTGGCCAATGCCGCGCTCCATCATGATGTGAAGAACATCCGAGCCGATATCACTGGGTGACAGGGTCACGGGGTTTGCAGTCATGATTTCCGAAATCTTTGTGGTTGCTGGCAAACCATCTGCAACATACTTGCCCGAAATGTCCCGTAGGGTGGCTATACCCTTCAAGATATCTCGATCGGTCACGCAAAGCGACGAGATATGTTTGTCGCGCATGATCCGGGCCGCTTCCTGAACCGACGTGTCCGCAGGGCAGGTGGCAGGATTGCGCGCCATCAGAACGTCAATCGAGCTGGTCGCAAGGCTTTGGGGACCGCTGCGATCGCCCCGGGTTCGATCGAAGAATTTGGCGACGACATCGTGCCCTTCAATCAACCGCCTGACCAGATCCGGTGGCAGTAGCATCAGAACCGATGGTGTATGCGCGCGGGCTTTGGTGGCGGCTTTGCCGTCTCTCAGCAGGCCGCGCTCACCAAAGGAATTGCGCAACCCCAGATGAGAAACGACTGCACCGTTCTCGTCGGTGATCTCAACCTGTCCTTCATAGATCACGAACACACCGGGCAGGGTATGGCCGAGTTCATAGACTGAAGCGTTTTCCTCAACCTCCCAGACCTCGATCTGCTTGACGATCTGGTCCAGGGCGTCAGACGGCAGCGCGTCATAGGGATGAACGGATTTCAGAAACCGGGCAATTTCATCGTGGGACAGGGGCATCTGATGTCTCCGGTATTCTGGTTAAAAAATCCCGCCCGGTGGTATGCCGGGCGGGAACAGTGGATCGAAAGACGCGGTCGAAGGCAAGTGCCGACAACCGCATCATACTCAGTGATCCTGAGCTGCGCCCGCACCACGGGGAATGCGTACGCTTTCGACCAGATCCTTGATCTCCTGCGGAGTTTCCTTGGTCATACCTGCAATGATGTAGGCTGTTGCAAAGTTTACCATGGCACCAATCGCGCCGAACGAGGTCGACTTGATCGGACCCAGCAGGGGGTCTGCATCGGTGAACGAGTTGGTGCCCGGAATGAACAGCCAGCCCTTATGCAGGAAGATGTAGACCAGTGTCACGGTCAGACCAGCCAGCATGCCTGCGACCGCGCCGGTGTTGTTGATGCGGGTCGAGAAGATCCCCATCATCAGCGCCGGGAAGATCGAAGCCGCGGCCAGACCAAACGCAAGCGCCACTGTCTGCGCCGCGAAGCCCGGTGGGTTCAGACCCAGGTAGGTTGCGACAACGATGGCAACAGCCATTGCGATCCGCGCAGACAGAAGTTCACCTTTTTCCGAGATCTGCGGGTTGATCGCACCTTTGATAAGGTCATGCGACACAGCCGACGAGATTGCCAGCAGCAGACCCGCAGCGGTTGACAGGGCAGCCGCAAGACCACCAGCCGCGACCAGACCGATCACCCAACCCGGAAGGTTGGCGATTTCGGGGTTGGCCAGAACCAGGATGTCACGGTTGAACTTGGTCAGCTCGTTTCCGACCCAGCCTTTTTCTTCTGCCAGTGCCTGCATCGATTCAGACTTGTCATTGTAGTACTGAATCTTGCCGTCGCCGTTCTTGTCTTCCCAGTCCAGCAGACCGGTTTTCTGCCAGGTGGCCATCCAGTCATAGCGTGCGTCATTGTCGATTTGTTCAACAGAGACCGCGCCGCCTTCGATGCCACCATTGGGCCACATCATGTCACTGATGTTCAGACGCGCCATGGCACCAACCGCAGGAGCAGTCAGATACAGCAGAGCGATGAAAACCAGCGCCCAGCCAGCAGACCAACGTGCGTCAGCAACTTTGGGAACGGTGAAGAAGCGCATGATGACGTGCGGCAGACCCGCAGTACCGATCATCAGCGACAGGGTGAATAGCACCATGTTCAGTGTGTTCGAGTGGTGGGCCGTGTATTCATTGAAGCCCAGCTCGGTTACGATGGCGTCCAGCTTGGTCAGCAGGGGTTCTCCGCTGGCGGTGTCGCCAAACAGACCCAGCGCCGGAACCGGCGTGCCGGTCAGCTGCAGCGAGATGAAGATCGCCGGGATGGTGTAGGCGGTAATCAGCACGCAGTACTGAGCGACCTGAGTGTAGGTCACGCCCTTCATTCCGCCAAACACCGCATAAGCGAATACCACGGCTGCACCGATCAGCAGGCCGGATGTGTTCGACACTTCGAGGAAGCGACCAAAGGCCACGCCAACGCCGGTCATCTGACCAATCACGTATGTCACCGAAGCAACGATCAAACAGATCACCGCAACGATGCGCGCGGTCTGGCTGTAGAAGCGGTCGCCGATGAACTCGGACACGGTGTACTTGCCAAATTTGCGCAGATAGGGCGCAAGCAGCAGAGCCAGCAACACGTAACCACCGGTCCAGCCCATCAGGAACGAGCTGTTGTCGTAGCCGGTGAAGGCAATCAGACCCGCCATCGAGATGAACGAAGCTGCAGACATCCAGTCCGCCGCCGTTGCCATACCGTTGGTGACAGGATGGATGCCGCGACCCGCAGCGTAAAATTCAGATGTGGACCCCGCTCGGGCCCAGATCGCGATGCCGATGTACAGCGCGAAGGATGCGCCAACAAACAGCAGGTTGATGGTAAACTGATCCATGGGGTTTACTCCTCAACACCGTATTCGGCGTCTAGCTTGTTCATGCGCCAGGCGTAGTTGAAGATCAGCACCAGAAAGACCAGAATCGATCCCTGTTGTGCGAACCAAAAGCCCAGATCGGTCCCGCCTACGGCGATCCCCGACAGCATCGGACGCAGCAGAATGCCGAATCCAAATGACACCAGCGCCCAGATTGCGAGGCTGATGTAGATGAGGCGCAGGTTGGCCTGCCAATAGCCCTTATCGGACTCGGCAGTCTGCGCGGAGTTGGTAGATTGATCCGCCATTGCGGGTTCCTCCTTCGCTTCCTCGTTGGACGGCCCAGTGCCCAAGTCCTCCAGTGCGTCGGGCCGTTTCTCACTTGTGCCAAACACCACGTGGCGTCAGGCAAAACTCCACCAGTCCGCCAAAGCGGTTCAATGAAGTATTCTGTTTGGGATCAAAGCCTTGCGGCTCTTTTCCCCCCCCTAGTTCATTGCTTCGCCGACGATACCTTCAAGATCATTGGCAATGTCTTCGATTTTACCCATGGCGTTTGTGCGCTGAAGCACGCCCTGACCGTCATAGTAGGTGATCAGTGGAGCGGTCTGCTCATGGTACGCTGCAAGACGCGAAGCCACCGTTTCGGCATTGTCATCCGCACGGCGCTTGAATTCGGTATGGCCACACTTGTCGCATTTGCCCTCTTCGGCAGGCGTCTTGAACTGGTCGTGGTAACCTTCACCACAGCCAGCGCAGGTGTAGCGGCCCGAAATACGGATCACCATTTCTGCGTCTTCTACCTCAAGGCTGATCGCAGCGTCGATCTTCTGGTTGTTCGATGCCAGCAGACCGTCCAGCGCTTCGGCCTGAACCGTCGTGCGCGGGAAGCCGTCCAGAATCACGCCCTTGGCGCAATCCGGCTGAGCCATACGGTCCCGCAGGATAGCGATGACGATCTCGTCGCTGACCAGGTCGCCGGCTTCCATTACCGCTTTTGCCGCTTTGCCGGCTTCGGTTCCGGCCGCGACCGCTTCGCGCAGCAGGTCACCCGTGCTGAGTTGTACAAGACCGAATTTCTCTTCCAGCATGCGGGCTTGCGTACCCTTCCCGGCTCCGGGAGGGCCGAGAAGGATGAGAACGGTGGGTGTGGTGATCGTGGCAGCGTCCATCACATCCTCACTTGTTCGCACGGTTTTCGATCAGGTCTTCGACCACCGACGGATCTGCCAGTGTCGAAGTGTCGCCCAACGATCCGAAATCGTTCTCGGCAATCTTGCGCAGGATACGGCGCATGATCTTGCCCGAGCGCGTTTTAGGCAGGCCGGGTGCCCATTGGATCACATCCGGGGACGCAATTGGGCCGATTTCAGTGCGGACCCATGTGCGCAGCTCTTTCATCAGCTCGTCCGAGGGCTCGCGATCATTCATCAAGGTGACGTAGCAATAGATGCCTTGCCCTTTGATTTCATGAGGATATCCAACCACAGCAGCCTCAGCCACAGCAGCATGTGCAACCAGCGCGCTTTCCACTTCGGCTGTGCCCATGCGGTGACCGGATACGTTGATCACGTCATCCACGCGGCCCGTGATCCAGTAGTCGCCATCTTCGTCGCGACGGCATCCATCACCCGTGAAGTAGTAGCCTTTATAATCCGAGAAATAGGTTTTCTCGAACCGCTCATGATCACCCCAGACAGTGCGCATCTGACCTGGCCAACTGTCTTTGATGCACAGCACGCCCTCGACACCGTTGCCTTCGATCTCGACGCCGGATTGCGGGTCCAGAACCACCGGTTCGATGCCAAAGAACGGCTTCATGGCCGAGCCTGGCTTCATCGCATGTGCGCCGGGCAGGGGGGTCATCAGGTGACCACCGGTTTCAGTCTGCCACCAGGTGTCCACAATAGGGCATTTGCCTTTGCCGACAACGTCGTTGTACCAGTTCCACGCCTCGGGATTGATCGGTTCACCCACGGTACCCAGGATGCGAAGATCGCTCAGATCGCATTTCTCGACCCATTCGTTGCCTTGCCCCATGAGCGCGCGCAGCGCGGTGGGTGCGGTATAGAATTGGTTCACCTTGTGCTTTTCGCAAACCTGCCAGAAGCGCGAGGCATCCGGGAAGGTCGGCACACCTTCAAACATCAGCGTGGTCGCACCATTGGCCAGCGGCCCATAAACGATATAGCTGTGGCCAGTCACCCAACCCACGTCCGCAGTGCACCAATACACGTCGCCTTCGTGGTAATCGAAGGTGATCTCATGTGTCATCGCGGCATAGACCAGATAGCCGCCGGTGGTGTGCACAACGCCCTTGGGCTGACCAGTCGAACCTGACGTGTACAGAATGAACAACGGATCTTCGGCGTTCATCTCGGCAGGGGCACAGTA
Organism: Ruegeria sp. CDSC085; assembly: GCF_059610465.1. Lineage (NCBI taxonomy): Bacteria > Pseudomonadati > Pseudomonadota > Alphaproteobacteria > Rhodobacterales > Roseobacteraceae > Ruegeria > Ruegeria sp. CDSC085. Next base: position 377,084 of record NZ_JBXWNR010000002.1, on the reverse strand, counting down.
GTCGTCCGCCTCAAGTGCCATTTCGTTGTAGTCATAGTCGCGACCGTTGATCCAGGTGGTCTGACCGCCAGTGCGCTTGACCACAAGGCATTTCACCGTGTCCTTGCAGTGCAGCAACGCCGCATCTGCGTTGGACTTCAATGGCGTTTTGCGACCTCCGCGCGGGGCCTCATCTGCGGTGATCACAACCTTGGCGTCGCAACCGTTGATCCGTGCGGCCAGAGCGTCGGGCGAGAAGCCCGCGAAAACGATGGAGTGAATTGCGCCGATCCGTGCACAGGCCAACATGGCATAAGCGGCCTCAGGGATCATCGGCAGATAGATGACGACGCGATCGCCCTTGCGCACGCCCAGAGATTCCAGAATATTGGCCATCCGGCAGGTGCGGCGATGCAATTCCGCATACGAGATATGCTGAGCCGGGTCATTTGGATCATCTGGTTCCCAGATGATCGCGGTCTGGTCGCCGCGGGTTTTCAGATGGCGATCCAGGCAGTTGGCCGAAACATTCAACGTGCCATCAGCATACCAGTTGATCTTGACCGAGCCAAAATCGTAACTGACGTCCTTGACCTGGGTGAAGGGTTTGATCCAGTCGATGCGCTTGCCTTGCTCGCCCCAGAACGCGTCGGGGTTGCTGATTGAGGCTGCATACATGTCGGCATACTTTGCGGCGTCGACATGCGCACGAGCGACGGTTTCTGCGGATGGCGGATAAGTCTTGGCATCTGCCTGGGCAGCGGTGGTCATCTTTGAGGCTCCTCCCTCTGGACTGGATTGCTTGTGGAATTTTTGCCGGTCATTTGGGCAATGTCGATCCCGTTCCTCCCCAAGTTTGAATATTAACGCGTTGTGAAAATAAATAAATAAATTGGTGTAATCCTTGGTTTTTTTTGTAAAGAAATTTTAATTATTTCGAGTTTTTAGTAAAGAAAGTCAATATAATTGTGAAATAATAAATTAAATCAATAATTTAAATGTTATGAACTTTTCGTGCCCGGCATGTCGAAAGCGTGGGCAAGGATTGGTAATCTTAGAACTGCCGGTCTTCTTGTCACTTTATGGGGCTTCTTCTTATAATTACGCAAATCCCGGACAGGGTTGGCACAATCGAATGTTGGCGCTAGCTTGATCGACAAGCGCCTCGGTAGGGGCGCACCAATGGGAGACAAAACTATGAAAAAGATGTTGAGCGGTGCCGCAGTCGCCGCCCTTGGCGTTGCTTTTGTAACCGAAGCCGCCGCAACAGAATGGAACGCGTCCGTCTGGGGCAAGCGCCGCGCCTTTACAGAACATGTGGAGAAGCTGGCCGAATTGGTCAGCGAAAAAACCGGTGGCGAATTCACCATCAATGTCAGCTATGGTGGCCTGTCCAAACCCAAGGAAAACTTGGATGGGATCGAAATCGGTGCCTTCGAGATGGCTCAGTTCTGTGCCGGCTATCACCGAGACAAGAACCGGGCGATCACCGTATTGGAGCTGCCGTTTCTGGGTGTGAACAACCTGCAGGAAGAAGTTGCGGTCAGCCATGCAGTTTATGACCATCCGGCGGTCAAGGATGAGATGGCACAATGGAATGCCCGCATCATCATGACTTCGCCAATGCCGCAGTATAACCTTGTCGGTACCGGCGAGCCGCGGGATGAACTGGCTGAATTTGACGGAATGCGGGTCCGGGCGACCGGTGGCCTTGGTCAGGCCTTTGAGGCGGTCGGAGGAGTGCCAACATCGGTTCCGGCGACAGAAGCCTTCAATGCGATGGAGTCGGGTGTTGTCGACACCGTGGCCTTTGCACAGCACGCGCACCTTTCGTTCGGGACGATAAACGAAGCTGACTGGTGGACCGCGAACCTGAATCCGGGAACTGTGAACTGCCCGGTTGTCGTCAACATTGATGCCTACGAGGCGCTGCCTGCCGAGCACCGTGAAGTTCTGGACAGCTCGATTGATGAAGCGATCGACCATTACCTGGCGAATTACGGCGGCCTGCTTGAGCAATGGGACGGTGTTCTGGAAGAAAAGGGTGTCCAGAAGGTCATGATAGACGACGCCGTAATTGAAGAGTTCCGTACGAAGGCGGCTGATCCGATCCGTGAAAAATGGATTGCGGACATGACGGAACAGGGCCTGCCAGCGCAGGATCTATATGATCTCGTCCAGATGACGCTTAAGCAACAGCGCGGCGGCAACTGACTGTCAAAGCCGGGTGCCTTCAGGGCACCCGGTAACAAACAATAGGGAAACATCGGAATGGCAGGACAAGCCACGGTTCTGGTAGACGGTAGCCGTCTGAGCCAGCTGGATCATCGATTGCTGGTGTTGGAACGATTTCTGGCGCTGATCAGCGGGTTCGCAGTTTTTTCACTGATGGTTATGGCCGTTGTGTCCGTCAGTGGCCGTAACGCTCTGAATGCACCATTGCCGGGATATGTGGACTGGATCGAACAGGCGATGCCGCTCATCGCGTTTCTGGGCATTTCATATGTTCAGCGCGATGGGGGGCATATCCGGATGGATATCGTCATTTCCCGCTTGCACGGACGAGCTTTGTGGCTGTTTGAACTGCTTTCGGTGGTTCTGATCCTGATCCTGATGCTGGCACTTGTTTGGGGCAGTTGGTCTCATTTCGACCGATCGTTTGATTTCGGCGCGCCAATGTGGAGCCGGGACAGTTCGATCGACATCGGCATACCCTTGTGGCCGGCCAAGCTGCTGGCACCCGTTGCATTTTCCGTTCTCTGCCTGCGCCTTGCGCTACAGGTCTGGGGGTATGGTCGGGCCTTCTGGCTGGATCTGGACGCTCCGGCGGCAGTTCCTTTGATACAGGATGCAGCGGCGCAGGCAGCGGCAGAGGCCGAACAGTTCGAAGGGCAGGACTGATACATGGACACGATTGAGATTGGCCTCTGGGTCACAGGCGTCCTTCTGGTCCTGGTCGTGGTGGGCATGCGGGTTGCGTTCGCAGCAGGTTTGGCAGGGCTTATCGGGCTGGTTTGGATTTTCTGGGCCAAGTTCGGCTACGACCCGAACCGGTTTGGCAAGGCGCTGACAGTGGCGGTCAAAACCGCAGGGCAGGTGCCACATTCCAAGGTCGCGTCCCACACTCTCAGCCTTATCCCGACCTTTATCTTGATTGGATATCTGGCTTATTATGCGGGACTTACCCGCGCCTTGTTCGAGGCCGCTAAACGCTGGGTCGCATGGGTTCCTGGAGGGTTGGCAGTGTCGACCGTTTTCGCCACTGCCGGCTTCGCTGCGGTGTCCGGTGCTTCGGTTGCGACGTCCGCCGTCTTTGCCCGCATCGCGATTCCGGAAATGCTGAAGGTCGGCTACAACAAACGCTTTGCAGCCGGTGTGGTTGCCGCGGGTGGGACGCTGGCATCCCTGATACCACCTTCGGCCATTCTGGTGATCTACGCGATCATCGTCGAGCAGGATGTCGGCAAACTGCTTTTGGCGGGTTTTATTCCGGGCGCGTTTTCCGCAATCGTTTATGGTCTGCTGATCGTTGGGATTGCCGTGATTTTCAAATCCGTTGGCCCACCGGTCACGGGGTTTACCTGGAAACAGCGTTTTGCCGCACTGCCCGGTGCCTTCCCGATTGTCGCCGTCATCCTGATTATCATCTGCTTTGTCTACAACCCGTTTGGTGAAAAGGCGTGGGGTACACCGACAGAAGGCGGTGCCATTGGCGCCTTCATCGTATTCTGTTTCGCCCTGTTCCACGGAATGCGCTGGACCGAGTTCAAATCCGCGCTGTTGGAAACCGCCAAACTGACAGCAATGATCTTTTCGATCATCTGGGGCGTTCTGATCTACGTGCGGTTTCTTGGTTTTGCCGACCTTCCCGGTGCCTTCTCGGATTGGATCACGGGGCTCGAGATGTCGCCGATGATGATCCTGATCTGCATTCTACTGGCTTACGCGGTGTTGGGCATGTTCATGGACGCAATAGGGATGCTGCTTTTGACCTTGCCCGTGGTCTATCCGGCGGTGATGGCCTTGAACGGTGGTGAAACCGTCAGTGCCGCCGACAGCGCGTTTGGAATGTCTGGCCCGATGTGTGCGATCTGGTTTGGTATTCTGGTGGTCAAAATGGCCGAGTTTTGCCTGATTACACCGCCCATTGGGCTGAACTGCTTTGTCGTTGCCGGTGTGCGCCCGGACCTGAGTGTTCAGGATGTTTTCAAGGGTGTCACACCCTTTTTCATTGCCGACGCACTGACCATCGCAGCGCTCGTGGCTTTCCCGGGTATTGTTCTCTACTTGCCATCGCTTGCGGGGTAGTTCGGAAGCGAGGCTCTGCCTCGCGTTCCGGGATATTTGTGGCCAGATGAAGTTCGGATCCCTTGCTTCATCTGGCCCTGGAAACCGCGGGGGAGGCGTGCATGGCGCGACAGGGACAGAGCCCATCGCCACAATGCGTTATCCGGCCCGCATCAACATCCCAAACAGATCGCGTGGATCGTCCGGGTCCGCCAACATGTCCAGAGGTTCAAAGAACGTTGTGCCTTCAATCGCCTGTTTCACATAGCGCAGGGCCGAGAAATCCTCGATCGCGAAGCCAACACTGTCGAACAAAGTGATCTGCCGCTCATCGGTGCGCCCCTTGGCGGCGCCGGTGACGACCTGCCACATCTCGGTTACAGGGTGATCCGAATCCAGCGCCTGAATTTCGCCTTCGATCCGGGTTTGTTCAGGGTATTCGACGAAGATGTCCGAACGTAACAGGATGTCACGATGCAACTCGGTCTTGCCTGGGCAATCGCCTCCGATGGCGTTGATGTGGACGCCGGGCCCAACCATGTTGTCGGTCAGGATCGTTGCGTATTTCTTATCTGCCGTGCAGGTGGTGATGATCTGGGCGCCTTCAATGGCGTCTTCCGGCGTCTCACAAGGGATGACGGTCAGGCCCTTGCCCTGCAAGTTCGCGGTGCATTTCGATGTGGCATTCGGATCGATGTCATACAGCCGAACGGTGTCGATCCCGCACATTGCCTTGAAGGCGAGGCACTGGAATTCGGACTGTGCGCCATTGCCGATCATGGCCATTGTCCGGGCTTTTTTCGGGGCCAGATAGCGCCCGACCAGAGCCGAAGTCGCCGCCGTGCGCAGGGCGGTCAGCATTGTCATTTCGGTCAACAGCGTCGGATATCCTGTATAGACGTCTGCCAGCAGGCCGAATGCAGTAACGGTTTGCAGCCCTTCGGAGGTGTTCTTGGGATGGCCGTTTACGTATTTGAACCCGTACGCCTCGCCATCCGAAGTTGGCATCAGCTCAATCACGCCATGAGGAGAGTGCGCCGGAATGCGAGGTGTCTTGTCGAAGCTTTCCCATCGTTTGAAATCGGATTCGATCTGTGCAGCAATCTGCTTGATCATCTGTTCGACGCCAATATGGTGTACCAGTCGCATCATGTTGTCGACGGAAACGAATGGTACCAGGGCCTTGTCTGAAGGTTGCATGGTGCTCTCCTATCGGCGGGCAAGGTGAACGCCTGCAATCATGCAGCGCACGGACCCACCGGCGGTTTCAATTGTTGGAACGGACAGCGGCAACGGTTTTGCACTGTCCTGGATTGTTGCGATTTGGTCTGGTGTGAGGGCGCCAAGTGCCCTGCGGGACAGGGCCAGCACCAACCCATCCCGCCCCGTCAGCTCAATGGCGTTACCCGCGAACTCGGCGATCTGGTCATGGGTCAGGTCAATGACGGTTCGACCGGATTCCTCCAGCCGATTGTGGACGGTCAAGCGGCGAACAGGGTCCGAAATCATATCGAGGCAAATCAAGGCGTAATGCGTGCCGATTCCCATCAATACGTTGGTGTGATAAACGTCCCGGCCCTTGGCATCGCGGGCCTCAAAGGCGATTGGCTCATAGTTGAAATGCGTGCAGAACCGTTCCAGCAAGACCGGATCCGCGCGATTGGACGTCACCGTGTAAGCGATGCGGGCCACGTGATCCAAAACCATCGCGCCGGTTCCTTCCAGAGCCAGGTTGTCTTGTTCCAGCCCGGAATAGTCGATGACATCTTGCACGCGGTATTCCTTTTTGAGCAGCTCGATTACATCGGTCCGGCGTTCGCGCCTGCGCGATGGCACAAACATCGGGTAGATCGCCACATGGCCGCCGGGATGTGTTGAGAACCAGTTGTTAGGAAAAACGCTGTCAGGTGTGTTGAGGTCGCCGAAATCGTCAAACACATGAACAGTGACTCCGGCGTCGCGCAATTGTTGCACCGCCCGATCATGTTCATCCCTGGCCGCGTCCGATGTCGCCTCGGCGGATACGGTGCTCAGCGTTTGAAAGGCATTGTCATCGCGTGTTTCCGGGTTGGATGCAAAAGCGTGTGGCCGGATCATGACAACGGCAGATGGCGCTTGAAGAGACAGCATCAGAAACTCCGGGTGGGGCGATCGAAGATACGGCGGCCCATCAAAGAGGCAGCCAGATCGACCATCAGCTTTGCGGTTCGGCCCCGGTCATCCAGAAACGGGTTCAGTTCGACCAGGTCCAGTGAGCAGACAAGCCCGCTTTCATGCAGCAGTTCCATGGCCAAATGGGCTTCGCGCTCGGTCGCACCGCCGGGCACAGTCGTGCCGACTGCGGGTGCCACGGCCGGATCGAGGAAATCGACATCCAACGACACGTGTAGCAGAGCGTTTTCAGCCCTGACGCGATCCAGAAAGGCCAACAGGGGGGCTTTGATGCCATTTTCATCTATGCTGCGCATATCCGCCAGCATGGCGCGGTCCTGTTCCAGCGCCGCTCGTTCCGCCGGGTCGACAGAGCGCAATCCGATCATGCCGACGCGATCCGTCGGTATGACGGCGGGCAAAGGGGGAAAGTCCTCGAACCCGGGTCTGCCGGTAAAATACGCCACCGGCGTGCCGTGCAGGTTGCCGCTGCCCGTGCTGTCCGGAGTATGAAAGTCGCTGTGGGCGTCAAGCCATAGTACAAACAGGGGGCGATCGATCTGAGCAGCATGGGCGGCCATCCCGGCAACCGTACCCATGGACAGGGCGTGATCGCCCCCCATGAAAATAGGAATACCCTGACCCGCCGCGTCTTGCGCAGCTTTGCTGAGAGCTTGTGTCCACCCCACACATTCGGGCAGGGCGAACAGGTGCGGGTGTTGGGGAATGTCGACGCTTTCGGCTTGCACGTCGCCCCAATCGTGAACGGTGTGACCAAGATCAGACAGCGCTTGCTCCAACCCTGCCACGCGATACGCATCAGGGCCCATCCGGCATCCCTGACGGCGTTTTCCGGCGTCCATCGGGGCGCCAACCAGTATAATATCCTTGAGTTCCATATGTTCATTTAGGCCGTCATACTGTCTTGCGTGAAGTCAGCAAATTGCTCAAAATGGTCTAGGAAAATTCTTTATGAGAAAGCGTTATGGACGAATTGGACAATCGATTGCTCAATGCGTTGCAGCGGGATGCTCGGGCAAGCCTGTCAGAGCTGTCGGAAACGCTGGGCGTGACGCGTACAACGGTGCGCAGCAGGTTGCAGCGGCTGAAACAGTCCGGTGAAATCGTCGGCTTCACCGTTTTGACTCGTCGCGATCTGGCACAAAGCCCGGTGCGCGGATTGATGATGCTCGAGATTGAAGGGCGCGGAACAGAACGCGTGATGGCCCGGATCGGAGCCATGCGTCAGGTGACGGCGGTTCATTCGACAAATGGCAGTTGGGATCTGATCGCCGAGATCAGCACCGAAACTCTGGCCGAACTGGATGAGGTTCTGTTTCAGATCCGAAAGATCGACGGTGTGACGCGTTCGGAAACGAACCTTTTGCTGTCAACACGCAGGGGGCGGCTCTAGCGCTTTGAGATAAAAACAAAATGTGCCAGAGTCTGTTGGCAGATGAAGTATTGATAGTCGACGGGCGGGTGAGCCGCACGTGGTATCTGCGATCAGAAACCGGCGGGGACGTGCAGCATGACCAATGCGGAAAGTGACGGTGAACCTCTGGCGGTGCACTGGGTTGAAAAGCTTACGGCCATGTTGGAAAAACCCTGGCTGCGGATCGCGATACCGGTTCTCGTGACTGGGATCGCGCTGACGGTTTTGCATGATTTGTCTACGCATGTGAAATGGTCGGATGTCCAAGCCGATATCGCGACGACGTCGTGGAAACTTATGTTTTTCGCCTTGCTTTGGACTGCGTTCAGTTTTCTTTCGCTATCGCTCTATGATGTGTTTGCCGTGCAGAGTGTGGCAGGCGGCAAAGTGCCTTTGCCTGTAGCCGGATTGGCAGGGGCCAGCGGCTATGCCGTATCGAATTGCCTGGGGTTTTCCTACATCACCGGGACGGCGATCCGGTACCGGATATATGCGTCTTTGGGATTGGATCTGGGGCGGGTGGCCGGGGTTATCGCAACGTCCTGGGTCGCGTTCTGGATGGGGCTTGTTCTGGTTCTGGGTGTGTTGCTGACCGTGCATCCGGACGGAATCTCCAAAGTGATGCCTGTCAGCGAAACGGTGGAAACCGTCATCGGATTGTGCCTTTTGGGGGCATTGGTCGCGATGTTCATATGGTTGTCCAGCGGGGGCAGGCGGTTGGGCTTAGCCGGTATAGGGTTTGATTTGCCAGGCGGCAAACTGGCCAGCTTGCTGACACTGGCCGCTATCGGAGATCTGGTTGGCGCGTCCATGGCGCTCTATGTCCTGATGCCGGACGATCTGGGCGTTGGCTATCCCTATTTCTTCACGATCTACATTGCAGCAATCGCCGTTGGAATCCTTAGCCACGCGCCGGGCGGGCTTGGGGTATTCGAAGCCACGCTGATCGCGGGGCTTGGGGTGTCGGGACGTTCGGATGTGATCGCAGCCTTGTTGTTGTATCGCGTCGTTTACACCTTCTTGCCGTTCGGTATCGCCAGCGTGTCCATTGCGGTCGCGTCCGCACTGACGCAGAGGCACAGGATCGGTGGGGCCGCGACATGGGTCTATCGGGTCATCCGCCCCATCGTTCCTATGGTGGCAGCCGGGATTGCGGCAGTGGCCGGAGTGATCCTGCTGGTGTCCGGAGCGTTGCCAGCGGGCACGCAGAACCTTGGCGTTCTGAGAGAGGTTTTGCCGCTATCGTTTGTCGAGGCATCGCACCTTGCCGGAAGTGCTGTCGGAGTACTGCTTTTGCTGGTGTCTCGCGGTTTGTTTCGAAAGCTCTACCGCGCATGGGTGGTGGCAATGTTGTTGATGGTGGCCGGGTTCTTTGCCTCGCTGGCAAAGGGACTGGACACTCACGAAGCGCTGTCGATGCTGGGTACGATTGGCCTTCTGGCCATGTTCCGCGGGGCGTTCTATCGGGTCAGTGGCGCGTCGATTTTCAGGCTGAATATCCCTTGGCTGATCAGCGTCGTGGTTCTGCTGGCTGTCATCTTCTGGGTCGGTCTGTTCACCTATTCCCACGTCGAGTACCAGAACGCCCTGTGGTGGGAATTTGCCTGGAACGGAGACGCCTCGCGTTTTTTGCGCTCCAGCCTTGTCGTAGCGGTGATCGTGGGGATTGTGGCCGTGAACTCCCTGTTCGGGCGAGAGATTCCGACACCTGTGCGCACGGAAATCCCCGGTGTCGTCGAACGGCTGGTGATGGAGTGCGAGGATACCGAATCCCAAATCTCGCTTACCGGTGACAAACAGTTCCTGATCTCACCGGATGAAACTGCATTCATTGCGTACGCAGACACGGGCAACGCTCTGATCTCGAAGGGAGAGCCGGTCGGCGATGAAGCAGCGGGGCAGCAATTGATCTGGCAGCTCAGGGAAATGGCGGACCGTGAGGGAAAACTGTGTGCCTTCTACAGTGTTTCAACCAAATACCTGCCGACATTTCTGGATTTGGGGCTGTCGATACTGAAGATCGGCGAGGTCGCGCGGGTGCCGCTGAAGGATTTCTCGCTGGATGGAAAGTCGCGCAAGCGGTTCCGGCAGGCCAGAAACCGGGCCGAGCGGGAGGGCTATGTATTCGAGATCATTCCGAAAGAAGACCTGGCCTCGGTTTTGCCGGAATTGCGTGCTATTTCAGATCATTGGCTGGCACAAAAGGCGGGTGCTGAAAAGGGCTTTGCACTTGGGGGATTTGACGATCAGTACCTGTCCTATTTTGATCATGCGATTCTGCGTGACGGTAAAACAGGCAAGATCATGGCCTTTGCCAACCTGTTTCAAGGCGGCAACAAATCCGAGCTGTCACTGGATTTGATGCGCTATGAACCTGATAGTCCAAGCTTTGTCATGGATGCACTTTTTGCGGAAATGATGAATTGGGGATCACAGCAGGGGTTCCACTGGTTCTCGCTGGGTGCTGCGCCGTTCTCGGGGATCGAAAACCGTCAACTTGCATCGCTTTGGAACCGCATCGGCGGCTTTGTCTATGAGCATGGCGAGCAGTTCTATCATTTCGAAGGGCTGCGCGCCTTCAAACAGAAATTCGACCCGGAATGGAGCCCCAACTATCTGGCCAGCCCCGGCGGGTTCGCCGCGCCCCGCATCCTTTACGAGGTCAATATCCTGATCTCGGGCGGTCTGCGCGGGTTGACCAAGTAGCCTCTAGTTCAGACTGGCTCGGGTCGGGGTTTTTTCAAGCAGATCGCCCCAGTCGGTGCGATAGGCCATTTCGGCCAGCACGGTTTCAGGCAGGAACTCTTGGTTTTGACGGATCTGCCATCCGCCGCCCAGACCTTTGTAAACCGCAACCAGATTGCTGGACACCTGCTGCCGCGCTTCGATCAGGTTGGCCTGCGACCGCAATAGCGCGGTCTGCGTGTTCAGAATGCGCGAATAGCTGGCGATGCCGTCCGTGTACTGGCTTATGGCGATATCTGCGGCCTTGCGTGAGGCATCGACGCTTTTCTGATAGAACCCAACCTGTTTTCGCGCTTGCGTATAGGCGACCATCGCGCTTTCCACTTCGGAATACGCGGTCAGAACGGTGTTCTGGTAATTGGCAATCAGCGCTTGATATGCCGCATCCTGCGCGCGGACGTTGTTCTTGATGCGACCATAATTAAGCACGTTCCAGACCACGCCAGCACTCGCCAGACCGGTGGTGCTGTTGCCGCTGAACAGATCGCGCCCGCCCGATGCCTGCAAACCGATCGCGCCCGACAGCACGAACTGCGGATACAGGTCAGCCATTGCGATGCCCACTTGTGCCGATTGCGTCGCGGCGGCCAGTTCTGCCGCGCGGACATCCGGGCGGCGGCGCAGCAGTTCTGCCGGCACGCCAACGGCCACATTTGTTCGCGCAGACGGGATACGACCGGAATTCCCAAGAAGACTTGTCATCCGGGATGGCGTGGTCCCCAGCAGCACGGCCAAAGCATTCTTGGTCTGTTGCAGGTCACTTTCCAGCTCGGGTACCAAGGCCTTGGTATTGTTGAGCAGGGCTGTGGATTCCTGAACGTCCAGCTCGGTCGTGACTCCGTTGTTGAATCGCAGCTGGGTCAGGTCCGCCGATTCCTGCTGCAATTTGATGTTTTCCCGGGCTACTGCCAAAGATTCCTGCAACGCGCGAATATTGACGTAGAGCGCGGCGACGTCGCCGGTCAGTGTCACCAATGCGTCATCATAGTTTGCGACCTGCAAGGCCAGATTTGACCGAGCCGCCTGAACACCGCGCCGCTGCGCGCCCCAGACATCCAGTTCCCACTGGGCATCGAACCCAACCTGCGACGTCGAGAATTCGGTATCTAGGGGGATGATCCGGTTGATATCGGCAACAGGCCCTAGGTTATTGCTGATTTGCCGTCGCTGCAATGACCCGCCGATGGCCTGAGATTGCGGGTACAATTCGCCGAAAGCAATCCCCAACTGTGCCCGCGCTTGCAGCACCCGTGCCCCCGCGACCTGAAGCGTCAGGTTTTGGGCATAGGCCTCGGCAATCAGCCGGTTGAGGGTCGGGTCATTGAATGTCTCCCACCATTTAACCACGGGTGCGCTGCGCGATGTCAGGCCGCCTTGGCCGGCGCTGGGTGTGTTGACCTCGATCCATTGTTTCACGACCGGAGAGTTCGGCCGCACGAAATCGGGCCCCACGGGCGTGCAGGCCGCCAAAGTGGCGGCGCAAAGTGCGGTTCCCATCAACCGGCGGAGTGTCATGACGCGCATCCTCAGATATCCAGCGGTCGGATGAAGTTGGCGAAGGAATAGAGACGGATGTTGATGCGTCTCAGGAACTCAAAGCTTTTGCCCTGTCCGGTGTAGATCGCCACTGCGGCGTGGCCACCCGCTGGGAAAGTGTGCCCTTCAGGGACATCGACGGTGATCTGCACAGCAATTCGACCAGGCAGTTTTGGCAGTTCAAAGCCGGGCAGGCGGCCTGACGGGATCAGTTGCCCTTGGCGTGTAGCCCACCAGATCGCCTCGACCTTGCCGGTCAGGATTTCACCCGGGTAAAGATCCAGCGCCACCTCGACCTCTTGCCCCGGTTCCACGAATTTCAGGTTTTGCTGGCGGTAGGTCGCAAGAATGTAGGGGCTGTCTTCGGTCACGAAACTGGCAATCGCGCCCAGTCGAACATCGCCGACGACCAGCCCGGGGCGCGCTTGCTGCGAAACGATCATGCCGTTTTCTGGTGCGTAGATCGTTGTGTTTTCGAGGAAATATCTGGCCTCAGCCAATTGCGCCTGGGCCTGAAGAATACCCGTGTTCACACCGTCTATCTGGGATTCCACAGCCAACTGTGCTTTTTCCAGATTTGCCTCGGCCTGTTTGACGGCGGCAAGGTCTTCTGTCACCTGCTCGTTCCAGCGGTCCAGATCGTCTTGCCGCGCTCCACCGGCGGGCACGAGAGTTTCATAGCGTGCTTGCTGAGTCTGCGCGTAGGCCAATTGCGCGTTTGCACGTTCAACTGCTTCGGTCGACGCGATCACATCCTGTTCCAGAATTTTGGCATTCTGTTCGGCGGCGACCAACTGCGCCTGCGCACTGTTCACCGCCAGTGAAAACACCGTGTCATCAAAGCGGTAGAGCGGATCGCCCTTGGTGACCGGTGTATTGGGTTCCACAAGTACCTCGGTCAGGATCGTTGGCTGTGTCAGCTTTGGGATGATCTGTATGGTCGAACGCACCACATGGCTGTCGACCGAGAAGGGCTGGAAGAACCGCAATGCGACCAGAAAGATCAGCAGCAGATGCGCACCGACCCAGAAGGACACAATGCCCCAGGCAATGTTGAATTTCAGCAATTCCAACTTGAAGAAGATAAGCCAGACAAAAATGATGTAGAAAAGCGTAATGCCGAGGGCGACGAACATGTTTGGTTGTTTCCTTCAGCCTTAGCTTCGCTGCGTGTCGTCTGTGTCCAGACGATCTTGATACTCTGGCCTGACGTCGCCACCCAAACGTTTTATTTCATCGCGAATGGCATCCTTTTCCTCGTCAGGACCGCGACGAATATCGACTGTGACACCATCATGGAACGCCCACATGAAGGCATGGACCCACGGAACCACGGCCAGAAATCCCATCCATCCCATGATCTTGACGGCTTCGGCATGGGGATGATTGCGTTTGATGGCGATCCGCCCCGGAAGACCCATGAGGAACAGAAACAACGCCATCACCGCTGCCAGCAGCAGGATGAGTGCCACGAAAGTGAGGTAGTCGTAATAGCCAAGCGGCTGTCCCAGTAGTCCCATGCTCGTGCCTCCTTTTGGGGAAGGTTAAGGTATCTTCAGTTGCCTGCGTCCATTTCGTCAATCACCTTGTAGCTTGTCGGCGGGTCGGCGCAGATACCCGGTCCGCATTCCAACAAGGCCGATCCGGCATTCAGCACTGCCAGCGCCAGCATGACGAAAAATGCGATTTTGGCCAGAGTATTTCCGCCGAACTTTGGCCCCTGACTTGAAGGGTCCGCGTATTGGCGATCAAACAACAGCATGATCGAAGTGCCCAGCAAAACAAGGAAAAAGGCGATTCCGGCCCAAGTATAATAGTGCAGCCCCAGAATAGGAGAACCGTAGTGCCCGGTTCCGGGCACGATATGCAGAAGAATTTGCCGGATCGAGACACTGCCGCCATATAAGGCCGCAATCAGCATGATGGCGTAATGTTGCGGTCGCGCGCCGTAGAGCAGGTTCAAACCAATTCCTACGCCGACGGCGACAAGTCCGACGCGCTGCAGCAGGCAAAGCGGGCAGGGCAGTTCGTAAAGGACGACTTGATAGAAAAATGCCAACGCGAGAACCAGACAGACGGCCAGCATTCCTATCGCGTTGAGGGTGCGGGACAATTCAGGTGTCATGGCAAGCCCCTCAGAGTTGAATTGTCAGCTGGGTGGTGGCGTGGAATTTCAGCCAATACACACACAGGGCCAACGTGGCGAAAAACAGCACGTTGCCAGCCTTTGTCAGATTGAAATAGTTAAGCGCCATCGTGGCGGTAAGTAATGCAAATAAAAGCGCAATCATGGCCCGGTACTCCCCTCCCGTGCACAATTCCTTGTACAATGGATAGTGTCAGGCCAGTTCCCGTCTGGCAAGCCGCGCGACCCGCCGGAGCGTTGAAAGGTGCTATTGCTTAACCGCAGACAACAACGTTTGTTTGCCATTCGCGACAGCGCTGCGGCAGGGTGCCGGGCAGGGGCGCGTCGGTATAGACCGCGTCAAGTTCGGCCATCGAAGCTATGCGTGCCGGGGCCGAGCGTTGGAACTTTGAGTGATCGGCCACCAGAAAAGTACGGCGGGCCTGATCGATAATGGTCTGGCTGACCTGAACTTCCTGAAAGTCGAAGTCCAAAAGATCTCCGTCTGTATCCAGTGCTGAGCACCCGATGACGGCGAGATCGAATTTGAAGTGCCGGATGGTCGACACGGTCAGGGTGCCGATCAGACCGCCGTCTGTTCGACGCAGGACGCCACCGGCCATGACGATTTCACAGTCGGAGTTTTCAATCAGTATGTTTGCAACGTTCATATTGTTCGTCACCACCATCAGGTTTTTGTGGTTCAGCAATTGTCTTGCCACGGCCTCGGTCGAAGTTCCGATGTTCATGAAAACCGACGCACCGTCTGGGATTTCGGCCGCGCAGGCCTGCGCGATGCGGGTCTTGGCGTCAGCGTTCAAGGCACGGCGGTCTTCGTATCCGATATTTGAGACGCCTGATCGCAGAACCGCACCGCCATGAACCCGGTCCAGTTTGCCCGCATCTGCAAGCTCTGTCAGGTCGCGTCGGATTGTCTGGACGGTGACACCAAAGCGTTCGGCCAGGCCGTCGACTGTAACGCGTCCTTCGGCGCTGGCGATTTCCAAGATGTCGGATTGGCGAAAAGACAGGGACATGAGCGGTTCCGGCGCAGAAGATACGTTTTCGTTTTTGTTCTTTTTGTTGGTTTTGGCAAGACAACTTGCTTGCAATACATACCAGCGTTGCAAAAAGAAAAAAAACGAACATAAACATTGACGAAGCGAAGGGTGTTCTGGCTAATGCCCGTAACCGTGTTTCGCAGGGAATCAATGGATATGCAGTCGACGGACACCCAGATCACAGACCTTTTCGTCATTGGCGGCGGGATCAACGGTTGCGGCATCGCACGGGATGCTGCCGGACGGGGTCTTTCAGTAACATTGGCCGAGATGAACGATCTGGCTTCGGCGACATCGTCAGCCTCGACCAAGCTGTTTCATGGCGGGTTGCGGTATCTGGAGTATTTCGAGATCCGTCTGGTGCGCGAAGCCCTGATCGAACGCGAAACCTTGCTGCGCGCGATGCCGCATATCAGCTGGCCGATGCGCTTTGTGCTGCCGTACCACAAGGACATGCGGTTCGATTCGGAAACGCCGACCTCTCGGCTGCTCAGCACGGTCATGCCGTGGATGCGGGGGCGGCGTCCGGCCTGGCTGATCCGGTTGGGTCTGTTCATGTATGACAATCTGGGCGGGCGCAAAATCTTGCCGGGTACGACGTCGTTGAACTTGCGCTCGGCACCAGAGGGCGCCCCTCTGCAGGACAAGTTTGAAACAGCTTATGAATACTCTGACTGCTGGATCGAAGACGCGCGACTGGTGGTCTTGAATGCGCGGGATGCCGAAGCACGCGGCGCGCAGATCATGGTCCGAACCGAAGTGACCTCGGCCGAGAGGGTTGGTGATCTTTGGGAAGTGTCCATTCGGGATCGAAGCAGCGGTGAAACCCGTTTGGTCCGGGCCAAAATGCTGATCAATGCAGGCGGACCCTGGGTGGGCGACATCATTCAAACCAAGATTCGTGTGAACTCTCGCGAGGGCGTGCGGCTTGTGCGGGGCAGTCATATCGTGACGCCCAGGCTTTACGATCACGACAAGTGCTACTTTTTCCAGGGTGAAGATGGCCGCATCATTTTCGCCATTCCGTACGAGCAGGATTTTACCCTGATCGGAACAACGGATCAGGACCATCCGGACCCGGCCACGAAACCGGTCTGCACCGAGGCCGAGCAGGATTACCTGTGCGCCTTCGCGTCCAAATACTTCAAACGTGCCGTGACCCGCGACGATGTCGTTTGGACCTATTCCGGCGTACGGCCTCTTTATGATGACGGAGCAAACAGTGCCACTGCTGCGACACGGGATTACACGTTGAAAGTCGATGCGCAGGGCGGGGCACCTGTTTTGAATGTGTTTGGCGGCAAGATCACAACCTATCGCAGGCTTGCAGAAAGCGCGCTCGAAAAGGTTGGTGAGTTTTTCCCGAACCTGCCCGGCCCCTGGACCGCTGGTGTCGCACTTCCGGGGGGTGATTTTCCGGTGGATGCTGTCGAAACCCTGAAAGGCGATCTTTTGACGGCCTTCCCCTTTTTGACCGAAACCTGGGCTGCCCGCTTGATCAGAGCTTACGGGACAGAAGCACGGGACGTTTTGGGAGATGCGAAACAGGTATCCGATCTGGGAGAGGACTTTGGCGCAACTCTGACCGCGCGAGAGGTCGCGTGGCTGATGGACAAGGAATATGCCCGCACAGCCGAAGATGTGGTTTGGCGCCGCAACAAATTGGGCTTGCGGCTGACGCCCGAGCAGATTGCGCGGATCGATCAATGGATGTCCGCACGGTCTGAGGATGAAAGCTAGCTTTAAAACGCCTGAAACCTATCAGCGGAATTGCAAAAAAAGCCCCACCAGTTCTGGTGGGGCTTTTTTGTGTAGTCAGGCGGCTTCTTCAGAAGGGTCGGGCTCCTTCTTGCTGCCCTTCAACCATTCTCGCAAGCCCTGCATCAGGGCGTAGAGCACGGGCACCACGATCACACCAACCAGCGTCGCGGCCAGCATCCCGCCGAACACTGCGACACCAATCGCTTTCTGGCTGGCGGCGCCGGCTCCGTTGGCGGCCAGCAGTGGTACAACACCGAGGAGGAAGGACAAGGCAGTCATCATCACGGCGCGGAAACGCTGATGCGCAGCCTCTGCGGCGGCCTCTTTAATAGACAACCCCTTGGCGCGTTGCTCCATGGCGAATTCGACGATAAGAATACCGTTCTTCGAGGCCAGCCCCACAAGCATGATCATACCGATCTGCGTATAGAGGTTGATGTCACTGCCCACGATCGCCACCGCCGCCACGGCACCAAACAGGGCCACAACAACGGAAAGCAGGATTGAAACAGGTAAGGTCCAGCTTTCGTACTGACCCACCAGGAACAAGTAACCGAACAGGATGGCAAGCCCGAGGATGATAATCACCAGACTGCCCGAGGCCAGCTGTTGCTGTGCTGTCCCTGTCCATTCGAACGAATAGCCCGGGGGCAGGGCGGTTGCGGATTCTTCCGTCATCACGTTGATTGCGTCGCCGCTGGACAAGCCGGGTGCTGGTACCGCCGTCACCGTGGCAGACCGGAACAGGTTGTGGCGCTTCAGCAGAACCGGACCCAACACGTTTTCCACGTCGATCAGTGTCCCTAACGGCACCATGTCGCCGTTTTGAGAACGGACATAGAGGTTCGCGATATCCTCGACATTGTCCCGATAAGTGCCATCAGCCTGAATCATCACGCGGTAGACGCGGCCGAACAGGTTGAAGTCATTGACATAGTACGACCCCAGTTGTGCCTGCATGGTCTGAAAAATCTCGGCGACCGAGACATTCAGCGTTTTGGCCTTTTCGCGGTCCAGATCAACGAACAGCTGCGGGACGTTGGCGCGGAAGGTTGTATAGGCCTGCCCGATCTCGGGTCTCTGATTGGCCGAATACACGAACGAACCCACGGCCGAGGCCAGATCCTGCGGTGTGCCACCGCCGGTTTGCTGAACCTCCATTTCTACGCCCGCGGACATGCCAAGACCCTGGATAGGTGGTGGGTTGAAGGCCAGGATCGAAGCCGCTGATTCACCATTCGCAATCGCCAGTACCTTGGCCAGAATGGCATCAGCGCTCAGATCGTCTTCTTGCCGCTCGCTCCAATTGTCGAGATTGACGAAAATCGCAGCGCCATTGGTGATCGTGCCGTTCAGCATCGAAAAGCCGTTGACAAGAACCGTGCTCGCAACGCCCGGGATTTCGCTTATCTGTTCGTCCAGACGTGCGGTGACCGCCTCTGTCCGTTCCAGAGTGGCAGCATCCGGCAACTGAACATCGACGAACAAGTACCCGTTGTCCTCAAGCGGGATAAACCCGGCAGAGGTATTCGACATGATTGTCCCCGTACCAAAACCAAGACCGACCACGATGGCCAGCGCGATGGCGGGGAAAATCAGCAGTTTGCGTACTATGGCGACATAGCCGTTGCGAACCGTGCCGATGAAACTTTCGAAGACCGCCAGCAGCCCTTTGGGAGGGCCAGATCTGGCACGTAGCACCAAGCCACACAGGGCGGGCGAAAGGGTCAGCGCGTTGATGGATGAGATAACGACAGCGGTCGAGATCGTGACCGCAAATTGGGAATACAACCGCCCCGAGATGCCGGGCATGAACGTCACCGGCACGAACACCGCCAGAAGAACCAAAGTGGTCGCGATGACCGGTCCAGTTATCTGGCCCATGGCTTTTCGGGTCGCTTCAGCCGGAGGCAACCCTTCATCCGCAATAATGCGCTCCACGTTTTCAACAACGACGATGGCGTCGTCCACCACGATACCAATGGCAAGCACCAAGGCGAACAGCGAGATGGTGTTCAGGGACATCCCAAACGCCAGCAGGAAGGCAAAAGTGCCGATCAGGGACACTGGAATTGCCACCGCCGGAATGATCGTTGCGCGCCAACTTCCCAGGAAGACGAACACAACCGAAATAACGAGAATGAAGGTCAGGATCAGAGTCGAGACCACGTCGTTCAAAGAGGCCTCGACAAAGTCGGTCGTGTTGAAGGGTACATCATACTCGACATCCGTCGGGAACGCGCGGGACAGCCGTTCCAATTCGGCCTGCACACGTTCCGATACCGCCAAAGCGTTTGCACCGGGGGCCTGATAGATGCCGATAACCGTGGCAGGAACCGACTGAAAATAGCCCGAAGCCGCATAATATTCTGCGCCAAGCTCAACCCGAGCGATGTCCTTGACGCGGACGATGGCGCCGGCTTCGCCGGTCCGGATAACAATGTCACCGAATTCTTCTGCGGATGTCAGACGGCCTTTGGATTTGATCGTGTATTGAAACGTCTGCCCTTCGGGTACAGGTGGTGCACCGATGGAACCGGCAGACACTTCGATATTCTGTTCCCGGATTGCATTGATTACATCCCCCGGAGTGATGGACAGCGCCGCCATCTTGTCCGGGTCCATCCAGATCCGCATGGCGTATTCAAGGTTGGTCAGAACATCAGCCTTACCAACGCCCTGCACACGCGCCAGCGCATCGCGCAGATTGATCGAGGCATAGTTCGACAGGAACACACTGTCATAGGTCCCATCGGGTGAGGTCAGAGTGACCAGCATCAGCATGTTGGTCGAAGATTTCTGTGTCACGACGCCGGACGAAGTGACCTCGGCTGGCAATGACGACATGGCCTGCGCAACCCGGTTTTGAACGTTGACCGATGCGATGTCAGGATCGGTGCCCACCTCAAAGGTCACATCCAGCGAGTAGGACCCGTTGTCCGACGATCTGGACGTCATATAGATCATGTCGTCCACACCGTTGACCTGCGCCTCAATCGGCGCGGCAACGGTGTTTTCAACGGTTTCGGCGTTTGCACCGGTATATGTGGTTGAGACGTTGACCACCGGTGGCGTGATGTCCGGAAACTGCGCGACCGGCAGAACCAGGTACCCGATGCCGCCCATGATGGTCAGCACCAGTGAGATGACAAGCGCCAGCTTGGGGCGGCTTATGAACAGGGCTGAGAACATCTGTTACTCTCCCGGCTGTTCAGAGGCCACGACCGCGTCAACAGCCACACCGGGGCGGACCCGCTGCAAGCCCTCGACAATGACGCTTTCACCTTCACGCAGTCCGTCCAGCACGATAATCGCAGTACCAAAAGTGTCACCTGTTGTGATGTAGCGTTGTTCAACCATTTGCTTGTCATTAACCACCAGGACAAAATCGCCCCGCTGATCGCGTTGCAAGGCGGCTTGTGGCACCAGAACCTGCAAGGTCGGCTCCAGCGCTTCGATCTGCACATTCACGAAAGCGCCGTCCAGGATCAGCCGGTCCGTATTGTCGAATTGGGCCCGCATTGTGATTGCGCCGGTCAATGGGTCGATACGGTTGTCAACGAATACAATTCTGCCGACTTCATCCATCTCTGTGCCATTGGGCAGGGTGACGTGCACGTTTGGGCTTTGCGGACTATCCGCAAGAGAGGCTGAGTTTTCGCCAACGGTCTGCAAAACCGAGGTAAAGAGCTTTTCGTTCAACGAGAAATTCACGTAGATTGGCGTCTCGCTTACGATATTGACCAGTGGAGGGTTGTTTGGACCAACAACATCGCCAACGCTTGTGGTGATCCTGCCGATACGGCCATCAAATGGTGCGTGGATCTGCGTGTAGCTCAGGTCGAGCTCGGCCTGCCGGATCGCAGCTTTGGCTGCTTTCACCTCTGCCTCTGCGACCAGTTCATTGGCGCGCGCGATGTCGCGTTCCGATTCCGGCGTCGCGTCACGTTTGTAAAGCTCTTCTTTACGCGCCAGATCAACCTTTGCCAGCTCAAGATTCGCTTCCGCCCGGTTCAGATCGGCCTTTCGGGCCTCAAGTGTGGCCTCGTAAAGGTCGGGTTCGATGGTGAACAGCAGGTCGCCTTCATTTACCGTCGCTCCATCTTCGACCTCTCGGCTGTTGAGAAACCCGTTCACGCGCGCCACGATATCGACTTTGTTGATTGCCTCGGCGCGCCCGATGAACGTGGCCTCGTCAGTGATTTCCTCGGTATAGGCTGCGGCTATGGAAACCTTTGGTGGTGCCCCTTCTTCCTGCGCGGTCGCAGGATGCGCCAAACCCAAGGACAACAGCATGAATACGGCGGCCAAATGCCTGCTGGTCTTGTTGGGCGAAATGAATGCTGGGGACATGGCGAAAGCCTCGTTCGATGCAGAAACAAAAGATACCGACCCGGTCGCCAGGGCGACCCGAGTCGGAGGAACTTGATCTCAGGATGACTTTTTTGTGCCGATATCTCAAGCGTGATGAATCTTGAGTCGATCGGGGCCGATGTCAAAAATTTCAGCACTTATGCTGGCTTAGGTCCCGGCGTGGTCATCGGGCCCGAGCGAGAAGGGGGTCGGAATGGCCCCCCTGGTTCTAGGTATCGGATGGTTCAGTCGCGGGTCCCAGCGAATTTCTCCTGCCATTCTTCACGCTGTTCATCCGCTATCTTGGCGAACAGAACGTCGGGCACGGTGAAGTCGTGTCCGGAGGGCAGGGCGTTCAAGGCGACGGCGACATCATCCGGCCAGCTGGTATCCAACGTGTTCATCGCGCTCAGCATACGGGCCGAGGTGTCGGGGATGAACGGCGCGCTGAGAACGGCGTAAAGCCGGATCAGGTTCAGGCCAAGACGTACCTGCGCAGCAGCCCGCTCGGAGTCTTCCTTGAACGTGGACCACGGAGCTGCAGCCTGCAGATATTCATTTCCGGCAACCCAGATTGCCCGTAGCTCCTGCGCGGATTTGCGAACCTCCATCGCCCCCATGTGGCCCTCATAGGCGCGGACGCGTTTGGTGAGTTCTTCGATCAGAGCTTGCTCGCGGGCGTCAAACTCACCGCCTTCGGGCACGGTTTCACCAAATTTCGAACGGCAGAATTTGGTAATCCGGCTGACAAAGTTGCCCAGAACGTCGGCGAGGTCCTTGTTCACCGATTGCTGGAAGTTCTCCCACGTGAACTCACTGTCGCTGCTTTCCGGCGCATGGCTCAGCAGCCACCAGCGCCAATAATCGGCAGGCAGAATGTCCAGTGCCTGATCCATGAACACGCCACGGCCCTGGCTGGTCGAAAACTGGCCGCCGTCATAATTCAGGTAGTTGAACGACTTGATAAAATCCACCAGCTTCCAGCGTTCGGGTGATCCGGTCTCTTCATTATGCGTGTTGGTGCCGAGGATGGTGGCCGGGAACGACAACGTATGGAACGGCACGTTGTCCTTTCCCATGAACTGGACATAGCGCACGTCGTCCGCGCCCTTGTCGGTGCGCCACCAGCGTTCCCAATCCGCGTCTGTCCTGCCGTTGGCGTCAGCCCATTCCTTGGCACAGGCGATGTATTCAATGGGGGCGTCGAACCAGACGTAAAAGACCTTGCCCTCCATCCCCGGCCAATCCTGATCGCCTTTTTTGACCGGCACACCCCAGTCCAGATCGCGGGTGATGCCACGGTCTTGCAAGCCGTCGCCGTCATGCAGCCACTTTTTGGCAATTGACGTGGTCAGGACCGGCCAGTCTGTCTTGCTGTCGATCCACGCATCCAGCTTATCCTTCATCGCGGATTGGCGCAGATACAGGTGCTTGGTTTCACGTATTTCCAGGTCGGTCGACCCGGAAATGGCCGAGCGCGGCTCGATCAGGTCCGTCGGATCCAACTGCTTGGTGCAGTTCTCGCACTGGTCGCCGCGCGCGCGGTCATAGCCGCAATTGGGGCAGGTGCCTTCAATATACCGATCGGGCAAAAAGCGGCCATCAGCGTTGGAATAAACCTGTTTCTCGCTGACTTCGCGGATGAGGCCCGCGTCATCCAGCTTACCCGCAAAATGCTGGGTCAGGCGCTTGTTCTGTTCGCTGGACGAGCGTCCAAAGTGATCGAAGCTGAGCCCAAACCGATTGGCGATATCGGCCTGAATCGCATACATGTCGGCGCAGTACTCGGCCACCGGTTTACCCGCCTTGGCCGCCGCCAGCTCGGCTGGTGTGCCGTGTTCATCCGTGGCGCACAGGAACATGACCTCGTTCCCCCGGCCACGCTGGTAACGTGCATACAAGTCGGCAGGCAATTGCGAGCCGATCAGATTGCCGAGGTGTTTGATCCCGTTGATATAGGGGATCGCCGAGGTGATGAGAATCCGAGCCATGATCCGTTTCCGCGTAACTGTCTGCGCGCCCGTCTACATGATGTGATCGTCCAGCAAAAGCCCGACATTGACCTGCAAGTCAATTTGGACGCCGAATGGTCCGAAAACCGCGCTGCCCCGGCGATCTGGTTCGCGTTCCCGGAACAGTATAACCGCAACGCGTTGAATCTGAGCTGTTCGGACCCGTCCTTGTTTCATGCAAGGCCGACCGAAAAAACCGGGGCAATCACGAAAGGCATACAAAAACCAGCGGGTGTCTAGTTTTTCAAGTTTTCCCGTGACCGTTTGAGAAGGCGACCAATCGTGAATGAGGTACGCGGGGCATAAACATAGTTTGTACGCTCCTCGGGGGTGGGGCGGGACCGCATCCGCGCCAGACCAAATACGATCAGGAAGACATGCCCGAACGCGACGAAGGCAAAAAGGGCCCCGGGACCAAATTTCTGGATCAAAGTCGAGGTAATATAGGGCGATGCAATTGCCCCCAAGGCAAACCAGAACATCAGGGCCGCAGACAGCTCCACCCGTTCCTCAGATGTGGCGAAGTCATTTGCGTGGGCAGAAGAAACCGAGAAGATCGGGAAGGTTGTCAGGCCAAAGAATACCGCCGCCGACATGACCCCGATCGTTCCGGTGCCGCTTGCCGCCATGGTGACGCCGCAACTGAGCACCGCTGCAGCTGACAGCCAGATCAGCACCCAGCGCCTGTCATATTTGTCAGCCAGCCAGCCGACGGGGTATTGTGCAAGCGCACCACCCATTACGAACGAGGCTAGGAAGAATGCGATCTGATCGACGGCAAGGCCGACTTCTTGCCCGTAAACCGGACCCACCATACGGAACGAGGCCGAGCTGACCGCTGCCACGATCACACCCGCCACGGCCAGCGGTGAGCTGCGCCATGCCAGCCCGGGTTTAAGGCGAGGCGCATCAGGTGTTTTGGGCTGGCTTGCTTTGGTCAGTGTCAACGGCAGCAGCGACGCACAACACAAGATCGCAAGCAGGTTATATGAGACATATGAAGCCGGGGGCAGAACGGCGATAATTAACTGGGCGCACAGGGATGCGCCCATATCTGCGATCCGGTACGTGCCCATCGCACGCCCTCGGGTTTCATTGGTGACCTTTGCGTTCAGCCAGGCCTCGATCACCGTGTACGCGCCTGCCACGCAGGTGCCAGAGGCCACACGCAGGGCCGCCCAGATGTATGGGTTTTCAGTCAGCGTATGCCCGATCAAGCCCATTGCACCCAGCGCAGTGCAAACGGCAAATGCACGCGAATGACCAACATTTCCCATCAGACGTGGTGCCCACCAGCAGCCGATGAAAAACCCCAGAAAGTGCGAAGATCCCAATAGGCCGATCTGTTCTGTCGTGAAATTCAGCGTGATGCCCGATATGGCATCGAGAGGTCCGACGCCTCCTGTCGAAAGCTGTAGCAGAATGACCGAAAGAAACAGGGCGGCAAATGAAATGATCGTGCGCATGGTGGTCTCAGATTGGCAGTGTCGCCGCACAATGCGCGCATCAATTCGACTTTAGCGAGTCGTTTTTTGCCAATTGACGATCAGGTCGCGCGGATAATCTCTGCGTGGATGTCCAGGCCGACAGTGTCATGAACCAGGTCAGGATAGCCCGAAGCTCCGAAGTCGTGCCGGTTCAGAGCGCCCTTCAGGCCAATGGTCAGACGGTTCAGATTGTTCTCTGCACTTCCCGCCTGCCGGTACAGATTGGCCTCCAGCGTGATCGGGCGGATCACGCCGCGGACCGTCAGATCACCCGTGATCCGAGCGCCGTCTGATATTCGTCCTTCCGTGCCCAACTGTATGTCCGTTGACACAAACCGGATCGTTGGGTGCTGTTTCGCGTCCAATACGCTGGGGCTGAGCATGGGCATTCGGGCAAAGGGCAGCCGCGTTGTGGCCTTGCTGACGTCCAGTGTCACTGTGACCTGACTGTTCTGCAGGCGACGTGAGTCAATTTGAACTTCGGCGGTCCGGATCGGCATTGTCCCTGACTGAGTCACCCCCGCAAGATCAAAAGTGAACCCGACCCTGGTGCCTTCATCCGACAAGATGTAAGGCCGCAAAGCAGCGTGTGCCGCCTGGGTCAGGGGCAGGGTTGCCAGGCCGGCAAGCAGGCTGCGACGGGTCAGAAGGGTCATGCCATGACCCGTTCTCGTCCGGGGCGGGATCTCCTGAGCAGCATCAGAACGATTGCAATGTTCAGGCCATTCCAAAGAATGCCATTCACGAACGCCAGTTGGTAGTTTCCGGTGAGGTCGTATATCCACCCTGACATCCAGCCGCCGAGTGCCATGCCAAGAATGGTCATCATCATGACGAACCCGACCCGCGCGCCAGCTTCTTGCGGCGGCATGTATTCACGGACAATCAACGCATAGCTGGGCACGATGCCACCCTGTGCCAGGCCAAAGAGCAGGCTGATGGCGTAAAGTGACACCATTCCGTTGTACGGCAGGAACAGGAACAGGGCGATGCATTGCAGAAGAGAACCGATCAAAAGCGTCACGACGCCGCCCAGCCGGTCAGCCAACAGACCCGAGATGATGCGGCTGACAACGCCACCCAATAACATCAGCGACAGCATTTCGGCCCCGACTGCGGGCCCATATCCCAGTCCGACGCAATACGAGACGATATGAACCTGCGGCATCGACATGGCGACGCAACAACCGATCCCGGCCAGGCCCAGAATATATTGCAGCGCGCGTGGTGATACGCCGACACTTCGTGCATTGATTTGGGCGGATGCTGCGGCGGTGCTGTGTGCCTCGACCGGCACCCTGCGGCGTAGCAGCAGCGACAGGGGAATGACGACGATAAGCGTCAGAACGGCGAGCGTCAGATAGACCTGTTGCCATCCGTCCCGAGCCAGAATTCCGGACAGCATGGTGGGCCAGATGGCGCCGGATAGGTAATTCCCGCTTGCCACTAGTGCGACGGCAATACCGCGCCGCTTCACGAACCAATGCGAGATATCGGCGATCAGCGGACCAAACCCAATTGACGTGCCCAGCCCAAGCAGAAGATGCGCCGCGGATAGCAACATTATATTCGGCGCCAGCGTTGCCAGCACATAGCTCAGAGCACTCAAGACGGCTGCTCCGATCAGGGCGCTGGTGACACCCAGCCGGTCCACCAACTGCCCCAACCACATATTACCCAAGGCAAAACCGATCATCGCCAGCGTATACGGCATCGAGGCTTCGGCGCGACCGGCCCCGAATTCGGCTTCAACCGCGGGCATGACCACGATCACCGCCCACATGCCAACATTCGCCACTGTTGCAATGGCGAGCGTGATCAGAAGGCGAAGCCAGGAATAGCGACTGTCATGGATCGGATGGCTCATGCGGTGACGCTAGGGCGCGGCCCGGGGTTTGACCAGTCACTTCTTGCGTGATCCGCGTGGCTTTACGCCGTTGCATCTTCGGTTTCGATCCGTTTCAGATGCAAACCGGCACGGGCGGCGGTCATGGTGGCCTGCCATGTGACCGGGGGCAGGGCACGGGCGCGGCGGCGGGTCAGGGTCCAGAGCCTCGCATCGTCCCGATGGGTGGCAGCCATGTGCCAGCGTGTCTCAACCCCTTGCGCGCCACCATCTCCGGGTGTCAGCAGCAAACCAAGCGGAGCCCGCCCCATCGTACCCCCTTGTTCGGCGGCCAGATGCATCCGGCGTATCGGTGTCAGCCCCGGCGCGCCGGGCAGGTCGCCGACGATCAGCGGAATGGCCCCGCTGCGCAGCGCCTCCTCCAGACACCACAGCAGATCCTCGGCACGGGTGGGCTGAACAAAGATGAACCGGGCCGGGTCGGTAAAGGCCATCATCCCATCGGGGTTTAGCTGGCCAGGTTCCCACGCGGGGGAAATCCACAAGACCGGCCCCTGTGTCTGACTGGCCAGCCACATGGCAAAGCTGCGCCGGGCGGGGCCGCACGCCTCGTGCACACGGCCCAGTTGCAGGGTGATCTGCGGATGGAGGTTTACCCCCGGTGCCTGACGCGCAGGTTTGTGGCCAAGAAGCTGAGTAGACATGCCGAAACATTAGCATGTTCTATTTTTGTTCTCAAGCGATCAGAGCCGCTAACGAGACAAGATCAGCTTGCCATCTACGAACTGAATGCTTGAGAAACGATGCAGGTATTCCATCCCCAAAAGCGATTTATCCAGCTCGCCCTCATTGACCCAGGCCGATACGTTCTGATCGGTAATTGGCCCTACGGTCAGGGTCTCAAGCCGCACCGGCGCGGTGCGCACCTCTCCGTTGGCGGTCAAGGCGCGTCCGAAATAGTTCAACTGATCAGGATCGATACCAACGCGCGCAGCGTCCTGAGCGCTGAGCACGATCTGGCTGGCGCCGGTGTCGACAAGAAAGCTGATCGGCTCATCATTCACCAAAACCGGCAAATAGTAGTGACCGTCATAGGCACGGGGCACCTCGATCGTTTGACCGGTAACGGTCATCTGCGGGGCAGGCCCAACCGAGGACCGGATGTCCTCCCACAATCCAACAACGGCAATGACACCAACAAAAATGAACACCCAGGCCATCGCCTGCTGCAATGTTTTGTTCAGGGACTGGCGGTTTTGCGAAACGAACCAGAACGCGATCGCCAGCCCGAGCACGACCAGATAGACCAGTTGTCCGATATCGATGCTGTCCACAGGGTTCACCCCACTCAAGTTACGCGCATTGTATATGGGGATTTAAGACGCAAATCCAAAGGCCTTGAGGCCATCAAGAATGAATTGAACAGACAGGGCCGCAAGCAACATACCCAGTAGTCGCGTCAATACGTTCAACCCGGTTTTGCCCAAAACCCGTGCGACAGCGCCGGATGTCAGATACATCACGAAGACCATCGCCAGAACAACGAGCATGACGCCGATGACAACGGCAAGGCCCTGAATGCCGGGTTGCTGGCCCGCAAGCAGAATCATCGTTGCAATCGAGCCGGGGCCTGCAATCAGTGGAATGCCCAGGGGAAAAACGGACGGGTCTGGATGTTCCTCTTCCTCGGCGCTGCTTTCGCGTCGCTTGGTGCGGCGTTCAAACAGCATATCCAGCGCGGTTAGGAACAGCAGGACGCCTCCTGCGACGCGGAACGCCTCCATCGAAATGCCAACAAACCCCAGAAGGGCTTCGCCAAAGGCGGCAAACAGGGCCAGGATAAAGCCTGCTGTCAGGCAGGCCCGAACCGCGATGGAGCGGCGCGTATGCCAGTCCATGCCCTGTGTCAGAGCCACGAAGATCGGAGTTTGCGCGGGCGGGTCAAGGACCACGAAAAGCGTTGTGAACGCGGTAATCAGGAATGCGCTGTCCATTGCTATTTGCTGCTCCGTTGCAGGTCTTGCAGGATATTCAGGGCATCTTGCGAACAACCTGACGGGACATAGACATGATCGTGGTGATACCCCGCGACCATGTTCGCTGGGATGCCCGCCTGAGCCAGCGCGCTGGAAACGGCCGCGGTCAGACCAACACCTTCCAGCGACGAATGGACCTGCAAGGTAATGCAACGCATCGCGACGGCATCTTGCGGTGCCGCAGCGATCGGGACGACAAGAGACAGCCCTTCGGCCTCGACACAGCTGGCCCGCGTGCCCTCAGGCCAGGGTTTGTTCTCAGGCCACACGACAAAGGCAAATTCACCGGGCTGCAAGTTGGGATGCATACCGGAAATCATAGCTCCGGTGTCTTTGACGGGTGTTTTCATGCTGTTTCTGCCTGTTCAAGTCGTTCGGCGGCGGCGACCCATAAAGCCTCAGCCTTTTGCATGGCCTCGGTGACTTCGGTGAACTTGCGGTTCCAGGTTTCCAGATCGCTGATCTTATCGTCCTCGTACAACGCTGGGTCGGACAGTTTGGCGGAAAGCCTGTCATGCATATCGGTCAGCTTTTCGATCCGGTCTTCGCATTTGCGCAGATCGGCGCGCAGAGCCAACAACGCCTCGCGTGTGGGGCGTTTTGATTTGACAGTCTGGGACTTTTCCCTGACGGGTCTGTCGCGCGCCAGCAGCAGGGACCGATAGGCTTCAAGGTCGCCGTCAAAGGGTTTGACCGTACCATCCGAAACCAGCCAGAGGCGATCCGCGACAAGGCTCAGCAGATGCATGTCGTGGCTG
The DNA here is from genome assembly GCF_059610465.1 of Ruegeria sp. CDSC085. Classification (NCBI taxonomy): domain Bacteria; kingdom Pseudomonadati; phylum Pseudomonadota; class Alphaproteobacteria; order Rhodobacterales; family Roseobacteraceae; genus Ruegeria; species Ruegeria sp. CDSC085. Next base: position 347,512 of record NZ_JBXWNR010000002.1, on the reverse strand, counting down.
ACCAGAACCACCGCGCCGGAATAAGCAGTCAGCGCCTCGACCAGCGCCTCGCGGCTTTCGATATCAAGGTGGTTGGTCGGCTCATCAAGGATCAGCATATGGGGCGCGTCGATCGTGGCGAGCAGCAGTGAAAGGCGCGCTTTCTGTCCACCCGACAGACGCCCGACCTTGGTTTCCGCCTGATCCGCGTTCAACCCGAAACCGGCCAGTCGCGAACGCCACTTGCCGGGCGCCTCGTCAGGGCGCAGGCGGCGCAGGTGGTCCAGCGGTGTTTCGTCCACATAGAGCTCATCCACCTGATGCTGTGCAAAATAGCCGATGCGCAGCTTGTTGCTGCGGGTCATCCTGCCTGCCATCAGGGGCAGCCGGTCCGAGAGCAGCTTGGACAGGGTCGATTTCCCCTGACCGTTCTTGCCCAACAGCGCAATGCGGTCGTCTTGGTCGATGCGCAGGTTCAGACGCCGAAGCACCTCTGTCTCGCCATAACCTGTGACGCCGCCCTCAATCTGGATAATCGGTGGCGACAGTTCCTCGGGTTCCGGAAAGCTGAACGCACGGAGTGCTGCTTCTTGTGGGGTCGAGACCAGTTGGATGCGTTCGATCATCTTCAGGCGCGACTGGGCCTGAACAGCTTTCGATGCCTTATAGCGGAACCGATCCACAAAACTTTGCAAATGTGCGATGCGGGCTTTGGCCTTGACGTTTTCCGATTCCGCCTGCGCCAGACGTTCCGCACGGCGTTCCGCAAACTTGTCGTATGGCACCGCGTAATAGGTCAGCTTGCGGTCTTCCAGATGCAGGATCGACCCCACGGCACGGTTCAGAAGACCTCGGTCGTGGCTGATGATGATCACCGTGTGAGGATACTTGGCCAGATAGCTCTCGAGCCACAGCGCGCCTTCGAGGTCCAGATAGTTTGTCGGTTCGTCCAGCAGCAGCAGATCTGGTTGAGAAAACAGCACCGCCGCCAGCGCAACGCGCATCCGCCACCCGCCCGAGAAATCCGAGCACGGGCGCAGTTGGTCTTCGTCATCAAACCCCAGCCCCTTGAGGATCGAAGCCGCGCGCGCCTCGGCGGACCAGGCGTCGATATCGGCCAGACGGGTCTGAATTTCGGCGATACGTGTCGGGTCTTCGGCGCTTTCGGCCTCGGCCATCAATGCACCGCGTTCGGTATCGGCGGCCAGAACCGTGTTGATCAGCGAGACATCAGAGGAGGGCACCTCTTGCGCCACACCGCCAATCCGAGCGCGTTTCGGGACCGAGATATTACCGGATTCCAGAGCCAACTCCCCCCGGATCAGGCGGAACAGCGTGGTCTTTCCGGTTCCGTTCCGACCGACAAGGCCAACCTTGTGACCATCGGGAATCGTTGCGGTTGCGCCATCAAACAATGGACGACCTTCAACGGCATAGGTGATGTCTTCGATCCGTAACATGGAGCGCTCTTAGCAGAGCTGTGATGCCGCCGCCAGCGGCTTGGCATGTTCAATCTGCAAGCAATGTGTTAGCGCTGTGTCGTTTGCTTTTCTGAACGGTTTTCACATGCGCGCGGCCCGGACGCCTCCACACTTGGTCACTCTGATCTTTGCCACAGCATTGTCGGTTTTGTCGCTGAATATGTTCCTGCCTTCTCTGGCCCATATGAGCGAAGACTTCGGGGTGGATTATGGCCTCATGAATCTGTCGGTCGCGGGGTATTTAGCGGTCTCGGCCGTGCTGCAACTGATCATGGGGCCTTTGTCGGATCGTTTCGGTCGCAGGCCGATCCTGTTGATCTGTATGTCCATCTTCGTCATCTCCTCAATCGGATGCTCTCTGGCCGGGTCCATCTGGACCTTTCTCGGCTTCCGTCTTTTGCAGGCCGCGGTGGTGGCTGGGTCGGTTCTGTCCAGCGCATCGATCAGAGATCGGTATCCGCCGAACGAGGCTGCAAGCAAACTCGGTTATGTCGCGATGGCCATGGCTTTGGCGCCAATGCTTGGCCCGATGCTGGGTGGGACGCTGGATATGCTGTTCGGCTGGCGTTCGGGATTTGTGCTCTACACAGTGCTAGGGGCAGGGCTGTTGGGGCTGCTGCGGTTCGATATGGGCGAGACGAACATGAACCGCTCTTCGACTTTCGCGGCCCAGTTGCGGGAATACCCGCATCTTTTACGCGCCCGCCGGTTCTGGGGGTATGCCCTGTGTGCGGCGTTTTCCATCGGCGGGTTCTACAGCTTTATTACCGGTGCTCCGCTGGTTGCGGCCGCGTGGTTCGACCTGAGCCCCGCATTGCTGGGTCTTGGAATTGGCATTATCACGGGTGGGTTCATGGTCGGGAACTTCGTAACCGGCCGGATCGCGGCGCACACACGTCTGACCACGATGATCTTGATCGGCCGGGTCGTGGCTTCGACCGGGCCTTTCTGCGGACTGCTGCTGTTTCTGGCTGATCTGGGGTCGGTCTGGGTGTTCTTCGGCTCGGCCATCTGTGTCGGGTTCGGCAACGGGCTGACCAATGCAAACGCCTCGGCGGGCGTCATGTCCGTTCGCCCCAAGCTGGCAGGAAGTGCGGCGGGGTTGTCGGGGGCGATGGTTGTAGCGCTGGGTGCGATCCTGACTTCGATGACCGGCGCATTTGTCAGCCCCGAAAACGGGCCGTTTCTGGTTCTGGGCATGATGTGGGCAAGCAGCTTTGCAGGCCTGCTTGCAGTGCTTTACGTTCGGCGTCTGGACAGGAAGGACCCTTTACCGGACACATTCTGAACCTCAAAGCGGCAGGCAGACCATCATAACACTTTTCATGAGCGATAGACCGTGATACGCGGCGCGCGATGGATTTCGGCGCGGACCCGCGCCACATTGCAAGGAGAGGCCGACATGGCACTGGAACGCACATTTTCGATCATCAAACCCGACGCAACCCGCCGCAACCTGACTGGCAAGATCAACGCCAAGTTCGAAGACGCCGGTCTGCGCATCGTTGCGCAAAAGCGCATCCACATGACCAAGGAACAAGCCGGCAAGTTCTACGAAGTTCACGCCGAGCGTCCGTTCTATGATGAATTGTGCGAGTTCATGTCGTCGGCTCCGGTTGTTGTTCAGGTTCTGGAAGGCGAAGGTGCCATTGCAAAGAACCGCGAAGTCATGGGCGCAACTAACCCCGCAGACGCAGCACCCGGCACCATCCGTGCCGAGTTCGCTGAATCGGTTGGTGAAAACTCGGTTCATGGTTCGGATGCACCGGAAACTGCGGCTGTTGAGATCGCGTATTTCTTCTCGGGTATCGAACTGGTCGGTTAAGCCGGTTTTCTGCCGAAAGATCGGGCCGCTCTGCAAGGGGCGGCCTTTTTTGTTCAGACTTGCTTTAGGTCTTTGGGAGCGACGCGAACGCCGATTGCGTCCAGGTCCGCAACCATCTGGTTCTCCGGCGCCGCGCTGTTACCGGCCTTGATCGCGTCGAAACGCTGTCGCAGCTCTTTTTTCTCTTCACCCTTGCAATCATTCCAGGGGCGTCCCTGAAGCCCCATCACCAAAACATAGTAGCCGATGAAATGTGCTTTGGTACCAGCCCGCAAAAGCCGGGCATAGGCTTCATCCGGCCCCAGTTCCCGCAACTCGTCGGCCGAGTGGATGCCGGCGCGCGCGCAGGCCTGCTCAAAGGCCGGACCAAGGTTGCGGATCGAGGAAACGGGATCACTCATAAGTCTCTATTACTTACGCCTTCGGGGGCTGTCACCCATGTTTGTAAATTGCCAAAACATAATGGCTTGCTGTCGTCTCGAGTTTCAGCTCTCATGAAGTCATGCTGTCTCGGAGGGCCGGGTTTCAGAAGCCAGAAATACCGAAAGTGACCCGGTCAGGGGCAAGACAAGCTTCTGGCAAAAATTGGAGGTGAAAACCCTGTACGTATTGAAGGATCAGAACCATCGAAGAGGAACCAGCGTGCAGAAGATCGTTGAGACAAATGTCAATGAATACCTGAAAGCGCCCCGGATCGGCGGATCATGACCAAACCTTCAGATGTTCAAGGCTTTCTGTCCAAACCGATTGACGAGGCGCTTCTTGAAAGGCTCATTCCCGGGTTTACGATCAGGATCGACCCAACTGGAGTTGCGAAACCTTTCGTGCAGCTGGATTGCCACGATCAATCGTTGCGGAAATCAGGTCGTGTTCTGGTTGAGGTCGGGGAAACACTGTGGCTTTTCCAGAATGGCCGTGCGCCACTGTCTCAACGCTGCAAGGGGCAGGGGCGGTTTGTTCAAGACCTGCCGCAGGGCCCCGTTAAAGCAGCTTTGAAAGGGTTTCCGAAACTGCGCGCGCTGATGCAGATCGGAGCCGGGGAGATTCAGACGAAACCACTCGCCGTATTGGATGAGTTGGACAAAACGCTAGTCAGGGGAAAGGTTTGGTGCCTGTCCTCGACAACCGGTCAGGCGACGATTGTTAAGTTTCAGCGACTGCGTGGGTATGAGAGAGCGTTTCAAAAGGTAAACACCGCGATGTCTGCCATGTCAGGGGGTGGGTCGGGTGCCGAAGCGTTTTACGCCGGGCTTTTCTCGGACATGGTTCCCTATCGGGCCAAGCCTGAGATCGAGTTGGGAAAAGCTGAACCATCCATTCAGGTCGCTGCGGATATTATTCAAAACTATCTGAAAGTTGCCCGGCAAAACGAAGAAGGAATTATCGCCGATATCGACACGGAATTTCTACATGATTACCGAGTGTCTCTGCGGAAGGTCCGATCTGTGATCAGCCTGTTCAAAGGCGTTTTTTCCGACGCGCAGACCGTGCATTTGAAGCAGGTCTTTTCCGACCTCATGACCCCCACCGGCCGTATGCGTGATCTGGATGTCTACCTTCTGGAAAAAGATAAATACTTCAGTTTCTTACCGTCCATACTTCATGATGGCTTGCAAGAAATGTTCGACCTTTTCGAGACGGAACGCGCGCGGGAACTGTCACGCTTGTCCCGCCGATTGCGCAGCGAAGAATACAACGCCTGTCTGACCAATCTGACAGCATTGTTCAACGGAATAGATCGTTTAGAACCCGGATCAAACGCAAAGCGCGGGGCACACGAATATGCATGCGCATTGATTTGGAAACGGTATCGCAAGGTATGCAAGGTCGCTCGTGGCATCACCGACGACACTCCGGATGACACGGTGCATGACCTTCGCATTGATTGTAAAAAACTGCGCTACCTGATGGAATTCTTTGGCCCTCTCTTTGATGCAAAGAACTTCAAGGAGATCATCAAACCATTGAAAAAGCTGCAGGACAATCTGGGTCTGTTTAACGATTACTCCGTTCAGCAAGAGTCTTTGCTGGCCTTTGTCGCGCAGCACAGCAACGCGCAGGGCCGCGTGGATGCGCGGATTGGTCTGGCTGTGGGTGGATTGATCGCGGTTCTGGATCAACGCCAGAAGGCCGAGCGGAGCCGCGTGCTTTCCAGCTTTGAGAAATTCGACGGGCCGGAAACCCGGCACTTGTTCCGGACCTTGTTTCACCGGAAAGAGGAGTGAGGAATGAAGATCATTGCCTGTTACAGCAACAAGGGCGGTGTCGGTAAAACAGCAACCTCGGTGAACCTGGCTTATGCATATGCGCAGGCGGGGCAACAGGTGCTGCTGTGTGACCTTGACCCTCAGGGCGCATCGGGGTTCTACTTTCGGGTGAAGCCTTCGAAAAAGCTGACGGATGCGCGGTTTTTCGAAGATGTGGAACGGTTTACCAAGGCAATCCGGGCCAGCGATTTCGAAGGTTTGGACGTGCTGCCAGCGAATCTGACCTTTCGTGATTTTGATGTGTTCCTGTCGCGGATGCGAAACAAACGTTCGCGGTTGAAAAGAGCTTTAAAAGCCGCAGGTAGCGATTATGATGTGATCATTCTGGATTGCCCGCCCAATTTTTCGACCCTGTCCGAGAATATCTTCAAGGCAGCCGATGAAATCGTCGTGCCGGTCATTCCCACAACCCTGTCCGAACGGACGTTCGATCAGTTGGTTGAGTTTTTTGACAAACACAAGTTGCGCAAGAAAAAACTGCGGGCCTTTTTTTCGATGGTGCAACACCGAAAGGTTTTGCATCAGGAAACTATGGAGGCGATGCGCAAGCTGTATCCAAAACGCTTTTTGCAGACGACGGTTCCTTTCGCTGCGGATATCGAAAAGATGGGTCAGCATCGTGCCCCGATCAGTACCTTTGCCGGGCGCAGTGTATCCTGTGCTGCCTACCGGGCACTGTTTGAGGAATTGGAGAGCGGAGTGATTTCAAACCGATGAGCAAAGAAATCGAACGCAAGTTTCTGGTGGCAAACCTGCCGGACCTGAGCAAAGCGAAAAAAGCCGTTGTACGACAGGGTTATCTGACCGCGCCCGACGACTCCGCCGAGTTGCGGTTGAGGCAAAAAAACGATGCGTATTTCCTGACTTTGAAAGGTGTCGGCGGCCTGGTGCGGATGGAGCGCGAGGCCGAGATCACTGCGGAACAGTTCGATACCTTCTGGCCGGAAACAGAAGGGCGGCGGGTTGAGAAGATACGCTACACCGCTCAATTGCAGGATGGTCTGGTATTTGAGCTGGACGTCTTCGCGGGAGATCTGGCACCGTTGTGCCTGGTGGAAGTGGAATTCACCTCACAGGACCAGGCCGCAAGATACGTCCCACCGGATTGGTTCGGTACGGATGTCACCGACGATACGCGCTATAAAAACAAGACCATGGCAATAAATGGTGTTCCGGATTAACGCTGTTGAGCCAGATTGATCGTGGTTTCCAGCCCGGGGTCACAGTTCCGGGCGGCAAATTTCCCACCGTGCATATGTGAAATTGCTGCGACCAGAGCCAGGCCCAAACCCGCATTGCGTTCCGTCCGAGCGGGGTCAAGTGTCACGAATGGAAGCTGAAGGCGATCCAGTTCTTCGGGGGGAACGCCGGGTCCACGATCCCTGACGCTTAGCTGGTCAAGACCGTCGCGCGCATCGATAGAAATCGTGATCGCGGTATCTGCTGGTGCGTAACGCAAGGCGTTTTCCAACAGATTGGAAAGAGCTTGCGACAGAAGAGGCCGGTGCCCCTGAATGGCAGGGGCAGAGCCCCTGACTTCAAGTTGTACACCTTGATCGGCGGCGACCGGGTCATAAAGCTCTACAACATCGCCAACCAGTTGCTGCAAATCGATGGTTTCGAATTGCTCTCGTCCCAGACCGGCCTCGGCCCGTGAGATTTCGGTGAGTTGCCCCAATACGCGCAAAACGTGATCAATTTCACCCGTTGCCCGTACGATATCGATCTCGCGATCCAGATCGCTTTTGCCGGGTTCAGAGAGGGCCTCAACTCGTTGTCGCAGGCGAGACAAAGGCGAGCGAAGATCATGCGCAATCGAATTCGAGGTGGTGCGAAGGTTGCTGATCAATTCCTCGATCCGGTCGAGCATGTTGTTCAATGTGCCTGAAACCTGATCGAATTCGTCCCCGGTTCCACGCAGCGGCATCCGCTTTGACAGATCGCCTGAAACGATATTCTCAGCCGTGCTGGCAATATCCGAGAGGCGCGAGAATACCAACCGCGTGAACAACCAACCGGTGATGACGCTCAGAACCAAAGCAATCCCCAGCGCCAGGGCAACTGAGCGAAACAGAACCCTGTCGAATTGCTGGCGCGACGCAGCATCCCGCCCAACCAGAAGGCGCTCGCCGCCCGGCAGGCGGATCGATGCGGCTGAGACGGACACGAGCTGATCATTGTCTGCTCGGCGTAATTCCAAGTCTACCCAACCACTTCCGGCGGCAATGTTCACCGGCCAGGACTTGAGATTGCCTACAAGTTTGAGGCCCAACCGATCTGTCAAAAGATAGAGCGCGTCCCGCTCTGCGGCACTTGGCAAACGGCGCTCAATTGCAGTGATCAACCCAATCAGCCCGCGCCTTTCGTATTCATCTGCAAGGCCCGTCAACTCTGCTGATACGACCGAGCGGGTCTCGGCTTCGATGCTTCGGTTGGCGGTCACATAGACGAACGCGAGCACAGACGCTGTCAGAATCGTGCTCAGAATCATGCTGGTTGCTACCAGCCTTGTTCTTGAATTGTTTAACGAAAGCCCAAGGTTATCCATCGGACATCATGTAACCCGCTCCACGGACGGTTTCAATCAGCTGCGCGTCACCGCCTTCGTCCAGCTGGCGCCGTAATTTCGAGATATGAACGTCCACAACGTTGGTGTTCGGGTCAAAGTGGTAATCCCAAACTCCTTCAAGCAACATGGTGCGCGACACCACACGGTTTTTGCGACGCAGGAAAAACTCGAGAATCTGAAACTCACGTGGTGTCAGTGTGATCTCGTGCCCGTCGCGCGTGACTTTGCGGGTCAACAAATCCATCTGCAGGTCTTTGCAGGTCAATGTCGGCGCCTCTTCGGATTCCTGAGGGCGGCGCAGCAAGGCCTCGATCCTGGCGTGCAACTCCTGGAACGAGAATGGCTTGACCAGATAATCGTCGGCGCCCGAGCGCAGGCCCTTGACCCGTTCGTCCACCGCGCTCATCGCCGTCAGCATCAATACCGGGGTTTTCAATCCGGCCGCCCGCATGGATTTGATCAGTGACAGCCCGTCCAGACCGGGTAACATCCTGTCCAGAACAATGGCGTCAAACCCACCGTCAGTGGCATGGTACAGCCCCTCGCGACCGTCAGCCGCGGTTTCAACCACGTATCCCTCTTCGCCAAAACCCTTGGCGATGAAGTCCTTTGTGTCAGCATCATCTTCGACGATCAACAGACGGCGGCTCATGGTCGGGCTCCTTTCTTTTTATATTTAATCACAAATTTCAGGTAAAGCATATGGTTAGGAGAAGTTCTTGCCGGGTGCTGGGCCTGCACCCGGCAAGCCCGGCGGACAGTGGACAACTCTGATCCGCCGGGTGAGGCGTGCGCCGGAAATCCCCATCAAGCAGCGCACGCATGTTCAGGTTCAGGCCAGTTCGACCGCGACGAAGATCTGGCTGCCGCCACGATTGATCAGCACCAGGGCAGGATCGGTTTTTTCGCTGTCCAGCGCCGCCTTCAGAGCGTCCGGTGTGGAGGTGTCCTGATTGCCCAACTTGACGATCACGTCACCACGCTGCAGGCCGGCTTTTGCCGCGGGGCTGTCGGGCTTCAGGTCGGTGACGACGACGCCCTCGACGTTTACGGCAACACCTGTCTCGGCCCGAACCGTTTCGGTCAGCGGTGCCACGGTAACACCGAGCGTTGTGCCCGCAACTTCTGCTTCGACCGGTTTGTCGGCCTCGGCCGATGCGGTCTGATGCTGGCCAACAGTAAGGGACACTGTTTTCTGCTTGCCGTCACGCAACACGGTCAGAGTGCTGTCGGTGCCGACTTTGGTCGTGCCCACAAGGATGGGAAGATCACCACTGGAGTCTACGGCATCGTCGTTGAATGACAGGATCACGTCGCCTTGCTTCAGGACACCGTCTGCCGGGCTGCCTAAAACTACGTCGGACACCAACGCGCCCGTGGAAGCCTCAATCCCCAACGCCGCCGCAAGTTGTGGGCTAACGTTCTGGATCGACACGCCCAGCCAACCCCGGCTGACCTGTCCATCATCACGCAGATCGGCTGCGATGTGTTCAACGATGTTCGAAGTTACGGCAAATCCAAGACCGACCGACCCACCGCTGGGCGAATAGATGGCCGAGTTCACGCCAACAACTTCGCCTTCCATGTTGAACAGAGGGCCGCCCGAGTTGCCCTTGTTGATCGCTGCATCCGTCTGGATGAACTCTGCATATGGACCTTCCGAGATGTTGCGGCCTTTTGCCGAAACGATACCTGTGGTCACGGTCGAGCTCAGGCCGAAGGGGTTGCCGATGGCGACCACGTCTTCACCTACGCGGATTGTGTCACTGTCGCCAAGTTCCACGGCTTGCAGGTCAGTCCCCGTGTCGATTTTCAGAACCGCGATATCCGTTAGCGGGTCTGTTCCGACCACTTCGGCGTCGAAGGTGCGATCATCGCTGAGGCGCACGGTCACGGTCGAGGCATTGTCGACGACATGGTGATTGGTGATGATGTATCCGGCCTCATCCAGAACAAAACCCGAGCCCAGGCCCTGGGACGGGCCACGTTGCGGCATGTTGAACCCTTCCGGGCCGCCGAAGCGTTTGAAGAATTCACCAAAGGGATGCCCTTCAAAGTCAAAGTTCTGACCCTGGGCTGGGGTCGGCACTGCGTCGTGTTCGGCGATGATGGTTACGACCGACGGTGAAACGGTCTCAACCAGATCAGCCAATGCCTCGTCCGCCATTGACGGCATGGCCGTCGCTGCCAGAAGGGCCGCGCCGAGCGCGCTGGCACCTGCCCAGTTGGAAGTGCGGGGAAGTAGAAGCGAGGATTTGCGGATGCTCATTTGTGTCTCCTGTTATGTTCACGCAGTTGCGGCTGCGCGTTGAGACAACAGATGCCTTCTCAGAATTGGCGTTTCCTGACTGATCAATTAATAAATCTTAATTTTGCCACAAAGCCGGTGTTGTGTGACGGCTGACGTCGGTCGGGATTCGCGGGCTTTTACCGATCCGGACCAAAGCGAATCGGAGGATTGTTGCTAAAAATGGCGTCAAACTTTCAAAAACATTGAATTTGTTTTGTTTTGTTGACAATCATCCTTCCGAAAGATCGAGAAAAAGGCTGCTCTTCCAATGGTTGTGGGTGAGTCTGTGTGAGGCATGGCTTGACACAATAAACATGTTTTGGACTGCGGATATTGGTGAATAAGTTTGCGCTTAATCCCGAATCGCTACCGTTTCCCAAAGGCAATAATCGCCTTAAGGTTGAATTTGACGCAACGCGATGTTGCGCAAAAACCATTCGAGGAAGACCCAAATTATCCCTTCCATCCAATTTTACATTGTTTCGCGCGATCGGATAAGTGAGGATGAAGGTGCCCAAGTGAGGGGAGCCAAAAGCGCTAGGGGGCGCTTGCGGCTAACTCGATCACCAAAAGTGATAGCGGCATGTTAACGAGGGGGTCTTGTTTAGGTTTAGCTGCTTGGGAGTCGGGGTGTTTCTGAAAGCACACTGGCCACACTTTGGAGATTGAGCAAAGTGGTAGTCCTGTTTTGGGCACCGGCCCGGTCGATTAGACCGGGCCGTGTTTGTTCAGAGAGTATGTTTTCCGCGCCAGTCCTTCCAGTCTTCCGGGGTATCCAGATCCAACCGTGCATTTTGGGCGGGCAGGGGATGCAGATGAACGCTGTCCCGATATTTTCGCACAATCTCCTGCGCGCCGTCGTCCCCTTTCAGCCGTGACAGTTGATCGAAAAGAGATCTGTCAAACACGACCGGATGACCGGGCTTTCCATCCTCGGTTGTTCCACGCCAGATCAGGTTGTCGGGGTGGGCACGTCGCGCTTTCAGAATTGTGGTCAGATCTGTTTCGGTCAGATCGGGTAGATCGGCCAACAAAACCATAGTGGCTGGTGCATCCGACGGCAGCTTTTGGATCGCGGCGCGCAGACTGGCATTCATTCCTTCTGCCGCATCCCAGACCGGAACGATCTGAACATCAGAGCCATCAAGCGCGTCATATCTTGGATGCGGTTCAGGAGGCAGGGCGACGATCACAGGCCCAACGGCGCAGGCCATGCTTGCGGAACGGGCGAGCAACGGAATGCCGTTGATCGGTTGCATCAGCTTGTCGATGTCGCCCATGCGGCTGGATTGACCCGCAGCCAGAATGATAATGGGAATCTTAATCATCCCGCTACAATGCCGTTGACCCAGGCGCGAGTCATCCCCTCATTCGGGCGCGGTCAGCGTCAAACAAGTGTGTCGAGATAACCTTTGCCTTGCGCATCTGGCCCAGTATTTCGATCTCAACTTCAAGCCCATCTGCTACGCGTTCAGACGGCAGGAAACCAATGGCGACAGACTTTCGTGCGTGGTGTGAATAGCCACCTGAGGTGCAGAAACCAACAACTGCGCTATCCAACCAGATCGGTTCATAGGCGTTGACGTCTGTGTCATCGGCTTCGACTTCGAAAGCGACCAAGGTGCGTGTCGCGCCTTTGGCACGATCCGCCTCAGCAGCTGCGCGACCAATGAAGTCTGCATTCTTGCGAAACGAGATGAACCTGTCCAACCCGGTTTCCGCAGCGGTGTAGTCGGGTGAAAACTCTCGCATCCACGACCCGAAGAACTTGTCCAGACGCAGGCTCATCATTGCGCGCATTCCAAAGGGAACCATGCCATGGGGCTGCCCCGCTTCCCACAATGTCCACCAAAGTTGCCGCTGCGCCATCGGATCGCAGTAGATCTCGAATCCAAGATCGCCGGTATAACTGACCCTCTGTGCTATGCATTCCGTCATGCCCACGGTCATGCGGCGCACATCGAGGAAGCGGAAATCACTCAGGTCATCGCGGGAACACGCAGCCAGAACCTGCATTGCCTTGGGTCCCGCGATCTGAAAGCCGTTCAAGCGGTTGCTGATATTCTCAATCGTCACGCCGTCCTGTGTGTGCTGCTGGAACCAACGCATGTGGAAGGCCTGACTGCCGTAGGAAGCCGTGAGTTGAAACTCAGTCTCACTGAGGCAGGAAACAGTGAAGTCCCCGATCAGTTTGCCCTTGGGCGACAGCATCGGGGTCAACGACAGTCGTCCGGGTTTCGGTATCCGACCTGCCATGATCCGATCCAGCCAACCGCGTGCGTTGGGTCCTGAGATGCGATACTTGCCGAAATTGTGGACTTCGTTGATACCCACACCCTCGCGCACGGTACGCACTTCGCGACCTGTCGCGGCAAACGCATTCGAACGCCGGAACGAAGGCGTCTCATATCCCGGCTCGTCTCCTTGCGCGAAGTAGTTGGCGACCTCCAGACCGTATTGCTGCCCCCAGACCGCCCCCAGATCGGTGAAGATGTCGTACATCGGGGTCGTGCGGTTGGGGCGCGCTGCGGGCAGTTCTTCGTTCGGATAGGCGACGCTGAAGCGTTTCTGATAGTTCTCGATGACTTTTGGGCGGGTATACCCCGGGCTGATCCAGTCGCCGAAACGCGCAATATCCATGGCAAAGACATCGCGTTCGGGTTCGCCTTCGATCATCCATTGCGCCAGTGTCAGGCCAACGCCGCCACCCTGGCTGAAGCCTGCCATGACTCCGCAAGCCGACCAGTAGTTGCGTATGCCCGGTACCGGCCCGACCAGAGGGTTGCCGTCGGGTGCAAAGGTGAACGGACCGTGGATCACCGATTTCACCCCCGCTTCTGCCAGAACCGGAAAACGGCGATAGGCGAATTCGATACTGTCCGTGATCTTGTCATAATCGTCGGGCAGCAATTCATGGCCAAACTCCCACGGTGTGCCATCAACAGCCCAAGGTTTGCAGGGTTGTTCATAGAACCCAATGCACAAACCGCGCCCTTCCTGCCGCAGGTAGCTTTCGCCGGCGGGGTCCATGACGTGTGGATGTTCGCCACCCGCGTCGATGATCGCCCCGATCTGAGGGATCGAGTCGGTCACCAGATACTGATGTTCCATAGGGTGCAGCGGGAAATAGACACCGGCCATCGCGCCAACCTCACGCGCCCAGAGCCCGCCTGCGTTTACGACATGTTCGGCGTGAATCGTACCTTTGTCGGTCACCACATCCCAGGTCCCATCGGGGCGTTGGTTGGTTTCACGTACCATGCAATGAGTTTCTATGGTTGCACCACCCATGCGGGCTGCCTTGGCATAAGCATGCGTGGTACCCGATGGGTCAAGATGCCCATCCAGAGGATCATAGAGCGCACCGATAATGCCGTCTGTGTTGGTGATGGGCGCGATCTGCTTGATCTCGTCCGGGCCAACGATTTCGGTTTCCAGCCCCATGAACCTGTGCTTGGCGCGTTCGGCCAGCAGCATGTCGAACCGGTCCTGGTTGTCGGCCAGTGTCACGCCGCCCACATGGTGCAGGCCACAGGACATTCCGGTGATCTCTTCCAGTTCTTTGTACAGCCGGATCGTATACCCCTGCAGCGCCGCCATATTGGTGTCGCCGTTCAACGTGTGAAATCCGCCTGCGGCGTGCCATGTCGATCCGCTGGTCAACTCGGACCGCTCCAGCAGCATAACGTCGGACCAGCCCAGTTTTGTCAGGTGATACAGAACCGAGCATCCGACAACGCCGCCTCCGATAACTGCGACACGGGTGGTGGTTTTCACGATGTATCTCCCTATGGTTTTGGGAAAAACTGTCGAGCCGATACGGATTTTACTGTTCTGTTAGCGACAGCAGATGTCGTATGTTACGTTTTGCACCAGCTTTGGATTTGCAGAGCCTTCTCGCGCAGCCAAAGTGCGTCAAAACCTCCGACCAGACGATAGCCGCGAGAAAACAAATCGGTTGCCTGCGCTTCGTTCAGCGCCACATTGCCCAGTGGTATTTCGGCCCTGAAGGCGGCATTTTCCACTTTCCGGACAGCTGAAACAAAGTCCGGGTGATCAAACTGGCCCATCACGCCCAACTCAGTGCTAAGGTCGAACTGTGCGATGATCAGCATATCCACGCCTGGAACAGCGCAAATGGATTCGATATTTTCAAGGGCTTCAACCGTTTCGACCAGTATGCAACAGATTAGTTCCGGCCCCACAACGCTTGGGTAGGTGGTGAGAGTTTCGCCCCAACGCGACTGCGCGAGAAACGGTCCGAAACCACGGGTTCCATCGGGGGGATAGCGCAGGCTTTCGACGGCGCTCCGGGTGTCTTCCACGGTTCGGACAAGGGGAAACACGATACCTTCTGCGCCCAAATCCAAAGCGCGCTTTACGTCCGCTGGCTGGTTTTGCGCCACGCGTACCAACGGCGCACAGCTTGTTCCCGCAGTTGCGGCGATCATAGCGTGAGCCGAGGCATAGTCGATTGCTCCATGCTCAAGATCGATAATCACGGAGTCGACCCCGCATGCCGCCAGCGCCTGCGTAACGGTCGCCGAAGGTATCGTACATACCACCGAGCTGAGTCGATCTTTTGTGTCCTGCAGTTTCGTCTTGAGGCTGGGCATAATGAATTTGTCCTGCAATCGATTGGCAAAATTGATGACAGTCATTCTAGCAGCGCCCGGAACATTTCAGAAAAAAAATCGCAGACGTTATAGCGGGCGCACCTTCAGTCCGGTGATACGGTTGCCTTCACGTGCCGTGACCTCGAACCGGAAACCGTGGAACGAAAACACCTGACCGACGACCGGGATCATCTGCGCCTCGTGAATCACAAGGCCGGCCAGCGTGTTGGCCTCGTCATCCGGCAGTGACCAGTCCAGCGCACGGTTAATGTCTCTGATGGTCATGGCACCTTCGACCAGGTATTGGCCATCTTCGGTGCGGGTGACCGGGACCTCTTCGTCTATGTCGAACTCATCGGCAATCTCGCCCACGATCTCTTCGAGAATATCTTCAAGTGTAATCAGACCTCGAAGAGACCCGTATTCATCCACCACTAATGCAAAATGGCTGTGCATTCGCAGAAATTCCCGCATCTGGTCGTCCAGCGTGGTGGTTTCAGGCACAAAATACGGGGCATTTGCCACTTTTCCGATGTCAAAGCTGGCCAAACGGTCGGTGCCGCCGTCGCTGCCGCCTGCCTGCGCATACATGGCCCGAAAGAGGTCCTTGGCATGTACAACGCCTACAATGTTTTCCGGCTCGTCCCGGAAAACAGGCAGGCGGGTGTGGCGGCTTTGCAGACATTGTTTCAGGATTTCCTCGGGGGCCGCATTGGCGTCGATCATCTCGATGTTCGAACGGTGCAACATGATTTCTTCCACTGTCCGATCGCCCAGATCCAGCGCGCCCAAGATGCGGTCGCGGTCTTCTTTTTCGACCACACCTTCGGAATGACCAAGTTGCAGAGCGCCGGCGATTTCTTCGCGTACGGCCAGAATGTTGCTGTCAGGATCGAT
This sequence comes from Ruegeria sp. CDSC085, assembly GCF_059610465.1. Lineage (NCBI taxonomy): Bacteria > Pseudomonadati > Pseudomonadota > Alphaproteobacteria > Rhodobacterales > Roseobacteraceae > Ruegeria > Ruegeria sp. CDSC085. Next base: position 331,588 of record NZ_JBXWNR010000002.1, on the reverse strand, counting down.
CTGCACGCCGAACAGGCGCAAGACACCGCGGACCAGCAGTCGCACCGCGGCCACAATGGGTGAAAACACCGTCACGACGACGCTGATGATCGGCGCGACAGCCGCCGCGGCCTTTTCGGAATTGGTGATGGCATAGGTCTTGGGCAGCACTTCGGCAAAGATCAGCACCAGCAGAGTCATGACCAGTGTCGCCAACGCCACGCCGCTTTCGCCGAACAAACGAGTGAACAAGGCCGTCGCCAGCGAGGCTGCCAGAATGTTGACAAGGTTGTTGCCCAGAAGAACCGAGCCGATCAGGCGTTCATTGTCATCGGTGATTTCGAGTGCCTTTTTCGCCCCGCGTGATCCTTTGTCGGCTTGTGCCCTCAGCTTTCCGCGTGAGGAGGCTGTGAGCGCTGTTTCCGAACCCGAAAAAAAGGCGGACAAAACGAGCAATAAAAGGATTGCACCTGACGTAAACCAGAATGTGCTGTCGATCAGAGAAGGTGAAGGTTCCATTGGTCCTTGGTGGGTTAGGATGGTGCATCCGTTATGGGGATGCCGACCCGCTGGATCAAGGGCTTAGCCCCTGTCTTCGTCAGGGTCTTTGCTCAGCGGGTGGTGTTGCAACACCAGTTCAGTCAGCCGTTCATCCAGAACATGAGTATAAATCTCGGTCGTTGCAACGTCGGCGTGGCCCAATAAAGTCTGGATCGAACGCAGGTCAGCGCCGTTGGCCAGCAGATGCGTGGCAAAGGCGTGACGCAGGGTATGTGGGGTGACTTTTTCGGGCGAAACGCCGCCCTGAACGGCCAGTTCCTTGACCAGCAGAAAAAACCTGTGCCGCGTCAGGTGGCCGGACTTACCGCGCGACGGGAACAGAAAGCGAGATCTTTGACCGCCTTTCTCAACAGTCTGATCTTCGGCTTCGTCTCGTACAGTCAACCAGGCAGCCAATGCATCCCGCGCCGGAGGGGACAGGGGCACCATGCGTTCCTTGCCACCTTTACCCAGCACCAACAGCATGCGCGGATCGCCACGGGCCGAGGAAACGGGCAGGGACACAAGTTCGGTGACGCGCATTCCGGTGGCATACATGACTTCCATCAGACACGTGTTACGTACGCGATCAGCCTTGCTGCGCCCGGTTTGTCGGGCAGCCTGAAGCAGGCGGTCGACTTCTGGCACGTCCAGCGTTTTGGGCAGTCGCTTCTGCCGGCCCGGACCTTTGATCTGGATGGCGGGGTTCGTCTCGCTCCAGCCTTCCTCGAACGCAAATCGGTAGAGCTGCTTGATGGCTGACAATCGCCGCGCGCGGGTGGAACGCGACAAGCCCTGTGCCTCGCAGTCGATCAGGTAGGCTTCGATCTGATCACGATCTGCCTTATCGAATCCGGATCCCCTGTGCTGCAACCAGGATGCAAAGTCTTTCAGATCGCGCCCATAGGCCAGCAACGTGTTTGTCGCCGCCCCAAGTTCCGCCGCCTGAGCCTGTAGGAAGGTCGAAATCCAAAGTTCGTTTGTTGCCGGGGAGCCCATCATCAACGCTCTTGCAGGATCAACAGGCTCAACGCTGCGCGCCGCGCTGTGTCTTCCAGGCCCACGCGTCGGAAGGTTGCGATTGCTGCGGTCAGATCCACCAGATTGCCCCGTGCACCATGCGCAAACAGTTGCATGGCTTCCAGTATGGCTTCACCAAGTTGACCGTTGTCGAGCAAGGCGTCGATATCGTTGGGTACGGGCGCCGCCCATTCAAATCCCTGAGCAACCGCGTCCGCCCAAGGAGAAGGAGAAACCGCCCGCCCCGGATCACCCTGTGCCAGTGCCGCGAGGAATAGGGTGTCAATTGAGTCGTCCGGCGCGGATTGTGCTGCCTGTTCGTACAGGTCAGACAGCATCAGAATGCGCCAGCGCAGGTTTTCAGTCGCCGGCACCGCCAGGGTAGTGTTCGACAAACGCTTGGCAAACAATTCGGCGAAGGGAACTTCAAGCCCGACGCCACGCATCTGCTGCCAGACCGGTGGCAGTGTTTTTCCAATGGCTTCAGCGTTTCGGGTATCCAGCGCGCTTTCAAAACGTTGGATGGCTGCAACCCTGTCCCAAACAGCGCCGGACGCCGCCGGGGACCGCTCGGTATAAAGGCCCAGCAAATGATTGGGTGTCAAAGCGCCAATACGTGTAAGCCGTTCGGCGGCTTCGATCTGTGCTTTCCATCCGGCCACATCCCGAAGATCTGCGTTTGCAAAAGCTCTTGGCAACGAGGCGGTCGGAAGCCGTTCACCAATCGCCTCATAGAGTCGGAAGCTCAGTGGATCCGGGTTTTCAGGTTGAGGCAGATGAGCTGCGCCTTCATAGAGTTCCGGGCTTAGAAAGCGATCCAGAACCGCCAGGTCTTCTGGTGGCAGGATGTCCAAGGCATGCGCCGCCTCCAGCGTCAGCGCGGCCGACGCCCAATCTCCGCGCCGGGCCTTGCAGAACACTTGCGCGGCGTAGTTCCTTGACAGGTGCGGTTCAGCGATAAGGGCGGTGCAACTGCGATCCTCATCACCGGTCTGCAGCGTCGCGTCAAACCAGCGTTGAAACCGTTCCTGCGTATCGGTCGGCCCGGCCAACTGAACCAGCGATTGAACGGGATCTGCTGCGCCCAGTTGCATCAGACGGTCCAGTCGCGCCAGCAGCATGACCTCTTGGGCATCAGGGCCAGCCGGTGCGCGGGTTTCTGAAAGAAGCAACGTAAACAACAAGCGTTGCATCGCCGGGTTGTCGCGAACGGGCGTCTTTGCGATCAGGGCCGCCAGCCGGCTTGCATCGCTGCCTTGCCACAAATCTACGGGCAACCCTGTGATGGACGACGCAACCAGGCCCAACGGTTGTGACAGCGCTTCAAGCGGCGTCACCTCAATCTCTGGCAATCCTCCATTCTGCGCCACCGGCGGTTCTAGCAAAACCGTTCCGGGCAGGTTTTCCGGCGGATTCGCCAGCCAATCAATCGCAGACAACGGGGTTTGCGCATGTGCCGATCCCGCCAGAAGGATCGCCAACAGCGCTTGTTTAGTCGACATCCAATACGACCGGTTCGCGGATTTCACTTTGAGGCGCAGAAAAATTCGCGCCAAAGAACGGTCCGACATAGGCATAGACAACCAGCCCAATGAACCCCAGGCAAAGAACATATATCAGGAATTTGATCAGTCGGCCCATGGCGCCACGCTGCCTCAATTTTTGCTTTTGGCCAAGTTATAACTGGCATTTTTCCCAAGATCACGTCATTCACGGTTAAATGAGCGAAATTAAGCATAACACACACTCGGCAGACACACAGGGTGGCTTTGAACTGCACAAAACGGTGGTTCTTGTGGGTATGATGGGGGCTGGCAAGACTGCGGTGGGGCGCGCATTGGCCGCCCGTCTGGGCGTTCCGTTTCTGGACAGCGATGCCGAGATCGAATCAGCCGCCAACATGACCATTCCGGAAATCTTTGAACGTGACGGTGAACCTTTTTTTCGCGCCAAGGAATCGCAGGTCATCGGGAGATTGCTGAACGAGAAAAAGGGCATTCTTTCAACGGGCGGCGGGGCGTATCTGCAGCCGGAAAACCGTCGCATCATTGCCGAAAAGGGTGCTGCAGTCTGGCTGCGGGCGGATCTGAATGTTCTGTGGAATCGTGTTCGCCACAAAGACACACGTCCTTTGCTGCGCACAGCCGATCCGTATGCGACGTTGAAAGCGCTCTATGAGGCCCGCGTGCCGGTTTATGCTCAGGCAGATCTGGCAGTGGATTCGGATGGCGAGACCTCGATCGAAAAAATGGCAGGCCGCGTTGTCGACGCGCTGATGACACGCCCTGATGTTTTGGAACTCAAATAAATGCATCAAACAGTACATGTAGACCTTGATGACCGCTCGTATGATGTTGAAATCGGTCCAGATCTTCTGACGCGGGCAGGGGGCTGGATATCACCACTTCTGGCCCGGCCAAAAGTGGCGGTTTTGACGGATGAAAACGTGGCCGGTCTGCATCTTGAGACCCTGCGCGCCGGGTTGATGGCTGCGGGGATCGAGATGACCGCACTGGCATTGCCCGCCGGAGAGGCGACCAAAAGCTGGCCGCATTTCGAGCGCGCTGTCGAGTGGTTGCTTGCTGAAAAAGTCGAACGTCGGGATGTCGTCGTGGCCTTGGGCGGCGGGGTCATCGGAGACCTTGCAGGCTTTGCAGCGGCGGTTTTGCGGCGTGGTGTTCGTTTTGTGCAGATTCCAACGTCCTTGCTGGCGCAAGTGGACAGTTCGGTTGGGGGAAAGACCGGGATCAACGCACCTCAGGGGAAAAACCTGATCGGCGCGTTTCATCAACCGTCTCTGGTGCTGGCCGACACCTCTGTTCTGGGGACCATGACCCAGCGAGATTTTTTGTCAGGGTATGGCGAAGTCGTGAAATACGGTTTGCTTGGCGACGCGAAATTCTTTGATTGGCTAGAGGCGAACGGGCCAAGCGTTTCCTCGGGTGACATGGCGGCCCGCGTACGCGCGGTAACGCGTTCAGTGCAAATGAAAGCCGATATCGTCGCGCGGGATGAAACCGAACAAGGCGACCGGGCTCTTCTCAATCTGGGGCACACGTTCTGCCACGCTCTGGAAGCTGCAACAGGCTATTCTGACCGCCTTCTGCACGGTGAAGGTGTGGCAATAGGTTGCGCGCTGGCGTTTGAGCTGTCGTCTCGGCTGGGTTTGTGTTCGCAAGAGGATCCAAGCCGGGTGCGCGCGCACTTGCGTGCGATGGGGATGAAGACGGATCTGGCTGATATTCCGGGCGAATTGCCAAGTGCCGACGCGCTGGTGGATCTGATGGGGCAAGACAAAAAAGTCGTGGACGGTCAGCTTCGGTTTATTCTCGCGCGCGGGATCGGAGAGGCGTTTGTGACGCCAGATGTGCCGAAAGATGCGGTTCTTTCGGTTCTGTCGGATGCGCTTGCGACGGCTTGAACTGAAAGCCTAACGACCCTGAATAACCATCAACTCACCGATGTTTTCGCGGGTGATGTAACCCATCATCCGACCTGCCCGAGTGACCACGGCAATTGCTGGAGCCCCCTTATGCAGATGTTCCAACACGGTCTCGAGGCCGGTGGTAAGCGAAACTGCGGGGACATCGGCATTCATGATCGAGGTGGCAGGTGCCGATCTGGGTTGATCGCCTGCGAGCGCGGCAAACAGCCGATCTCGGGTAACAAAACCAAGCAGAGATTGATCCGTATCCAGTACAGGGAACTCGTGCTGCGTGGTGTGAATTACGGCTTGTGCTGCTGTGCTCAGCGTATCGTTGGGGGAGAGCGCGTGAAACTCGGTGATCATCGCGTCCCGGGCCAGAACGCGACGTGCCGCAGATCGCAAGGCGACGTCCTGGCTTTCTGCGTTGGCGGCGATGAACACGAACACTGCGATCAGCACAAGAAACGGGTTGCCCGAACTCAGCCCCACAAAACCCAGGCCAACGGCGACGATCTGGCCACCGAGCGCAGCCACGCGTGTTGCTTTGACACGATCCATGCGCAGGCAAAGAAGGGCGCGGAACACGCGTCCTCCGTCCATGGGGAAGGCCGGGATCATGTTGAATACTGCCAGCAGAAGGTTGATATAGGCCAGCCTGTTCAGAAACCCGATGCCCGGTGAATCGATCTGGGAAAGCGTCTCGATCGGCAGTCCAGCACCAAACGCGACCAGAATGACCCAGATCACGATGTTCACCGCCGGACCTGCAAGTGCCACCAAGACTTCTTGCAACGGCTTTTCCGGCATCCTTTCAAGCCGGGCCAACCCACCGATCGGCAACAGTGTTATGTCTGGGGTCTTGATTCCATACCGCCGGGCCATTAGGGCATGACCGAACTCATGGGCGACCACACAGGCAAACAAGGCCAAAACAAACAAGAGATTGTCAATGGCTGCCGGCAGGCCGCCTGCTGAATAGGCCGCAAAGCCCACCCAGGCCAGCAGTAAGAAGAATGTGACATGGACCCTCAGTTCGGACCCGAGCAATCGGCCGAGAGAGAAGGACCATGTCATGTCGTGTCTCCGATTTGCTTAGAACGGAATCTCGTCGTCGTCGATTCCGCCCGATGCCGCTGCCGGTGCCGGGGAACTGGACGGACCGCCATAGGGGTCTCCGTACCCGCTGCCTCCGGCTTGGCCACCGCCATAACCACCGCCACTGCCGCCACCGCCTTCGCCGCGCCCATCCAGCATCACGAGGGTAGAGCCAAAGCCCTGCAGGACAACTTCGGTAGAATAGCGGTCCTGGCCTGACTGGTCCTGCCACTTGCGGGTCTGCAATTGCCCTTCAAGATAGACCTTTGAACCCTTGCGCAGGTATTGCTCTGCCACACGGACCAAGCCTTCGTTGAAGATGGCGACCGAGTGCCATTCTGTGCGTTCGCGGCGTTCACCCGTGTTACGGTCTTTCCAGTTCTCTGACGTGGCAATACGCAGATTGCAGACTTTGCCGCCATTCTGGAATGTCCGCACTTCGGGATCACGCCCCAGATTTCCGACCAGAATGACCTTGTTGACTGAACCCGCCATGTAATTCCTCGTTCCGTTCTGACGTAAATGCGCCGAATCTGGCGCGACTTGTTTTGTGAGACCCTATACGGCCTGCATCATGGTTGAAAACAGTAGATACAACAGTGTGGAACAAGAGTCTTACTTTGGTCTTTACCAAGCTTTCATTTTTTGCGGGAATACCTATACTCCGACTGGTTTCTTATCGAGCAGGATAGGCATTGATGCGTTCTTGGGTTGCCGGGTTTTCTGTTGTCTGCCTTGTGCTGGCTGTCGCGCCTGTGCAGGCGCAAACGCTGTCCACCAAAAGCCGTAAGGATATCTTCCTCAAACAGTCCAAGATTTTGGATTCCCGCGCGGCGACGCAATATCGTGATTCCGCGCGGTTGAAACCAAAGACATCTCGTGCGCAGACCAGCAAGCGATATACCGGAAAGTATCGCGGTCAGTATCTGGATCTGGCGAAACAGGCTGCCCGCCTTCATGACATTCCCGAAGACTTGTTTCTGCGCCTTGTGCAGCAGGAAAGCGGATGGAACCCACAGGCGAAGTCTCACAAAGGTGCTCTGGGATTGGCGCAGCTGATGCCCCAGACCGCCGAGCTTTTGGGGGTCAATCCCCATGACCCCCAGCAGAATCTTGAGGGTGGAGCCAGATACCTGTCCTGGCAGTATCGCAAGTTCAAATCCTGGCCATTGGCTTTGGCCGCTTACAATGCGGGCCCAAAAGCGGTGGAAAAGCATGGCGGCATTCCGCCATACAAGGAAACCCAGAACTACGTGAAGGTCATCTGGGGCGGTTAAACCCGATGCCGCGGCGCAGAGCGTCCAGTTCTTGATTATGTGCAACCTGACCCGCTAACCTGAAAGGGTATCGCCCAGTAACTGGTGAGGCCCTAAATGCCTGGTGACCACCCAGAGATTCCCAGAGAAACGCTGGCCAACTGGCAGCAACTGGTTGATCTGGTCGCAGAGTTGGCGGATGTGCCTGCAAGCCTGATCATGAAAACCGACGCGCCGGATCATGCGGTGCTGATCACCTCGGATCATCCCGAAAACCCATATTCGGTCGGCTTGAGCTTCCAGTTGAACCCCAAGCTTTATTGTCAGGGCGTCCTGCAGCGGGACGGAGAATTGGTGGTCAAAGATGCTGCGTGCGATCCGGTTTGGGCGGACAATGACGATCTGGAACATGGGATGACATTTTACATCGGCCTTCCACTGAAATGGCCCGATGGATCGGTATTCGGAACTATTTGTGTTCTGGATCGCAAGCAGAACCGACGTGCCTTGTTGTTCCGCGAAGGGCTGGCGCAGTTCGCACGCATGGTCGAGTCGGATTTGGCTTTGTTGCAAGAGGTTTACCTGCGTCGCGCGCTGGAAGGGAAACTCAACGAAACACTGGCACAGCTGGAAACACGTGTCGCGAAACGCACGCGTGAGCTGCAGGAAACCAACACGGCGCTGCGCGTCCTGCTGTCCAGTCTGGATGACGATCGCAAAAGCCGCGATCACGAAATAGTCGAACAGGTGCGCAGCAGAGTGCTGCCATATCTGGAAAAAATTCGAACGCAGCTTTCCGGGGATGAGGCGCAGTATGTCTATCTTGAACTGGCCGAGAAGAACCTGAACGAGATCACGTCTGCATTGTCGGACAAACTGACAGATGCATTTGCAGTGATGACCCCGACAGAGATCGAGATTGCGCAGATGGTCATGTTTGGAAAAACGACCAAAGACATTGCCAAGGCCCTGTCGCGAGAAACATCGACAATTGATTTTCACCGCAACAACATCCGCCGCAAGCTGGGGCTCGAAGGACGCGACCAGAACTTGCGCAGTCATTTGCTCTCGATTTCGTGAGCGTGGAATGTGGGGTTCCCCCCCATATTCCGCCCCCATTTTTTCGGTCTGATCCGATATGCTTTGACTTGTTATCTTTAGCTGGGACGCGCGGAAAAACTGCGCGGGTCCAACAGAGAGGTACACAAAAATGGATCGCAAAGATCTGAAACCAACCATCCTGATCGGGGACAAAGATCATCTGGCGCCGGGGCTGTCGCGCCGGTCGTTCTTCATGGCGGCAGGCGCTGCCGGGGTCGGCGCGACCGCTTCTGTGCTGGGCGCACAATCGGCCCAGGCGCAATCTCAGGCGTGGCTACAGCCGGGCAACAACAACCATGTGATCGATCTGCAAGGCGCAACGGGTCAGGCCAGCACCGGGACGGTTGGCATCGACTATTATGGGCATTGTGCGATCAAGATCACCTCGCCCAACGGGGCAACAGCGCTGTTTGATCCCTGGCGGGATGATCCGTCGGGCGCGTGGGGTCTTTGGTTCCGCAACGAGTTCCCGCAAATCCCGGTAGACATCACCCTGTCGACCCATGCACATTTCGATCACGATGCGATTGAACGCCCAAACTCGACCATGGTGCTGGATCGTATGGTAGGCAAATTCGAGTTTTCTGACATCAAGATCACGGGTTTTGCCGACAAACACGCTTGTGTCGCGCCGGGATGGTATGACTGGACCAATGCGCTGGCCGAATTTGGGGTGGAAGCCTGCCCGCCGAACAATGTAGGTCACATGGATATGGTCGTCTATCTGGTCGAGACCGGCGGCATTCGCACGCTGATCTGGGGCGACAATCGCCATAACCCGCCGCAGGAGTTCTGGGACGCAATCGGTCAGGTGGATGTTCTGACTCTTCCGGTGGATGGCTCGGAACACATTCTCAGCTTCGATCAGGGCAACGACATTGTGTCCAAGCTCAAGCCCAAGGTGATCATCCCCACACATTACCTGAATGAGGTCACGTCCTACACGTTGACCACGCTACAATCTGCGGACGATTGGGTGAAGGGACAGCAGAGTTACAAGATGCTCGACAGCGCCAGCCTTCAGCTTGAAGCCGGTGGAATTGCAGGAATGAACCAGGAATTCATGCATTTCGGAAACAACGTCATGACCGGTTGACGAATTACCAAAGGTCGCCACTCACACACACTTCCACACGCCGTCTGTCTCCCCACAAACCACGGCGTCAAGAGAAAGGGCCGGTCTCCGACCGGCCCTTTCTAAATGCTAGCAACAGGTTTATTCCGCCGCGACTTTTATCACCGGCTCCATCCGGGCCAGAATATCTTCGGCCAGGTGACATTTTACCTGATGCCCATCTGCCAGCGTCTGCACCGGCGGCACATGCGATTCACACCGTCCATCAGGCACTTCGGATTTCCAGCGGCAACGTGTCTGGAACGGACAACCCGGCGGTGGGTTCATCGCCGAAGGAATATCACCTTCCAGAACGATGTGCTGTTTCTCGACCGAGGTATCCGCAATCGGAACCGCGCTCAGCAACGCTTCGGTGTAAGGGTGATAGGGCGGGGCAAATACCTGATCCGTTGTGCCCAATTCCACAACATGGCCCAGATACATCACCATGACCCGGTCGCTCAGGTAACGCACGATGGACAGGTCGTGGCTGATGAACAGCAGCGTGGTTTTGTGTTCTCGCTGAATCTCCATCAACAGATCCGTCACGGCTGCCTGAACCGACACATCCAGCGCCGAAACGGGTTCGTCCGCCACAACGATTCGCGCATCCCCGGCAAAGGCGCGTGCGATACCCACGCGTTGTTTCTGACCACCCGACAGTTGTCGCGGCATTCTGTCCGCAAACGCGCGCGGCAGCTTCACCAGATCAAGCAGTTCCAGCATCCGCTTCTTGCGCTCGGCCTCAGAGTTTCCGACGCCGAAGATTTCCAGCGCACGGATGATCTGACGTCCGACGGTCATCGACGGATTCAGCGTGTCGAACGGGTTCTGGAAAACCATCTGAACTTCGCCGACCGTCTTGGCATCACGCTCTTCGATGGGCACCTGCTCGATGTTACGGTTGTCCAGCAGAATCTGTCCGTCTGTGGCCGTCTCCAACCCCATAAGAACCTTGGCGAAGGTGGACTTGCCGCAGCCGGATTCCCCCACGATAGCCAGTGTCTCAGATTCGTGCGCCTCGAAGCTGAGCGTCTCGTTGGCCTTCACAACCTTCTTCTCACCGCCACCAAACAAGGCATTTGCAGCGACCTCGTAATATTTCTTGAGATTGTCTATTTTCAGTACCGTCCGGCCGATTTCACCTTTTTCCTTCTGATCCGCCAGAGTGAGAGGGGCATTCCAGTCGATCTCCTGGAATTTCAGACAGCGCGTATGGTGCCGGTCATTGCCCGGCACAGCCTCCATCAGGATGTCTTTCGCGTCACAGCGACCCTCTTCGAAATAGTCGCAGCGTGGTCCGAAGTTGCAGCCCGGAGGCCGCTCGTGGGGCAATGGGAAGTTCCCCGGAATGGCCACCAACGGACGCGAATTCTTGTCTGCGCCCGGCAGCGGGATCGAACGGAACAGCGCCTGTGTATAAGGGTGCTGCATCTCGTCGAACACATCCTTGATCGAGCCGCGCTCGACCGCTTCACCCGAATACATTACGCATAGTCGGTCGCAGGTTTCCAGAACCAGCCCGAGGTTGTGCGAGATAAACAACATCGAGGTGCCGTATTTCTTGCCCAGATCCTTGACCAGTTCGACCACAGCGGCCTCAACCGTCACGTCCAAAGCGGTTGTAGGCTCATCCAGGATCAACAGCGCCGGTTTCGACATCAGCGCCATAGCAATCACGATGCGCTGCTGCTGACCGCCCGACAGCTGGTGCGGAAACGAATTGAGCATCCGCTCGGGGTCCGGTAGGCGAACGTCCGTCACCACTTCCAGTGCACGAGAGTAAGCCTCTTCCTGACTTACACCCTCGTGGATCATCGGCACTTCCATCAGCTGTTTGCCGATCTTCATCGCCGGGTTCAGCGAGGCCATCGGCTCCTGGTAGATCATTGCGATTTCATTTCCGCGAATGTCGCGCAACTCCTCGCTCGACATCTCTGCCAGATCGCGGCCCTTGAACTTGATCGTGCCTCCGACGACGCGGCCGTTTTTGCCAAGGTCCTGCATCACGCCCAGCGCCACGGTCGATTTACCACAACCGGATTCGCCAACCAGCCCCACGGCTTCGCCGGGCTGTACGCTGACCGAGAAATCCATAACGGCGGGAATTTCCCGCAGGCGGGTAAAGAATGAGATGGACAGCTTGTCGATCTCCAGGATCGGGCCGTCATAATCCGCCATTTTGCTCATCTTGCTTACTCCTCACCAAATGCGGGGATCCCCTTCATCTGGCCGAAAATATCCCGGGGGGTCCGGGGGGGCTGGCCCCCCGGCCTCGATCACATCAGTCCTTCAAGCTTTCTTCGCGCAGGCCGTCGGCCAACAGGTTCAGACCAAGAACCAGCGACAGCAGCGCAAAAGCAGGCGGAAGGGCAGGGTGCAGGTAGATCGACAGAAGCTTCCGCCCCTCATTGATCGTCGACCCCCAATCCGGGCTTTCAGGCGGCAGGCCCAGTCCGAAGAAACCCAAGGTACCCAAAAGGATGGTGGTGTAACCGATACGCAGACAGAAATCGACGATCAGCGGACCACGGGCGTTGGGCAGGATTTCCCACAACATGATGTACCACGGACCCTCGCCACGCGTCTGGGCCGCGGCCACGTAGTCACGTGTCTTGATGTCCAATGCCAGCCCGCGCACAATACGGAAAACCGTGGGTGAGTTTACAAAAACCACCGAGACGAAGACCACCAGAATACCGCCGGGGATATCGAACAGGTCCAAATAGGTTGGCAGGCCCCAGATCCGATAAGCCTCGGTGTTGATGACGTAGCCTCCAGTTGAAATCAGTGACAGATACAGCCAGATCGCAACGCCCAGAACACCGATCAGAAGAGGGGTGCGGAAATTCGGGCGTGTGTAATAGCGCGAGTTCAGCAACACACAGATGAACAGGATCGGGAACACGAACAGAACGGCCGCCATGTAGTTTGGCACTCCGGTCGCCACGATTTCCGGTGTCACCAGAAGATAGAACAGCAAGATGACCGGGAAGGCGAGGATCAGGTTGGCCAGGAAAGACAGGAACGTGTCCAGACGACCGCCGTAATACCCGGCGGGAAGTCCCAGCGTAATACCGACCATGAAGGCGAACATCGTTGCAAGCGGTGCTATCTGCACCACGACCCAGGCCCCTTTGACCATCCGGCTGAATACGTCACGTGCCAGGTTGTCACCGCCCAGAAGATACCAGGCGTACTCGCCGTCCTCCAGGTTCGGTAAAGGTGTTCCCGGCACTTTGTTCTTCATGCCAGAGATCTGTGTTAGCGGGTCATGGGTAACGATCAGGTCAAGCGCGCCGAAGATGCCGGTAAAGACCCAGAACATCACAAGGCCAAAGCCGATCATACCGATGGGACTGTCATACAGTTTGCCGTATAACCCCAAGCGCCTTTTAAAGGCGATCGACATGGCGAACATGATGATCAGCGCGACCCATACTGGCAGGAATTGCTGGGAAATGGCGCCGATGATCCCGGCGCCTGTGCCCATCAGGATACCCAGCACCAGATAGGCCACGGCCAATCCTACGCTGGCCAGAAAACTGTAGTGCAGCGCAAGTTGGATCAGTCCGCGGACGCCGCCGCCTGAACTGACGGATCCATCCGAGTTCACGACAATCTGCTGTTCAGGCTGGAATATACTGACGATGATCCAGATCAAGATCGACAGGATCAGTGCTGCCAGTGCGATCATCAGCAGCGGGTTCAGGAAGGCAATAGAGCCGGTCCAGGATAGTGGTTCCATAATCTCTCCCTCCTTATGAAATGCGGATGCGCGGGTTGAGGTAGACGTAGCCGATATCCGAGATCAGCTGCGTTATCAGAACAACAAAGACCGACACGACCGAAATCGCCAGCAGAAGCTGGATGTCGTTGTTGCCTGCTGCCTGAACAAGCGCCCAGCCGAAACCCTTGTAGTTAAACAGAGTTTCAACAATTACGACGCCGTTGAGCAGCCATGGGAACTGCAGCATGATAACCGTGAACGGCGCGATCAACGCGTTGCGCAACGCGTGTTTCATGACGATGTTCGGGAACGAGACGCCTTTCAGCCGCGCGGTTCGGATGTATTGCGCCGTCATCACCTCGGTCATCGAAGCGCGGGTCATCCGGGCGATATAGCCCATACCGTACAGCGCGATGGTAAGGACCGGCAGGAAGAAGTTCTCGAATGTCGGGTTCTCCATCGCTTGCGTCGCGGTTCCCTTGAACCACTTCAATCCAACCGTGGACGAGGTGAAGATTGCGATGAAAATAACGCCGGACACATATTCCGGTGTCGCTGTCGTTATGATCGAGAAAGTTGAAAGGGATCGATCCAGGGCTGATCCCTCTCGCATCCCGGCCAGAACACCAACAATCAATGCGGAAGGCACCATCAGGACCAAAACCCAGAACATGAGGTAACCTGTGTTGCCCAGACGCTTACCAACAATGGTTCCGACTTCGTCCTTGAATACGGTCGAGTATCCCCAATCGCCCTGAAGAACACCGCAATATCTTGCCGTGTCCTCTGCCGTCGAACCGGGTCTCGTGCAGGTTCCCACAAACTGGCCATCTTCCAAGGTGTTCTGAAATCCAGGCATCACGCCCAGCCATTGGCCGTATTTCACGAGTGTTGGCTGTAGGTAACCGCGGTTATCCAACCAGGCTTCGACCTGCTCATCCGACATGCGCTGGTTGCCCTGCGTTTTCGCCAGCTTTTCAAGGTTCGGGTAAAGGTTGGTCAGGAAAAAGACGACGAATGTCAGACATAATGCCGTAAGCAGCATCACTCCGAACCGTCGTAGGATGAATAGTCCCATGGTGGCCCCTGTTGTTCAGGTATTCCGCAGATCATTGGACCATTTTCTGGCCTCGGACGTCCGACCCCGCGTCGGCAAGTCTGCGGCTGGAAAGGGGCGCCCGTGTCAGGCGCCCCTTGTGTGTCATTGGCAGTGCTTAGGCAGCCCAGCCCCACTTGTAGTGGTGGTGTTCGAAGGTCACGTGCATATCCGTATCCACAAGGCCCTCTTTCATGTGACGATAGAGCGAACGCCAATAGGGCTGGATCGTGACTCCATCTTCCTGCAGCAGGGCTTCGCCACGCGCCATGACTTCGCGACGTTGATCTGCGTCAGCAATGGCAAGCGCTTCTTCCAGAATGGCGTCAAATTCCGGGTTCGCATAGCCAAACTCGTTCCAGGCTTCGCCCGAACGATAGGCAAGTGCCCAGACCTGCACACCCAGCGGACGCGGGTTCCAGTTGGTCGAGCTGAACGGGTACTTTGCCCAGTCGTTCCAGAAGGTATTGCCCGGCAGAACGGTCCGCTTGACATTGATTCCGGCGTCGCGCAGCTGCGCGGCAACGGCATCAGTGGTGTTGCGACGCCAGTCATCGTCGATCGAGATGATCTCGTGTTCGAAGTCACCGAAACCAGCTTCGTCCATCAGCGCCTTGGCTGCCGCAGGATCAACCTTTTGCGGTGGAAGTTCTGCGTATTCCGGATGTAGCGGTGCCACGTGATGGTTCTCCGCCGGGGCTCCGCGGCCGCCATAGCCCAGTTCCAGACAAACAGAATTGTCTACAGCCATCTGAATCGCCTGCCGAACACGTTTGTCCGCATAAGGTTTCTGACCGTCGATCTCGGCCAGCTGGTTGGGACGAACAACGATAGTCGCAGCGGTCACAACTTCGGATTTCACATAACCTAGGCCATCCATCACGTCGATGAATTCGCCCACGGATTCATAAAGCATGTCAACTTCGTCGGATTCCAGTGCTGCCAGCCAGGCAGACGGGTCAGTTCCGTAGTCGATGTACTCGATACGATCCAGGGCAGGGCGGCCAAATACTTCTTCGCCCCACCAGGTGTGATCCGGGTTGCGAACTAGAACGGCTTTTACACCGACTTCAAGCTCATCAATCAGGTAGGGGCCGGTTCCCACGTTGTTCAGCAGGTCTGTCTCGCTGAACGAGCTGTGAACAATCGCGCCGGGATAATCGGCCATGCCAGGAATAAGGGTGATATCCGGTTTGGGCAGGTTCAGCTTGACCGTGGTTGCGTCGACAACTTCGATGACACCTTCACCGGCCTGACCAGTCTCGGCGTCGATCAAGGTCGCGAAGCGACCGGCCATCGAGTTGGTTTCCGAGCTCTTGTCGCACCAGCGCGCGATGTTGCGGGCGACGTCGTCAGCCGTGAAATCATCGCCGTTGTTCCACTTGACGCCTGGGCGGACATTCAGAGTGTATTCGGTTGCGTCATCGTTTACTTCCCAACCTTCGAGCAGCATGCCGCGGAACGAACCGTCCGAGTTGTATTCGACCAGATATTCCAGTGTGCCACGAGTCACGTTTGCGATTTGCGACCAGTCATAGGTACGGGGGTCTTTAAGTGCGCGTACTTCCATCTGCACGCGCAGTGTGCCGCCGTCTTGCTTTGCGGTTTGGGCCAAAGCAGGTGTCGGCAATCCGATCATGCTGTAGGCCACGGCGGCTGAAACTCCAAGACCGGTGGCGCGCGTTATGAATTCCCGTCGGCTTAGCTTGCCGTCGCGGTATTCCTGAGCGTGCATCTCGGCTGCCCAGTGCACCTTGTCTTTGGTGGATTCGGTATTCGTCATGGATGTCTCCCTGTGACACTGATTTTATTGATTGATTGTGGCTCTACGCGACCCGGATTTTCACGGTCGCCAGAGCGAAGGATTTTGTTTTTTGGACTCTGTACATCCCCATGTCGTTATTCGGCACCAGAATTCTGATAAGGTCAATGTTCGAAATCGTCATAAGTAGTACAAAAACGACATTCGCGATCAGTTGCAGTCGTAGAGGTGTTTTCTTCAAACGGCCCAAAGCGATGCCGGCATTCCCATTGTTTTCTTAGTTTGTTAAGGGAAGCCGCAGCAAATCATTAAGTTCTGTTAAGCTTTGAGACTTGGTGGTCGTCTTGCTTAAGCAAAGTCGAAAGCTCTGGGTATCACTATGAAAAATCGACGTGATTCCATGCCTTCATACGGGCGCGAAACCAGGTGCGCTGTCGCTTGGCGAATT
Source organism: Ruegeria sp. CDSC085 (assembly GCF_059610465.1). Lineage (NCBI taxonomy): Bacteria > Pseudomonadati > Pseudomonadota > Alphaproteobacteria > Rhodobacterales > Roseobacteraceae > Ruegeria > Ruegeria sp. CDSC085. The sequence continues at coordinate 315,020 of NZ_JBXWNR010000002.1, read as the reverse complement.
GCCTTGTTGCAATGGTTGCGCGCTCGCGCGCCTGATCCAAAGTCATCGCGCCGTCCAGATATGCTCTGAGTTCCGGAACACCTATGGCCTTGCAGGCCGGAAGGGTTGGGTCGAACCGGTCCTGCATGGCGCGCACTTCCTCGATTGCACCCTGTTCGAGCATCTGATCAAAGCGGCGTTCTATCCTGTCCAGCAGCCATGTCTTGTCGACATCGAATACGATGGGTACCGTATCGTGAAGCTGCAGTATCGGCGGAGGCGTTTCGGCCTGCCAGGACAACAGGCTACGACCTGTGGCGCGCTGCACCTCCCAGGCGCGTTGCACGCGGGCACGGTTCTGCGCGTCCAGCCCTGCAAGCGTGTCTGCATCGACCCCCTCCAGAAGGTCTGCCATGGGCATCTGATCAGCCTCAGCCCGAACCGCAGGTGGAGTCGCTGGGATTTGCGCCATGCCTTCGGTCAGCGCCGAGAAATAAAGGCCCGTCCCACCGACAATGATCGGGCGTTGATCCCCTGTGAGCAGGGGCACGACCTCGCGCAGCCAATGGCCGGTAGAATAATCCTGATCATAGGCGACATGTCCGTACAGCAGATGTGGCGCGCGGGTTTCTTCTTCTGTGGATGGCCTGGCCGAGATGACGCGCCAGCAGTCGTAAACCTGACTTGCATCCGCGTTGACGATAACTCCGCCATGCCGTTCGGCAATCTCCAGCGCCAACGCTGATTTCCCCGATGCCGTCGGCCCTGCAATCAGAACCGGCTTGTCTTCGGGAATTGGAGACAGTCGCTGAAAAAGCAGGTCTGTTGATCGCCGGGTCATGCGCGGTTGCCTCTATCCTCACCAACCGCATTGAACCTGCGGAGCTTTTGCTTCATTTTGCGCCGGAAATTAACCCCGTGCCAGCCCGGAGCGCAACATGAGCCTTTCCCCTACTACTGAAACTGCTGAGTCCCCGAAAACAAAGTACAAACGGGTCATGTTGAAAATTTCAGGGGAGGCGTTGATGGGGGATCAGGGATTCGGTCTGCACCCGCCAACCGTTCAACGCATCGCACAGGAAGTGAAATCGGTCCACGATCTGGGCGTTGAGATTTGCATGGTCATTGGCGGCGGCAACATTTTTCGGGGCCTGAGCGGTTCAGCCCAGGGCATGGAGCGGACCACAGCGGATTATATGGGCATGTTGGCTACGGTAATGAACGCGCTGGGGATGCAATCCGCACTGGAAGAGAACGGAGTGTTCACCCGCGTGATCTCGGCCATTCGCATGGACGAGGTATGCGAGCCTTATATCCGCCGCCGCGCCGTACGGCACCTCGAGAAAAAGCGGGTCTGTATCTTCGCCGCCGGTACTGGCAATCCATATTTCACGACAGACACCGCAGCCACCCTGCGCGCCAACGAAATGGCGTGCGAGGCGATCTTCATGGGCAAGAACGGAGTGGATGGCGTGTACGACAAGGACCCGGCGGAACATGCTGACGCAGTGCGTTATGATACCGTGACTTATGATGACGTGCTGGCCAAGCGACTGCGGGTCATGGATGCCTCGGCCATTGCGTTGGCACGCGACAACAATCTGCCCCTGATCGTCTTCGGGCTTGATGAGCCCGGTGGCTTCCGCGGAATTCTGGCAGGCGAAGGGACCTATACCAAGGTTCAGGGTTGAGGCCTGTGCAAGCGCCGGGCAACTCTGCAAGCTTTCAAAGCCCCGGCCTTATGTCGGGGCTTCTGCGTTTTGCTTTTGCTTGACGGTTGAGGACGGCGCTGTCTAAGTATCGGTGTCCTTCCAAGGCGAAGGGCTGCCCCGTGCTTTGTTGGCCCAAGGCCCGAGCACAGGCTGGGCTGGAAGACCTGCCATGATTTCTGAGATGTCCGGAAACATGCGTGGGCATCTCATTGATCTGAATGCATAAATAAGGAGCAATGAGGCATGAGCTCTCTGGATATCGATTTCGTTCGGGCGCAATTCCCGGCCTTTTCCGAACCCAGCCTGCAAGGTCAGGCGTTTTTCGAAAACGCGGGTGGATCTTACACCTGCAAGCCGGTGATTGACCGGCTGACACGGTTCTACACGCAGCGCAAGGTTCAGCCCTACGCCCCATATGCGGCCAGCCGCTTGGCGGGCGTCGAAATGGACGAAGCGCGTGCGCGCATGGCCGCCATTCTGGGCGTTGACACGGATGAGCTGAGTTTTGGCCCCTCAACCACCCAGAACACTTATGTATTAGCGCAGGCGTTCCGACAATGGATGCAGCCCGGCGAGGCAATCGTCGTGACCAATCAGGATCACGAAGCCAACTCTGGCCCATGGCGCCGTCTGGCTGAGGACGGGATTGAGGTGAGGGAATGGCAGATCGATCCGGAAACCGGATCGCTGAACCCTCAGGATCTGGAAAACATGTTGGACGAAAAAGTGCGTCTGGTCTGTTTTCCTCATTGCTCAAATGTTGTTGGTGAGATCAATCCGGTCACAGAGATCACTGCTATTGCGCATGCGGCGGGTGCGTTTGTCTGCGTTGATGGCGTATCCTACGCCCCGCACGGATTTCCGAATGTTGGCGATCTGGGGCCGGATATCTATTTGTTTTCTGCGTACAAGACCTATGGCCCGCATCAGGGGTGCATGGTCATCCGCCGCACACTGGGAGAGCTGCTGCCCAACCAGGCGCATTATTTCAACGGTGACGTCTTGTACAAGCGATTCACCCCGGCTGGCCCCGATCACGCGCAGATCGCAGCCAGTGCTGGTATGGCGGATTATGTTGAGCTGCTGTGTACCCACCATGGCGGGCCCGAGACGGGCGCGGCAGAGCAGGGTGCGTTTGCCCATGATCTGATGCGGTCGCACGAAGTGTCGCTGCTGCACCCGGTTCTGGATGCGGTAAAGGACCGTAACGCGGTACGTCTGATCGGTACGTCTGACGCCAACCGGCGCGCGCCCACCGTTGCGCTTTCGTTGAACCGTCCGGCTGAACCAGTTGCAGCAGAACTGGCGCAATATGGTGTCATGGCAGGTGGCGGAGACTTCTATGCGGTGCGTCCCTTGCGGGCGATGGGTGTTGATCCGGTACAAGGTGTTTTGCGCGTCAGCTTCACACATTACACTACACAGCACGAAATTGATCAGCTTTTAGAGGCTCTTGAGCGCGTTTTGTGATCCACTACCCTTGAGAGTGCGTATAGATAAAAACCTCAAGGGCGGATTGTAGTGCAAGAGCAGGCTCCGATCGTTTTGTGGTTTCGACGGGATTTACGTCTGTCGGACCACCCCGCGTTGACTGCGGCGGCCGAAAGTGGCCGTCCGGTCATACCACTTTTTATTCATGACGATATTGTCGACCAGATGGGAGCCGCGCCAAAGTGGCGTTTAGGCTTGGGGTTGGAGGCATTCAAAGCGTCACTGGCCAATATGGGCAGCCGACTGATCTTTCGACGCGGTGATGCGCTTGAACAGGTGCAGCGGGTAATGGCCGAGACCGGCGCAACCTCTGTCTTCTGGTCCCGCGCTTACGATCCTGCCTCGATTGAACGCGACAAGAAGATTAAGTCTGTACTTGCAACAGAAGGTGTGACTGCAAAGTCATTTTCCGGGCATCTGCTTTTTGAACCCTGGACTGTCGCCACCAAATCGGGTCATCCGTTTCGGGTTTTCACACCGATGTGGCGTGCGGTTCAGGGGCGGGAAGTACAACTTCCTGACGCGCCAATTACTGCGCTTAAGGCACCTGTGTCGTGGCCTGCTTCTGACGGCTTGAGCGATTGTCGGTTGGGGGGGGCAATGAACAGGGGAGCGAGGGTCGTGCGCCCTCATGTGCAACCTGGCGAGCGAGCCGCTCTGGATCACCTCGAAGAGTTTCTCGACCGGATTGTTCAATACTCCGATCTTCGGGACAGGCTGGATCAGGATGGGACATCCAACCTGTCAGAGTATCTCTCTTTGGGTGAGATCGGGCCACGCACCGTCTGGCACATGATCCAGCGGGCCGCGTTGACCGGAACACGGGGAACCGACGCTTTTTTGCGCCAACTTGTCTGGCGTGAGTTTGCTTATCATCTTATGTTCCATACGCCCCAACTGGTGACATCCAACTGGAAGCCGGAATGGGACAGTTTTCCCTGGAACACCGATCCGGACCATCCCGAGGTCACTGCCTGGCGGCAGGCCAGAACCGGAATCCCTGTTGTCGATGCCGGCCTGCGGCAAATGTATGTGACAGGTCGGATGCACAACCGGGCCCGTATGATCGTCGCAAGCTATCTGACCAAGCATCTGATGACCCATTGGAAAATAGGGATGGAGTGGTTTGAGGATTGTCTGGTCGACTGGGATCCGGCCTGTAATGCCATGGGCTGGCAGTGGGTTGCCGGCTCGGGGCCCGATGCATCCCCGTTCTTCCGGATTTTCAATCCCCAAACACAAGCAGAGAAATTCGATCCTGACGGGGTGTTTGTGCGCCACTGGATCGCTGAAGGCCATGCCGAACCCGGCAACACGGCCCTTTCATATTTTGATGCCGCGCCGAGATCGTGGGGTCTGCGCCCGGATGCGAATTACCCCAAGCCGATCGTTGAATTGTCCGAAGGGCGGACCCGCGCCTTACGCGCATATGAAAGCCGAAAACCCCACTAAGGAACTGAAAACTTGCCAGAAACAATTTCGCCGCCTAGCTTTGTACAAGTACCGCAGAGGGGAGAGCGGATGATCCTGACGACGACCGAAGGGCAGAAAAACCTGCCCAGATACTTCGCCCAAGTCTTCAAAATGTTGAACCGGATGGAATCCGGGCGACTGGATATCAAACTGCCCGATGGTCGCACGTTTCGCGCAGAAGGCGCAAAGGCCGGACCGGTTGCTCAGGTCGAAATTCACGACGACGACGTCTTTGCACGCCTGATCCGCGAAGGCGAACTGGGCTTCTCCGATGCGTATCTGGACGGACATTGGAGTACACCTGATCTGCGGTCTTTCATGGATCTTGTGCATCTAGGAACCGAAACCGTTTATGACGGGTTTACGGGCCAGTTTCTTATTCAGGCCTATGAACGGCTGCGGTTCTGGCTGCACCGAAACAACAGGGCGCAAGCTAAGAAGAATATCTCGTATCACTACGATCTGGGAAATGATTTTTACAGCTCATGGCTGGACGAGACGATGACTTATTCCAGTGCGATATTTGAAACCGGGCAGGAAAGCCTCGAGAATGCGCAGACAGCCAAGTACGCCAGTCTTGTGGATGAGATGGGAGCAAAACCGGGGGACCATGTTCTGGAGATCGGATGTGGCTGGGGCGGCTTCGCGGAATATGCCGCAAAAGAACGGGGTTTGCGTGTCACTGGCCTGACCATCAGTCAGGAACAATTTAAATACGCCAAGGAACGTATTGAAAAGGCAGGATTATCAGATCAAGTCGAATTCAAGCTGCAAGACTATCGGGATGAACGCGGGGTCTATGACGGCATAGCATCCATCGAGATGTTTGAGGCGGTGGGTCAAAAATACTGGCCGGTTTATTTCGAAACCGTTCGTGAGCGGTTGAAACCTGGCGCTCAAGCGACTTTTCAAATCATAACGGTGGGTGATCACCGCTGGGATTTTTACAAGAATGGCGTTGATTTCATTCAGAAATATATCTTCCCGGGTGGAATGCTTCCGTCACCGACAATCCTGCGTCAGCAGATAGATCAGGCCGGGTTGCAGGTTGTACGCTCGAAAGAATTCGGGAAAAGCTATGACCTGACTCTGCGCCGCTGGTATGAAACATTCAACGACAAATGGGATCAGATCTCGGACTTGGGGTTTGATGAGCGTTTCCGCCGCATGTGGAATTATTATTTGACCGCGTGCGGTGCGGCCTTTGACACGGGCAATTGCGATGTGACACAGATTACAATATCGAAACCAAGTTAACTCCCGGACCGTCACATGCCCACTGCCTCGCGTCTCGTAGCCGCTGTTTGTCTCATCGTGCTGGCTTTTCTTGTTTCAAGCATGGTTATCGAAAATGGTGAAGAGGGTAAGGACTATGGTTACTTTACCTATGTGAACATGGCTCTTGGCGCGATCTGTGGCTGGAAAATCATGGGAAAGCGCGCCGGGCGTGGGTGGACTGCGGGTATTAACAACGGCTTGACCGGAGTTGCCTCACTGGTTTTTTGGGCGCTGTTTGTGCAGGGGTGCTATCGTATGTTCGATCTTGCAATGCGCAATCGCTATGGTGGCCCGTTCGAAGCCGTGATGGCCATTTTTTCGATTGGAATCGATTACGGCAAGCAACTGATCTATCCCGAGATTCTCATCACATTCGCCGTTGGTGCCGTTGTCGCCGGGCTGGCCACGGAACAGGCCAGCCGCAAATGGCGCTGAACCATTTCGTCACAAGAGAGATTGAATTTGTCTGATCTGTTCTTCTATGGAACGCTGCGGTATCTGCCGCTGTTGCAGCGCGTTCTGGGCCGTCCGCTGGGCGAAATAACGTTTCATACTGCCAAGCTGTGCGATCACGCGCTTCACGCGGTTCAGGGGCAGGATTTCCCGATGATCCTGCCCGCCAAGGGCGCCGCTGCCGAAGGCTTGCTGGTGCAGGGTTTGTCATCCGATGATCTGGCCAGGCTGGCCTATTACGAAGGGTCTTTTGACTATGACCTGAAATCGTTGAAGGTTATTCTGGAGGACGGGGGCGAAGCCCGGGCGCAGGTCTTTTTCCCGACCCCGGGCGCATGGCAGCCTGGTGAGTTGTGGTCGTTACAGGACTGGGTGGACAAATTGGGAGAGGTGACGGCTCTCGCTGCCGAAGAGGAAATGGCCTATTTCGGCAAAGTCGATCCCAAAGTCATGGCACGCAGCGTACGCGCCATTCAAACCCGTGCCTGGGCAAAGATCATGGCCAGCCAGCGGCGAACCGGCGACCCGCGGAATATAGGCGAAGACGTAATTGTGCACCGCCACGACCGGGTCTATGTGGACTATTTCGGGATGGAGGAAATCGACCTTCAGTTCCGGCAGCATGACGGCAGCATGGGCCCCGTGCTGCACCGGGGCGGTTTGATGCAGGGCAGTGCCGTGTCGGTTCTGCCGTATGACCCGATCCGGGACACCGTGCTTTTGGTTGAGCAGTTCAGGCCGCCGGTGTTTTTGATCAACGATCCGGAGCCCTGGCTTTGGGAAGCAGTTGCCGGGATGATCGACCCCGGCGAAACGCCTGAACAGACGGCGCATCGCGAGGCCATGGAGGAAGCAGGAGTTAGATTTGACAGGCTGGAACCTGCGGGCGGCGCGTATTCCTCCAGCGGTTCCTCTACGGGTTTCATGTATCTTTATGTCGGACTTGGCAATTTAACTGAGACAACAATCACCGGTGGCTTGGACACCGAGGGTGAAGATATCCGCAGCCGGATTCTGCCATTCGACGAATTTATCGATATGACGGACCGCCATCTTTTCAAGGATTTGCAACTGGTGTCCCTGGCGTACTGGCTGGCCCGCCATCGGGATCGTTTGCGAGCGTGACTATCTCGCTTGTGGTCGCGGCAGTGCGGCTGTAAATCTTCCAAGATACCAAATGACAAGGGGTGACCATGCGCATTGCACGAGATCTTGCTGACGCAGTAGGAAAAACACCGCTGATCCGGCTGCGCCGCATCAGCGAAGAGACTGGATGCGAGATTCTTGGCAAAGCCGAGTTCATGAACCCGGGTCAGTCGGTAAAGGATCGTGCTGCTCTTTTTATCATTAAAGATGCAATCGCTCGGGGGGATCTGAAACCGGGCGGTACCATCGTGGAAGGCACTGCCGGCAATACCGGTATTGGTCTGGCTCTGGTCGGTGCATCGATGGGATTCAAAACGGTTATCGTTATCCCAGAGACCCAGTCGGAAGAAAAGAAGGATATGCTGCGTTTGGCAGGCGCTCAGTTGGTTCAGGTGCCCGCAGCCCCGTATCGCAACCCCAATAATTTCGTGCATTATTCCCGCCGTCTGGCTGAGGAACTGGCGCAGACAGAACCCAATGGCGCAATCTGGGCCAACCAGTTCGACAATGTGGCGAACCGTCAGGCACATGTGGAAACCACGGGGCCCGAGATCTGGGAACAGACAGGCGGCAAGGTTGACGGGTTCGTCAGCGCCGTCGGGTCGGGTGGAACGTTGGCAGGCGTCGCCGAAGTTTTGCAGCCCAAGGGCGTCAAAATCGGTCTTGCCGATCCCATGGGGGCTGGCCTGTATTCGTATTACACGACGGGTGAGATCGCGATGGAGGGTGGTTCGATCGCAGAAGGCATCGGGCAGGTGCGTATCACCAAGAACCTGGAAGGGTTTACACCGGATTTTTCGTATCAGATCACCGACAACGAAGCGCTGCCGTACATCTTCGACCTGCTGCGTGAGGAAGGTCTGGTCATGGGCGGCTCAACCGCAATCAACATGGCAGGGGCGGTGCGCCTGGCTAAGGAAATGGGGCCAGGTCATACCATCGTGACCATCCTGTGCGATTACGGCACTCGGTATCAATCAAAGCTGTTCAACCCCGAGTTCTTGCGAGAAAAAGAGCTTCCGGTTCCGGATTGGATGACCGAAGCGCCACGCAGCATTCCCGGCGTATTCGAGGACGTGTGATGCTTGGACAGGTCCGCCTGTTTTTTACCCTGTTATTCCTGTGCTTTGTCTGGTTTTCAACTAGCGCTGTCGCGCAACTGACGGATCGTCAAAGCGAGTATTATCAAGGTTGGATCAAAACGGCGAACCGGGCCGAATCCGTGATTGAGGCGAACCGGGCTTCGGATGCCGCACTGGAGAAATTGCGTTCAGAAATAAATAGGTACAGGGAAGACTTCAATCGGGCCCGAGGTGCTAACACCGACCGCATCACGACGCTTGAAAGTCAGATAAAAGCGTTGGGCCCCAAACCCGAAGGGGACGCGACCGAACCCGAAGATATAGCCAAACTTCGCGCGCATCTGGAAGAACAGCTCAACAGTCTGCGCGTGCCGCGCATCATATCCGAAGAAGCGTATAGCCGTGCGAATGGGCTGATCAGCGAAATCGATCGGATCCTTCGCGCGCGGCAGAAAAAAGAATTTTTTGAACAGGGCCCGTCGCCGATCAACCCGGCGTATTGGGGGCCGGCATGGGTGGATGTCAAAGAGGCCATTCAAAGCCTTGTAAACGAAACGATCACGAATTTGCGTTCAGATGTCGTGCGCGAGCAAGTTCGTGCTCGTGGGCTCGCAATCTTCATACTTCTGATCCTTTCAGCCGTGCTGCTGATCTTTGGTAAACGGTGGTCCGAACTTGGAGGCGACTACCTCAGGTTACTCGGCGGCGCCGGGACTGGGGTATGGTCGTTCGTAATCTCACTACTGCGAATTCTATTGCCATGGATCGGAGTGGTTGCCGTGGTCACGGCGATCAGTCTCACGGGTGTTCCGGGGCTGAGGGGCAGCCTTTTGCTTCAGAATGTTCCGTATTGGGCAGCGATCTTGTTTTTCTATGACTGGATTGGTCGTCAGGTGTACGTGATCGGCGCCTCGCAGGGGTTCAAACGTCTGTCCGCTGCGCGTATCACCGAACTGCGCGTGTACATAGACCTGCTTGCCCTGATACTGGTTTTGCACGAATTGGCGCTGCTGTTTGAGCGGATCGAAAACATTTCCGACGCGACCCGCGCCGTCGTCAGCTTCCCGATCATTGTCGCTACGGCTTTGTTGTTGTTGCGAATACGGCAGATTCGAACAACCGACGGCCCGCCGGATCAATCTGCCTCGACCCGTTCCGCAGGTTTCAGCCAGTTGGTCGAGTTCCTGCGCCGGGCATTGTTCCTGTTGGGCATCGTGTCTCCTTTGTTGGCGATTTTCGGATACACCAATGCGGCCGAAGCAATCGTGTTTCCTGCGGTCAAGACATTGGTGCTGATCGGGGCCTTGGTCATCCTGCAGCGGTTCATCAGTCAAATTTACGGTTGGATCACAGGGCAGGGAGAAGCCGCGCGAGATTCGCTTTTTTCCGTACTGGTCGGGTTTGCATTGGCCATCACGGCACTGCCAATTCTGGCAATTTATTGGGGCGCACGCGAGACTGATCTGCTGGAAGTATGGTCGCGCCTGCTGCTTGGGTTTGATCTCGGCGGAGTTACGATCTCGCCAAGCAACTTTCTGACCTTTGTTGCCGTTTTCGCAATCGGTTATACGCTGACGCGCCTGTTGCAAAGCGGGCTGCGGAATTCGCTTCTGCCGAAAACCAGCATAGACCCGGGTGGCCAAAACGCAATTGTCGCCGGGTCCGGATACGTTGGGATATTTCTTGCCGCGTTGGTGGCAATCATGGTGGCCGGATTTGATCTGTCGTCGCTGGCGATTGTCGCCGGAGCGCTGTCTGTTGGGATCGGCTTTGGTTTGCAGACAATCGTGTCAAACTTCGTCTCAGGCATCATCCTTCTGGTCGAGCGCCCGATTTCCAAGGGGGATTGGATCGATGTGAATGGCATGATGGGATATGTGCGGGACATTTCCGTTCGCTCGACCCGGATCGAGACGTTTGACAGGACGGATGTAATTGTTCCGAATTCTGACCTGATCAGCGGTGTTGTTACAAACTATACCCGTGGCAATACGATTGGGCGGGTGATTGTTCCGGTGGGTGTTGCCTACGGAACTGACACGCGTCTGGTCGAAACCATTCTGGGTGAAGTCGCCAACAACCATCCGATGGTTTTGGCCAACCCGGCGCCAAGCGTTGTATTCCAGGGGTTCGGAGCGGACTCTTTGGACTTTGAAATACGGGCGATCCTGCGGGACGTGAATTGGGTTCTGTCGGTGAAATCCGACATGAACCATGAAATCAACCGCAGATTCTCGGAGGCGGGGATCGAGATTCCATTCGCACAGCGTGATATCTGGTTGCGAAATCCTGAAACCCTGCAAGCCTCGGGAAAAGGTAAGCAGGATGCTTTCGTATCTGAGCAGGATCAACCACGTAAAGTCGCACAAGCTCCCGCGGATTTGACCGAGGCGGATATGGACTCGGATTCGGGTGATGAGGTTTGAGCGACCAGATCCCAGCACGTGTTGGCCTTTTGTCACCCTACAGTAGGTGTACAGAATAATTTAAGCATTCAACTGAAATCACCGAATTGGGGCCTTGCAAATCTGATTGCATTCGTCCAAACATCGCCGGCACGGAGAGGTGGCCGAGTGGTCGAAGGCGCACGCCTGGAAAGTGTGTAGGCGGGAAACCGTCTCCAGGGTTCGAATCCCTGTCTCTCCGCCATTAATTTTTCTATCAGTTTAATTTTATTAAATTATTATCGGCAGAGTTTATGTTATCCCTCATCTTCCCCCCTTCGAATCTACGGTTCGTCAAGTTTTAACGCCCAAACAGATGGGTTGTTGAAAACTAAACCTGTGCGAAAATCTCCGCAGTGTTAAGTCAGCCCCGACCTCGCTCCTATTGCTATTGCAATAGTGTGACCAGAAAACTGGTAGCCACACTAAGCGAGAAGAAAACAAAAACCGGGAATTAGATGAACTTAGACTGGCATTGTCAGAGGAAACCGGCTTGAGGCGGGTAGGGTGGTTCCGTAGCTTCGTGGGATGACAAAACCCAATCCATTTTGCTACTTCAAAACCAGCCCAGAGATCATTCGCCTGGCCGTTATGATGTATGTCCGGTTCCTGCGGTCGCTGCGGAACGTGGAAGATCTTCTGCATGAGCGCGGCATCGACGTAAGCCACGAAACGGTGCGGTTTTGGTGGAACAGATTTGGTCCAGTGTTCGCAGCTGAGATCCGCAAAAACAGGGTGAGCCGGATTTGTTGCTACTCGAACTGGCAGTGGCACTTGGACGAGGTTTTCGTGAAGATCAATGGCAAGACACACCACCTTTGGCGGGCCGTTGATCACGAAGGTGAAGTGATGGAAAGTTTTGTCACTAAGCGCCGGGATCGTAATGCAGCGTTGAAATTCTTAAGAAAATCAATGAAGAGGTATGGCCGGCCGGAAGTGATTGTGATGGACAAGCTTCGGTCCTATGGCGCCGCTTTGAAAGTTATTGGCAACGTGCGAAGGCAGGAAACGGGACGCTGGGTGAACAACCGAGCGGAAAATTCACACCTTCCATTTCGACGAAGGGAACGAGTGATGCTGCGTTTCCGACAGATGCGATGTTTGCAAAAGTTCGCCGCTGTCCATTCTTCGGCGCACAACCACTTCAATCAGGAACGCCATCTTTATTCACGACACAATTTTAAAGTTAACCGAGCCGCCGCCCTCGCCGGGTGGCGCCAGCTTTGTTCCGTATAAGTTCACGCATCTGCCGGCAAACTGAGATCGGTTCGAATTCGTCTGAAAGCACCATCGAGCGCGCCTTTCAAGCACCCAATGATATCGCGTTCTTGGTTTCAATCATTGCCTTAACGTGACATGAACTAAGCTAACGTTATCCGCGCAAAGCCATTGTTAATAGAACAAAGGAACGACTCATGACCTCAGCCAAACCAAATGTAGGCGCGCAAATCGAGCAAATGAGTTTTATGAGTCTGGGGTCTGAGGACAAGGTTACGATCGGTCAACAAAAAGACCGCTGGACCATGCTGTTTGTCTATCGAGGCAAGCATTGTCCACGCTGTAAGCGCTTCTTGAACAAGTTGAATGCGGCGCTGCCGGCATGGGCTGACGTTATGGACGTTGTTGTTGTCTCTGCTGACACCAAGGAAAAAGCTGCGGCAGACAAAGCAGAATTTGGCTGGGATTTTGATCTTTGTTATGGAATGACCGAAGCGCAAATGCGCTCGCTTGGTCTTTATGTGTCATCACCTTTATCTGAAGCAGAAACAACGGGTCTATTTTCCGAACCTGGTGCGTTTGGTATCCGTCCGAACGGGACGTTGATGCTGGTCGATATCTCTAACGGCCCTGCGGCACGTCCCGATTTGGACGAGCTTTTGGACGGAATCAAATTCAATATTGATAATGACCGTCCGGAACGAGGAACGGCCTGAGACCACCAGATCGCATGGCCTCGGTTACTCAAAGTAGTCTGGGTGCGTCTTGTGGATGAAGTCGATGGTTTCGTCGAGGCGGGACAGGTGTTTTCTGACAGCGGCTTGCGCTTGGTCATGGTCTCCTGCCGCCATGGCCTCTGCAATCTCACGGTGGTCGGCGAGGATGGCTTCTGCTGCACTACCCTTTTCAAGGCTGAGCATACAAAGCCGGTCAACCTTTTGCTTTGATTCTAGCATCACATCAAAGGCCATCGGATTGCCGCTGAGCACATAGATCAGTTTGTGAAAATCATAGTCCAGCGTGTGAAACGCCGATAGATCACCTTCACTGATTGCCTGCTCTTGTAAGGCGAGATTTTCTGCAAGTTTTGCTTCACGTGTTGCGTCCCAAACTTCCATTGCTCGATGGACGATCTCCAACTCTACCGCCATTCTAACCAATCGAGCGAGAGCCACACGCTCCATAGAAAATCCTCGAACTACGGTCGCCTTTTGTGGTCGTATTAAGAGCAGATCTTCGTTGCCGAGCCTTGTGAATGCGTTGCGAACAGGTTGGCGTGATACGCCGAATCGGCTGGCTACCTCAGTTTCGGATAGTTTTGTACCGGGAAGAATTTCAAGCGAAACGATCTCGTCGTGTAGCGCTTCATAGACCGCATCGGTTGTGGTTCGTCTGACAATATTTTCCACGGTATGTTGCTCGCGCCCTCTATTTTAGTCACGTTTCAATTTAACGGTCCACTGTTAGAGCATTGAAATAAAATAATTATTTTACTTTTTTTGCTTGAGTGAACCAATGTAGGCCTGTCACCTATCAAATGTCCTGCGCTTTCGACTGTCAAGCAATCTGACATACTAAAAGCCTACAGTTGACATAACTTGGATACTAGTGTCCCTTTAGGGGCAGCAGCGATTCTGGTTCTTGGGGGAAATCGAAAGCTACGTGGCTTACGGTCTCTGAAATTCCATGAAAGCCAAATCCTGTCCAAAATTAATCGGGGAGGAGAACCCATGACTTTCACGAAATCGTTCTTTGCAACTGCGACCGCTGTGGCATTCATCGCAACGTCAGCTTCAGCCGAAAACTGGCGGGCCTGGAACATCCACAACGACGGCCATCCCAACACGGCTGCGATGGACAAGTTTGCTGAACTGGTTGACGCTGCTACGGACGGCGAGGTTACCGTCGATGTGTTCCACGGTGGTGTTCTTGGTTCCCAACCGGATGCCCTTGAACAGGTTCGTATCGGCGCAATCGAGGTCGGTAACTTCAACCTCGGTCCCATTGGCCCAATGGTGAAAGAAGCTAATCTTGTATCGCTTCCTTTCATCTTCAAAGATGTGCCGCACATGTTCCGTGTGCTGGATGGCGACGCCGGTGAAGTTGTTTCAGCTGCGATGGGTGAAGCAGGTGTTCTGCCACTGGCATGGTTTGATGCTGGTGCGCGTTCATTCTACAGCCAAAAGCCGATCAATACTCCCGCAGATGTCGAAGGTCTGAAAATCCGTGTGATGAACAACGATCTTTATACATCGATGATTTCAGCTATGGGCGGGAACCCGTCTCCAATGGCTTTCTCCGAAGTTCAGCAAGCGCTGAAAACCGGCGTCGTTGATGGTGCGGAAAACAACTTCCCGTCATTCAAAAATGTCGGCCACTTTGAAGTGACCACAAATTATTCTTTATCCGAGCACCTGATTATTCCCGAGTGCATCTGCGTGAACACGGCCAAATTCAATGCGCTGTCTCCTGAACTGCAGGCCGCTGTGCGCGGTGCAGCAGAAGAAGCCGCATTGGTCCAGCGTGAGCTTTGGGCAATTGGCTCTGAGCAAGCGCGTAAAGATGTCGAAGCGGCTGGTATCACAGTCAATGAAATCGCTGACAAAGGCCCATTCCAGTCCGCAATGGATTCGGTTTATGCAGACTACTTGGCTGCAAATCCTGACATGAAAGCGTTGGTAGAAATGGCGCAAGCCACTGAATAAGTTGTCGTAACAGTCCAACTTTGAGCGCCCGGCTCCACCAATTGGATGCCGGGCGTTTTGTCTCAGAGGAATCCCAATGCAAGAGCCCGATACCCCACCTGCCGCCATGCGCAACATGGACAGGATTCTTGATCTGCTTGCACGAGCTTGCATGTTGCTGTCTGGCGTTGCCATTGTTGTAATGACGGCGATCTTTGCCTGGCTGGTATTTGGCCGCTACGTTCTGAACAACACGCCCACGTGGGTCGAGCAGGTTTCACTGCTGTTGGTCATGGTCATCGCGTTCCTCGGTGCGGCTGCGGGCGTGCACAATCACACGCACCTCTCTGTTGTCGTGTTCCGCAATATAGTTCCGCCCTCTGTGCGAACGGTTTTCGTCGTGGTCTCTGATGTCCTGATGGCAGGTTTCGGTGGCATGATGTTTTGGTACGGAATCGAGTTGACCAAATTCAAATGGAACACGCTGATCCCGCTCATCCAATGGTCAGAGGGCTTGCGTTCCTTGCCACTGACAATCAGCGGCGCGTTGGTGTTCCTTTTTTCCACTGGCCATCTGATCCGCCTGTTTCTGGGCCGAGACGAACGCCAAGACAACATAGATCAGGGATAGTCATGGGACTCATGATTCTGTTGGGGGTTTTTGCCCTTTGTGTCATCATCGGTGCGCCAGTGGCATACGCCCTTGGTATCGCTGCATTGGCTTCCTTTTGGTTTGAAGGATTACCGCTGTTTGTTGGATTCCAGCGTATCGTGTCGGGGATCAACGTCTTTTCCCTAATGGCGATCCCGTTCTTCATCTTTGCGGGCGAGCTTATGTTTCACGGTGGTATCGCGATCCGGTTGGTTCGGTTTGCGCAGGCCGCCGTAGGCGCTGTGCGCGGTGGACTTGGCATCGTCAATGTCTTCTCGTCCATGTTGTTTGGTGGCATTTCCGGATCGGCGATTGCCGATATCTCGGCCCTTGGGTCGATCCTGATCCCGGTGATGAAAGACAAAGGTTATGATGCCGACTATGCCGTGAACGTCACAGTGACGTCATCAATTGCCGGGATCATCATTCCGCCCAGCCACAACATGATCATCTTTGCCCTTGCAACGGGCGGTGCTGTTTCAATCTCAAAACTGTTTCTGGCTGGCGTTGTGCCCGGCGTCCTTATGTGTTGCTGCCTTGCAATTGCAGCGTACGTCGTAGCGGTCAAGCGTGGCTATCAGGCCGAGCAGTTTCCAGGTTGGACCGCACTTGCCATTGCTTTTGTGGGTTCGATTCCGGGTTTATTGACGGCCGTGATTATTGTCGGAGGGGTCTTGTCAGGCGTCTTTACGGTGACTGAATCCGGCGCGTTCGGGGCAATGTATGCCTTTGTCGTGACGCTTGTTGTCTATCGTAGCCTGTCCTGGGAAAACTTTAAAACTGCCGTTATCTCTTCGGTACGCACAACTTCTATGGTGATGATTCTGATCGCCTGTGCCGGTGCTTTTGCCTATATGCTGACGTTCAACCGGGTGCCGACGAAAACGGTCGAATTCCTGTTGGGTATCACAGAAAACCCGATCCTGATCTTGTTAATGATCAATGCTGTCCTGTTGCTTTTGGGGATGATCATGGACATGGCCGCGTTGATCCTGATCTGCACACCGATTTTCCTGCCGGTGATGAACATGCTGGGTATCGACCCGCTGCAGTTCGGCATGATCCTTTTGGTGAACCTCGGTCTTGGTCTTTGCACGCCACCTGTCGGGACATGTCTCTTTGTGGGGTGTGCGGTTGGAAAACTACCGATGGAGAAAGCGGTCAAAACGATTTGGCCTTTCTACCTCGCCATCTTTGCCGCGCTCATGCTGATCACTTTTGTACCGGCAATATCGCTGACGCTGCCGAACCTGATCATTGGCCCGTAAATCAAAGGAGAATGTGGCGATGCTGACAATAAGACGCCTGGACATCGATGACGCGGGCAAGTTGATCGCAGGAGCGCGAGCCAAAGCGCAGGAAATCGGCGTGCCGATGTGTATTGCCGTCACAGATGAAAGCGGCAACCTCATCGCGTTTGAACGGATGGATGGTGGCAAGATTACCAGCATCATTTTGGCCATCGACAAGAGTTTCACTGCAACCGGTATCCAAAAAGGAACCGATGCTCTTGGTGAAGCAAATCAGCCTGGCATGGCCGCACACGGAATATCCTCAACGCTCGGCGGACGAATGGTGACCGTTGCAGGTGGCCTTCCCGTGACGGTCGACGGACAGGTGGTTGGCGGGATTGGTGTCAGCTCGGGCTCACCAGCTCAGGATCTCAAAGTTGCACAGGCAGGGGTCACGGCGCTCTGCGAAGCCTAATTAGAAAGAGTTTAAGGAGTCAGATATGACAAAACCCGTCATCGGTTTCATCGGCCTCGGTCTTATGGGCGGCAACATGGCAGAGTGCCTGCAAAACAACGGTTTCGATTTGGTTGTCATGGGCCGCAACAGGGAAGCGGTGGCCGCCACAGTCAACCGCGGCGCTGTGGAGGTTGCGACCCCACGAGAGCTTGCTGCGAACAGCGACATCGTGATGCTTTGTGTAACAACATCGGAAGTCGTCGAAAGCCTGATCTATGGCGATGACGGCATCCTGGCAGGCATAAAGAAAGGTGCTGTGGTCATTGACTTTGGGACTTCCATCCCAGCGTCCACACGAAAAATTGGCGCTGATTTGGCCGCCAAAGGTGCCGGTATGGTTGACGCTCCGCTCGGACGCACGCCCATGCATGCCAAGGATGGTTTGCTGAATATCATGGCAGCGGGGGATATGGCCAACTTTGAGAAGGTGAAGCCTGTCCTGGATGTACTGGGGGAAAATGTCTTTCACCTCGGCGAACTGGGTGCGGGCCACGTGACCAAGCTCATCAACAACTTTATGGGTATGACGACGGCTTGCACCATGAGCCAAGCCTTTGCTGTGGCTGAACGCTCAGGGGTTAACAAACAGCAGCTTTTTGACATCATGTCAGCTGGACCGTCCAATTCCCCCTTTATGCAGTTTTGTAAGAACTACGCGGTGGATGGAGTCAGCGATTTGGGGTTTTCGATTAACAACGCCAACAAGGATCTTGGTTACTTCCTGAAGCTGGCCGAGGACGTGGGCACTCGTGCCGAGATCGCTGAAGGAACCGCGAACAACCTTCAGGCCGCCGCGGACGCAGGCATGGGCGACGGCAACGTGCCGGAAATCTTCGACTATTTTGCCAAGCTTTAGCGTCAGATCAATCAGTCACGCATAGCAGCACCAATTGAACGGGGAAGAACAACCATGAGACTTCAGGGAAAGACCGCAATTGTCACGGGTGGCGGCCGCGATATCGGGCGCGCCTGCGCTGTCAAACTTGCCTCCGAAGGGGCAAATGTCGCGGTGAACTACTTCGCCAGTAATGCCGGCGCCGAGGAAACCGTAACCGAGATCAAAAAGATCGGTGGACAGGCGTTTGCAATGCAAGGCGACCTGAACAAACCCGAAGAGGTCGATGCGTTGATCGCCAAGACGGTCGATACCTATGGCAGCCTGAACATTCTGGTGAATAATGCCGGAGGTTTGATCGCGCGCAAGAAAATCACCGAGATGTCGCTTGAACATTGGCAGGCTGTCATGGATCTCAACCTGACCAGCACGTTTCTTATGGTCAAAGCGGCGCTGCTGCATATGAAATCCGGGGCGATTGTAAACATCGCCAGTCAGGCGGGTCGCGACGGTGGTGGCCCGGGTGCGTCGGCTTATGCAACATCAAAAGGTGCTGTGATGACATTTACCCGCAGTCTCGCAAAAGAACTGGGCCCGGACATTCGTGTCAATGCAATCTGCCCAGGTATGATCGACACGGATTTCCATAACATCCATACTCCCGATGCAGGCCGTCGCGGGCTAGAAGCAGCCGCGCCGCTCAAGCGGCAAGGCCGGTCTCAGGATGTTGCGAACCTAGTGGCGTTTCTAGCAAGCAAGGACGCGGCTTATCTGACCGGAACCAATGTCGATATCAATGGTGGGATGCTGTTCTCGTGACCACGGCAGAACAGGTTACATTATTGTCGAACGCTACCGTTTCTCAAACTTCGAAGTACAGGAAACCGAAAAATGCGTATTCTTGCGATAGGTGAATGAATGGCCGAAATGGCCCTTTCCGTCGTCAGAATTTTTGGAACCAATTGCGTGTTAAGCTATGAGAGAGTTTGGCTCATCCGTCGTGGTGATTATGCGGCGCGTTGCCTGTGATGCAAGCGTGTCTGAACTTTGAAAACGGTCGGGGCACCATCAGTTTCAGTGCCTATTGGCAGATGGTCATACGTGGAGTCTTTCTTTTTGCGGTCATCCTTTTACAGTCTCGGGTTATTGTTAGGCAGCAGAAGGTCTTAGGTTCGTGAATCGCATAGAGAGTGTTTCAGCGCGGCTGTTCAACGTCCCGCTCGCCGAAGTCCTGGTCGATGCCAAACATGGGGATCACACGTTCTTTCAATTGATCACCGTCACCATTCAAACGACGGATGGGATCGAGGGGGTCGGGTATACCTATACGGGGGGCAAGGGAGGTCATGCCATCCTGGCGATGATCCAGCATGACCTGGCGCCGTTCCTTGTAGGAAAAGACGCCGAACAGATCGAAAACCTGTACGATGCCATGCAGTGGCACGTGCACTACGTCGCACGGGGCGGGATCGCCTCGTTTGCCATCTCAGCCGTGGATATTGCCCTGTGGGATATTCGCGGCAGAACGCAGAATGCACCATTGTGGCAGATGGCCGGCGGAGCGTCCAAACGATGCAAGGCCTACGCTGGCGGGATCGACCTGAATTTCTCGTTGAAGAAACTGCTGCGCCAGACCGAAGGTTACCTTGCGCGTGGGTTCAACGCAGTCAAGATCAAGGTCGGGCAACCGGATCTGGCCGACGATCTTGCGCGTGCCCGGGCGGTGCGCGAGATGTTGGGACCGGACCGGTTCTTCATGGTTGACGCGAATTATTCGATGACCGTCGAACAGGCAATCGTGGCGGCCCGAGGGTTCGCCGACTGCGATATCTTGTGGTTTGAGGAACCGACTATTCCAGATGACTACAAAGGCTATGGCCGAATTGCCGAAGCGACAAGCGTTCCTCTTGCCATGGGTGAAAACCTGCACACCATACACGAGTTCGAATACGCTTTCGATGACGCGAAGCTGAGTTTCATCCAGCCCGATGCCTCAAACTGCGGCGGGATCACCGGCTGGCTGCGCGTGGCCGCGCTAAGCGCACAGCACGGTATTCCGGTTTGCAGTCATGGGATGCAGGAGCTGCATGTCAGCCTTGTTTCTGCGCAACCCAAAGCAGGGTGGCTAGAAGTACACTCATTCCCAATAGACCAGTACACGACCCGTCCGCTGGTTGTGGAAGACTGTCTGGCAGTAGCCCCGGATACTCCGGGAACCGGAGTAGAATTCGACTGGGACAAATTGAACGCGGAACACAGGGAGATGCATTCATGACGACCCAGACGATCTCTGCGGCATACTACAGGGGCAACAAGAGCTTTGCAGTAGAGCAAGCCCAAGCGACGGCTCCGGGCCCCGGCGAGGCTGCGGTTCGCGTTGCCTATTGTGGGATTTGCGGGACGGATATGCACGTCTACCACGGCAACATGGATGCCCGTGTCGGCCTGAACCGGGTGATCGGGCACGAGATGTCTGGTGTCGTCGAAGCAGTGGGCGAGGGGGTGCATACGGTTCAACCCGGCCAGAAGGTCGTTGTCCGGCCGCTTGATCATTGTGGCGAATGCCCGGCCTGCAAGCGGGGGCATCAGCATATCTGCCAAAATCTCAAGTTTCTCGGCCTGGATACCGATGGCGCCATGCAAGAGATATGGACCGTTCCGGCCCACACATTGCACGTTCTGCCGGACGACTTGCGCATGGATCACGCAGCATTGATCGAGCCAATCGCCGTTGCTTGCCACGATGTGCGCCTGTCTGGCCTGCAACCTGCTGAGGACGTTGTCGTTATCGGCGGCGGCCCGATCGGTATCCTGGTTGCCATGGTCGCGCGGGATGCAGGTGGAAATGTTGTGATTTCCGAGGTGAATCCGAACCGTCTGGCGATAGCCGAAAAACTTGGCTTTGACACGATTAACCCGACCGAATCCGATCTGGTGGCCACGATTAACGCACGCACGGGCGACAAGGGTGCAGATGTGGTTTTCGAGGTGTCGGGAACGCAGCCCGGTGTTGATGCGATGACCGCGGTTGCCGCGACGCGGGCCCGGATCGTAATGGTCGCGATCCATGCTCAAAAGCCCCAGATCGACCTGTTCCAGTTCTTCTGGCGAGAGCTGCAGTTGATCGGTGCTCGGGTCTATGAGCCAGAGGATTATGAAAAAGCCATCGCAGTTGTTGCCTCGGGCGGAGTGGACGCGGATGTTGTGATTACCGACGTCAACCCTCTGTCAGACATTCAGGCCGCGTTCGAAGCACTGGATAGCAGCCCAACCGCAATGAAAAGCCTGATCGAAGTAGGACCGCGTTCATGAGTGTTTTGAAAAGTTTCGACCTGACGGGAAAGACCGCCCTTGTGACCGGGTGCAAACGCGGCATCGGGCGCGGCATGGCCGAGGCACTGGCATCGGCCGGAGCCGATATCATCGGCGTGTCCGCCTCGCTCGAGCTGTCCGGGTCGGATGTCGAAAAAGTAGTCACGGCGATGGGGCGCAATTTCCGGGCTTACCAATGCGACTTCTCGGATCGGGCCGCGCTGCATGGGTTCATTGATCAGTTGGGGGCCGACGGACAAGCCCCTGATATCCTTGTCAACAACGCCGGTACAATCAAACGCAAACCTGCCGCCGAGCACCCGGACGACTGGTGGGACGAGGTGATCGAGGTGAACCTGTCCTCGCAGTTCGTTCTGTCTCGCGAGATCGGCAAGGACATGCTGGTTCGGGGTTCGGGAAAGATCATCTTCACTGCCTCGTTGCTGACATTTCAGGGAGGGATCACTGTGCCAGGCTATTCGGCCTCGAAAGGTGGGATTGGACAGCTGACCAAGGCATTGGCCAACGAATGGGCCGGGCAGGGCGTGAACGTGAATGCGATCGCCCCCGGCTACATCGCGACCGACAATACCCAGGCCCTGCAGGACGATCCGGTCCGGTCTAAGTCGATCCTGGAACGAACACCACAGGGTCGTTGGGGTACGCCTGATGATTTTGCCGGACCGGTGGTCTTTCTTGCCTCTGCCGCGTCGGACTTCGTCAACGGAGAAATCCTTGTCGTCGACGGGGGGTGGATGGGTCGGTAGCACCGGCAACGCACCATGTGACCCAAAGCGTCAAGTCCCGATGTAGTGCACCTTCAATCGGCGTGTTTTGGGCGTCTCGCGATGTTCAAACAGGTACAGGCTTTGTACGCGACCCAACGGAAGCTGCCCCTGTTCGACCGGGATCGATACTTGAGTTTGCGTCAACAGCGCCCGCAGATGCGACGGAGCGTTGTCGTCCTCGGTCGGGCGGTGGTGATACTTGCCTGGTGACTTGGGTATGAGTTCCTCGAAGAACGTCTCGATATCCTTGAGTACCTCGGGATCGGCATTGGCCTGCACCAACAGCGCAGCACCCGTGTGGACGCACCAAAGGGTCAGCAGGCCCGAGCCAAATCCATGTTCAGACACCGCACGCTGAACGATCCCGCTGATGTCGGTGAGGGATTTGCCGGGCGTTTCAATTGACAGGTCAAAAAACTCTTGTTTCATCCAGCAGGCCCTTTTCCTGATCCCGCGCGAACGCGCCCAGTCTCCTACACCCCATTTGGCGTTCAGCTTTACGGTGCATCCATCGAATTTGTAACGCAGATTGCTTCGCTGTTCATGCAAACAGGCTTTTAAACCTGTCCACACACAGACGAAAACCGTCTTCGAAGTTTCCGTTGCCGGGGTGATAAACACTCTCGAAGGAAATGACGCCATCATAGCCGTCGGATCTGAGCGCGTCGGCGATGGGTTGAAACAGAGGCGCAAGCTGGCCTTCACCCATGCGGCAAACTTCCAGCGTTGCCCGCGGCGTGTCGACCTTCACGTCCTTGATGTGAATGTGACCCACGTAGCCGCCGCGCAGTTCTTCATAGCCATCCGGGTATGCCAGTTCATGACACCAGCAGTTGTTTCCAGGGTCCCACAGCACTTTCAACGCGTCTTTTGCGTCCAACTCGTCAATCAGCTTGCGGGCCGTATAGTTGGAATTGACCAGTGTGCCGTTTCCGGTTTCCACGACAAGCTTCACCCCCTCAGTTCTTGCCAGTTCAACCGCAGGCGCGATCAGCGGGGGCATCGAGTTCCATACCCCATGCGCTACGTT
Organism: Ruegeria sp. CDSC085; assembly: GCF_059610465.1. Lineage (NCBI taxonomy): Bacteria > Pseudomonadati > Pseudomonadota > Alphaproteobacteria > Rhodobacterales > Roseobacteraceae > Ruegeria > Ruegeria sp. CDSC085. Next base: position 291,694 of record NZ_JBXWNR010000002.1, on the reverse strand, counting down.
CCACTTCTCGGCGCCGTTCTTTCCCCAGAGTATCTGCTCTTTTCGTTGGGTCATGATCCGAACCAGCGAAGACCCCACGATATGCGCCATGTCGATCACGCGTTTCAAGGCGTCCATGTGCCGAGTGTGCAGATCGTCGCCTGGCCTGTTGGCAGCTGTCATCCCTGCAAAGATATGGCGCGACAAACATGACACAGGCTTGCCCCGGTCGCGCAAGAGCGCATCGATCTCGGCAATTTCCTGCGGGGAATGATCCCCGACCTCCGTATCACCAACGAACTGAAGCTCTGCATAGTCCAAGCCGAACTCGTCCATCACGTCCACGGCATGCCGCAGATCGCGGGAAATGCCGTCGCAAATCACACCTAGTTTCATGTTCGCTCCCCCTCAGCGATGCAATTCTGCGCCAACGATCTCTTCGATGACGCGAGTACACACCCAGTTGTCGCCTTTCGGGTATTTGGTTTTTCCTGCGTGAAAGATCTGCATTGCGGATGACGCTGTGTGCATGGGAACGCCCAACGCACCGGCTAGTGCCAGAGAGATCGTCAGGTCCTTATGCATGGTTGCGATATGACTACCGGTAGCCTCGAACTTGCGATCAATGATGTTTTCAAGGGCGGTATTCACGACGCCGCACCCCGCGCTGGATGAGGAGAAAACATCAAGCAATGCCTGACCGCTGACACCGGCTTTGGCCGCCAGGGCCGCAGCCTCGAATGTGGCGGAAAAGATCGATCCGATAAGGGATTGCAGGCAGGCTTTCACGGTTTGCCCGTCGCCGGCGTTTTCTCCGACCCGATGAATGGTTGCCGACACTGCCTGCATGACTTCGGCATTTCGGTCCAGCACATCCTCAGGACCGGCAGCCATCATCGTCAGTGTGCCGTTCTGCGCGCCGGGAAACCCACCCGAGACCGGCGTGTCGATCAGGTGGATGCCCGAGCCCTCCATGTCTTGCCCGATAGCGCCTGCTTCGGCCGGGGAAACGGTCGCCGACAGGATGACCGTTCCGCCTTTGGTCATGTTCGCAACCAGGCCGTTTTCACCCAGAATGACATTGCGGGCCTGATCTCCGTTCATAACCATGACAAACACACTGGCGGCGTGACGGCCGACCTGTCCCACGCTGTCCTTGGGCAGGCCGCCCATGTCGGCAAATGCCGTCAAGCGTGTCTCACTCAGGTCGAAACCGGATGTTTCAAAGCCGTTCTTGATTAGGTTTTTAGCCAGGCCGCTGCCCATGTCGCCAAGACCGATTACGCCTGCGGTTTTCATTTGAACCTCTCCCGTTCTTCCGCCATTGCCATGTGGCAGACGTTTCGAAAAATGATGCCCAATCGCATCGGTTTTCGCGGGAGTTTCACGCGTCTTGAACAGACGTCGGGCGAGTCCGGAAGACACCCCGCTGCCCGTTTACGTGCCGTAAGTAAACGAAGAATGCGGCGTTCAGGCAAGCAAAGAAGTGTTGCGGCGGAAAGAAACTGCCTGACCCGACGCGTTACGAGAACGCCGCCATGATGCCGCGCAGTTCCGCCAGCCCGCGCATTCGTCCGATCAGCGGATAGCCGGGAGTGCTGTGTCCACCCAGATCGCTCAGCAGTTCTTGTCCGTGGTCGGGCCGCATCGGAATTTGCCAGTCGCCACGCCCATGGGATTTGCGGTGGCGCTGTTCGTTCATCAATTCGCGAATGGTGCTGACCATGTCGGTGTCGCCCTCCAGATGCGGGGCCTCAAAGAAGTCCGGCTTCTGGCTGTCTGACCCCGCGATGCGTCGGGTGTTTCGCAAATGGACAAAGTGAATCCGGTCGCCATGCCTGCGCACGAAGTCCGGTCCATCGAATTCGGGGGACACTCCCAACGACCCGGTACACAGCGTTGCGCCGTTCGCCGACAAATCAACGGCATCCAGAACGGCGCCGTAGTCATCGGTGCTGGACATGATCCGCGGAAGACCGAGCAACGAAAACGGCGGATCATCCGGATGGCAGCACAAGCGCAGCCCCTGCTCTTCAGCCACTGGAGCGACCTCGGACAGGAAATCGATCAGGTTTGCGCGAAGCCGGTCACGGTCTATTCGAGCATAGGTCTGCAATAGAGCGCGCACGTCCTGCACGCTCCACTGATCGTTTGCGCCCGGCAGCCCCGCAGTGACATTGTGCTTCAATTGGGTCCTGGAATGATCAGGCATGCCCAAAAAACGGTTCGTGGCGGATTGCTGGACGGCGCTGGAATAGTCTTCGGACGCGCCCGGCCGCTTGAGAATATGTATGTCGAAAACTGCAAAATCCGTCAGGTCGAACAGCATGGCCGTTCCCCCGTGCGGCTGCGGGGCGCGAAGGGCGGTACGCGTCCAATCCAGGATTGGCATGAAGTTGTAGCAAACAACTTTGATGCCACGGGCGGACAGGGCCCTGAGGCTGGACTTATACGCCTGCAGATGTTCTGCCATGTCAGCGGACTGCGTCTTGATCGCCTCGGAGACGGGCAGGCTTTCGACAACGTCCCAACTGTACCCGGCAGCGGCCAGCAACGCCTGCCGATCGGCGATGCTCGGTTCGTCCCATGGTTCTCCCGGCGGGATGTGATGCAGTGCAGTTACAATGCCCTGAACACCGATTTGATGGAGATCGGCCAGGACGATCGGATCATCGGGGCCGAACCAACGCCAGCATTGTTTCATGGCAGCCATCCTTCATACAGCGGGTGATCGGGCCTGATAGGAAGGGCAACGCGCTGCCCGTTACGAGCCGCGTGGTAAACCGCCGTCACGAGCCCGATGGATGCAGCACCGTCCTGCAGCGTAACGGCCGAGTTTGCCTCGAACCTCAGAGCCTTGCCTACTTCGGTAAAGAACCCTTCGAACCCCGTTGGCTCGACCTCGGCGACTGCAAGAGCGTTGTCGACGGCGACCTGATCCACCGAGTCCCGCGCGACGAAAGTCCAAGGCGATTGACCCGGAGCATAGGGTTCCGTGCCAGAAGTCGCGGTCAGTTTTTCAAAGACGAACCGCAGGCGGGTTTCGTCGGTGGCGGCGCCCAGGGAGATGCTGCTTGTGCACAATGCTCCGGAAGTCATGCCAAAGCAGATTGCGGCGCAGTCTTCGGTCTCGATCGGGTTGACCCGCGTTGTGACCATCGCAGACACCCAGGCGATATCACCCGCGATATGAGTCAGCAGATCATGGTTGTGGATCGCATGGCCCAGCACTGCGCCGCCGCGTTCACCGGCCCATGTTCCCCTCCAGGGCACCGCATAGTAGTCTGCCCCTCGGGACCAATGGGTTTCCAGCGCGGCGGTTTGAACGGCTCCGGTCAGGCCTGCGCGCTGCAGATGGCGCAATTGTGCCAGTGACGAGCCCCACCGGTATTGAAAGACCGGAAACACCTGCCTGCCCGCGCTGCGTGCGGCTGCCGTGATCCGATCCACATCCTGCATCGAGGTCGCAAGAGGTTTCTCGCAGACGACGTGTTTTCCTGCGGCCAGTGCCGCAAGGGTGGTCGGTACATGCAGATGGGGCGGGAGACAGATGTCGATGACATCTATCGTCGGATCATCCAGCGCGTCCTGAATGTTGCTCAGTGCTCGAAAATCCGAGTTCTGTCGGATCTGTTCGATCCGATCCGTATTCTGGTCGACAACGGCGGCTACCTGGAAGGTGCGACCAAGCCGTTCCAGCGCGTTCAGATGCTGCTCACCGATACCTGCGCCAAGGATCGCAACGTTGATCATCTGCGTTCCGCCAATTCCTGCGCGCGCAGCGCCAGTTCCATGACCGTAAAGCAGTGAGTCTGCGTCATTGCGGTTTCGGTCCGGTTGCGGATGTCGTCGACGAGGCGCGCGAAGTAGGGAAGGCCGGCGTCGGTTGCGTCGATCTTTTGGCAGGTTTCGCCGTTGACGAGGATCAGATGGTCTGTACCAGAGGCCCCGCCTACATCGACGTATTTCCGCAACTCGATATATCCTTCGGTGCCCAGGATCGTCAGACGACCATCCCCCCAGTTTGGCAGCGCATCCGGCGTGAGCCAGTCAACCCGGATGTACCCGGTACCATTCTCGCTGCACAGATTGACCTCGCCAAAATCCTGCAATCCAGGATCGTTCGGGTTTGCGTAGTTCGCCACATAAGCGTTCGTGATCTCCGCGGTTTCTGAACCTGTGTAGTGCAGGAACTGATCAATCTGATGCGAGGCGATGTCGGTCAGAATCCCGCCGTAGCGGTCACGCTGAAAAAACCATTCCGGCCGGGTTGCCCGGTTCAATCGGTGCGGGCCAAGACCGACCGTCTGGATCACGCGTCCGATCGAACCGGCCTTGACCAACTCGGTCGCCCGGGTGCTGACGGGCGTTTCAAACCGTTCGGAAAAATTCACCGACCAGATTCGACTGGTGTCCGCGACCGTTCGCTTGATATCGTCGAGTTGCTCGAACGTCGTACAGCCCGGCTTGTCGCTCATGACATCCATGCCGTGCTGCATGGCGCGGACTGTCAACGCGGCCCTATCTGCCGGTATAGCCGAAATCAGCGCCAGATCCGCCCCGCAGTTCAGGGCGTCTTCCAGTCGGGCCAGCCGCGGAATATCGGGAAACCTTTTGACGTAGCCCGCCAGTGTTTCCGGATCGCCCTGTGTCCAATAGCCAACGCAATCCACGCCGATTTTGCGCATGTTTTCCGTCATGCCATAGATATGGCGGTGGTCCAGGCCAAGGGCGACGCAGGTCAGACTCATGAGGCGACTCGTGTTTTCTGGCCGGTTCGATTGGCGATCTGCATCGCGTCGATGACGGCGTGGGTCAAAAGGGCACTGTGTCCGGTGGCCATGGGCTGCCCTCCACCGGCAACGGCCTTGGCAAAATCCTCGATGACCGCTTGATGCCACGCATGGGTGAACGCCATGGGATCCGCCCCTCCGCCTGTGGCGGCGGTTTCGCCAACCGTTGATTTCCGGCCATTGAATGTGGTCAAGGTCAGGACACCTGACTCCAGATAGGCCTTGGCGCGCGTGCCCTGTATGGTGATGGACTCAGCAGCCCCCGGAAACTCGGCGGTGGTCGCCATCAACGTGCCCACTGCGCCGTTTTTCATTTCAAAGACAGCACCTGCCCAATCCTCGGCTTCGAGATCGTGCAACGGAGTTTTTCTCATCACGGCCTGAATGTCCGAGATCGGCCCCAGCAGCCACATCGCAAGGTCAAGCGTGTGGATTGCCTGCGAGATCATGACACCGCCTCCGTCGCGTGCATAAGTTCCGCGACCAGGCTCGTCATAGTAACTCTGATCGCGCCACCAGGGGACACGGATCTCCACCGTTGCGATCGCGCCCAGCTCACCTTGTTCAACTGCCGATTTCAGGGCTTGCGAGGCGGCGCGGGCGCGGTGTTGAAAGACGATGCCCAGCGGCACGCCTGACGCCTCACACCGATCGACGATGGCTGTCGCGGCGTCCAGCGTTCTTTCGATGGGCTTTTCCATCAGGATCGGTTTCGAAGCGGTCGAAAGAACCCGCACCAACTTTGTGCGCTGATCAGGCGGAGTTGCGATGATCGCAAAGTCGACGTTTGGGTCGTTTGCGATTTCCTCGACCGAGCTGAATGCGCGGGTATCGTTTCGCCGCGCGAACTCAGCTGCCTTGTCGGGATTGCGCCCGAGGACTCCGGCAAGACTGAGGCCTTGATCCGATGCCCGAATGGCGGCGACATGCGTGCCAGAAACCATCCCCAAACCAATCAGCGCAATATTCATTCATTCCCCCGGATCACACGGTCAGTCTGCGGGTTCGAACGGGAAAGATGCAACCATTAAAAACTGTGTTAACAATTGCGGGCAACTGTATCGGAGGCAGAATTGACTGGTAGTTTGAAAGGGATGGCAGAAGATCTGTACCTCGGTATCAAGGACCTGCCGATCGTGTCTCCGCATGGTCACTGCGATCCGGGGTGGTTTGCAACCGATGCGCCGTTTCCCAACCCGGCAGAGCTGCTGGTGGTTCCGGACCACTACGTGTTCCGTATGCTCTATTCGCAAGGCGTTCCATTGTCCGAACTTGGCGTTGGCGAAGAGGGCCGCAAGAAGGATCCTCGCGCCGTGTTTCGCACCTTTGCCGAGCATTGGCATCTGTTTTTGGGGACGCCATCCCGGATTTGGATGAACTACGTGCTGAATGAAACGTTTGGCGTGTCTGAGGATTTGTCCTCGTGTACGGCCGACCTGATCTATGACGAGATTTCGGGAAAACTGGCGCAACCTGAATTTCGTCCGAGGGCCTTGTTCGACAGGTTCGGAATCGAGGTTCTGGCCACCACTGATTCCGCTCTCGACGATCTCGCGGAGCATCAGATTGTCCGCACAAGCGGTTGGGGCGGGCGCGTAGTGCCGACTTTCCGCCCGGACGGGGTTTTAGATGGGGCGGACCCGGAATTCGTACAGAACCTGGACAAGTTGGCGGAGCTGACAGGCTGCGATCTGGGCAGCTATGATGGCTACCTCAACGCGCTGCGAATGCGACGAGCTCATTTCATTCAACTGGGTTGTACGGCCACCGACCACGGTATTGAACGCGTGCAGACCGAGTGGCTGGGCGACGCGGATGCGCTTTTCCAACGGCTGAGACGGCGGGAAGGTACCGAACAGGACGCCCGCCGCTTCTATGGGCATATGCTGATCGAAATGGCGCAGATGTCCGTCGATGATGGTCTGACCATGCAGATTCATGCCGGTAGCAAGCGCAACACCAACCACGCGGTGATGCGGGAATTCGGACGGGACAAGGGGGCTGACATTCCAATCGCGATGGATTGGGTTACGGGCCTTGAGGCGCTTTTGAACCGGGTTGGAAACACGGCGGATCTGCGCGTCATCCTTTTCACACTGGACGAAGGCTCCTATGCTCGTGAACTGGCTCCTATGGCGGGACATTGGCCGTGCCTTCGGATCGGGCCGCCTTGGTGGTTCCATGACAGCCCAGCCGGGATTGCGCGGTATTTCGATCAGGTCGTTGAAACGGCCGGATATTACAATCTGGCTGGATTCAATGACGACACGCGGGCCTTTTTGTCCATACCGGCACGTCACGACCTGTGGCGACGGGGTGTGGCGCTTCATCTGGTCGAGCAGGTTGCGCGCGGCTATTTCGGGCGGGACAGTGCCGAGCATCTCGCGCGGTTGCTGGCGGTCGATCTGGCGAAACAGGTTTACGGATTGCAAAGCTAAATGGGTACAATTCTTCACTTCGGCCTCGGAAACTTTGCCCGGGCGCATTTGCTGGATTACACCGATCAAGCGGGCGGATGGGACGTTGTCGGCGTCAGCCTGCGTTCATCCTCGGTTCGGGATGGATTGGCCCGACAGGGCTTCGAATACGATCTGTGCGTACAGGGGCAGGGCGTCCGTCGCATCAAAACTCTGCGGGACGTTCTGGTCGCGCCCGAGGATCGTGCAGCGGTTTTCACTGTAATGGCGGATGCTGAGATCATCTCGGCGACCGTGACCGAGAAAGGTTATCATTTGGATGCCGCGGGCAAGCTGAACCTTCAGGACCCGGCGATTGCCGCCGATCTGGCGGGGCAAGGGCCTGCGACGCTGATCGGGTTTCTTGCCTTTGGCCTTGCGGAACGGCGCAAGCCAGTGACGGTGCTTAGCTGCGACAATCGTATGGAGAACGGAAAAACGCTTGAAACAGCGGTTGCCGATTTTGCGAAAGCAGCCGGTCTGGACGTGAATTGGGACGCTGTTCGCTTTCCCAACGCGATGGTCGACCGGATCACCCCGGCCACCACGAACGCCGTTCGCGCAATCAGCGGCGACCCTATGGCTGTTCCGACAGAGGCGTTCTCGGAGTGGGTCATCGAAGATAGTTTCGCCGGCCCGCATCCGGATTGGCCAGGTGTGCAACTGGTAGATGACGTGGTTCCGCACGAGACGCGAAAGCTGCGCATGTTGAACGGTGCGCATTCCCTGTTGGCTTATGCCGGGTTAGAGCGGGGTTTGACCTATGTCCACGAAGCGGTTGGAGACCCGGTTTTGCGCCCGCTGGTTTCCGAGTTGATGAAAGATGCGGGCGCAACGCTGCCCGCTGCACTGCAAGCACAGGTCCCGGACTATGCCGAGTCCCTGTTGCGCCGGTTTGAAAACCCCGAGCTGGCGCACCGGCTGGACCAAATCGCGATGGATGGCAGTCAGAAGCTGCCGTATCGGTTTGTTCCCACACTCCGTATAACCGGCTCTCAGGCGGTGATCGCGGGGATGCAGGCCTGGATTTCCTATTGCATGTCCGAGACCGCCGAAGGCAGGGCGCTGAACGATCCTTGCGCGTCAGAAATCGCCTCGGCCGTTAAACAGCCAGACCCGGTAGTGCCGCTTTTGCGCCTTGTCGGCGCTGAGGATCTCGCGCCACTTATCCAGGAATGATTGCGCCGCGGACCTGAACAACAGTGGATGCCAGATTGTGTCCGGCCATCAGGGCCTCGGCCTGCGATTTTCCGGTCAGCAAGGCCGCGAGGTAGCCACCGTTGAAACTGTCGCCCGCGGCTGTGGTATCCAGCACGTTTTTGGCAGGCTCATAGGTCTGCTCAATGTTCTGACCGATCGACAGGGGGCCATCCTCTCCGCGTTTCAACGCACCGATGTCATGATGATCGGAAAAGCGTGCCGCCACCTCATCCGGGCTTTCCCCGAACAGCGCCATCTCGTCGTCAATGGACGGCAGGGCAATGTCTGCACGCTGCCAAAGCCGTTGGTTGATCTGCCGGGCGTGCTCGATGCTGTCCCAAAGACGCGGACGAAAGTTGCTGTCATAGACTAACCGGATGGAAGAGCCTTCGAGCCAGTCCAGCAGCGCAAGTCTCACCTCGTGCGGAAGAATGGCCACGGAAATCCCTGACAAGTACAGCACGTCGTAGCCGTTCAGTAGACTGAAGTCGTGATCGCCAAAAAGCTGACGGGCGGCTGCCTCGCTGCGCCAATAAGTAAAGCTGCGTTCACCGTTCGCAGATGTCGTGATCGCATAGAGTCCCGGGGAGGCGTTCGGAATGATGCGGATGCCGGATGTCACGATACCATGACTGGCGATGAACCCCGCGATACGCTCCGAGAAGGGGTCGTCGCCCAGACATGTTACATACTCCACCTGCAATTCAGGAGCGGCGCGGTGCATGTAGATGGCGGTGTTCAGCGTATCCCCAGCGACGCCCACCTTTGCGCCAGATTCCAGCATGGACAATTCGATCATGGCTTCGCCGATACAGGCAATTCGCGTCATTTCTTTTCTCTTTTCCAGATTATGAGGCCTGCAACCATGATCAGCGCGGCCCCTGCCAATGTGAATGCGTCCGGTATCGTGTCAAAGAACAGATAGCCCCAGATCGCAACGTAGATCAGGAACGAATAGGTGAATGGCATCAACTGGTTCGCCGTTCCGAAACGATGCGCGTTCGTCAGCAGTTGATGCCCGCACCAGCCAAAGACGCCAAGACCGATCAAAACAATCAGGCTCCAGGTGTTTTCCGGCTGGACCCAGAACCAGATGGCGAAAGGCAGTAGGACCACCGTCCCGGTAAGCCCGAGGTAGAACTGCATGGTGTCCACGGCAACAACCCCGGACAGCCTGCGCGTCATCATCGAGTACAAGGCCAACGCTGTGGCGTTGTAGACGATCAGCAACATGGTCGGATGAAAGGCCGTGCCAAGCGGCCGGACGACAACCAGAACCCCCAGAAAGCCGAGGATGATGGCCGCCCAACGCCAAGGGCCAACGCTCTCTTTCAACACGAAAACGGACAGAAAACACACGATGACAGGGCTTGAGAACATGATCGCTGACACGACGGTCAAAGGTAGAAACCGCAGGGCATAAAAGTTGAAAACGGTCGCAGAGATCAGCAGCAAGGCCCGGCTGATGACTTGCCATGGGTGGTCGGTCTTGAACCGGCCAACCTCAATCCCGCCTTTGGCGATCACACCCACCGAGATGACGAAGTGCCCCGCGTAACGCATGAACGCCAATTGAAATGCCGGCACGCTGGCCAACGCCAACCACTTGGCCCCAAGGTCCACCAGTGAAAAGAACAGCCACGCCGTCAGCATCAGCACGATGCCCAGGCGCGGCAAGTCCGCGGTGGGGTTGGCGGTGACGGCCATCGTTCAGGTGTTGAAGCGCTTGACGTAGTAGTCAACCATCTGGCTGACCATGTCATCCGCCTGACCGTGGTCGCGCGCGTCGTTCAGCGCTGAAAGCGCGCCCTGCGACATCACGCTGGTAACACCGGCCTCGCGCGCCATGCGGTCATAATACCCAAGGTCTTTTGCCGCGTTCTTGATGGCGAAGGCGAGTTGGTTCGGGTCATTCTCGACACCGTAGGCTTTGACGAAATCCATCATTCCGGAATGCAGCGGTCCTGCGGCCATCACGTCATAAAGCTGCCTGCGGTCAACGCCGGTGATATCTGCCATTGCAAAGGCTTCGGCCATCGCGTTCGCGACGGTCATTGCGAAGAAGTTGTTGATCAACTTGATGGTGTGCCCCGATCCGACAGGGCCAAGGTAAAAGACGTTTTCGCCCAAGTCCTTCAGTGTCGGCCCAGCCTTGTCAAAGGCTGCCTTGTCGCCGGAAGTCATGATGTTGAGCTTGCCTTCCAGCGCGTGCGAGGGCGTCCGGCCAAGAGGCGCATCAAGATAGCTTCCGCCGGCTGCGGCAACCTCCTTGGCCAAGGCTCGTGTGCTGCCCGGAAGCGAGGTGCCAAAGTCGATGACGATCGCCCCGGTCTTCAATCCCTCGATCACGCCATTTGCACCGCGCATACGACCCTCGACCTGTTCAGAGGTTCCCATGCACAGCATCACGATGTCGCTGGCTTGTGCCAGATCTCGGGCGTTTTGCGCCTCACGGGCGCCCCGGTCAATCGCGTCGTCCAGATGCGTTCGGTCGCGGTTTCCCAAGACCGTGACCGAGTATCCCTGGTCCAACAGCCGGCTCACCATGGCTCCACCCATTAGTCCCAGGCCGATAAACCCGATTGATGGTTTGCTCATTGGTTTCCCTTTCCGTAAATGTCTCTGGTTTTCATTTTTGTGTCTGGCGCGGGCGGTTTTGAAGTTCGGATGCTCATATTACCCGGCGTGTAATCATAGGTTTTTGGGTGGTCCGGTTCTTCGCCGGGGCCGGATTTCCTTCAGGTCGGCGCCCGCGCTCGAGCTGACCGCGCTTTTAGCCCCTGTTCTATCCGTGATGTGACCTCGAGCGTCCGGGCCGCATCCTCGACGTCGATCAACGGTGAGGCGCCGTCGATCACGTCAAGAAAGTGATCCAACTGGGCCTCCAGCGGCTCGCGTTTTTGTTTCGGTCGCAGAAGTTGGTCTTTTTGGGCCGCAGTGCCCCAATCCTTTCCACGCCACAGGGTCATGGAAGGAAAACTTACAGCGCCCTTGGTTCCAGTGATCCACATCATGTCCTGTCGGGTCGTGCCGATGTTCGGGTTTTCGCCGGTTCCGGCCTCAAACCCCCATGGGCTGGGCGCAGAGTCGGCAAAGCTGATGGTGCCTGTCGCGCCGTTTTCGAACGCGATCGCGACGGCGCCGCTTTCTATCCGATCCGATCCGCGGATCGACGCGCCGGGCAGGGCTACGACATCCGAGATTTCTCCGATCACAAAGCGCAGTACATCGATATCATGCACTAGATTGATCATGACCGGGCTGCCATCCGAAGTCCGCCAGTTCTGTTCAAAATAGCTGTTGGGTTTGCGCATGGCCCACAGCAACGAGACGTTGATGACCCGTCCGATCGTTCCTTGTGTGATCACCTCCTTCAGGTGCTGCAAGGTGCTGTGATACCGCCGATGGTGGCCCACCAGGCTGCGGACATCGGCCTGGCGGACGGTCCTCTTCAGGCGCAAAGCGTCATTGACCGACGCGGCAACCGGCTTTTCGATCAGCATGTGCCACCCGCGCGACGCGGCCAGGATCCCGTTTTCGGCGTGCAGGCGGGTCGGCGTTGCGATTATGACGCCATCCACCGGGTCCTGCACATCGTCCATACTGGCGAAACGTGGCGCATCGATCTGGATCGAGCCATCTGGATCGGCCAACCCGACCAACATGCAGCCGGGATGCTCGATCACGGCGTGGACGTGGCGGATACCGATCAATCCGCCGCCGGCTACTAGGATCCGTTTCACATCATCGCTCCGATTTGCCAGGGAACGAATTCGTAGTCACCCAGCCCCTGGGCCTCGGACTTGGTTCGCGCGCCCGAGGCGACTTGGAGCAGCCGTCGATATATTTCCTGTCCTTTTTCTTCGACGCTGACCCCTTTGGTCAGAATGTCTCCCGCATCCACGTCCATGTCTTCGGGCATGCGAGTCGCCAATTCAGAGTTGGTGGCGATTTTCAGCGTGGGCGCCGGTTTGGATCCAAAGGCAGAGCCACGCCCCGTGGTGAAGCACACAAGGTTGCACCCGGCCGCGATCTGCCCGGTTACCGAGGCCGGGTCATATCCGGGGCTGTCCATAAAGGTGAAGCCTTTGCGCGTGATGGGTTCGGCGTATTTGAACACGCCGGTCAAAGGGCTGGTTCCGCCCTTTACCGCCGCCCCCAGCGATTTCTCAAGGATGGTCGACAGACCCCCTTGTTTGTTGCCGGGGCTTGGGTTGTTGTCCATTGAGCCATGATTGCGGGCTGTGTAGTCCTGCCACCAATTGATCAGTCCGACCAGCTTTTCGCCAGTTGCCCGATCGAGAGCGCGACGGGTCAGAAGGTGTTCTGCTCCGTAGATCTCGGGCGTTTCCGCAAGGACACCTGTGCCGCCTTGGGCGACCAACAGGTCGCAGGCGTGTCCGAGCGCCGGGTTCGCGGTCACACCAGACCAAGCGTCCGATCCACCGCATTGCAGCGCAACCATAAGTTCGGACGCTGGGGCTTCGCTGCGGCGTGCCTTATTTGCAAGGGGTAGCATCTGATTGATCTTGCTGATGCCCAATTCCACGGTCCGGCGCAATCCGGCGACGTTCTGGATGTTCATCGTCTGGAAGGTGGGGCTCTGCTTTAGCCCATACGCGTCCAGCAGCCAGTCGATCTGGTTCATCTCGCAGCCCAGACCGACCATCAGAACGGCAGCGTGGTTGGGGTGTTTCGCAAACCCCCACATGACTCGTTGGAGAGCTTCGAAACCGTCGCCGGAATCGGCCATTCCGCAGCCCGTTCCGTGGACAAAGGCCACCACGCCATCGACGTTCGGATACTCGGCCAGCTTTTCCAGCGTAAAGTGATTTGCGATCATGCGAGCCGCTGTCGCCGAACAATTCACGGTGGTCAGGACCGCGACATAATTGCGGGTGCCGACCCGGCCGCTGTCCCTGTGGTAACCCATGAACGTATCGACCGAGGTGGCGGGTTTCGTGGGCCTGAGATCCGTCGCGAACTCGTAGTTCACGCTGGTGTTGCGGAACTCGACGTTGTGGGTATGGACATGATCGCCGGGTTGGATCGGTTGAGTGGCATAGCCGATAATCTGGGCGTATTTTCTGAGCGGTTCGCCAGGCGCAAGAATCCGCATGGCGACCTTGTGACCTGAAGGGATGCGCGCATTAGTCGTGACATCCTCGACAACACTGCCTGCCTCCAAGGGTCGAGTGGCAACCACCACACTATCCGTTCGATCTAAACGTACAAAAGTCATAATCAGCTTTCTTAGCGGCCGAATCTAGGCGCAAAAGGGCGAGTCCGATGTCCACCGGTGAATATCAATATGCGGCTTTCCGGACAGCCTTGCTCGCGCCGACTCCCAGTTGGCCTTGCAGACACGCCAATCCCGCAATTCGGTTTCGGGGCACGATCTGGACCTTGCGATGAAGCTGGGGAAATGGTCTCGGCCTGTGGGCTGACCTGCCGCGCTGAAGCGGATATCGAACGACCAGCGGAACCTGTCTGTTTCATTGACCAGCGAAGCATGTGGCGTCAAAGGGTCAAACAGGATGATCCCACCCGCCTTGACGGGCAGGGGCAGGGCGCGGTCTTCGTCAATGAACCCCTCGGCAATACCTGTCTGCGTCCGCGCACAATGCGGCAGGATGGATTGATCCTGGGTCTTTGGCAGCACTTGCAGGCAGCCGTTTTCGACCGTTGCATCGTTGACGGCAATCCAAACCGTGACCATGTCGGTCTGGTCCGCGTCCTCTAACGCAACCGCCCGGTCCTGATGCCAGTCCGTTGCGGTGATGTGCGCGCGAACCTCGTCCTTTGCCAGCTTGAGGGCAGGGGGCTTCAGCCGAACGTGCTGGATCGGATTGCTGACCAACTCTGGCCCGATCAACTGCTCGACGATGTCCAGCATGGGGTGGGCCGTCAGCAAGTCGAACACGGCGGGCCCAATATGGAAAGGTGTGTCCGCCATGATCCTATCGCCGGGCAACGAGATGTCCAGCGGCTGGAAATAGTCGCAACCAGCCTGATAAGCGGACAGAAGTTTGTCCCAGAAGGTCATTCCGGACGGCTCGTCCTTGACCAGCCCCTTTTTGTACCAACCATCATAGAGTCGGTTCAGGACATCCGAGTATTCGGCTTGTACCCGATCCAGGACATCGGCGGGAATTACATCCTCGACCACGAGGTACCCATCTGTCTGGAACTTGCCAATCTGATCTTGTGTCAGCATGGGTGTTACCTCACAAAAGCAGCGCGATGATGCCCGGCCAGATCAGAAGAACGGAAAGCGCCAGCAACTGGATCCCGATGAATGGGAGGAAGCCGCGGAAGATATCCGTCAGGCTGATATGCGGAGGGGCCACCGACTTCAGGTAGAACGCGGCCGGGCCGAAAGGTGGCGAGAGGAAGCTGACCTGCATGTTCATGCAGAACACCACGCCGAACCAGATGGCGACATGGCTCGGCTCTAGCTGGCCAAAGACCCCGATTTCCTCGATGGGAAGGCGCAGGACGATCGGTAGAAAGACCGGAATGATCAACAGAACGATGCCGACCCAATCCATGAATGCGCCCATGAACAGCAGGATCAGCATCATCACCAGAATGACCAGCATGGTCGGCAACTCCTGGCCGACGATTAGGTCGGCCACGTATTGGGGCCCGCCAGCAATGGTGTAGGCACCCGCCAGCGCGGCGGCCCCGATCGTAACCCAGATGATGGTGCCGGTGGACTTCAGCGTCCGCATCAAACTGTCCCAAACCAGCTCGAATGATCCTTCGCCCCGCAGAATGGCGATGATCAGAACGGCGAAGGCGCCCATGCCTGCTGCCTCGGTGATGCCTGTGATCCCGCCATAGATCGAGCCGAGCACGACGCCGATGACGACCAGCGGCGCGACGAGGCCTTTGCCCATTTCCCACCCGATTTTGGCGCGCTGCCTGCCAAAGACGAAGAAGATCAGCAGAAGGGCGACGATCGTGATGCCGGCAAACCAGGGCAGGTAGTCAGCTGTCCCCAATCGCGCTGGTTCGCCCTGGCTGGCGGCGTTCGAGCCAGAAAGCTCGAAAAACGCAGCGCGGACAAACAGAACGGTGGAAAAACCGGCTACGACGATGCTCATGAAGGCCGCAAACAGCTTGCGTTTTTCAACCGGTTCGGGGTCGTTCGGGTCTGGTTCAGGCAGCGGCGCGTGGTGAGGATTCAGCCGCGTGCGGATGATGATGTACAGGATGATCATCGAGGCCAGCATGAAGCCGGGAATGAACGACGCGGTGAACAACGACTTGATCGAGGTTTCGGTGATCAGCCCATAGATGATCAGAACGATCGAGGGCGGGATCATGGTACCCAGCGACCCCGAGGCGCATATTACGCCGATGGCGAGATTCTGATCGTAGCCAAGGCGCAGCATCTGGGGCAGGGCGATAAGGCCCAGCAGGACAACCTCACCGCCGATAATACCGGACATGGCCGCCATGATAACCGCCATGATCGAGGTCACGATCGCGATGCCGCCACGTGTTCTGGACAGCCAGACATTCAGCGACGAATACATGTCGCGCGCGATCCCGGACCGCTCTAGCAGCGATGCCATGAAGATAAACAATGGCACGGATATGAGCACGTAGTCCGTTAAGAGTCCGTATATCTTCTGCGCCAGGATATAGAGTGGCCCTGTTCCCGGCCGGCCGGTCAGAATGCCGTCGCCGAATGAAAATGGGTTCAAAAGAAGTGTAGGTTCGAACTTCAGGACGAGAACCAGAACCGCAAGCGAGGCCGAGGCCAGACCCAAGGGCATCCCGATCGCCAGAAGCACGATCAGGGCGACCATCAGGATGAGTGAGATTGTTCCAATATCCATCAGTCTTGTCCCACCGCCCGCTTGATCATTTCAATCTCATCCTCATCCGGTTCATCTGTGTGGATTTCCGGTTCTTTGTTCCAATCCGAGATCAGGTTCAAAATTGCTTGCATTGCAACGAGCGTAATCACGATTAGCACCATCGGCTGCAATGTCGCCGGGATCGGAGGATTGAAGGCGGAGCCATAAAGCTCCCATTTATAGAGCTTGTTGACGAACACCTGTTTGTAGCTGCCGTAGACCAGGAAGAAGGCAAACAGCACGATCAGTATTGTCGAAACCGTATCAAAAACGCGCTGAAGCCAACGTGGAACTGCATCGTACAGCAGGAATATTCTAATGTGACTGCGTTGCTGCATGGCGTAGTAGCCAGACATCAAAAACACAAAGCTGGCGAACCAGAGTGTCATTTCGTTGGCCCACTCGGTTGGCTTTTCCAGTATGTAGCGCATGAAGACTTCGTAGAGCATCACGACAGTCATGATTGCTATCATCATCATCGTAACTCGGCCTATGAACAGGGCGACGCGGTCCATAACCGTCGAGCCTTCGAACTCCATCGTCGCCGGGCGTACGGTCTTTGTGCCAATCACTGCAAGAACAGGTAAAAGCACTAGCGCGGCCACGTCGATGATGTCGATGTACCCCCCGAACACACCAGACATTTCGGGCGTGACGTCGCTGCGGAGGTAGATTTCCGTTACCTGACTTTTGAGAGATTCTGAGGTGTAAGGCAGCCAATCCAACAGGAATGCTGGAAGATGCCAAACAAGCCAACTGGCAGTCGCGACGAAGGCCAACGGTATGAGCCATTCAATTGGTCCGCCTGAATTCTTGTGCATCGCGTAACCCTCGTCCCTATCCTTCGATCCTGTAGTGATCGATAAAGTCTCGATCCGGCTCGACACCCAGCCCGGGGCCAGTCGGGATCATGACACGGCCGTTGTTGGCCTTGACCTGATTTTGAATTTCCAGCGGAACGGTCAGCAGATCGTCCCGAAACTTGTTGTCCGTTGTGTCGAACTCCAGCATTGGCTCCCATGGATGCAAACCGCCTGGAATTGCTGGCATGGCGGCCAGTAGGTGCAGATTAGTTGCGACGGCGATGGCGCTGCCCCAGACGTGATTTACGACCGGAGTGAAATGTGCGTGGCATAGGGCCAGTACCCTGAGATACTCTGAAACACCGCCCAAAGCGCATACTTCTGGCTGCGCTATATCGATGCCGCGGTTTTCAAGAAGATTGCGCCAGGCCCAGCGATTGAATACCGCCTCTCCGCCCGAGATGTTGACTTTAAGCGAAGAGCGCAGTTCGCGGTACCCGTCAATGTCTTCTGGCGCGACGGGTTCTTCGAACCAATATGCGTCCAGTTCTTCCAACGCGCGACCGACAAAAAATGCGTCCGAAGTTGTATAGGCATGGTTTGCATCGACCATAAAAGGAAAGTCGTCACCAACTCCGCGTCGCACCGCCTCGCACAGCTTTACATCAGGCTTCGGACCAAAGCCGGTTTTCATTTTGGTCGCGGTAAACCCCATTGCCTTGATCTTTGCAGCTTCATCTTCGAAACGGTTGGCCAGATCAGAAATCGGTTCATCCCGCAGCATCATGCCGTAGCCGTAGCACGGAACACTTGTCCGATGCGCACCGCCGACAAGTTTGTGGAGGGGGAGGCCAGTGATTTTGCCCGTGATGTCCCAAAGGGCGATATCTACCCCGGACAAGGCCTGCATCGGCATTCCACTTTGCCCATGATCTCGGAGAAGGTTGTACACCTTGTGCCAGATCACGTCTTTGTCCAATGGGTCCAAACCCAGCACCATAGGTTGGATTACTTTTTCGACGATGGACTTGTTTGCTACTGCTATGTTGCCGGGGCCAAAGCACTCTCCCCAGCCTGTCACCCCTTCGTCCGTTTGAACTTCAACGAGATGGGTTGTCCGCTTGTCATAATACTGCTGCGAATAGCCCAAAACTTCCGGCATGTCGTACTGCAGTACGTGACTTATTATTCTTTTAATTTTCATGAAGTTCTGGATCCCGGCGCCGATCCGGAGGGGCCGCTAGTGCGGCCTCTCCGTGCGTCGTAATTCGGTCGAAGCCTGACTACTGCATTGCTCCCAGGTCACGCAGGAAGTTGATGTGACTTTCCAAAAGTGCCTGTGCCTCAGGGGTCGTCGCGAATTCAGTCCAACCGACCTGAACGGCCGCGCGATACGCTGCCAGGTCTTCAGGCGACCATTCGTACAACTGAACCCCTTTTGCTTGCAGGTCTTTTGCAGTCTGAGCGTTCTGCACTTCATTGATTGTGGCATTGTGCAATGCCAAGCTATCCATTGCGACTTCCATGATCTTCTTGTGGTGCGCAGGCATAGCTTCCCAAACGTCTTTGCGACAGGCTAGGTGATCTGCAGGCATCGAGTGAAAACCGGGATAGTTTGTGTGACCTGCGATCTCGTATAGACCCAGACCCACGTTGTTAGTCAGGTTTGCAGCATCCGCGCCATCAATGATACCGGTTTCCAAAGCCGTAAAGATTTCGTTGAAGTCCATCACGATCGGAGAAGCGCCAAGTTCCGCGAACACTTTGGTCGCCAGGCCTGGAGGCGAGCGGAACTTCCAATCCTTGAAGTCTTCCACTTTTGCAATCGGCTTGGTCGAAGCAAGCGACTCCGGCCCGGGAATCCACCATCCGATGAATTCCATGTCGTAGCCGTTGTACAGATCGTTTACGGCTTCTCTACCGCCGCCATGAAGAAGCCAAGCCATTTGCTGATATGGGTTCTGGTATCCGCCGAGCAGGTCGCCCGCAAACTGGAAGGCCGGATTCTTACCGGTCTGATAGCCGCCACCCGTCATGTCGCAATCCAGAATTCCCGTAGCTGCGGCATCGAATGTTTCAACTGATTTGACCACCGAAGAGGAATAGAACATTTCAACTTCGATTTCGCCGTTCGACATTTCCTGAATGTCTTCAATGAATTTTGCGGCCATCTGGCCAGATAGAGTTTCGGGCGAGAAATGGGTTTGAATTCTAAGCTTCGTTGTTTCAGCCATCGCAAAGCCGGCTGCCATTGTCGTGGCTACGGCCGCCACGGCCGCTGTCTTGACTATTTTCATATTGTCCTCCCAGACGTTGAGCGTTGCGCGGAGTGGGAGATCTTGCTGCCTCCTTTGCTGTCACGCGAGTAAACGTTAAGCCGACGAATCGAATGCAACAAGAAAAATTTGAAATTATGAAAAATTTCGAGATTCTTGTAAAAATTCGAAAATGTCGTTAGGACGCTACTTGGACAAACTTGAGGGCGCATACCGGGATGAACGAAGAAGTTGATATTTATCAAGATCTTAAGATGCGTCTAATCTCTAATGGATTCGAACATGGATCCAAGGTGCGGGCCGAAGTACTGCGAAAAGAGTATGGCTGCTCTGCGAGTGCAGTTCGTGAAGTCCTTTTTCGTTTGGCCGCTGTTGGTTTGGTGGACTTTCAGGAACAAAAGGGATTCCGCGTGCCAAAGCGTTCCCCGCAGAAGCTTATCGAATTGACACACGTCCGTGTTTTGCTGGAGGCAGAAGGCACAGCAATGTCGATCCGAAATGGCGGAGTGGATTGGGAGGCAAGATTGACGGCTGCACATCACAAACTCAGCCATATCGAAAAACGCATTCACGCCGCAAACGACCCGAGCGACCTTGTCGAGATCTGGTTTGCCTCGGAGAAGGAATTTCACCAAACGTTGATTTCTGCTTGTGGATCGGAAACGTTGAAGCAAATGCATGGCCGAATTTATTCTCAATTCAGACAGCAATTGATGGTGGCAGACCGCAATTTCGAGTTCATCTCTCAAAACATAAGGCATCATGCAGATATACTAGAAGCTGCTCTGTCAGGGGATGAGCAATTAACAAGAGACAAAATTCACGACCACCTTAAGCGCCACTTGACCGGAAAGACGATGGGCCACTAACGCTTGTAGTCATCCTCCAGATACACGCGGACAATATCGTCAAAACTCGATTCCGCCCGGAATCCCAAGTCCAGCGCACGATCCGTTTCAAAGTCACGGGGCCAATTCTTAACTATACTTTCAATTGCCGTGTCAGGAGTACGTTTTATTAAGGCAACAGCGTCCTGGCCGGCTACAGTACGCAGCGCTTCAATCTGTTCTGATACCGTGCAACTCACGCCGGGCATATTCAATGAGCGTCGGTCGTTCAAAAGTTCGGTGTCCAAGTTGGCAGCGTGGGTCAAGAAGGCCGCTGCTGCGCGTGGACTGGCGTGCCAGTGGCGTACAGTATCGGCAACAGGCAATATGGCCTCCTCTCCGTTCAAAGGCTCTCGGATAATCCCTGAAAAAAAGGACGAAGCGGCAGCGTTGGCTTTACCGGGGCGTACGCACAAAGTCGGCAACCGCAGAGAAATACCGTCGATAAATCCTTTTCTGCTAAAGTCCGTGATCATTATTTCCGATGCCGCTTTCTGCGCCCCGTAACTGGTTAAAGGCGCAGAGAGAAACTCATCATTTATCTTGTCGGGGAATGGTGCTCCAAAAACTGCTATGGAAGAGGCAAAAACCAATCGCGGCCGGTACTCGCCTTTGGACACCTCGTGTTCATCTTTGAGCGCGTTTAGCAGTGACCACGTCGCCATGAGGTTGACGTCCCAACCCAATGCAAAGTCGGTCTCAGCTTGTCCAGAAACTATAGCAGCGAGATGGAAAATGACGTCTGGGCGCTGTGCGGCGAAAGACTTGGCTATGCCGGGCGCTGTCAAACTTCCTTCAATCTGATCGCCCACCGCACTGTTTGGCGGAAACGCGAGATCGAACAGTGAGACTTGGGCATTCACACCAAAGATCTTTTCAGCCGCAATGCGATGAGCCAACTTCTGGCCCAACATCCCTCCTCCGCCAATGACAAGAATCCGGTTCACGACATTTTGTTCCGTTTTTTGAGTTCCAGATACAGAGCCGAATGGTCCAGTTCTGCCCCAGCCATTTCGTCAATAAGATACTTGAAGCGGTCGCGTACAGATTGCGTGTTGGGCAGTTCGATGCCTAGGCTTCTCGCTTCTTCCAACGTGTTGTCCAAGTCCTTTAGCTGAAATTTACACAAGCCACCGGGTGCGAAATTGCCCTCAGACATTCGTTCACCGTGTTGTTGCAGGATAACGCTATCAGCAAATCCGCCTTTCAATGCCGAACGCAGGGCCATTGGATCCGCACCCCCTTGCTGTGCCAAAAGTGTCGCTTCGGCGACGGCTGAAATTGTTACTGCAACAATTGTTTGATTGGCCAGTTTGCACAATTGCCCTGAGCCACTAGGGCCGACGTGGACAGGTTGGCCCATTGCTGAAAGAATTGGTTTAACTTGCTCCAGTACGTCTTTGTCTCCTCCTACCATGATCGCAAGGGTTGCCGCCTCGGCGCCTCTTGTGCCACCGGAAACCGGGGCATCCAAATGAGATATCCCCATCCTGGCCAATTGCGCGGATTGTTCTCGGGCGTGTTCAGGCTTGGCGCTAGACATATCAATCCAGATCATTCCAGGCTTCAAGTACTCGCAGAACGCCGCGTCAACCAACAGCGCACCAGTTGCGTATCCATCCGAAAGCATGGTCACAATAATGTCTGCATCCGCTATCGCCAGCGCGGCGGTGTCCGTTACCGTCGCACCTTCCGCAGCCAAGGGTTTGGCTTTGTCTAGGGTTCGGTTCCATGCGGTCACAGACAAGCCAGATTTGAGGAGATTCCGCGCCATGGGAACGCCCATCAGGCCGGTTCCCAACACAGCGACATCAAACTGTTTGCTCATGATTTCCTGTCCTCCTGAGGATGTATCACGCTTGGTTATGGCCAAACCACAATCTCTGTCATACGCTAACGTTTCTGGCCTCACATGCCACAAGTCGTCGAAGTCTTGCCAAGGTTTCTTTGAACTTCAGTTGATCCGTGGACCAAAAGCCAGCGGTGCAATTGTGACTAAGGAAGTTGGAAAATATAAATGGTAGAAAGACTTAAGGGAAAGCGTGTGTTGGTTACAGCTGCGGCGCAAGGGATCGGATTTGCCAGCGCGGTTGCAATGGCGAGAGAGGGCGCGATTGTCTATGCGACCGACATAAACATCACAAACCTAAACTCGATTCGGGGAGAGAATCTCGAAAATTTAGAAATTTTCGAGATGGATGTAACGAATGGTGAAAGTGTCCAAGAAGGTGCCGAGCGGGCCAAACCAGACGTTCTGTTTAATTGTGCTGGGTTCGTGCATCACGGCACAATTCTCGAAGCAACAGATGACGAATGGGATTTTGCCATGGACCTAAACGTTCGTTCAATGGTGCGCACTGTTAAGGCTGTTTTGCCCGGGATGCTTGAGCGTGGCGGAGGGTCGATAATCAATATGTCGTCCGCGTTGGGATCTGTAATAGGCGCGCCAAATCGCTTCGTCTATGGCGCGACTAAGGCTGCTGTTGTTGGGCTGACGAAGTCGGTGGCCGTGGATTATATAACGCAAGGAATTCGGTGCAATTGCATATGCCCGGGAACGGTCGACAGTCCTAGTTGGCGGGGCAGGGTCGATGAATTGGGCAAGCAACTGGGCAGCAGAGAAGAAGCGCTTGCACAATTTGTGGCACGTCAACCTATGGGGCGTGTGGCAAAAGCAGAAGAGATTGCTGCATTGGTCGTCTATCTGGCGAGTGATGAGAGTGCATTCACCACAGGACACACACATATAATTGATGGGGGTTGGTCAGGCCAATGACAGTAATATCAAAGGATGATCTGCGGTCTCGCAAGTGGTTTATGAATTCTGAAAACTTGGAAATGACCGCGTTGTATCTCGAAAGATATCTCAACTACGGACTGACCCGTGAGGAGCTGCAGTCGGGCAAGCCAATAATTGGCATTGCTCAGACCGGTAGCGATTTAAGCCCTTGCAATCGGCACCATATCGAGTTGTCCAAACGCGTTCGCGACGGGATCATCGCTGCCGGGGGAACGTGCATTGAAATTCCCGTGCACCCGATACAAGAGACCGGTAAACGGCCAACTGCCTCTTTGGACCGCAATCTCGCTTATCTGTCCTTGGTGGAGAGTCTATTCGGGTATCCGATTGATGGCGTTGTTCTGAACATTGGTTGCGACAAGACCACGCCCGCACTTCTCATGGCCGCTGCGACTGTCAACATCCCAGCGATCGCCCTGTCGGTCGGCCCCATGCTCAACGGCTGGTGGAAAGGTGAGCGCGCCGGATCGGGAACGGTTATTTGGAAGGCGCGCGAAGACCTTGCAGCTGATGAAATTGATACCGATGAGTTTATGGAAATCGCTGCTGCCGCAGCACCTTCGGTTGGCTATTGCAACACCATGGGAACGGCGACGACCATGAATTCGCTTGCTGAAGCCTTGGGAATGCAATTGCCGGGATCAGCAGCCATACCAGCCCCGTATAGAGAGCGCGGTCAAATCAGCTATGAAACCGGTAAACGCATTGTGGACATGGTCTGGGAGGATTTACGCCCCAGCGATGTGATGACACGTCAGGCTTTTGAGAATGCGATTGTCATTAACTCGGCCATTGGCGGATCGACAAATGCGCCGATACACCTGAATGCAATTGCCCGGCATCTTGGTGTTCCGCTGAACAACGATGACTGGCAGAAACATGGCCACGACGTACCTCTTTTGGTCAATATGCAACCAGCCGGGAAATACCTGGGTGAAGATTACCAACATGCTGGCGGCGTTCCTGCAGTTGTCGGAGAGCTTCTTGAAGCTGGATTGCTTCCTCATCCCGATGCATTAACGGTGAACGGCAACGCGATGGGGCAAAACTGCTCCATGCGCCGGTCGCTTAATTGTGATGTGATCAAGCCTGTCAGCAGCCCTGTTAAAGAACAAGCAGGGTTCATCAATCTCTCGGGCAATCTGTTCGAGAGCGCGATTATGAAGACATCTGTGATCTCGCCAGCTTTTCGAATGGCTTACCTGTCAAACCCAGACGACCCCGATGCATTTGAGGGCAGCGCTGTCGTTTTTGATGGGCCTGAGGATTTTCACCATCGGATCGACGATCCCGCGGAAAACATCGACGCAAACTGTATTCTGATCATGCGCGGAGCCGGACCAAAAGGATACCCGGGTGCCGCAGAGGTCGTGAACATGCGTCCGCCCTCATATTTGTTGAAACAAGGCATCGAAGCTCTTCCTTGCATCGGTGATGGACGGCAATCCGGCACATCAGGAAGCCCTTCTATCCTGAATGCTTCACCCGAGGCTGCGGAAGGCGGCGGGTTGGCCTTGGTGAAAAATGGTGACCGGTTACGCATCGATCTTGGCAAAGGCACAGCAGATATGCTGGTTTCTCTTGAAGAACTGCATGAACGCGCCCGCGATCTAGAGGCACGCGGTGGGTATTCGATGCCGCCCAATCAATCACCGTGGCAGGAAATATTCCGCGAAAAAGTAGATCGACTGGATCGTGGCATGACCCTTAAGGGTGCAGAAAACTACCGCGATATCGCGCGAGGTTTCTTGCCACGCGACAATCACTAAAAGGAACAGAAATGAAACTTGTTCGTTACGGAGCCGAGGGCTCCGAAAAACCCGCCTTGGTCGACTCTGAGGGCCTACTACGGGATCTGTCTGCTCACATCAACGATATCACGGGTGAGATGTTGGATGATGCAACACTTGACAATCTGCGCTCATTGGATCCGGGCAAACTACCGATTGTAGAGGGTGATCCTCGCATCGCACCTTGTATTGGGAAAATCGGAAAATTCCTGTGCATCGGATTAAACTACTCGGACCATGCGGCAGAAACCGGTGCTCAAATCCCGAAGCATCCGATACTTTTTTTCAAGGCAAATTCTGCGGTCATTGGGGCATATGATGACGTAGTCATGCCGCGTGGATCTACGCACACCGACTGGGAATGCGAACTCGGCGTCGTCATCGGTAAAACGGCCAAATATGTTTCCAAGGCTGACGCGGTCGAATACGTTGCTGGCTATTGTATCGTAAACGATGTCTCTGAAAGGCATTTTCAAACTCAATTGACAGGCCAATGGACCAAAGGAAAATCCTGCGACACATTTGGCCCTACCGGCCCTTGGCTAGTGACCCGAGACGAGGTGCCTGATCCTCAAAGTCTTGCTATGTCGCTGGATGTAAACGGTCAGCGCATGCAAACCGGGAACACCGCTACGATGATCTTTTCCATTGCCGAGATCATTGAGCATCTAAGCCAGCTTTTCACACTGCACCCAGGCGACGTCATTTCAACTGGAACACCGCCTGGTGTTGGAATGGGGATCAAGCCGGAACCAGTTTACCTTAAAAAAGGCGACGTCATGGAGCTTCGCATCGATGGGTTGGGTGTTCAGAGGCAAAAGGTCGGCCAAGATGACTGACTTGTTGCAAATTGGCGGCATCACGGAACGGATGCGAGAACGCCTGACCTCAGTATTCGACATACATCAATTGGGCGATTTCAACGCGGAAAGCATAACGCATATCGTTACAAATGGGCACGACGGAGTTCCGCATGACCTAATGACTTCCCTCAGTAATCTGAAAATGATCAGCGTCTATGGGGTTGGTTACGACGCCGTCGACGCAAATGCCGCTGCTGAGCGCGGGATTGTCGTGACGCACACACCTAATGTGTTGAACAAAGAAGTCGCAACCACGGCAGTTCTGCTGTTGCTGTCATGTTATCGAGAGCTCGTACGTGACGATGATTACGTTCGGTCCGGACGATGGGAAGTTGAAGGTAACGCCCCTTTGACCCGATCTGCGGACAATCAAAAAGTAGGCATTCTTGGTCTTGGTCGCATTGGTCAGGCGATCGTTGACAAGTTGGAGCCATGGGCTCCCGAAATTTCTTATCATACCCGGACTCAGAAGGATGTTCCGTACCGCTACTTCGATAATTTGGTTGGATTGGCGGAACACGTGAACATCTTGATATGCATCACGCCCGGAGGCTCGTCGACCAATAAGCTGGTAAACGCTGAGGTGTTGCGTGCGTTGGGGGCGGACGGAACACTGATAAACGTTAGTCGCGGGTCAGTCGTCGACGAAACTGCTCTTATCAAAGCATTGCAGAACGGTGAGCTCGGTTGGGCGGGGCTGGATGTTTTCGAGGACGAACCGCGTGTTCCAAAAGAACTGCGCGAGCTGCCCAACGTCGTTCTTCTTCCTCATGCTGGTAGCGCGACTCTTGAGACGCGTGCAGCCATGGGTGACCTCACTGTCGACAACCTGCTGCAACATCTTAAGGACGGATCGGTTATCACGGCCGTACCGGAATGCAGAGATGTGTAAATGGCCAATCTGACAAGTGTTTGAGTTTGCTGTTGCGGTTTTCTTTCTGCTGATTACCCCGGGGCCTGGTGTTCTGACAACGGCCGGAATTGGATCAGCATTTGGTTTTCGGGCAGGTCTGGCATTTGTCGCAGGTTTGATGCTGGGCGGGTTCATCAACATGATGTTGGTGGTCTCGGGAGTAGCCGCCGCGGCGTTGGCTGTGCCAGTGCTGAGAAACTTGTTGTTGTTTGCGTCGGTCGGATACTTGGTTTTTCTCGCCTGGCGCATTGCTAGCGCTGGCTCAAAAGTTGGATTCTCTCCTGCAGACTCACCAATTGGATTTGCAAATGGGCTGACGCTACAATTCATTAATCCAAAAGCTTACGTGGTCGGCACTGCATTGTTTTCAGGGTTTGCATTTTTGCCCGAAGCGCCTTTTATGGAGGTCATCATAAAAGTCATAGTTTTCAATACGATTTGGGTGCCAGTGCACATGATCTGGCTGAGTGCTGGTGCAAAACTAGGTAGCCTTGATTTAAGCGAGAGGTCGCACCGAAGGATCAACTTAGCGATGGCAGGTTCTTTGTTGGTTGTTGTGCTGATTGCCTTGAAGTCGGTGGTGTGACGGATTTCTTTGTTCAGCCACGCTTTGCAGACGATTAAAAGTTCCAGATCAGAGTGACGCGGTTATTCCACCATCGACATAGAGAGTATGTCCATTGACGAAGCTGGATGCGGGGGACGCAAGGAAAACTGCGGCACCGACGAGTTCTTCCACATTGCCCCAGCGGCCGGCCGGAGTACGTTTCTCGAGCCATGCACTGAACTCTGGGTCGGCAACCAAGGCGGCGTTCAAAGGCGTATCGAAATATCCAGGCGCAATGGCATTGCAGTTAAGACCATACTTGGCCCAATCAGTTGCCATCCCTTTTGTAAGGTTGGTCACGGCACCTTTTGTCGCCGTGTAAGGCGCAATACCCGGTCTGGCCAATGCGGATTGAACCGATGCAATGTTAATGATCTTACCAGACTTTCTTACAATCATATGTCGTGCCACTGCCTGACCGACGTGAAAGACGGACGCCACATTTGTCTGTAGTAGGCGCTCGAAGGCATCAGCGGGGAAATCCTGTAACTCTGTCCTGTGTTGCATTCCGGCGTTGTTTACCAAGATGTCTATCGGGCCGATTTTTTCTTCAAAGTCGTCCACAGCAGATCGGACACCTTCATGATCGGTCACATCGAACGAAAGTTCACGTACCGAGGCGCCTGCCTGGTTCAACTCGGAGGCTGCTGCAGATAGTTTTGCGGTGTCGCGCCCGTTCAAAATGACCTTTGCACCGGCGGCGGCCAAGCCGCGAGCCAGCGCAAATCCAATACCTTGGCTAGAGCCCGTCACCAGTGCGCGAGTTCCCTTTAGGTCGAACAATTCAAGCGTCATGCAAAAACTCCTTGGTTGTTGGCACCGACTATCCGTATCTTTTGGCAATCTGTATAGGGGGGGCTTATCAATGTCGTCGGCCAATATCGCGGTTGTTGTCCATGCTGCGAAGGATCTTAGGTTGGAAACTCGAAACGTTCGCGACATAGGTTCAGATGAAGCTCTGATTGAAATGAAGGCCGGTGGAATTTGCGGTTCTGACCTGCACTATTTTAACCACGGAGGATTTGGTTCGATCAGGTTGCGTGAGCCTATGGCGCTTGGGCATGAAGTTGCAGGTGAAATTTTGGACATCGGAGCAGGTGCTGTTGGGCTAAACGTTGGTCAACTGGTCGCAATTTCTCCGTCCTGTCCCTGCCAAACTTGCTTCTATTGTCTGAAAGGTCAGCAAAACCACTGTCTTGATATGAAATTCTACGGCAGCGCAATGCCATATCCTCATATCCAAGGTGCCTTTCAGAGCAAACTTGTCGTCAAAGCCAACCAATGTGTTGCAGCAGATGGATTGACCCCGGCGGAGGCTGCTATGGCGGAACCTTTGGCTGTTTGTCTACACGCGGTTAATCAGGCGGGGAGCCTGGTCGGTAAGACGGTACTCGTCACAGGCTGCGGTCCGATCGGGTGTCTTACGATCATGGTTGCACGACGGTCAGGGGCTGCCAGAATTATAGCAACCGATATTTCTGATCAGACGTTGAACACGGCTCGCGATTGCGGTGCAGACGAGGTGATCAACACCAAGGACGAACCACAAAAATTGGAGCTTTTTGAGAGAGACAAGGGCCAAATTGACATACATTTGGAGTGTTCAGGTGCTCAACCCGCTCTGGCGTCTGGCGTTGCCTGTTTGCGCCCGGGCGGAACCTTAGTTCAGCTTGGTCTGGGTGGCGACATGACGGTGCCGATGCAGGTGTTGACTGCAAAAGAGATTGCACTTCGCGGATCTTTCCGTTTCCATTCCGAGTTTTCAGTCGCGGTCGAGATGATGCGAAGCGGACTAATTAACGTCGATCAGTTGGTGACGCATTCCTTTGATGTACGGGAGGCTATAGCCGCGTTCGAGATCGCATCTGACCGAAGCCGATCAATGAAGGTGCAGTTGATTTTCACGGATAATGAAAATGGATAGACAATCGCCTGACGTCGCGGAGGCCTATGAAAGAGATGGTTTCGTAGCACCGCTGGACATCCTAACAGACAACGAGACCCGGGCATTGCGCGATGATTTTGAGGAAGCGGAACGCATTCTCAAAGATGACCCAGATAAACTGAAGCTGCTATATTCTTATCCGGACAGACTAATACCTTCATTCGACGCACTTCTTCGCCATCCTAAACTGATTGAAGTTGCTTCAACGGTATTGGGATCGGACCTTATGGTTTGGAGCGGAGCACTATTTGTCAAAGAAGTTCGATCTACAAAGATCGTTTCCTGGCATCAGGACCTGACCTATTGGGGATTGGATGACGCAGAGGAAGTTACCTGCTGGGTTGCGATCTCGGAAGCTTCCGAGCAAAGCGGGTGTATGAAGTTCGTTCCCGGCAGCCATAAAAGCCGTATCGTGCCACACGTGGACACCTTCAGCGAAAACAATCTGTTATCACGTGGGCAGGAAATCGCGGTTGATGTGAATGAACAAGATGCAGTCGCTGTGGAATTACGTGCGGGGCAGGCATCCATGCATCACGGGCATCTGTTTCACGCATCAGGACCAAATAACACAGACGATAGACGCATTGGTGCGGCGTTGCGTTTCATAAAGCCCTCAATGAAGCAGAAAAACGGCGTGAAAACTCTGGTTGCGCTAGTCGCAGGGCGTGATGATTTTGGACATTTTTTAGTTGCGCCCTCTCCCCGGGGTTTTTTGAATGAGAGCGATTTCGTTTTGTGTCAAAGGGATGCAGACCGCAGGAAACAAATACTCTTCGCCGGGGCGCAATGACTCCCGTCGCAAGATCTGAATCATGTTTTTATCGAACCCAAAGCCAACCTGAATTGCGAAGGCCAGCAACTGAATTCCTTATTTGGATTGAGAACCCCAGTATTGATGAGGCTCGCACCAATCGCCCATGACAGTGGGGCTTTGCGCGGGAAACGAGCCATTGGCGGCGGACGACGCTTGCTACGGTACGTGATGTTCCAGGCCGCGCTGGTTGCGGCTCATCACAACTCGGTTCTGAAAGCCTTCGCTGATCACCAACGCGCGGCCGGAAAATCGTACAAAATCATTATCACCGCTGAGGCCCGAAAACTCGTCACAAAAGCAAATGCTCTGTGCAAATCCCGTCAATACTGGGGTTCTCAATCCAAATAAGGAATACAGTTGCTAGCCGAGACTGGTTCGAATTTGTCTGACAGCACCGCTATTTCAGAGCAAAACAGGGAGCTGCAGAGCGCTCGACTTGTCGAGCAACTACAGCCGTTTCAATCTGAGCTCGCCGTCCCCTTGTGCGTACCTGGTCATCGCCGACTTCGATAGCGTCCATGAAGGGCCGGAGATAACCCGTTTGTTTTTTTGGGCTGTCGCTCCGACTTTGCGGGGAATGCGAATGCCGTATTCGGAACCCATTATAAGATAGTCGGTTCGAATGGACTAAAGATCGCCATCCGGGTGCTTCGAAACCAGCCCCGAAACCACAAGGCGTTGCATCATAATGAGCTGGGCTCAGAGAATTTGGTGCGATTGACAAGCGCAACACCTGCGCCATCAAAAGGACAAGGAAATAAATTCTTGTCAGCGCATGACGAATGGGTTCGACATTGGCTGTTCTGACGTATTCAGCCAGACTGTTTTGGTCCTCGTGTAATCGTGAATGGCCTCGATTCCTGCCTCTCTGCCGTAACCGGATTGATTATAGCCGCCGAAAGGTGCAATCGGTGATACGGCGCGGTATGTGTTGATCCAGCAAATTCCCGATTTCAGACGGGATGAAACCCGGTGGGCACGGGCGACGTTTTCAGTGAAAACACCAGAACCAAGCCCAAACTGAGAGTCGTTGGCCAAAGCGATGGCTTCCTCTTCCGTTTCGAATGGCAGCAACGACATTACGGGGCCGAACATTTCGACCTTCAGCGTCTCTGTCTCTGCGCTCATGCACTCCACCAGTGTTGGGTCCATGTAGTTGCCTGGCCGGTCCAGTGGTTTTCCTCCGAAACGGATGCGTGCACCTTGTTCTGTGGCTTTCGCCAAAGTCGCCTGAATTCTTTCCAACTGAGCTTCGGTGCAGAGCGGGCCAATATTGGTGGCCGTTTCCAATGGATCACCGATAACGACGCCCTTCATCTTCTCTTCGATCTTGTCAACAAGCGCATCCAGCACCGGGCGGTGAATCAGCCCGCGCGAACCGGCCACGCAGCTTTGACCCGAGGCGCCGAAATTTCCCGCAATCAAGCCATTGGCGGCGCCATCAAGATTGGCATCATCAAAAACGATGATCGGGGATTTCCCGCCCAGCTCCAAGGTGGTCACCGCAAAGTTTTCAGCCGAGTTGCGCACTACATGGCGCGCTGTTTCAGGGCCGCCGGTGAATGCGATCCGGTCCACGTCCGGGTGCCGGGTAAGCGGGATGGCGCAGTTTTCGGCATCCCCGGTAATGACGGAGACCACACCGGGCGGAAAACCAGCTTCATCGATCAGCCGTGCGAACTCCAGCATCGGAGCGGGCGCAATTTCGGAGGCCTTCAGCACGACCGAACATCCTGCCGCTATCGCGGGTCCAAGTTTGGTTGCGGTCAGGAACATCTGTGCGTTCCAGGGTACGATAGCGACCACCACACCAATCGGTTCGCGTTTGGTGAAGACATGCATGTTCGGTTTGTCGATCGGAAGAACCGCCCCTTCGATCTTGTCCGCGAGCCCCGCATAATATCGATAATAGTCACCGACATAGGCTGTCTGGCTCGCCGTTTCGGCAAGCAGCTTACCGCTGTCAGTGGTCTCAAGCTGGCCCAGGTGTCTGGCGTTTTCCTCGATCAGATCCGCAAGCCTGAACAACAGTTTGCCGCGCGCGGTTTGAGTCATGTCGCGCCACGTTGGATCATCAAGTGACCGACGCGCCGCAGAAACGGCGCGGTTCACGTCTTCCGGCGCGGCGCAGGCGAAACTGGACCAGTCCTTGCCCGTCGCAGGGTTTTGCGAGCTCATCACTTGCCCGTGTGCCCCTTCGGTCCACGAACCGTCGATATAAAGCTGGAAGTGTGGCTTCTGGTGCATCGTCTTGATCCTCACTGAAACTTGGACATCACATCGTCGATGAAGCGGGCGAGCGATGCGCGCTTGCGTTCGAAACTCATACCGCTGTCTATCCAGAACGAATACTCATCGTAGCCGAGGTCTTCATAGCGTTTTAGACGTTCCGTGACTTCATCTGCGGTTCCGATAGTCAGATCGCGCGCCAGGTTTTCCGGAGCCATCATCGTGTTGGCCGCCATCTCTTCGTCCGTCAGCTTCTGGATCAAGCCCTGCTGGACTGGCCGCTTGTTTTGAAACCAGGCCCCGAAGTAGTTGTAGAAGCAAGAGAATTCCTGAGCGGCCCGATCCAGATCAGCATCGTCACTGCCAACATAGGTGTGGTGCAGAAGCATGATCTTGGGGCGCGGCCCGTCATAGTTTGCGCAGGCATCCTCAAAGCGGCCCATCAGCGTTTCAATCTCATGCATGCCTTGCCAGAGCGGTGTGACCTGAATATTAAAGCCGTTCTGCACACCGAATTCATGACTGTTCGGATCCCGCGCCGCGATCCAGATGGGCGGCCCGCCGGGTTGCACCGGCTTGGGGGCCGAGGTGGTAGCCGGGAATTTGAAGTACTCTCCTTCATGGGCACAGTCACCATCCCACAGCCGGGGCAAAAGCGGCGCGATTTCCCGCATGCGCTGGCCAGCGTCCCATGCATCCATCCCCGGCACCATCCGTTCATATTCATACGAATAGGCGCCGCGGGCGATGCCCAACTCGATACGGCCGCCCGTCATCAGGTCCGCCGCAGCCGTTTCGCCGGCCAGTTTGATCGGATGCCAGAACGGCGCAACCACTGTACCCGTGCCAAGCCGCACGTTCTTGGTGTGATGTGCGATATCTACAAGGGACATCAAAGGGTTCGGTGCGATCGTAAAGTCCATTCCGTGGTGCTCACCGGTCCAGACAGCACGCATTCCTGCCTCATCGGCCATTTTACACAGCGCGATGAACTCTTCATACAGCTTCTCATGAGGTTGATCGGGGCTCAGCCGCTCCATGTGTGCAAAAAGGGAAAACTCCATCCATCAGGTCCTTTCAGAAAAGCTGTGCACGTCACCCTGCTGCGCGCTGCCCAGATAAAGTGAGAAGTCGCGGGTTCGGCTTTCCAGCGCAAAACGAGAAATCATGGTGGTGATTGGCGTCGTCGTGTAGGAAAGGGCCGCCAAATCTTCAATCGCGACGGCCTCAAGCTTGCCGTGTTTGGGAAGGTCCGGCGCATTGCCCAATATGTAGACATGATGCGCTGTGGCATCGTCATAGACCGAGTAGACGACGCCGAGATTTGCGTCGATGCCACGATCCTTCAGATCCTGTCGGAGGCTGTCCCGCAACTGTCGCCGGTCGGACAATATGACCTGCGGCGGCCTGAAACCGGCATCCGTTTTTTCAAGCAGCACGCGGCCTTCGTGTTCGATGATTGCGCCGCAGACGATCCGGCGCCCCGTCGGTTCAAGCGCGCCGCGTTCCAGACCAAGGCTAAAGTACCGCCCGTTCGCGTAGCCCAGCGCCGGGCGGTCGTCGTGGGAATAGGCTTCGACCTGACCGATCAAAACGCAATGGTCACCTGCCTCGATCACCCGATGGGTCTGGCAGGAAAATGTCGCGACTGCGCCGTTGATCAACGGGATCTCTCGCGCGTCGAGGCTATGGTCGATTTTGGCGAACCGATCACCTTTGAAGCCAGCGAAGGTGTTGGACACATCTTCTTGCCCCTCGGCCAGAACACTCACCGTGAAATGGGTGCAGGCCGAGAATTCGCTGTATGAAGACAAGTTCTTGCCTGGGCAAACGATCAACAGTGGCGGGTCGAGAGAAACCGAAGTGAAGGAATTTGCCGTGAAGCCTACGGCCATGCCAGAGGCGTTGCGCGTGGTAACTACCGTCACGCCGGTCATGAATCTGCCAAATGCCCGCCGAAGGTCGCAGGGGTCGAGTTTGGTCATGATAGCACCTCGCTTTGAAAGCTTGAAACGGCGGCGTTGACCTGAATTGTATGTGTCATCGGCATCATATGGGCCGCCCCATCGATGATCAGCGCGCGTCCGTTCGGGGTGACTTCAGCCATTTTACGCGACATGTTGGGAGTGGAGTTCGGCTCCAGACTTCCGGTCAGGAAAAGTGCGGGGCAGCCAAGTTTCTCCAACGCGTTGCGCCGCGGATTTTGGCTTTGTGCAAAAACCGTATAGGCTAGCTTGTAAGCAGGCGGATCCATGGACATCAGCCATTCGCGGCAGGCATCACGCTCAGGCGAACAGATGTCACCGAACCACCGGCGCAGCGTGCAGTTTGGGTCAACCGGTGTTTCACCATCCAGTCCCGCAGCACGTTCCTGAACCGCCTGCGCTGCCTTTGCGCCGCGTTCAAAAACGGCATTCATTGCCACGACGCCGCAAATCCGATCTGGTGCCTTGGCGGCAAGGTCCAGCGCGATCATTGCACCCATCGAGTGGCCGACAACTAGGACCGGACCGTTCAGACTGCCCAGCACATTCCGTGCTGCTTCACTGTATTCCGACAGCTCCGTGTCGAAAAAACTCAACGGGCTTTCTCCGTGACCGGGCATGTCCGGCGCTGTTAGGCGAGCTTCAGAGGCCAACTCGTCTAACTGCGCGCCCCAGGCTTCGGCCCGCAGGCCAACCCCGTGGAGCAACAGGATTTCCGGACCTGTGCCAGTTTGGATTGCGGCCAGCCCGCCGATTTCAGACCGCGGCCGGGTTGTCCACGTCATGGCCCAAATCCTTGAGATCCTGATAACGGTCGCCGATGCGGTGATGCGGTCTGCCCGAGGTTGCGGCCCCCAGTACGACGACAATTTCGTCGTCGCGTGGTGCGTCTGGGATCGAGAATTGAATCGTCAGGTAGTGAGAACGCCGCCCGGCATCGTTTTTGTCCATCAATGGCACCATGATCGGCGCATTCGCAGGGCCACGCGTGTTTGTAAAAGCCAGATAGGACTTCGCGCTGACCGCCTGCCGGTAGTGGTTGCCGAACCGAAGGGTATGAATAATGCCCGAGGCGTGCTCGACCTCGCCATTCAGTCCGACGACGGCTGCCTTGCCATAGGCTTCGATTGCGTCACCACTGCCGGCCAACGTAATCATGCGGTCCGTCATCATCTTTCCGAGTATGGGGCCATATGCGTGTATTTCGGGTTTAAGGTCTTCGACATATCGACCAGCCCAGGGATTTGTAATCACTGCGGCCACTGCAAACATGCGCCACGGGATTTCCGCAGGGCGAAATCCCTCGACAAGAACTTCCTCATCGTAGGTTACAATCTTGCGTATTTCTGGCTTCATCACACCTCTCCTGTCGCGCTGGAGAAAGGTAGAAACGGGTGTGGTTTTTGACAAATGATTGAATTATGTGCTTTCGCATTAGAAAGATTAATGGCTAACTTGATCAATGGGAAAGTCACTTCCACCCTTGACCTGGTTCCGATCCTTCGAGGCAGCAGCCCGGACCCTGAGTTTTACCGCGGCTGCCGAGGAAATAGGCCTGACCCAATCGGCCGTCAGTCAGCAGGTAAAGTCCCTTGAGATGCGTCTGGGGACAGCACTTTTTGTAAGACATCCTCGCAGTCTGGCCCTGACGGATGCCGGGCGAAAACTGTTGCCCGAGGTCGGCAGTGCGCTTGAGGCACTTGCCGCTGCCGCTGGAAGGGCCGACGCAAGCGCACCAGGAAATGTCTTGACGGTCGCCACCTCTGTTAGTGTCGCGCAATGGGTCATCGCCCCAAATCTCGCGGACTTCACCACACGCAATCCAGAGATCAGTGTGCGGCTGCTCAGTGCAATTTGGCCTGACGATTTTCACGCGTCGCAAGCTGACGTTCAGGTCAGGTTTGGGTCAGAAAAACAAGTGGGCAGGGGGGCCGAGCGCCTGAGGCCTGACAGGCTTGTCGCTCTAAAGGCGCCGACGCTTGCAGGGGATCCGTTCGACCTTCCCCTGATAGAAGCAGTCGGCACGTCCAGTGGATGGAAGACGTGGTTCGACAAGCAGGACGTGCGACGGCAGCCTGCTGTTTTCGTCGACACGTTCGGCATGGCGCTTCATTTGGCGGTTCATGGCAGCGGGGTTGCCCTGATCAGCGAATTTTTGGCGAAACATGCGATGGCAACCGGTCTTGTCGAAAGCGCACATGACAGCACTGTCGAATGCAACGAAGGGTATTATCTTTCCGCCGACGCCAGCATTCCGGCGGCCGCATTGTTTCGTGACTGGTTGCTTGAACAGATACGGGTTTGATCCGGCGCGGGCCTACAATCGTTCGTGCGCCTATCAGGGCTTGACGAATATTTTGCGAGGTCGTTTGCACAGACACTCTGCCGGTCCTTTTTCATCGATCAGGATGGTCTCGGTGATCGCAAGCCCCCAATCATCCATCCATAGCCCGGGCATAAAGTGAAATGTCATCCCGGCTTCGAGGATCGTATTGTCTTCGTCCCGCAACGAGATCGTGCGCTCGCCCCAGTCCGGAGGATAGCTGAGGCCTACAGGATAGCCACAGCGAGCACCGCGTTCTATCCCCGCACGTTCCAGCGGTGCGGCCAGCGCTTTGGCGATATCTTTTGCGCGATTGCCGGGCCGCGCAGCCTCCAGACCCGCCTCCAACCCTTCAACCAAAGCCGCCTCGGCCCTTCTAAGATGATCAGGCGGCCGTCCCAGAAACACCGACCGACAGAACGGAGCATGATATCGGCGATAGCAGCCGGACAACTCAAAAAAGGTGCATTCGCCCGATTTGAACACATCACCATTCCAGGTCAGATGTGGCGCGGCGGCGTCTGACCCTGACGGCAACAGTGGTACAATGGCCGCGTAATCCCCCCAGTCATCTTCGACGCCCGTTATCGCGTCATGGTAAATCTGCGCGACCAGTTCGTTCTTGCGCAGGCCGGGTTCAACGCGTTCAAGCACGCCGTCAGTCACAAACTCTGAAATTCGGGCCGCCTTGCGCATCAGGGCGATTTCTTCGCCGGATTTTACAACCCGTTGCCAGTTGACCAAAGCCGTTGCATCTATCAGCGTCGCCCCGGGCAGTTCAGTTGTCAGTGTAATATGGGCTTTGGCCGAGTAATAATAATTATCCAGCTCCACCCCAATTCGGCTCTGGCCGTGTCCGCAGTCAGCAATAAGCTTGGCCAGATCCTGCATTGGATGCCGTGTGGTCGACTGCACGAAGTGATCGGCGTATCCGAAAACCCGATCGTCCCCCATCCACACCGTACGCAGCGCACCGTTTGTATCCTGCCGACGCCCCCACCAGATTGGGTCCGCGTCAAGAAAAACCAGGGCACCCTGGTGAACGTAAAAAGACCATCCCTCATACCCGGTGAGCCACCCGATGTTCGATGGGTCTTCGACAAAAAGGCAGTCAATTCCCTTTGCGGCCATCGCCTTTCGGGTCTTGGCAAGACGGCGATCATATTCCGCCTGGCTGAAGGCTGGATCAGAGTTGGTCATTGGCGCCTCCGGTCAACAAAAGACTGTGGTTGACAGAACCCTACCGATCCGCTCACGTCAACGAATGAAAATTCCGGGGGGTGCATGAAAACCGATATCAATCCACACCGAACGGGCCGAAAGACTGGGCCATTCAGGCTGCGTCGATTCATCGGTTCAGCCTGCATGCGGCGCACCACCTCTGAGGCCGCCGGATGAGAGGGTTCGATCCAACAGAATTTGCCGCGCGTACTGAACGCGCACAGGTGATGATGAGTGCCGCGGGCCTGTCGGCGCTGCTGCTGACCACGGAAACCGATGTGCGCTACTTTACCGGGTACCTGACCAGATTCTGGGAAAGCCCGACCCGCCCTTGGTTCCTGATCCTGCCTACGGCTGGCAAACCGGTCGCAGTTATCCCCTCGATCGGCGCCTCATTGATGGGGCAAACCTGGATCGACGACATCCGAACGTGGAGCTCACCCGACCTTCAGGATGACGGCGTTTCGCTTTTGACAGATGCCCTGACGGAACTGACGCCCCCCAAAGGCCGTATCGGAATGCCGGATGGGCACGAGACGCACGCGCGTATGCCCCTGTCGGACATTGAATGCCTGCGAAACAGTCTCGGTTCGCGTTGCATCACCGGAGATCAGGGTATTTTGCGCCAACTTCGCATGGTCAAATCCGATGCAGAAATCACCAAGATCGAAACTGCATGCGCCATAGCTGGTCGCGCGTTCGCGCGCGTTCCCGAGATTGCACGGGCAGGTGCGCCGTTGGACGAGGTTTTTCGCGGTTTCCAGATACTGTGTTTGGAAGAGGGCGCCGACTGGGTGCCATATCTCGCAGGTGGGGCAGAGCAGGGCGGTTATTCTGATGTGATTTCGCCTGCGTCTTCGTCCCCCTTGAAGGATGGCGATGTACTGATGCTTGACACCGGCTTGGTCTGGGATGGTTATTTCAGCGATTTCGACCGCAACTGGTCTGTCGGCCCAGCAAATTCCGACGTGAAATCTGCTTACACCAGGCTGATAGAAGCGTCAGATGCTGCATTCGAAATCGCCCGGCCCGGCGCAACCGCCGCAGAGTTGTTTCATGCAATGAACACGGTGCTGACCAAGGATTCTGAAGGCACAGATGCCGGTCGGCTGGGGCATGGGTTAGGCATGTCATTGACTGAATGGCCGTCCCTCATCCCGACGGACCAGACCGTTCTTGAACCCGGTATGGTGCTGACCCTGGAGCCGGGTATTGCTGTTGGTGACAAGATCCTGGTTCACGAAGAAAACATTGTCCTAACAGACGATGCCCCGCGCTTTATCAGCCCGCGCATCGGGCCGGAGATTCTTGAGCTATGACTTACGTGCCTTACACGCTTGACGAAGACGACCCGCAAGCCGCGCCACTTGGATTGATCGTACTTCAGGTCGACGAGACGATTGAGCCGGAATTCAGCACGTATTTCACGGACCGGAAAAGCCCGTTGTATGTAACACGGATTCCCAGTGGCATTGAAGTGACAACGGAAAGCCTTGCCGAGATGGAAAAGGCGTTGCCGGCAGCGGCCGAATTATTGCCCAGCGCGCGACCTTTTCGGGTGGTAGGTTATGGCTGCACGTCGGCCAGTTCCGTCATTGGATCAGGGCGTGTGGAGGAACTCATCAAGCAGTCGTGCAAAACAGAGGAAGTTACAAACCCTTTGCGTGCGGCCACGGCCTGCGCTGCGGACCTTGGTGTTTCGAAGTTTGCGCTGCTGTCGCCTTACGTGGAAGAGGTCAACGCACCGCTGCGTAACGCGTTCTCGGAAAACGGCTTAACCATGGATGTTTTCGGGACATTCGGACAGGCCGAAGAGGCAAAGGTCGCTCGGATATCGGTGCAGTCCGTGATTGAAGCCGCGACAAAACTGGGATCTGATCCGTCGGTTGAGGCCGTTTTCCTCAGCTGTACCAACCTGCGAACCCTTGAAGCAATCCCTGAGATTCGTGAGCGAATCGGAAAGCCTGTTCTTTCGAGTAATCAAAGCCTTGCATGGCACATGAGAGACTTGATCGGCTTTCAATGAGTGTAAAGGTCGAACTCAAAATGCAGAAAGTCCGCCAAATAGAGTTGCCAAATGCTGGCTGCTTGGTCTTAACTGCTGCCTACAGATCAATGAAATCCGAAGCCGTCGGATAATCATTTGACGAAACAGGGGGTCTTGTGACCGGTACAACGAACGACGCCGCGTTTGTCGAATTCCAACGCGTTCAGAAGTCTTATGATGGCGAGAATCTCGTCGTTAAAGATCTAAATCTTGCGATGCCCAGGGGTGAGTTCCTTACAATGCTTGGGCCGTCGGGTTCCGGTAAGACAACATGTCTTATGATGCTCGCCGGGTTCGAAACCGCGACCCATGGCGAAATCCTCCTTGACGGGAAACCCATCAACAATATTCCGCCGCATAAGCGCGGAATTGGTATGGTTTTTCAGAACTATGCCCTGTTCCCACACATGACGGTGGCCGAAAACCTTTCGTTCCCTTTGGAGGTCCGCAAACTGGGCAAGTCTGAACGGGAGGAAAAGGTTCAACGTGCTTTGGACATGGTTCAGATGGGTGCGTTTGGCGGCCGACGTCCGGCTCAGTTGTCCGGCGGTCAACAACAGCGAATTGCCTTGGCGCGCGCTTTGGTTTTTGAACCCGAACTGGTGTTGATGGACGAACCTCTGGGCGCTTTGGACAAACAACTGCGTGAACATATGCAGTTCGAAATCACACGTCTTGCGCATGAACTGGGAATCACCACGGTTTATGTTACCCACGACCAAACCGAAGCATTGACCATGTCGGATCGTGTTGCCGTATTTGACGATGGCCGCATTCAGCAGCTTGCGCCGCCTGATCAGCTCTATGAAGAACCGGAAAACAGCTTCGTTGCGCAGTTCATCGGGGAAAACAACACAATGGAAGGCGTCATTAAGACGATTGATGGCGATACATGCCTCGTCCAGCTGGATGATGGCTCTGAAATTGACGCTGTTCCGATCAATGTTCGCGAACCCGGCGAACGGACAAAAGTATCGATCCGGCCCGAGCGGGTAGAATTCAACAAGTTTCGCCTGCACGCCGATGCACATACGCTGAAGGCAACCGTCAAAGAATTCATTTACATGGGTGACGTGTTCCGTTTCCGCATGTCCGTTGCCGGAAATGATGAGTTCATCGTCAAGACCCGGAACGCGCCAGACGCGATCCGCCTGTCCCCGGGGCAGGAGATCGAGATCGGCTGGCTGGCTCAGGATTGTCGTGCGCTCGACGCATAGGCCAAGTCGCGCGGAACAAGCGCGACCTCACTGAGGGACCGGTTGGTGAAAACCCGTGCATCAGCCGACCACACACATAAACGGGAAGAACTGGGAGTAATTCATGAAGACAACCAAAACATTGTTAACAGCAGCGGCACTTGGGGCAGTTGCTGGCGGTGCATTCGCAGAAGAAATGACGATCGTTTCTTGGGGCGGCGCCTATTCCAAATCACAGCTAAAGGCGTACCACGAGCCCTATTCGGAAAAGACAGGTGTCACCATTCTGAATGATGACAGCTCGGCCGAAGCAGTTGCGAAACTGCGCGCGATGAACGAAGCCGGCAACATCACCTGGGATGTGGTTGATGTTGTGGCTGCCGACGCAATTCGTCTTTGTGACGAAGGTCTTGCGCTTGAAATCGACTTTGACACTCAGCTTGCGCCGGCGCCGGATGGCACGTCTGCCTCCGAGGATTTCGGCGACCTTTTGGTCAGCGACTGCTTTATTCCGCAGATCGTGTATTCAACCACTTTTGGTTACCGCACCGATCTTGTCGGAGACACTCCGCCCAGCGATGTCTGCGCCGTATTTGACCTGGAAGCCTATCCAGGCAAGCGTTCGCTTGAAAAGCGTGCGATCAACAACATGGAATGGGCTCTGATCTGTGATGGCGTCGCCAAAGACGATGTCTATGACGTTCTGGCCACTCCGGAAGGTCAGGATCAGGCGCTGGCAAAGCTCGACACGATCAAAGACAGCGTTGTCTGGTGGTCCGCTGGTGCGGATACACCGCAACTTCTGGCTGATGGCGAGATCGTCATGGGTTCAACCTATAACGGTCGTCTGTTCAGCGTGATCGAAGAGCAGAAGCAGCCCGTTGCCATGCTGTGGGACGCGCAGATCTTTGACCTAGACGGTTGGATCATCCCTGCTGGTCTGAGCGAAGAGCGTCAGCAGCGCGCTCTGGACTATATCATGTTCGCAACTGACACCCAGCGTTTGGCGGATCAGGCCAAGTACATCTCGTACGGTCCGGCCCGGGCATCGTCAGCGCCGCTGGTGGGTCAGCACGCCGACCTGGGTATCGATATGGCGCCGCACATGCCGACCGATCCGGAAAACGCCAAGAACACGTTCCTGTACAACTACGAGTTCTGGGCGGATTACCGCGACGATATCGAAGCCAAGTTCCAAGCCTGGTTGGCGCAATAAGTGCGCGTTTTCATGAAAAAGTCGGGGGCGGCGCGCCGCCCTCAGACTCAAGCAGAGCCAAGGGGCACAGATGACTGACGCAAGCCAAAATGCAGGGCCGATGCTGGCAGCGGACGGAACGCCGCTCAAGCAATCGCTGGCACGTTCACTGCGGCGGCAGAAATTGCGGGCGTTGATGCTCGTCGCTCCGCTTCTGCTGTTCGTCATGTTTTCCTTCATCGTGCCGATTGCGTCGATGCTGTTTCGTTCGGTGGAAAACAGCATGGTGTCGGAAACCCTTCCACTTACTGTGGAAACTCTGAAGGGTTGGGATGCTCAAAGCGGCGAGCTTCCGGATGAAGCGGTTTACGATGCTTTCGTTCGCGATATGGTCGTTGCGGTCGAAAACAAAGAACACACTCGCCTTGGTTCGCGTCTGAACTACGAAGAAACAGGTATGTCTTCGCTGTTCCGCAAATCCGGGCGTCAGATCAAAAAACTGGATCCTGAAGCGGATGCGCCTTTCAAGGAGAAATTGATCGAGATCCATGAAGGCTGGGGAGATCCGCAAACCTGGCGCGTGATCAAGACCCATTCACCGGCGGTCACCAATGGCTACTTCCTGAATGCCGTCGATATGCGCAGAACCCCGGAAGGCGCTCAGGCCCAACCCGAAGACAAGCGGATCCTCATCAAGCTTTTCGGACGTACTCTGTTCATGTCGCTCGCGATAACGGGCGCTTGTATCCTGCTCGCATACCCTGTCAGTTACCTATTGGCGACACTTCCGATGCGGGTGTCGAACCTGTTGATGATACTGGTCCTTTTGCCCTTCTGGACGTCTCTTCTGGTGCGAACGTCCGCGTGGAAGGTCATGTTGCAACAACAGGGGGTTATTAACGATACCCTCGTTTGGCTGGGGCTGGTCGCTGATGACGCTCGGCTGATTATCATCAACAACCAGATCGGCACCATCATCGCGATGACGCATATCCTTTTACCGTTCATGATCTTGCCGATGTATTCGGTGATGCAGACCATACCGCCGTCTTATACGCGCGCTGCCAAATCCATGGGAGCGACGAACTGGACGACATTCTGGCGTATCTACTTCCCGCAATCCGTGCCCGGGATCGGGGCCGGTTCGATCCTCGTGTTCATTCTGGCAATCGGTTACTACATCACGCCCGAGATCGTGGGCGGCACCAAGGGTGTCTTTATTTCGAACCGGATCGCCTATCACATCTCGTCCTCACTGAACTGGGGGCTGGCTGCGGCCTTGGGTACGATCCTTCTGGCGGTCGTGCTGCTGCTCTACTGGGTCTACGACAAGATCGTGGGCATCGATAACGTGAAGTTGGGATAATCAAGATGGCCGCACTGACACCGATATCCCGCAAACCCATGTCCATGGTTTTGCCCAGTGTCGCACTCGCAGGGGCTTTTGCCGGTATTTTTGTCGGGGCCGGAAATGGTTCGGTCCTTCTGGGTATCCTGGGTGGAGCTGTCCTGATCGCGGGGCTGGCTTGGGTCTACATAAATCTCGTGAAGAACGAAAACCTCGCACGCTGGATCAACATCATCGGGTTCGGTGTCGTTGGTTTCATAGTGGCCGGGCTGATGGGCGGAGTATTGGGATTGCTCGGCGGCTGGTTTTTCGCTTGGTTTATCTTCTGGCTGTACGAGGGGCGGTATCGGCGCAAGTTGCTGCCATACCTCACGGCACAACAGGTTTTTTATCACTATCTGTTTCGCGTGATCTGTGGTGCGATCTTCGTGTTCCTGATCACACCGATCCTTGTGGTGTTGCCGCTGTCTTTCAACGCAGAGGATTTCTTTACATTCACCCCCGAGATGCTGCGGCTGGACCCGGAAGGCTATTCCCTTAAGCACTACCGAGACTTCTTCACCAACAACGAATGGCAGCGCAGCTTCAAGAATTCGCTCATTATTGCGCCGATCGCGACGGTTATTTCGGTAACGTTGGGAACATTGGCTGCCATTGGACTCAGCCAGTCTCACGTTCCCGGGCGCCGTGCGATTATGGGAATTCTGATATCTCCGATGATTGTCCCGCTGATCATCTCGGCGACGGGCATGTTCTTTT
Organism: Ruegeria sp. CDSC085; assembly: GCF_059610465.1. Lineage (NCBI taxonomy): Bacteria > Pseudomonadati > Pseudomonadota > Alphaproteobacteria > Rhodobacterales > Roseobacteraceae > Ruegeria > Ruegeria sp. CDSC085. Next base: position 247,391 of record NZ_JBXWNR010000002.1, on the reverse strand, counting down.
TCTACAGTGATATCGGGCGCTTCCTCGAAGGTACGTTGGGCATGAACAAGAACTTCGTGGGCTATCTGAAAGTTATTCTGGCCCACGCCGTTCTGGGTATTCCGTTTGTGATCATCACCGTGACCGCGACTCTGGTCGGTTTTGATCGATCTCTGACCCGGGCGGCAGCCAATATGGGTGCAGGACCCGTGCGAACATTCTTCAAGATTCAGATGCCGTTGATCCTGCCGGGCGTCATATCTGGCGGTCTCTTTGCCTTTATCACATCATTCGACGAAGTGGTTGTGGTGCTGTTTGTAGGCTCCGCCAGCCAAAAGACGTTGCCGTGGCAGATGTTCACCGGCCTGCGGGAACAGATCAGTCCAACCATTCTTGCGGTTGCGACAATCCTTGTGGTTCTGTCTATTGCACTGCTGACTACGGTCGAACTGTTGCGGCGTCGGTCTGAACGTTTGCGGGGTCTTTCGCCCGCTTGACGCAGCAAACCGTCTGATCTAACGATTCACCTGTTCATCTCCGCTGCGATGGCGTCGCGGCGACTACGGAGGTGATCGGCTCTCGGACCCCGAGACCGCCTGTCCTGAACGCCGGGACAAGTGGCCGGGAATTGCATGCCCGGCAAAGATGAGAGACCAGAGATGACTGACATTTCAAACCGCCCCGAGTTCTTCACCTGCCACAATGGTGACAAGGCCCCGTTGCAGTTCAGCAAAGCCGAGTATGACCGCCGTCTTGGCAAGCTTCGCGCGATCATGGCCAGGCGGGACATCCCAGTGGTGCTACTGACGTCGATGCAGAATATCGCCTATTACTCAGGCTTTCTGTACTGTGCGTTCGGGCGCCCCTATGGCTGCGTTGTGACCCAGGACAGCTGCACCACCGTGTCCGCCAATATTGATGCCGGACAACCCTGGCGCCGGTCGGTTGAAGACAACGTGATTTATACCGACTGGAAGCGCGACAACTACTGGCGTGCAGTTGCGAGCCTGATCGGCAATGCAAAACGGATCGGTATCGAAGGCGACCACATGACGCTGGCGGCGCGCGACGCAGCGCTGAGCATGCTTGGCGAGCCTGAATTGGTTGACATCGCGACGGACACCATGGCTGCGCGGATGATCAAATCCGCTGAAGAAATCGAATTGATCAAGGGCGGTGCCCGTACTGCCGACGTGGGTGGTGCTGCGATCCATGCCGCAATCCGCGAAGGCGCAACCGAGATCGAGGTTGCAATGGCCGGCCGAGACGCGATGGAAGTGGAAATCGCGCGTGCCTATCCTGATGCCGAATATCGCGACACCTGGGTTTGGTTCCAATCGGGTTTGAACACCGACGGCGCGCATAACCCGGTCACCAAACGCGCGTTGCAAAAAGGCGATATCCTGTCACTGAACACCTTTCCGATGATCTCGGGCTATTATACCGCCTTGGAACGGACCCTGTTTCTGGGCGAGCCGGATGCCGACAGCCTGCGGCTGTGGAAGGCCAATGTGGCCGCGCATGAACTTGGCCTCAGCCTGATCAAACCCGGTGCCACCTGTTCCGGTATCACCGCCGAGATCAACCGGTTCTTTGCCGACGAAGGCCTGCTGCAATACCGGTCCTTCGGCTATGGCCACTCGTTTGGTGTTCTTAGCCATTACTATGGTCGCGAAGCCGGTCTGGAGCTCCGCGAAGACATCGACACCGTGCTGGAACCCGGCATGGTGGTCTCGATCGAGCCGATGCTGTGGATCCCTGAAGGCCAGCCCGGTGCGGGCGGCTACAGAGAGCATGATATTCTGGTAGTGGGTGAAGACGGAGCCGAAAACATCACCGGATTCCCCTACGGGCCGGGTCACAACATTATCGGCGCCTGATGCTTTGGGGTGGAGCCTCGGCTCCACCCGCTATTTTACGTGTGTAGAGCGCGTTCGTGAAATATGAAGCCCAGAAAATTCAGCAAAAGCTGCGCTGCCAGTATCTGAGTGCTTTCAGTGGGATCGTAGGCAGGGGCCACTTCGACAAGATCGATGCCGACCACGTCACCTCTTTTCGCGAGCCCCTTAAGGATCTCCAGAACGTCATAGTACAGAAACCCTCCGTGGCTTGGAGTTCCGGTCCCTGGTGCGATCGATGGACAAAATGCGTCGATATCAATAGTCACATAGTACCGTTTTCCCGCGGGTATGCGGTCAAGAACAGCCTCTGTTCCCATTCTGCGAACCTGCCGTACCGACAGGATATCCGATCCGCGCGCACGCGCGTCGTCATACCCTTCCTTGGACGTGGACGAAACGTTCCGAATACCCAACTGGGTCATCCCTGAAACATAGTCCTTCTCGATCGCGCGGCGCATGGGGTTTCCGTGCCCGTTGGTAACGCCATGACGTTCATCGACAAAGTCCAAATGCGCATCGATTTGAACGACATGTATTGGGCCGTTTTCAGCGCAGTTGCTTTCGAATGCAGAAATGCAGGGGATGTTGACCGAGTGATCACCGCCAATCACCAGCGGAAGGGCTCCGGCCTCTAGAATCTTTCGCACACCAAAGGCTATGTTCTTGTGGCTGGTCTCGGTCTTGGTGTGGACAATATCCGCGTCCCCCAGGTCGACGATCCGAACCGAGCTGTCCAGATAGGTCGCGTCATCCTCATGATCATAGGCGCCAGCATGGCCGAAACTGAAAAGGGTCGATGCCTCTCGAACGGCCCGGGGACCAAACCGAGCACCCGGGCGCCACTGTGTGCCAAAGTCGAAGGGCGCGCCGAGGACGCAAACATCGGCATCAATTCTGTCCCAGTTTTCGATGTAGGGAGATTTTCCGAAGGTCGATATTCCGACGAAAGGTAGATTTAGGCGCCCAGACGCATATCCATGTTCCTGCACTTTCGGTCCTTTCGATGGTTGTGCCTTATTTGTTGCAAGTGAACATGAGGACACGCTGTATTGGAACACAATTCTCTTTGAGCGACAGGTTCCGGGGGCTTATCAGGCGTAAATGTCTTCCGGAGGGCTGGGCTGGCTTGCGTCCAAAGTTCACCCAGACCAGCCCATTGGAGCACTTCAGGATTAGCCAAGAGATATTCCCGTTGGTGGTGTGCAATTCATTTCTTTCCCGTTTTCACATTCGAAAAATAGCTAATGCCGCTTGAACGTCGGATCGAGGTCAGGCCAGAAACGGTACGTTTGTGGTGGAACAGGTTCGGCACCAGCGAAGCTTTGGTGGTTTTTCCAGTACAACAAAACGGTTTTTGATCGTTCCCTGTTAGAAAATCATAAGCGTTAACAAAAAAATCGATTTGATATAGAGTTGTGGGGTTATTGATTGGTAACGCGCGGGTATACGTGTGGCACAGACACTTTATGAAAAATATGGCGGCTTCAAAACGATCAGCCGAGTCGTGATGACTTTCTATGAAATGGCGTTGGACTCGGATGAGATCGGCCACCATTTCGAAGACATTGATATGCCGCGTTTGATCGACCATCAAACCAAGTTCGTTTCGTCCTTGATTGGCGGGCCGGCATCTTTCAGTGATGACAGGATCGAAGTGGTTCATCGGCATTTGAACATATCGCACAATGAATTCGACGTCATGGCCGAGCTCTTTGGCGACGCGCTGAGTCAGCATGGTATGTCGGACGGCGACGTCAAAACTGCGCTGAAGGCGATCGAAGGAAAGCGTTCGATCATCGTCGCCCGGAATGCGGCATGAGCATTCTTGCTATAAACGAACAATTGCTGCGCGCGATCGGAGTGGGCGTCGCCGTAGTACGTGCATCCGACCTGCAGTTCGTGTTTCACAACGGGCCCTTCAGGGAATGGTTCGGTACACCTGACAATGGCAGTACCCTAAGCGACGTTCTTTCTGATCTCGACCCGAAGGAACTGGAGGATGTGAAGCAATCTGGCCTTCGGTACTCGGTCGAATTGCAGATCAAACCAAAGCGAAGGACACTGATTTTTGCGGTCACAGTCTCGCTGGCCAGCGGGTTGTCCGAACAGGTGCTGATTGTTGAATGTCAGAACATCACCCGCATTCGGGAGTTGGAAAGCATGATTGACAGCTATTCCACCATGGTCGAGCGAAATACCCGAGAGCTTGAGCGCGAAAAGGAGAGGGTGGAACGCCTGTTGCTGAACCTGATGCCGCGAGCGGTGTATGAAGAGTTCAAGACGTTTGGCGTTGTCACACCGCAGCTGTATCAGCAGGTTTCGGTGGTGATGCTGGATTTTGTCGGGTTCACGGATTTCGCGGCCAAGACCGACCCGACAGTGACCTTGAGTGAGTTGAACGACATCTTCACGGCATTTGACCGGATCGTCGAACAATTCGGGTGTGAGCGAATCAAGACGATTGGCGATGCCTATCTGGCCGTGTCAGGCATGCCCGATCCCACACCGGATCATGCGACCGCAGTGGCGCATTGCGCGGTAAGGTTTCTGCGCTATCTCGAGCGCCGCAACGAAAGCCATCCCCATAAGTGGCAGGCCCGGATCGGATTGGGTATGGGTGCGGCTGTAGGATCGGTCGTGGGCATTCAGAAATATGTCTATGACGTGTTTGGCCCTGCCGTGAACATCGCATCCCGGTTGCAGGTCTTTGCCAACCCCATGAATATCGTGGCCCCGGAAGAGATGAAATATGCCCTGATCGACGAGTTTCAGGTCTCGGATCTGGGGTGCGTTGATATCAAGGGGATGGGTGAGATGGATCTGATCAATGTGACATCAGGTTTGAGTATGCCGCAGAGCAGTCGTTCATTCTGACTGGCGTCATTCGTCCTGAGGGATCAGACCCAAACCGCGCAGATAAATACCGATACCGCTTTCCAACAAGTCCTCGGGGGGGAAAGGCGAAGTTGCGCCGGTATTTCGGGCATACAGCTCGACGACCCCGTGGCTCATCGCCCAGATATGCGCGCTGAACATCGAGGCAGGCGGGCGCTTTTCCGGTGGAATATGCTGGGACAGGTCAGCGGCCGCTTGCTCAAGAACAGACTTCGCCCGATTTGCTGCCAGGGACAATTCAGGCGTGCGGTTCAGGGATATTCCACTTTCGAACATGGCAATGTAATGCCCGGGGTTCTTGCGTGCAAAGGCCAGATAAGCACGCCCCGTTGCTTCAAAAGCCGCAAGGGCTGAAGGCTGTCCTTCGTCGTAGGCGTATTGCATCAGGTCTGCGAACATCTCAAACCCCTGCCGTGCGGCTTCGGCAATCAGGTCCTCGCGCCCTTGAAAATGACGATAGACGGCGGCAGGCGTGACACCGGCAGTTTTTGCGGCCTCGGACAGCGTGAAACCGGTCGGGCCCTTGTCTTCGATCAGGGACAAGGCTGCCTCGATCAGGGCTTGCTTCAGGTTTCCGTGGTGATAACCGCGTTTCGTCATCCCAGCCTCAGTTGCATTGATTGGGTATTGGAAGACAAGGACATAGACCACCGATGCATTGTCGTCCAATACATGATCGTGAAGGCATCGACAGGGCAGGGCAGAGCGACAATTTATGCCTCCCACACGTCCGGGCCACCGCAGATACGGGCATCAACCTCGCCGATACTCTTCTTGTCCTTCTCTTCATAGTCCAAGGCATGCAGAACCGTTCGGATGGCCGCAAGGCGCGCGCGTTTTTTGTCGTCAGAACGGACAATTGTCCACGGGCAGGCATCAGAATGCGATCGGGTCAGGGTTTCCGAGATCGACTGCGTGTATTCGTCCCATTTGTTCAGCCCTGCCACGTCGATCGCGCTGAGCTTCCATTGCTTCAAAGGGTCGTTTTCGCGCGCCAGAAAACGGTTCAGTTGTTCTGCACGCCCGACATTAAGCCAGAATTTGAAAAAATGGATGCCGTCATTCACCAGACCGGTTTCAAGCGGCAGGACCTGTCGGAAGAACCGTTCACGCTGCTCCTGTGAACAGAAGCCAAAGACATTCTCGACGACGCCTCGATTGTACCAACTGCGATCAAAGAACACGATCTCTCCGGCGGCGGGCAGATGCAGGATGTAGCGCTGGAAATACCATTGGCTGCGTTCGGCGTCTGATGGTTTGGCCAGCGCAACGTTGCGCGCGCCGCGGGGGTTCAGGTTTTCACGAAACCGCTTGATGGTGCCACCTTTGCCCGCGGCATCGCGGCCTTCGAAAATGATGGCTACCCGTTGATCGGTTTCCTTGACCCAGGATTGCATTTTGACCAATTCAATCTGGAGCAGGTCCATCTGCTCATCATAATCCTTGGACTTCATTTTTTCAGAATACGGGTAGGTCGGGTTCAGAATATCGCCCTTTTTCGCGTTTTGAATCTCTTCCCGTACAGATTTGGGCGCGTCTTTCCGAAAATACTTCTCGATGGAGCCTTTTCCTGACCGGGCCATATGTCACCTCGCGATAAAATCCATATCTGACTATGGATTAGAGCTTGGGTTAACGCAAACCCGCTCGCTGCGCCGCGCGATCTATCGCGGCGGCAACTTCGGGTGCTGCGACCACCTGTGGCATATGACCGACACCCGGTAACTCGATCAACTCGGCCCCGGGGATTTGTTCGATCAGACGTTCAGAATGCCATTCTAGACCAACGGTATCGTCGGCCGTTCCGTGAATGATTTCGGTCGGTACGGAAATCTCGCCATATCTGGGTTGCAGGCGGGTAACTTCGTCCAGCAGGTTGGCTCGTTGCTTGGCATTTGCATGCATCGAGCCACGCCGGATCGTCAGCCCTGGCCCAAAGTGTTCGGCATAGCCTTCCGGCGCCGATTGCGGTGCAAACACCTTGTCCAACGCCTGTGTTACGTACCATTCGGGCACGAAAGAGCTGATCAGGGGCAAGGCCAGCGCATAGCCCGACGTGGTTGACGCAAGCCGGTTGAACCCATCCAAAGGCGTTTCCCACGGGATAGCGGCCGGAGCTATCAGAACCAGAGCCGAGATATTCTCGGGTCGGGTCACGGCCCATGCCAGCGAGACAGATCCGCCATAGCTCTGCCCGGCCACGATGGGCTTTTCCGCCCCAAGCTGAGCCGCCGCCTGTTGCAGGATATCCGCCTGTTCAATGAGGGTTTCACCATTCGGATTGAAGCTTTCGGAATATCCCAACCCCGGTCGGTCAAAAACGATCACGCGGTATGACTTGGCCAGAATAGGGGCCAGCGCAAAGGTCATATCGCGCGTGTTCCCGCTGGAACCATGGATCAGAACGACATCAGGACCGTCTCCCATGACCACGGCGTGCACGGCGAGGCCGCCTACATCCAGAATCTGACCTTCGGGGGGGTAAGCCGCCTCGGCCAGCGCTTCGTTCCGGGCGCTGCGCCAGGTTGTCAGTATGACAAGGCCCAGAACGGCCAGGCCAAGGGATATCAGGACTTTAGTGGCCAATTTTTGTCATGTTGAAAGGCGTGGATTGATAGATTTCGTTGATCCAGTTGCCGTACAGCAGATGTGCATGACTGCGCCACCGGTTCTGCGGCGTGTTGGATGGATCATCGTCGGGATAGTAGTTGATAGGTACGTTGATAGGCGTGCCGTTGCTGACGTCCCGATCATATTCCTGTTTCAGCGTGTCACTGTCATATTCAAAGTGATTAAAGATATACAACGCGCGATGGCCGGGATCTTCGACCAGACAGGGGCCGACATCGTCGCTGCCCAACAGGGTTCTCAGCCCGGGTGCGCGATCGATTTCATCCTGTTTCATTTCCGTCCATCGGCTGACCGGAATGACGCAGTCATCCGAGAAACCGCGCAAGAACGGAGACGCCAGATCCAGGTTGCGATGCCGGAAACACCCAAAGGCTTTTGCGTCCAGCATGTGCTTTTTGACACCGTGAAAATGGTTGATCATCGCCATCCCGCCCCAACACACACCAAAGGTGGAATGCACGTTGGTTTGAGTCCAGTCGAAGATCTCGCTGATTTCATCCCAATAGGTGACATCACAAAATTCCAGATGTTCGATCGGGGCGCCGGTAATGATCAGACCGTCGAACTTCTGATCTTTGATCTCTTGAAAGGGACGATAGAACTCGGACATATGCTCGGCGGCAGTGGTTTTGGTCCGGTGTTCAGTCATGCGGATCAAAGACAGATCGATCTGCAATGGAGTTGCCCCGATCAGACGCGCGAACTGGTTTTCGGTCTGGATTTTCTTGGGCATCAGGTTCAGCAAGCCGATGCGCAGTGGGCGGATGTCCTGACGCATTGCCTGATCTTCGTCCATGACCATGACGCCCTCTTTGGTCAGGACGTCAAAAGCAGGCAGATCTGAAGGGATTTTGATGGGCATATGTCAGGCTTCTAAGGGATTAGTGAAAACTGGTAGTTAGGCGTTTTTGTGCCTGGTCTCAAGGGTGTGTTCGATCAACTCATCGAAATCGGCGGCGTCGCGGATTTTGCCGATGTCATTGGCTGCAATCGTCACGCCCCAGTTATTCGCCATGGCTTCGTAGCGCGGCTGACGGTGCGCCAAGGCCTGCGCATAGGTCCAACGGACGAAATCATCGGGATTCACATCGGTTTCCGAACATCCGTGTTGTTCCAGATAGTCTGTCCAGGCTCTGGTCAGGAATTCGGCCTGATAGGACATGGGCTTAGGGGCTTTGTCAAAACGACGTACAAGCTCTGCCGTGTGTTCCTCATCCCCCTTCAGCCAGATCATCAGGGTGTGTTGCGAAAGCTCGGACAGTACCCGGTCGTTCGGATCCTCGGGGTCCACCCACTCGCAGATCGATCCACCGGTGTCGCAGATGAAATGGGGGTATTTGTACAGACGCTCGGCGCGGTCGATGAAATACTCGGTATCCAGCAGAGCGTGTATTTCGGCCAGTCGAAACTGTTCCTGCCTGCGTCGGTATTCCGGCATTTCCAATCCGCCGAGGGCAGGGTTGCCCGGTTTGCCCAGATAGGCCGCGACCGGAGTCAGGTTTGCGAACGAGATATTGGAGCCGATGTAAATGGAATCCGACAGTAGCAGGTCACGCAAGAACGGGACTTTCATCGCCTCGGCCTTTGCGTTGTCGGTAATGTATTCGCCCATGTACCGGGTGCCGATGCGATAGTCGATCGAGTAGTGAAACCAGTTCCCTGAGCCGCGAAGAATGTTCGAGACATAGGTCTTGCCCAGACCGGACATGCCAAAGAACAGCACCTTCTTGCGGCGTGCCGTGCGCCAGTCTTTGGCTGTGTTATAGATCATCTTGTGCTGTCCCTTTTTGCCTTTGCTAAATCGGGCAGCGCACGGCGTCAATCGCGGCGGCCAGCTCGGTTCAATACCAGAAGACCCATGGCAAGGATAACAAAGCCGAAATAGGCATTCGACGGCAGCGCTTCGTTTCGCAGAATCGCGCCAAGCACGATGGCGACAGGAGGGATAACAAGCGTCACCAGCATCAGGTTGCCGCTGCCCGCCATCGCCAGGACTCGATAATACAAAAGGTATGCCCCCGCTGTTGCCACAATGGCGTAATACCCAATCGCAGCCCAGGTGACCGCGGGCAGAGCAAGCGTTGGCACCCCGTCCGTCATGAGCGTCAGGGGCAGGATTAGTAGGGTCGAGCCGGTCAGCATTCCAGCGGCCGCGACGACGGGGTGAAGGTCAGACAGATGATACCGCGCCCAAGCCGCGGCAAAAGCATACGAGAGCGTTCCGGCCAACACGGCAAGCTGGGCTGTGTTTTGCAAGCTGAAAGACGTGAAGGTCTGAATTCCGATGATGATTGAGACACCGAGAAAACCTAGAAAAACGCCGATCACCCGGGCTTGTGTCAAACGCTCATCTTTGAAAAACAGCGCCGCAACGAGAACACCAAAGATGGCCGTGGTCGCGTTCAGAATAGCGGTCAGGCCAGAGTCGATGTAAAGCTGACCCCATGCCATCAAGCTGAATGGGATGACATTGTTCAGCAACCCCATGATCAGGAATGCACCCCAGATGCGGGGTGAGCGGGGCAGGGAAAGTCCCTTGGCCCAAGCTACCAGCCAAAGCACCAGCATCGCCCAGAACGTGCGGTGCAAAACCGATGTCATAACGGGAATGGAATCCAGGGCGATCCGAATGGCCACAAAGGATGCGCCCCAGATGACAGCCAGAAGAATGAGTTCGGCCCAGGCGCGCTGAGAAAGGTGTTTTTGCGTGTTCATGGCCGTACACTCGCATTCAGCAGACGGAACCGCGACCCGAAACCTACGCATAAAAAAAGGCTCCGCTGAAACAGCGGAGCCTTGAGGATAATCATCTTTGGATTAGTTCAGCGCGTATGTAATCTGGAAGCCTACGCTCCAGGCGCTGTTGCCAGTGAACGTTCCGCGTGCATTCGGGCCAGCGCCATTAGATGTCGCATCACCGATGTCGGTGTAACGAACACCGCCGGAAATCTTCGCATTCTCCAGCGAGTACGTTCCGCCCAGACCAATGCTCCAGAACCCGTCGGTCGGGCCGAGGTTTGATACAGGAGTGCCCTGGGAAGTCTCGTAGCCCAACGTCACAGCGCCACTGAACTCTTCCGAGAACTGATACCCCATGCCCAACGAATACGTGAAGGTAGAATCAGCGTAGTCAACAAGGTTGCTGGTGGGTGGGTAGTTTGGCGGGTTGTAGACGAGCTGTGGCCAGTCAACCCAGCGGATTGAACCGAACAGAAGCGTCTTTGGTGCTACACCTGTTTGAAAGTCAAGATTGATCGACTGGGGTGTTTCAATTTCACTCGAAGAGTTAACGGGCAAACCCCCAGTCAAAGCACTGGATTCTGTCTGAGAAAGATCGTGTGAAATCTTCGAGTTATAGGTAAGCGCAACTCTGGCAGCGATCTCAGGTTTTTCCCAAGCCACACCAACAACGTACCCAAATGCAACGTCCGCATCGGTATCAACGTTATACCCGGCAGCAAGCGGTACGGTAATATTAGCCGTAACACGCTGTGCGCGAACACCACCAATCGCGCTGAAGCCACCGTCGAATTTGTACCTCAGCAAAGCTGTAATCGCGTCTGTGTCAGCGGTTGCCTGCAAGACGCGGGGGTCTGACGGATTAGTCGGGTTGATCGATAGCGGAAAGGCTGCTGCGTACTGGATATCGGCACCAAAGGGCTGGTCGTACATGATCGCGAAATCGAGTTTTTCGGTCAGTGACGTTTTGTAGCCCAGATGCGGTGTGAAAAAGTCGTTCGCGACCTCACCGGAATCGACCGGTTGCCCAATGTTTGGTCCAGCCAAAGCCGGCATGGTGCCCGTTACGCTGGGGTTGGTGTATCCCAACCGAAACTGAACCACTGATCCTTCTTCGAAGATCAGGTTTATGCCCTGACCACTGCGGTCCAGTCCGCCTGCGTATCCTGCCGTCGCTCCAGCACACAAAGCGCAGGTCGCGAGTAGTGTTTTTTTCATTCTGTCCTCCCTAACAATCTCCCGCGGGTTTCCATGGCGTTTAGCTGAGTGTGACGAACGCCTATCCCGTGTATGATGAGCGATACTCTCTTTTAGGTTACTTTAAGGTCAACTGGTGACGGTGCGTTACGTATTGCGACTAGTGTTTTCAACTGTTGCTAAACTGTTACGACTTTCGGACCAGATATTCAGGAAAATACCGGAAAAGATGACCGCGGCACCTATCAGGACCCAATGGTCGATGGGTTCGTGGTAAAGGATCATTCCGACCACTGCGATCGTAGGAAGCCTTGCAAAATCAAATGGGATCACAACTGTCGCCGGGGCGATGGCAAGAGCGTTGGTTATGCAGAAATGGGCCAACAGACCGGCCAACCCAACCAGAATCAAAAAGGGTGCGCTTTGCGCTGTGGGCAAGGAAATCTGTCCATCAAAACCTGCAGCGATGCCCCCAAGAACCGCCTGCATGGTCGTAAGCCAGAAAACGATGCAGCCGATACTGGCAAAACGTGTGAGTTTTTTGGTCGAAATCGTTGTAAATGCGAAGAAAATCGCAGACGCAGCTGCGGTCACAAGGCCGGGGCTTAAGGGCGCCGTACCAGGGCGCGTAACAATCAGAACGCCGGCAAAACCAATAAGCGCTGCCGTCATCTTAAGCGTAGTAAGGCGTTCGTTCAAAAGCAGTGGCGACAGCAGAATCACCCAAAGCGGCTGGGTGAATTCCAATGCGAACACCTGCGCCAAAGGCGCAACAGCGACCGCATAGAACCAAAGATTCTGCCCTGTGAAATGCAGGGTGTTTCGCAGGGCGTGCAAACCCAAGCGTTGCGTGGAAACCTGAACCCAACCGCCTGTGGCAGTCAGTACGAGGGCGACAACAACAAACCCTACCAGGCTTCGGTACATCATGATCTCGAACGTGTCGTGCACGACGCTCAGTTCGCGACCAGCAACCGCCATCGAGGAGAAGGACGCGATGGCTCCAGTCATCCACAAGGCGGCCTTGAACGTGTTTTTTTGTGTCTGATTCACGTGCCACACCCCGACCTGGTCGCGCGGTCACGGCCCCGGTGTCGGGGCCTTCGCTACGCGATCAAAAGATTGAATTCGTTGAATCATTGAAACGCTTATGAAGCGTCAGGTTCAAGGTCGCGTCCAACTTTTTCAAACACGGCTTGGAAGGAATTCCTCGGATCGGGTCGTTTTTGGCGTCGAACGCGGTGGTGTTTTGCCGGATCATTCCCACTCGATGGTCCCGGGCGGTTTCGAGGTGATGTCATATGTGCATCGGTTGATGCCCTTGACCTCGTTGATGATCCGGGTCGCCGTTTCGCCAAGGAACTCGTGACTGAACGGGTAATAGTCCGCCGTCATTCCATCGACCGAAGTCACGGCCCGCAACGCACAGGCGTAATCATAGGTGCGGCCATCGCCCATCACGCCCACTGTGCGGACGGGAAGGATGGCGACAAAAGCCTGCCAGATGTCATCATAGAGCCCGTGCTTGCGGATCTGATCGATGTAAATTGCGTCAGCCTCGCGCAGGATTTTCAGTTTTTCGCGGGTGATCTCGCCGGGGCAGCGAATGGCCAGACCCGGTCCGGGGAAGGGGTGGCGCCCGATGAAGCTCTGCGGCAGACCAAGTTCTCGGCCCAGTGCGCGGACTTCGTCCTTGAACAATTCACGCAGCGGTTCGACCAGTTTCAGGCCCATCTTTTCCGGCAGGCCGCCCACGTTGTGATGGGACTTGATCGTTACAGAAGGCCCGCCCGAGAACGACACTGATTCGATCACATCGGGATAGAGAGTGCCCTGAGCCAGGAATTCGGCGCCGTCGATGGTATCGGCGTGCTTCTGGAACACGTCGATGAACAGTTTTCCGATGATCTTACGCTTGGTCTCGGGGTCGCTCTGACCTTCCAGTTCCCCCAGAAACAGCTCGGATTCGTCTGCGTGGATCAACTGAATGTTGTAGTTGTCGCGGAACATGCCGACGACTTCTTCGGCCTCATTCTTGCGCAGCAGCCCGTGATCGACGAACACGCAGGTCAGTTGATCCCCGATTGCTTCGTGAATAAGGATCGCGGCAACCGAGCTGTCGACGCCGCCGGACAATCCGCAAATGACCTTCTTGTCTCCGACGTGTTCGCGGATCTTGCGGATCATGTCTTCGCGATAAGCGCCCATGGTCCAGTCACCCTTGAACCCGGCCAGCTTAACGAAGTTTTCATACAGTTTCGCGCCCTTGGGCGTATGGTGTACCTCGGGGTGAAACTGCACGGCATAGAAGTGCCGCGATGGATCAGCCGTGATCGCATAAGGTGCGTTGGGCGAGGTTCCAAATACCTCAAAACCCGGTGCGATTACACTGACATGGTCGCCGTGGCTCATCCAGACTTGTTCATCGCCGTCCGCGAACCAGCCCTCGAGGATATCCAGTTTGTCTTTCGGTGTAACAAAGGCCCGACCAAACTCGGCTGTGCCATGGCCGCTTTGGACTTTGCCGCCAAGCTGATGCATCATCACCTGCTGGCCATAGCAGATGCCCAGGATCGGAACTCCATAATCAAAAATCCCTTGCGGAGCACGGGGCGAGCCCTCGCGCGTCACGCTGTCCGGACCGCCCGAGAAAATCACGGCGCGCGGCGCCATTTCCCGCACGAATTCCATCGTGACATTCTGGTAAGGGTGAATTTCACAATAGACATTCAACTCGCGCAGGCGGCGAGCGATAAGCTGCGTAACCTGGCTGCCGAAGTCGATGATCAGAAGGCGGTCGTGGGATGTCTGGGTCATAACCGGCTCATAAGTTGCAAGCCTTGCATGTGCAAGCGGTATGGCATCATTTGATACAAAAGCTGAGTCAAACCGGCGGAAAGATCAGGTGCTATGTCGAAGATCAAATTCAGAACTGCTGATGTGGCGGATGCAGATGAGGTAACGCGGTGCCTGGAAAGTGCCTATGCAGATGCAACAAGCCTGATCGAGGACCTGCCGGACGTCACTGCCGGAATCGCGGATGACATCAAGACCCACCACGTCGTGCTTGCAATATCCGGCGGTATAGTCGGGGCCATCGTTTTTGATCGCGTCGACGACGCAATCATGGTGTTCAACCTGGCGGTTTCGCCTGAAGCCCAAGGGCAGGGAGTCGCGCGGCGATTGATGCAGTTTGCCGAAGAAGAAGCAAGGTTGCGCAAACTATCCAAGCTGAGGTTGCGAACCCATAAGATGATGAAGGGCACGATTGCCATGTATCTGCACATGGGTTGGAAAGTGACGGCTCAGGCGGGCAACGGTCTCACTATGGAAAAAGCGTTGGGGGCTGATCCCGACTAAATGGTGGCTTTGTTGGGGGGCGGCAATGTCGCTTTTCCCCCCAGAGCGCCGCAATCCCTATGCTTGGGTTCTGGCAAACCTGTATCAAAACGCTCAATCTAACCAACCAGACGGGATTTTCTCATGGCAGAGGCAAACACCCGGCGCAGGGCGAGAGGTGGCGGTGGCGCTGCCCGCCGTGCCGAGCGTACCGCAGTTCGTATCGAGACTGCGAAATACATCGAACGTAACATTCCGAATTTCGAGATTCTAAACGAAGAGGCGCTCGAGATTATCGAAAACAACGCTGAAACCGTGTTGGAAGAAATCGGCGTCAACTTTGTCGACAACCCGGCCGCGCTGGAACGTTGGCGCGACGCAGGCGCAGATATTGACGGTGAGCGTGTGCGCATCCCGCGTGGTCTGGCCCGTGAGCTGATCAAGACAGCCCCCAGCCAGTTTACCCAGCACGCCCGCAACCCCGAGAAATCGGTTGTGATCGGTGGCCGTAACATGGTTCTAGCCCCGGTTTACGGTCCTCCATTCGTGCGTGATGCACAGGGTGGGCGCCGCTATGCAACCATGGACGATTTCAACAAGTTCGTGAAACTTGCCTATATGTCCAAGTGGTTGCACCACTCGGGCGGTACGGTGTGTGAGCCGACCGACATTCCGGTGAACAAGCGCCATCTGGACATGCTGAAGGCGCATATGACCCTGTCGGACAAGCCTTTCATGGGCTCTGTGACCGATCCCAGCCGGGCACAGGATTCGGTTGAAATGTGCGAAATCCTGTTCGGTAAGGAGTTCGTGCAGGAAAACACCGTGATGACCTCGCTGACCAACATCAACTCGCCGTTGACATTCGACGACGTGATGATGGGCTCGCTGGAAGTTTATGCGCGCAATAATCAGGCCTGCATCATCTCACCCTTTATCGTGGGCGGAGCGATGGCGCCGGTCTCGGTGGCCGGTACTTTGACGCAGGTTCTGGCCGAGGTCATGGCCGGCGTTGCCTACAGCCAGATCATCCGTCCGGGTGCCCCCGCGATCTTCGGTGCATTCGTGACATCGATCGATATGAACTCGGGCGCGCCAACCTTCGGCACTCCCGAAGCTGCGCATATCACTTATGGTGCCGGCCAGCTGGCACGTCGTCTGAACCTTCCGTACCGGTCGGCTGGTTCGTTCTGCGGATCGAAATTGCCGGACGCGCAGGCAGCATACGAAACAGCGAACTCATTGAACATGGGCCTTCTGTCGGGCGTGAACTTCATGCTGCATTCCTGTGGCTGGCTGGAAGGCGGTCTGGTTGCCGACTTCGAGAAGTTCGTCATGGATGCAGATCAGTTGGGAGTATTGCATTCGCTGGCCAAAGGCGTTGCATATGACGAAAACGCTCAGGCCATGGATGCGATCCGCGAGGTCGGTCCGGGTGGGCACTATCTCGGCTGTGCCCACACGCAGGCCAACTTCAAGGAATCCTTCTGGAAATCCGAAGTGCTGGATTACAAACCATACGAAACCTGGCAGGAAGAGGGCGCGCGTGACACGAGAGCGTTGGCCACAGCTCGGGCTGAACATTTGCTGGCCAACTATCAGCAACCCCAGATGGATCCGGACACCGCTGCGGCTCTGGAAGCCTATATCGCCGAAAAAAAGGCCTCCATGCCGGATGCGTTTTCCTGATTATTGCAGAACCGAGGCGCGGCTGGCCTGATACAGCTGCGCCTCACCCAACAACGCAATAAGCAGATCCAGATGCCGCACCAGTGAGTATGCGGCATCGTCTTCTTTTCGCTGTTCATTTACCTCTTTTTCCATCTCGACCAAACGCACCAGCGCCTGACCTGAACTGGGCAGCGAACCGTATCCCAGAATGCGTTGCAGATGCCTCTCCCGATTGTAATCCCGCGCCCCGAATCTGGCAGCACGCGCCAGCATGCGTGGGCGGCGGAGGGTAGCGATCATTGTCATCAGGTCCTGCATGTCGTGTGTCCCTTTTTCGAAATTTCAAGGGCCATGTGTTGCACAACCTTAGCGGGTGTTGCCTTTGTCAGAGTCCCTCCGAACGATGGTTTCACGACTGTTTATCTTTTTGAATCAAATCTGGTTCTTGCCTTGTGTGGTTAACGAACGAGTAACGAATGGACCTCTAGTTAGAATTGGTTAACCCGCATTCCGAGGGCGAAAAGTGGCAGTTTGTTTTGTCGACGAGGACAAATAATTATGGAAAACAACATGGCTTTCACCATTCCGGCATGGGTTCCAGAGGGGGCGCAAAGGTACCTTGCTCATACCGAGACCGGTCGTTCGATCCGCGAGATAGCTCGATCAGCCGGATGCCATGCATCGACGATCCTCAGGCAAATTAGGCGCATCGAAATGCGCCGCGACGATCCATTGGTGGATGCGGCTTTGCAATCGCTTGCGGCGACGCATTTTTCACCTTCGGATTGCATCGACGGCCCGGCAATCGGGTCAGAAAACACCGCTGAAAAAGAGTTTGAAAACGAGGCGCTGCGTGTGTTGCGCCGCCTGAGCGAGACGGGTTCGGTCCTTGCCGTGGCCGAGGAAATGGACAAGGCTGTCGTCGTACGCGACACCGGCGAGGCAGGGGCAACTAGAACCGCGGTCGTAGAGTGCAGGATCGCACAGGCCTTGGCTTTGAAAGACTGGATAACCTGCGACAATCCTGGTCGTATTTCGCGATATCGGATTTCCACAGCCGGGCGAACGGCGCTAAGTCATTTGATCGCCAAGGCAGAAAACAAGGCGCGTGCCGGGACAGACTTTGGTTTTGCCGAAGCTCAGAGTTCCTTTCAGGCCAAGCCTTCGGGCGGGTCTGCCGAGCGGGCCAAACGCATTCGATACAATGCTGCGGAAAGCCCGCTGATAGCGTTGGCGCGCAGAAGGGATCGTGACGGAAAGCCGTTTTTGGATGAATCCCTTGTCAGCGCCGGAGAGCGTTTGCGCGAAGACTTTGAGTTGGCACAGATCGGCCCTCAGGTTTCACAGAACTGGGATCGCTTTCTGACGACAGGCGGTCGAGGCAGTTTTGACAGTGAAAGCCATGGGGGCAAGGAAGCTTCTGATGCCAAGGATCGGGTTTCACGTGCCTTGTCCGATCTGGGGCCAGGGCTGAGTGATGTCGCGTTGCGGTGCTGTTGCTATCTGGAAGGACTGGAACTGGCGGAAAAGCGAATGGGTTGGTCAGCACGATCCGGCAAGATTGTTCTGCGGATCGCTTTGCAACGATTGAAACGACATTATCAGGATCAGGCGGAACGAGACCGGTTGATCGGCTGAACAGAAAAAAGGCCCGGTGTATTCGGGCCTTTTCTCGGGATTTGAGGCTTAAGCCATTTCGGGTTCTGCTGACGCCCGCAGGTGTTTCATCAGGTTTTCCGGCGAGGACACGCCATAAGGGTCTTCTGGACAGTTATCCATCAAGCCGGGCTCTTCGAACCACGCTTCGACGACACCATCATCGACGATGGCCGCATAGCGCCATGAGCGCATACCAAAACCCAGATTGTCCTTGTCGACCAGCATGCCCATTTTCCGGGTGAACTCCGCCGATCCGTCGGGGATGACCTTAACGTTCTTCAAGCCCTGATCCTGCGCCCATTTGTTCATCACGAAGCTGTCGTTGACGGACATGCAGTAGATTTCGTCGATCCCCATCGCCGTGAAATCGGAATAGCCGTTTTCAAAACCGGGAAGCTGGAAAGTCGAGCAGGTCGGGGTGAACGCGCCTGGCAGTGAGAACAGGATTACGCGCTTACCGGCGAAATAGTCAGCTGTCGTCTTGTCTTCCCAACGGAATGGGTTTGGTCCTTCGATGGAATCGTCGCGGACACGGGTGTGAAAGGTCACGTCGGGCAGTTTTGCGCCGGATTTCATAGTCAAACTCCTGTGATTCACATGTGGTTTTGGTGTGAATTAAAACAGTTCTAAACCGCATTCAATCGAGGAAATGCTGCGATTGCGAATAGGGTCAACGTTCCGTTAACTAATCAATTTAATACGGAAATACTGATGCGCGCATGATGGCTTTCTGCGGTTGCGTGGTTGCAACGCATAGCGGCTATGCGCCGCTGGTGTAACACCGCGCTTCTGTCTATGTTATGAGCGACAAGAGTTGACCCAAAGTCAGGAAAACGACCGTGCGAGATCTGAAGATCCCCGAACAGCGCCATCCGGAAAAAGCCCATCGTCCGGACAATGCACAGCCCAAGAAACCAAGTTGGATTAGGGTCAAAGCACCTGGCGGCAAAGGCTATGCGGACACGCGGCGGATCATGCGCGACAACAATCTGGTGACGGTCTGCGAAGAAGCCGGGTGCCCCAACGTAGGAGAGTGCTGGAGCCAGGGCCATGCCACCATGATGATCATGGGCGAGATTTGTACGCGCGGCTGCACCTTCTGCAATATTGCAACCGGTCGCCCCGACGATCTTGACGCGTTTGAGCCCGGACGCGTGGCTCACGCGGTTGAAAAACTCGGCCTGAACCATGTGGTGATCACCTCGGTGGACCGCGATGATCTGCAAGATGGCGGGGCTGAGCATTTTGCGCAGACCATTCGCGCGGTGCGTCATCGTTCTCCGAAAACCACGATCGAGATTCTGACGCCTGACTTCCTGAAATGTGATGAGGATGTCCTTGAGATTGTGGTCGAAGCGAAACCGGATGTGTTCAACCACAATCTGGAAACGGTTCCGGGCCTCTATCCCGAAGTCCGCCCGGGTGCGCGATACTTCCATTCCTTGCGCCTGCTGCAGCGCGTTAAAGAGCTTGATCCGTCCATCTTCACCAAATCGGGCATCATGGTCGGGTTGGGTGAAAATGAACAGCAAGTGCGTCAGGTCATGGACGACATGCGCGCGGCGGATATCGATTTCCTGACCATCGGCCAGTACCTGCAACCGACTCCGAAACATCACGGAGTGGATCGGTTCGTAACGCCGGAAGAGTTCGCATCTTACGAAAAGGCGGCCTATGGCAAGGGGTTCCTGATGGTATCCGCGACGCCTCTGACCCGGTCTTCGTATCACGCGGGTGACGATTTCGCCCGGCTTCGCGCGGCTCGGCAAGCAAAGTTGCAGCAGGCGTGACACCGGAGCGGATCGCGCAGCTCATCAGCTTGCGCCACGAGTTTCATCAACACCCGGAGCTTTCGGGGCAGGAGGAAAATACCGCAGCGCGGGTTGCTGATCTTTTGCGCCAAGCGGGTGCAGACAGGGTTCTGTGCGGCATTGGCGGGCACGGTGTTGCTGCCGTTTACGAAAGCAACGTTCCCGGCCCCACAGTTGGAATTCGATGCGAACTGGATGGACTGCCAATTCAGGAACTCTCGGATCTGGCTTATGCGTCTCAGATTGCAGGCAAAGGGCATCTGTGCGGCCATGATGGCCACATGGTGATGGTTCTCGGGGTGGCGGAAGCGTTGAAGGAACAACGCCCGAAGTCTGGCCGCGTGGTTCTGATTTTCCAACCCGCCGAAGAAACCGGACATGGTGCGATTGCTTACCTGGCCGATCCTCAGTTCGCTGAGGTTTCGCCTGACATCGTGCTGTCTCTGCATAACTTGCCGGGGCTGGAACTGGGCGCAGTAGAGCTGTGTGTAGGTCCCGCGAACTGCGCCTCGCGTGGGATGCAAATTGTTCTGACAGGCAAGACGTCACATGCAGCTGCCCCGCAAGATGGCGTGTCGCCGGCAGGTGCCTTGTCCAGGCTGATGCTGGCATTGGCCGGATTGGGGGCGGGCGGTGAATTGGATGACGACTACGCTCTGACCACAGTCACCCATGCCACTCTGGGCGAGCGCACAGTCGGCGTCGCACCGGGGCAGGCCGAACTATGGGTGACCCTGCGCACGGTTTCGGACGCGCGGATGGAGCGCCTGATGGCCGAGGCCGAATCCCTGGTTGCCGAAACAGCGAAGGTCGAAGGGTTGGCGGTGGAAATCAGCTATGACGAGGTGTTCGATGCCTGTGTCAATGATCCCGAAGCTGATACGGTTCTGGCAAAGGCCTGTGCCGATCAGGACGTCGCCTGCATGCTGGTCGATCAGCCACAGCGTTTTTCCGAAGACTTCGGCCAGTTTGGCAAAAACGCCAAGGCGGCCATGTTCTGGTTGGGGGCGGGGCAGGAACATCCGCAACTGCACAACCCGGACTATGACTTCCCGGATGCGCTTATTCCGATTGGAACCGGGATTTTTCTGAGTGCGATTGATGTCGTGCTTCACAAAACCTGCTAGACGCGATCCACTCAATTGACCAGATCACCAACGATTCCAACGGCTTCTATAACTGTCTTCGTATCATCAGATATCGAGAGAATTTCATCATCTACCCGGATATAGCGCTGGCCGGGTCCCAAGGGCTTAAGCTTCCAGTTTCCGAGGTCGTCAATGTAATCGAAACTCAGATCATCCGGCAACTTCTGGCCACGCGTATATCTTTTGATTTGACCGGGCGGAACAGCTTTGCCGTTTGACTTGATAGATTTCTCTACCTTGTTTTTATTGGCACCTTGCCCTTTGCCCTTGTTGTCCTTTGCAGCACCCGAACTTGCAAGTGCCACGATCGCCATAACGACACCAGCTGTCGCAACAATCCGCTTCATCGATAATCCCCCTAAGTTGATAAGGAGAGTAATCGGACACAATTTAGCTTGTCTATTATTATTATTCGGATCTTTGAATTTAGCGTGCAAAGCTGAGCTTCAAACTGCCCGACAAAAGTGCATCTAGTCCTCGGTAAACCGAACCTTGCCGATAAAGGGCAAGTTGCGGTTGCGCTGAGCGTAATCGATCCCGTAGCCCACGACGAATTCATCCGGAATTTCAAAGCCAATCCAGTCTGACCGGAAATCAACTTCGCGACGGCTGGGTTTGTCGAGCAACGCAATGGACTTCAAACGAGAGGGCTTGCGGCTTTGAAGCAACTTGGTGACATGGTTCAGTGTGTGGCCCGTATCGACGATATCTTCGACAACAAGCACGTCGCGACTTTCAATCGCGCCGCGCAAGTCTTTGAGAATGCGGACTTCCCGGCTGCTTTCCATCGCATCACCGTAAGAGGATGCCTCAAGAAAATCTACCTCGATGGGAAGATCCAGCTCACGTACCAGATCGGCGATGAAGACGAAACTGCCGCGTAGCAATCCCACGACGACCAGCTTGTCCGTATCGCCGAACTCATCCGTTATCTCGCGGCATAACTCCTCGATTCGGGCAGCGATGGCCTTGGCCGAGATCATCTCATCTATCACATATGCGCGGTTAGTCATCGCAGCCCCCTTGATCTTTGGCGCGCAACATACGACATGACGCGCCATTGTCACCTGCAAATACCGGACATCATGCCAATCCATTCGGAAACCCGCCACCTGCCATACACAGCCCAGCAGATGTATGATCTTGTTGCGGATGTAGGCAGTTACCCCAAGTTTCTGCCCTGGTGCGCCGCGGCCCGGATCCGCAAGACCTATGCGGTTGGTGAGGCCGAGGTGATGGAGGCCGATCTGGTCATCTCGTTCAAAGTGTTCCGCGAACGGTTCGGCAGCCGGGTGACTCTGTTTTCCGATCAGAAAAAGATCGACACCGAATATCTCGACGGACCTTTCAAATACATGAAATCCGACTGGCAGTTCGAGGACGCGCCCGATGGGGGTTGCAACATCTCGTTCCATGTGGATTTCGAGTTCAAGAACGCCATCCTGCAAGGGATTATCGGGGTTGTGTTCAACGAAGCCATGCAGCGGATTGTGCGCGCCTTCGAGGCACGTGCGAAAGAACTCTACGGCTAGGCCTTTACCCTGCAAGGGCGCACGCTAGACTGCGCCCATGACGGATTTCACAGCAGCATTGGCCACCTTCGCGGCGGGCCCGGTTTCAACGACGGCTCAGGCGAGGGTTGTCACATCTCTGTCTGTTCTGGATTGGGTTGCAGTTGGTCGTGCTGGGGCCTCCGAGCCCGTGTCTTGTACGGTTCGCGATATGGTTCTGGCCGAGGGCGGGAACGCTCAGGCCCATCTGTTCGGCGGAGGCGCGGCCCCTTTGCGCGGCGCAGCTTTGGTGAACGGAACTGTTTCCCATGCGCTGGATTACGACGACACGCATTTTGCGCATATCGGGCATCCTTCAGTTGCCATTCTACCTGCCGTCCTTGCCGTAGCCGAATGGGATGACCGCATTCTGGTTGACTTACTCGAAGCCGCGCTGGTCGGGATGGAAACTTCAATCCGTGTCGGCCTGTGGCTGGGCAGGGGCCATTATCAGGCCGGGTTTCATCAGACAGCGACATCCGGTGCATTCGGAGCTGCCGTCGCCGTCGGTCGGTTGCTAGGACTGGATAAAACCCAGATGCGGTCCGTATTGGGTTTGACAGCAACGCGCGCGGCTGGGCTGAAGGCCCAGTTCGGAACCATGGGCAAGCCTTACAATGCCGGGCTAGCCGCTTCGGCCGGGGTTGAGACGGCTCTGCTTGTTCAGCGTGGATTTCAGGCCAACGCCGACGCGTTGGAAGGCACGTACGGATTTGGCGCGACCCATCAGGGTGCAGCGGATCAAAACGCGCTGGATGGTTTGGGCGATGAATGGCTGTTCGAAACGGTAAGCCACAAGTTCCACGCCTGTTGTCACGGCCTGCACGCGGCGTTGGAAGCGGCACGCGCTCTGGACATTGCGGAACCCGAAGTGGCCGAGCTCAAAATCAAAACCCATCCCCGATGGATGAGCGTTTGCAATCAGCTGTCGCCCACAACCGGGCTGGGGGCAAAATTCTCTTACCGAACGGTCATCGCGATGCAGGCGCTGGGGTATGATACGGCTTTGCCGGGCAGCTACACCGACAAGGTCTGCGCGGACCCGCGCATGACGTCTCTGCAAGACCGCATCACGGTCGAAGCGGATGAAAGCCTGTCGGAAACGCAGGCGCATCTGGCCTTGCTGCGTCGCGACGGTGTTCGCCGCGAGACAACGCATGACCTGATGACCCCAATGTCGCTATCTGACCGCGAGGATCGTGTACGCGTCAAAGCATCGAAGCTGATCGGGACGGATGAGACAGACGCGATCTGGTCGATGCTGCGCACCGGAGGTCGCGCCCGTGATCTGGCTGAACGTATGGCGGGTTAAGCCACGCGCCAGTGCAGTGGAAAGCCCGGGTCGAACACCGTGACAGGTCCATCGTCCGTGTCGATCTTTGACGGGTATTCAACCGGTTCGCCCTTGGTCAGGGTAATCGTCTCTTCGTTCACAGGCAGGCGGTAAAAGCCCGGCCCGTTGAGCGAGACGAACACCTCCAGCTTGTCCAGAGCACCTTCGCGGTCGAACATCTCGGCCACCAGAGACATGGTATTTGTCGCAGTGAAACACCCCGCGCAGCCGCAGGCCATTTCCTTGTTTGCATCCGTGTGCGGAGCGCTGTCCGTGCCCAGGAAGAACCGCGCGTCACCTGACGTTGCAGCAGCCAGCAGGGCTTGGCGGTGTTCCTCGCGCTTGGCGACCGGCAGGCAATAGTAATGCGGTTTGATCCCGCCCACCAGAATATGGTTGCGGTTGATGATCAGGTGGTGCGCGGTGATCGTCGCACCCAGATCCGCCTCGTTGGCTTTGACATAGTCGACACCATCGGACGTGGTGATATGTTCCATCACCACGCGCAGTCCCGGCGTCGACCGGCGGATCGGGTCCAGAACGCGGTTGATGAACACGGCTTCGCGGTCAAAGATGTCGATCTCTGTGTCGGTCACTTCGCCATGAACACACATGGGCAGACCGATCTCGGCCATTTTCTCCAGAACCGGGCGCACTTTGTCAAAGTCACGCACGCCCGAGGCCGAATTGGTCGTGGCCCCCGCCGGGTACAGCTTGACCGCTTTTATCAGCCCGCTGGCATGGGCGGCAGCGACGTCCTGCGCATCTGTATCCTCGGTCAGGTACAGGGTCATCAGCGGCTCAAACCTCATACCGTCGGGCAAGGCGGCCAGGATCCTGTCGCGGTAAGCGGCAGCCTGATCCCCGCGTATAACGGGCGGCACGAGGTTCGGCATTATGATCGCACGGGCGAAATGACGTGCGGTTTCGGGCAGAACGGCCTGCAACATGGCGCCATCGCGCAGATGCAGATGCCAGTCGTCGGGGCGGCGGATGGTGAGGGTATCAGTCATGATCTTCCGCTAGCATAGCTGCCCCGAAAGACCAACCAGCGCAGTACGAGTTGCCGAAAAAACTTGTCAACCAACCGGAACGTCGTAGCTCAGGCAGGGGGTAAGGCCTTGACGCAAGGGCGCTTGCGTGACCTGTTTATCCGCGAAGAAGAGAGAGGTTCCATGACGCAGCCTAATTCCATTGATGCCGTGCAGCAGATGCTGGGAAGTCAGGGCTATGTTTGCGGGCGCGCCCTTGCCACGGTTGTGTTCCTTTCGCTGAAGCTTGGTCGCCCGTTGTTTCTGGAAGGTGAAGCAGGTGTCGGAAAGACGGAAATCGCCAAGGCGCTGGCATCCGGTCTGAACCGCCGTTTGATCCGATTGCAGTGCTACGAAGGTCTGGACGCGTCCACGGCCGTTTACGAATGGAACTTTCCGGCGCAGATGGTCGCGATCCGAACGGCCGAAGCTTCGGGCGGAGCCGACCGAGGCGCGTTGCAGGCGGAACTGTTTTCGGATGAATACCTGATCGAACGCCCGTTGCTTCAGGCAATGCGCCCGGACGAAAACGGAGCGCCGGTTCTTCTGATCGACGAACTGGACCGGACCGATGAACCGTTTGAAGCCTTTCTGCTGGAAGCTCTCAGTGATTTTCAGGTCACGATCCCTGAACTGGGCACTGTTGCAGCCCCCGAACCACCCATTGTGATTGTCACGTCGAACCGGACCCGCGAAGTGCACGATGCCCTCAAGCGCCGCTGCCTGTATCACTGGGTCGATTATCCCGATTTCGAACGTGAGATCGAAATTCTGCACGCGCGCGCGCCCGAGGCCGCCGATGCGCTCAGCCGCGAAGTTGTGGCTTTCGTTCAGCGTCTGCGCACCGAGGACCTGTTCAAGAAACCCGGCGTGGCCGAAACCATTGACTGGGCCAAATGTCTGCTGGCGCTGGACGTGATGAACCTCAGCCCCGAGGTGATCGGTGATACGCTGGGTGCGATCCTGAAATACCAGGACGACATCCAGAAGCTGCAAGGGTCTGAGGCCAAGCGCATTCTGGATGAGGCCAAAGCGACGCTTGAACCGGCCTGACGCGTTATGGCCGAACAAATCCCGCTGGAAATTCCCGACAACCCGAAGCTGGCGCAGAACATTACCCATTTTGCCCGCGCGCTGCGGAAGGCGGGTCTGCCGATTGGTCCGGGGCGGGTGATTGACGCAA
This sequence comes from Ruegeria sp. CDSC085, assembly GCF_059610465.1. Taxonomy (NCBI): domain Bacteria; kingdom Pseudomonadati; phylum Pseudomonadota; class Alphaproteobacteria; order Rhodobacterales; family Roseobacteraceae; genus Ruegeria; species Ruegeria sp. CDSC085. The sequence goes on along the minus strand of NZ_JBXWNR010000002.1, from coordinate 221,324 downwards.
TTCGCGCGGTGCAAGCCGCGGGTTTTACCGAGAAACGGGATTTCTACTGGACGCTACACGCCTGTTTCGTGAATCGTCCCGAACATCGCACGATCTTCGCACAAGTCTTCCGAATGTACTGGCGCGACCCGCGATACATGGAGCACATGATGGCCATGATGCTTCCCGCCATTCGGGGCGTGCAGGAGGATCGCAAGGCGGATGCTGGCGAAAAACGCGCGGCTGAGGCCCTTCTGGATGGCGTCGAACACGACACGCCCGAGCTGGCGGCAGAAGACGAAGGCGAAACTGAAATCGAGATTGACGCCACGCAGACGGCATCGTCCGAGGAGCGTCTTCGCAATCTGGACTTTGAACAGATGAGCACCGCCGAAATCGCGCAAGCCAAGCGCGTTTTGGCGCGGTTGACCCTGCCGGTCAAGCCCATCGAATCCCGACGAGGTCAATCCAGCCATCTGGGGCACCGCATTGACCGTGCCCGCACTTTGCGAGCAGCCATGCGGCAAGGAGGAGAGTTGCGCGATATCGCCCGGCTAGAGCCCAAACCGCGATGGCCAAACCTTGTGGCCCTGTGCGACATCTCAGGTTCAATGAGCCAGTACAGCCGTGCCATCCTGCACTTCCTGCACACGGTATCGAACGCTAAGGGGGCAGGTTGGGCCAAGGTTCATGCTTTCACTTTCGGCACGCGCCTGACCAACATAACCCGCCACTTACGTCAGCGGGACGTTGACGCAGCTCTTGCAGCTGCCGGGGCCGAGGCGCAGGATTGGGAAGGGGGCACGCGCATCGGCGACTGTCTGCATCAGTTCAACAGAGACTGGTCAAGACGGGTCATGGGGCAGGGGGCCGTTGTTCTGCTGATCACCGACGGATTGGAGCGGGGTGAACCGGAGAGGCTGGAGAAAGAGGTTGAGCGGCTGCACCTGTCCTCAAAACGCCTGATCTGGCTGAACCCGCTACTGCGCTGGGACGGGTTTGCCCCCAAGGCTCAGGGGGTGGCGGCCATGCTGCCCCATGTCGACAGTTTCAGGGCAGGGCATTCCATAGCCTCGCTCGAAGATCTGGCCTCCGTGATCTCACAACCCGATGACCAGGGGCAGAAAGCACGGCTGTTGGCCGCGCTTTCCGAATAGTCGCCTATGACAACTGTTCTTCATTGCACTTACGGGCCATTTCCATAGCTTTGTATGTGCCGGTCAGATCGACTGTGAAAGCGTATGACGTTTCGGGGAAAACGATCATGACCTTTTTCTTGGCCAGATCATCCGCGAATTGAGGGCTGTCTGACAGGACATAGCCACCGGAATAGCCCTTGGTGATATTGCCTTTCATACCTGTGGCTTCACCAAGATAGATGTTGTCCCCGATCAAGATGGCCACTTCTTGTGTCTCGCCACGTTTGATGTCGGTCTCCGCCTTGGTGAATACCCCCACATATCCCACGCCGCGATCTTCGGTCAGGCCCATCTGAACGACGTTTTCCGCATCGTCCACGGCCTCGATCAGGCAGGATTTCTTCTCGTTGTCGATGAAGACTTTCCAGCCTGCTACTTCTCCGTAACGTTCGAATGTGTCAGCCCACGCTGCGGTTGAAGTCAAAAGGCCAACCACTGCGCCCAATGCAAGAAAATGTTTCAACTGCTTGTCTCCAAAAAAATGTGTTTGATATGCGGCTCGGTCACTTGGCCGGCTGCACGCGCAGGCTAAAACCCGTGGCACTAACAATCAATGCTGTGATTTCTTGAATACAGTTCGAGCATTGATATCGGCTCACAAAGCTCAACATAGACGTTTTGGTAAGGGCGTTGCGCTTTTCATCAGGCCAATCCTGCTTATGTTGGGAAACAGACGACGTCTGGAGGTTCTGATGGAACGATTCGACAACAGTCCGGAAACGGCACTGAAGTGGCACCGCGATGGCAGCGGCGTCGCGCTTGCTACAGTTGTCGAAACCTGGGGCAGCGCGCCGCGCCGGGTTGGTTCCCAACTGGTGATCGGCGGCGATGGCCGGATCGAAGGCTCTGTGTCGGGTGGCTGTGTCGAGGGAGCAGTGATCGTCGAAGCGCTTGAAGCCATTGACGAAGGCGAAGCCCGATTGCTGGAATTTGGGGTGAGCGATGAAGACGCCTTTGCGGTCGGGCTGGCCTGTGGCGGAACCATACGCGTTCTTGTCGAACCCGTCGGGAAGGTTCTGCCCGAACCGATGCTGGCGGAACTGGTTGCAGCCCGCGCCGCTCGTGAACCGATTGCTTATGAAGTCAATATCGATACCGGGCACAGGGCCTTGCGCCGAAATGCCTATGCGGAACGGTTGCGTATGGATCGTTCTGGACTTGAAGAAGATGTCCGGACCTTTGTGGCGATACACAACCCACCCCTACGGCTGATCATTGTCGGCGCGGTTCACATCGCGCAGGCACTGGTGCCGATGGCGCGCATAGCTGGGTATGATCCGGCCATTATCGACCCGCGCGACGCATTTGCCTCCAACGCCCGTTTCCCGGGGGAAACGATCCTAACGGATTGGCCGGATGAGGCTGTGGAAAAACTTGGGCTGGATGCGCGCACCGCAATTGTTCTGCTGACGCATGATCCAAAACTGGATGATCCGGCGCTGCAAGCTGCGCTGGATGCGGGTGTATTCTATATTGGTGCATTGGGATCGACACGCACCCATTCCAAACGCGTCGAACGTATGAAAGCGGCGGGTTTCACCGAATCGCAAATCTCGAGGATTCATGGGCCAATCGGGCTGGATATCGGGGCTGCCGGGCCATCCGAGATTGCCGTCGCAATTCTGGCGCAGATGACGGCTGTTCTACGAGGCAAGGCATGAGGTTTGGTCCGGTAGCAGTCTCCGAAGCAAAAGGTGCCATTCTGGCTCATTCGGTGACGGCGGACGGGAGAAAACTGCGTAAAGGACTGTCGTTGCAGGCAAAGCATGTGACACAGCTGACGCAGGCGGGGATCAGTGACGTGATCGTTGCCCGCCTTGAACCCGGTGATTGCCACGAAGATGAAGCCGCACGCACCTTGGCCGCAGCTCTTGCGCCAGATGCGGCGTCGGCCAATCTGCGCGTGACCGATGCGTTTACCGGCCGGGTCAACCTGTTGGCGGACGCGCCGGGCGTGGCAGTTCTGGATGTGGACGCACTGGAGATGTTCAACCGGGTCAACCCGATGATTACGGTTGCGACGGTTCCGCAATACCAGCAGATGGGTCCGAAGGGCATGGTCGCCACCATCAAGGTCATCTCATATGCCGTGCCAGAAGCTGATGTTCGGCGGGCCGCCAATCTGGCGCAAGGGGCCGTGCGTCTGGCAAGGCCCGTTCACAAGACAGCAGGTTTGATCGTTACGGATATCCTCGGTGGCCCCTCCAACGAAAAGGGGATCGCCGCCATTCGCGGGCGGACCGAAGCCTTGGGTCTGGATTTGTGTGATGTGCAGATTGTACCGCATCGCGTGGATGCACTGGCCAAGGCGGTTTCCAGGACTGCTGGTGATTTGCTGATGATACTGACCGGATCCGCGACCTCGGATCCTGATGATGTTGCCCCAACTGCTGTTCGGCTTGCCGGCGGGCAGGTGGATCGGTTCGGTATGCCGGTTGATCCGGGAAACCTGCTGTTTCTGGGTTCGATGCAGGATCGACCGGTGATCGGGTTGCCCGGGTGCGCGCGATCTCCGGCATTGAACGGGGCGGATTGGGTTCTGTCGCGTATTGCCTGCGGGATCGAAACGACCGGGGCAGATATTGCCGGGATGGGTGTCGGGGGATTGTTGAAGGAAATCCCGACCAGACCTCAGCCCCGCGCCAAAAGAAAAGAACAATCCGCCGCTGATCCTGAACGAAGCTGAATTCTGGTGTTGGCCCCAGAAGCTTTGAATGATTTGGTTCAAGGTTTTCTGAGCTTTGGCAAAACGCCGGGGCGCCAGTACGCTCCGGTATCTTCCCGCGCCTTCTGATAGGCTTCCACTCTTTCTCTGGCGGCCTCTCCCCCAGCGTCAAACAGATGCCCCAGCAGACACTCCAAGACGGCCATTGCCCCTGAAAAACTTGAAAACGGGTGCAGGGTTCGTGTGCTGACAGGGAGGACGACATCCGGTTCCACCCCCGGCGCGATAACCTTGCTGTCCGACAGCAACACGATACGCATCGACCGGTCGCGCGCAAAGCGCATCGACTGAATCGTGTCGGCGGAATAGGGGTGAACCGTGATGGCAAACAGACAATCCTCGGCGGTGGCTTCGACCAGGTCGTCGATGGCCGAGCCCATGTGGCGGGGCACCAACTGAAGCCCGGGATGGGCCATGCGACCGGCGTAGTGAAAATAATAGGCAAGCGCATGGCTGGACCGTGTGGCAGTCACATAACAGCGGCGCGCCGACCTGATGTGCGCGACGGCCTGTTCCGTCAAATGAGGGGCCATGAGCCGCAGCGATCTGGACACGACATTTATTTCGTTCTGCGCAAATCGTGCCTGCGCCGCACCAAACTGCCCTTGTTCCTTTAGGTGTTCCAGCCAGTCTTGCCCAAACCTGTCTTCGCCGTCGGTTGTCAGAGCGTTTCGAAACGGACGTCGAAAAGCGTCAAAGCTGTCATATCCCATGCGTTGCGCCAGCCGGATCAGAACATTCGAGCTGATGCCGATGCGATCGGTGGTGGTTCGGATTGGATTCAATGCGAAGTCGCCGGGATGATCGATGATGTATTTCGCGGCGACCTGCATTTGCGCCGGCATCTCATCGATCTCGCGGCGCAATTGCGTAACCAAGGAGGTGAGAGGGTGCGTCATGTGAAATATAAAACATATGTTTTTATATGGGTAAATTGAAAACGTAAGGTGATCGCGTTAGTTGGAGGCAGGATAAGAGGACGTCATGACATCGAACGCAGCAAAAGCCCCTGGCAGGCCGTATATTCTGGTCGCACCAAACGGCGCCCGGCGGGGCAGACGGGATCACCCGGCGCTGCCAGTCACAACGGACGAGATCATCATGACTGCACGTGGCTGTCATGCGGCGGGTGCGAACGGCGTGCATTTGCATGTTCGGAATGCTGAAGGCAACCATTCGCTGGATGCCGGATTGTATCGCGAGACGCTGACCGAATTGGAGCGTGCGGCACCGGGTATGGATGTTCAGATCACCACCGAGTCGGCAGGAGTTTTCGACGTCACAGCGCAATTTGAGTGCCTGAAGAAGGTTCAACCAGAATGTGCATCCATTTCGGTCAGAGAGATCGCGCGAGATCCTGATCTTGCGCCTCGGGTCTACGCGTTGTGCGCGGATCAGGGGACGCGGATTCAGCATATTCTATATGACGCGAAAGACGTGGACTTGCTTGAAGACTGGCAATTGAAAGGCGTGGTGAAAGCGGATCAGACAGACCGTTTGCTTGTGCTCGGTCGGTATAGCGAAGGTCAGCAATCTGACCCTGCGGATCTGGATGTGTTTCCCTTCAGTCGGTCAAATTGGATGGTATGCGCTTTTGGGGCGCAGGAACATGCCTGTCTGGCCGAGGCTGCGCGGCGCGGTGGCGACGTGCGGGTCGGATTTGAAAACAGCTTAACGGGCCCAGGTGGCGCACCGTGGGCGGATAACGCGGCTTCGGTCGCTGCTTTGGTTGAAACTCTTGGAAGGACTGAAACATGAGTCATGTTTTCCCGCGCCACACAAAATCCGACCTTCCCATCGCGGCGGGTGGAGATGGCTGTTATCTGATCGATGCCAGCGGCAAGCGGTATCTGGATTGCGGCGACGCGGCAGTGTCCTGTCTGGGGCATTCGAACCCGGCGGTGATACAGGCGGTGCAACGGCAGGTGGAAAAGATCGCCTTTGCACATACCGGGTTCATGACGTCCGAACCGGCTGAAGCATTGGCGGATCTGTTGATCCAGTATGCTCCCGGGGACCTGGACCGGGTGTATTTCGTCTCGGGCGGGTCCGAAGCGACCGAAGCGGCGATCAAGCTCGCGCGTCAGTACTTCCTGGAGGTTGGTCAGCCTGAACGTCGTCATGTCATAGCTCGCAAGCAGAGCTACCATGGCAATACGCTGGGGGCTTTGTCAGCTGGTGGCAACGCCTGGAGACGGGCACAGTTTGCTCCGATGCTGATCGATATGACACATATTTCGGCCTGTTTTGAATACGCCGAGAAACCTGAGGGCCAGAGCAGCTTTGACTACGGTCAACGCGTCGCCAATGAGTTGGAGGCGGAAATCCTGCGGCTGGGGCCTGACACTGTGATGGCCTTTATGGCCGAGCCTGTCGTCGGCGCTACCCTTGGCGCGGTTCCGGCGGTTCAGGGGTATTTCAAGCGCATCCGCGAAATCTGCGACCAATACGGAGTGTTGCTGATTCTGGATGAGGTGATGTGTGGAATGGGGCGCACCGGTCATTTGTTTGCCTGCGATCACGATGGCGTCGCACCGGATATTCTGTGCGTCGCCAAAGGGTTGGGCGCAGGCTATCAACCGATCGGGGCGATGTTGTGCACGGGCGAGATATATGATGCGATCCGTGATGGATCAGGGTTTTTCCAGCATGGTCACACTTATGTCGGCCATCCCGTGGCCACGGCAGCCGCCCTTGCGGTGGTCCGTGAATTAACAGAACGTGAATTACCAGCGCGCGCCGGGGTCATGGGGACCAAATTGCAATCCGCCCTGGAGGCCGCGTTTGGACAGCACCCGAATGTGGGTGACCTGCGGGGCCGTGGCCTGTTCCGTGGTGTGGAACTGGTGGCAGACCGTGAGGCAAAGACACCATTTGATCCATCGCTGGGCATTGCCGGAAAGCTAAAGAAGGCAGCACTTGCCGAGGGGTTGATCTGTTATCCCATGGCGGGCACCAGGGATGGTCGGAACGGAGACCATATCCTGCTCGCGCCGCCTTTCATTATAGAAGAAGAACAGATAGGCGAGCTTGTCGGAAAACTGGAACGCGCTCTTTCAGCAGTGCTCTGACAATACTGTGAATGCCCTGTTCGCCCGCAGCACGTTTGTTAATGTCGCCGGCGAAGTATCAGTATGGGGCGAAGTCCATGGTGCTGGATATCTGGCGCAGTTTCCGAGCGCTTCCTTTGTGGGTGCAGATCTGGGTGGCCGCTTTTTTGGTGCCGGTTAACCTGTTTCCGCTGGCCTTTTTTGAGCAGCCACAGGGGCATCTGATTGCTTTACTTGCAATTGCGGGCATGGCGCTGAACGTACCGATCATGGTGGCTGCCCGCGGGATGAGCGGCGCGATGGCCTTGCCGCACGTTCTGTGCTGGGTGCCGCTGGTCATCATCGTGACGCTTCTGCTGATGTCAGAAGAATTCCTAAGCCCCGCCTTTGTTCGCTTTCTTTGGTTGCTTCTGATCGTCGACATCACATCGTTGGTGTTCGACTTCAGGGATGCGGCTCATTGGTTGAAAAGCAGGAAAGCGACTTAAAAAAAGCCCCTTCGAAGGCGAAGAGGCTTTGATCGTTTCGGTATTTGGGCCGGGTTATTTCTGCGGAAGGGGGCCGATCATCATGATCATCTGGCGGCCTTCCATTTTCGGCATGTTTTCGATCTTACCCAGCTCTTTGATGTCCTCAGCGACACGCTCCAGCAATTCGCGGCCCAGGTTCTGGTGTGCCATTTCGCGGCCACGGAAGCGCAGGGTGACTTTCACCTTGTCGCCGTTCTCCAGAAACTTGAATACGTTGCGCATCTTCACATCGTAATCATGCGTGTCGGTGTTGGGTCGGAACTTGACCTCTTTCACCTCGATGATCTTTTGCTTCTTGCGGGCTTCGGCTTCGCGTTTCTGCGTTTCATATTTGAATTTGCCGAAGTCCATGATCTTGCAGACCGGTGGGTTCGCATTGGGCGAAATTTCGACCAGATCAAGACCGGCATCGGCGGCCATCTGCATGGCTTTGGCGGGATGAACCACCCCGACATTTTCACCTTCGGCGCCAATCAGGCGGATTTCGGGGGCACGGATCTTGTCATTGACGCGCGGGCCGGTGTCACGTTGTGGCGGCGCGTTGTGAGGTCTGCGAGCTATGGGTTCATTCCTTTGATAATTGCAGAATTTCGAGCCCGGAATTTAAACCGGGCCGGGCCGCACTTCAAGCGGCATAAACACCGGCAGTTGCGAAAAAACAGTGTTTTGTCCGGTGTTTTTTGCGTTCGGGGCCACAAAGCTCGGAACGCAACCTACCTTTAGCCGACAAAGGCCTTTTCGATCACAAACTCCTTGGGTTCGGAATTCGCGCCTTCGCGCAGACCAAAACCTTCAAGGATTTCCTTGATATCCAGGTTGAACGCCAGCGAACCGCAGACCATCGCGCGGTCGGTTTCGGGCTTGATTCCGCCTCCTATGCCCAGATCCCTGAACACGGTGCCATCCTTCAGCAGGTCGGTAATCCGGCCCATCCTGGGGCTCTCTTCGCGCGTTGTCGTCGGGTAATAACGGATCTTGTCAGCGAAGCCTTCGCCAATAAGCTCGGCCAGCATTTCATCCTGGCGGATGCTGTCGATCAATTGGCGGCCGTATTCCAACTCGGCCACTTCGCGGCAGGTGTGGGTGATGATGACCTCGTCATAATCTTCATATGTTTGCGGTTCACGCAGCAGCGAAGCAAACGGGGCAAAGCCGGTGCCGGTTGCAAAGAACCACAAACGCTTGCCGGGCAGCAGGGCGTCATGCACCAAAGTGCCAACCGGCTTTGGGCGCAGGATGATCTGGTCACCGGGCTTGATATGCTGAAGCTTCGAAGTCAGCGGGCCGTCCTGCACCTTGATCGAATAGAACTCGAGCTCATCGTCCCACGAAGGCGAGGCGATTGAATAGGCACGCAGCAATGGCTTGCCATTATCGCCCAGCAGACCGATCATCACGAACTCGCCCGAGCGGAAACGCAGCGTGGCGGGGCGCGTCACCTTGAAAGAGAACAGGCTGTCGGTCCAGTGTTTGACCTCGGTTACGGTTTGCGCGTCCGGCAGGACGGGGGCCTTTACGGCAGTTGCTTCGCTCACGTGCTTCATCTCTGTCATCGTTTACCTGTCGGTCTGCTAAACCGACATCTCCGTTTAATCGTTGATCCAAGTCAGGAAAAGGGGACAGATTGCCCCCTTTGTGTCACAAGCCGGCGATGTGCGGCTTTTAACCGCGCAAACGGGCCTGATAGTTATTCTCTTTCCAGTTGGCCCGGGAAAGCCACTGATCTTCGGGCTGGCGATCTGCCAGGTCTCCGTCAATCTCAACTTCGTCAAAGCCGCTGCGACGCGCCATGGCGTATTGGTCAGCCAGAACGTGACCTTTGGCGCGCAAGCGTCCCGTATAGCCCTTCAGGCGCAGGGCGCGGGCGATGGTAAAGCCGCGACCATCGGCAAAGGATGGAAAATCCACCCGGACCAGCCTGGCACTGCCCAACCGATCATAAAGTTCATCAGGATCCGTGTCCGAGCTGACGTCCAGCGCAACCACGTCGTTCGCGGCATCGTCCAGAGTGACAAAGCCGTCGGTCCAGTCATCGGGCGAAAAGCCCTCATCCGTTACGATTACGTTCATGTTTTCTCTCCGATGCGCACCATCTTGCCGTCGACAAAATGAATGCCGCATTCTTCCTTGTTCTGATCGCGCCAGCGTCCGGCACGAGGGTCTTCGCCTTCCTTCACCGGCGAGGTGCAGGGCGCACAGCCGATCGATGGGTATCCTTTGGCCACCAGCGGATGCCGGGGCAGGTTGTTTTCTTCCATATAGGCGCGCACATCGTCCGGCGCCCAGTGGGCCAACGGATTGACCTTGATCCGGCCCGTACCGTCTTCGACCTCGAAAAACTCGAGCGCGGCGCGCGTTCCGGACTGGAACCGTTTTCGCCCGGTAATCCAGCCGCAATACCCGGTCAATGCCTGTTGCAACGGGAATGTCTTACGCAGGTTGCAGCACGCATCCATGTCGCGCGTACGCAGCGCGCCATAGGGGTCTTCACGTCGAATGTCTTCGTCATCCGCCCGAATGATCTTGATGTTCTTGAGCCCCAGACGCTCGCTGACTTCCTGTTGGTATTCCAGCGTTTCGGTGAACAGCATCTGGGTGTCGACGAACAGCACCGGTGTCGTCTTGTCGACCACCGCAGCCATATGAAGCAGCACCACCGATTCCGCACCGAAGCTGGAGACCAGAGCAAGTTCGTCGATCTCTTCAATGGCACCATGCATCACATCATGTGCGCTGTGGTGGCGAAACCGGGCATTCAATGCGTTGACCTTCTCGGTCAGGTCGCTGCGATCTTTGCCCAGTTCCGTTTGGATCAGGTCAAGCGGCATTCGCCCGAGCCTCGGGGTAGAGGGCGGTCTTGAATGGGGCCATGCCGACGCGGCGATAGGTCATCAGAAAGGTCTCTTCAGCACTTTCGCGCAGATCCAGGTAGGTGTCGACGATGCGTTCCACGGCCGGCACGATCTCATCATAGGCAAAGCCCGGACCGGTGCGGTCGCCGATCGCGGCTGTCTCGGTTGCGTCACCACCCAAGGTGATCTGGTAGTTTTCGACGCCCGCGCGATCCAGCCCCAGGATGCCGATGTGGCCCACATGATGGTGGCCACAGGCGTTGATGCAACCCGAGATCTTGATCTTCAGGTGTCCGATGTCATGCTCTAGCTTCATATCCTCAAAGCGGGTCGCGATTTCCTGAGCAACCGGGATCGAGCGGGCCGTTGCCAGCGCGCAGTAATCCATGCCGGGGCAGGCAATGATGTCGCTGATCAGGCCGATATTGGCGGTGGCCAGTTCGTGTTCCTTCAGCTTCGCATGAATGGCAGGCAGGTCCGATTTGTGGACATGCGGCAGGATCACGTTCTGCTCATGGCTGATGCGCAGCTCGTCATAGGCGAACTCTTCGGCCAGATCGGCCATCACGCGCATCTGCTCGGCAGTTGCATCACCCGGTGTCAGGCCATGCTTCTTGATCGAGATCGTGACGATTGCGTGGTCCGCGTTCTTGTGTGGTGCGATGTTTGTGTCGACCCACGAGCGGAAGACCGGATCGTTGGTGTAGGCGCTTTCGAACGACGCAACCGAAGCCTGACGGTAGGCTGGTGGCGCGAAATGATCCTTGATCTCCTCCAGCAGGTTCATATCCGCGCCTTTGAACTGCGGACGTACCTGAAGGAAACGCCGGTTCACCTTGGCGCGGATGGCGTCGATACCATGCTCGTGCACGGTGATCTTGATGCGCGCTTTGTATTTGTTGTCACGGCGTCCGATCTGGTTCCAGACGGAAACGGTCGCCTCCAGATAGGCCAGCAGATCATCGAATGCGACGAATTCGGAAAGTTCCTTGCCGATCATGGGCGTCCGGCCCAGGCCGCCACCGACGATGACACGAGTACCCAGAACGCCGTCACGCTCGACCAGTTGCAGGCCGATGTCATGCGCTTTGATCACAGCGCGGTCGTTTTCCGAACCAGTGATCGCGATCTTGAACTTGCGCGGCATGAACTGGAATTCCGGGTGGTCGGTGGACCACTGGCGCAGCAGTTCGGCGTAAGGGCGCGGGTCGGCGACCTCATCCGCTGCGGCACCGGCGAAATGGTCGGCGGTCACGTTGCGGATGGTATTGCCCGAGGTCTGAATGGCATGCATGCCAACCTCGGCCAATGCGTCCAGCATGTTCGGCACATCTTTTAGTTTCGGCCAGTTGTACTGGATGTTCTGACGGGTGGTGAAGTGGCCATAGCCCTTGTCCCACTTTTCAGCCAGCAGGGCCAGTTGGCGCATTTGTGCGCTGTTCAGCGTGCCGTAGGGAATGGCGACCCGCAGCATATAGGCGTGCAGTTGCAGATACAGACCGTTCATCAGGCGCAGGGGTTTGAATTCGTCTTCGGTCAGCGAACCGTCGATACGGCGCTCGACCTGAGCGCGGAACTGCGCGTTACGCTCTGCCAGAAAATCTTTGTCAAACTCGGAGTAGCGATACATGTCTAGCTGTCCTTGGTTGCAGCCCCGAACCTGGGGCCTTGAAGGGGAGAGAGAAGGGCCAGAGGTCAGGCCCGGGGCTGCGGGGAAGTTTCCTGTTTGCCGTGGGCATAGTTGGACGGACCAGTGCGGCGGAAGTCTTCCCGGAAATGGGTGGGTTCGGGACCGTTTTCGCCAGCAACGGCATCGGCCAGATAGGCGCCCACGATTTTGTTTGCCTGACGCGCGGCATCCAGCAGGCGAACCTGCGCATGTGCCTCGTCGGTGATCAGTTCTGCTTCGCTCAGGTCACGGGACCAGCGGTCATCTTCGGTCAGATAAATCACGTCGCCTTCGAGCAAGTCATTTGCAGTGACGACTTTGGGGGAAAAAGCGCGGGCCATCAGGCAAGCTCCTTGTTGAATTCGGTTACAGCCTGCGCCGCTTCGCGCGGGGCAAGGCCATAGAAGGTCAGGGCCGGTCCATCCATTTCGGTGGCGGCCAGATCGGTGGGCAATTGGTCCAACGTGGTGGCCAATATCCGCTGGTCCGGACGCGAGGCATTCTCGACCAGAGTAATGGGCGTGGCGCGATCTGCGCTGTGCATGATCAAACGACCCTGAATGAACCGAGCGGATTTCTTGCCCATGTAGATCGCTGCGACGGAACCCGGCTGAGCCAAAGCGTTCCAATCGTGATCTGCGAATCCTTGCATGTCGTGTCCCGTCAAAAATCGAACCGACGAGTTGCGTCCGCGGCGGGTAAGGCTTTGACCGATGCCAGCCACGGCAGCAGAGGCCGCTGTGATGCCGGGAATGATCTGCCAGGATATACCGGCCGCATCTATGGCCTCGATTTCTTCGTCCAGACGACCAAAGACCGTGGGGTCGCCCGATTTCAGGCGAACCACACGGTTGCCATTCAGGGCGTATTCGACCAGAAGCGCGTCGATATCGCTCTGCTTCCACGAGGGGCCGAACCCGGCCTTGCCGACATCGACCAAAACGGCCTTTTGAGCGGCCATGTCCAGCACTGGTTTGCTGATGAGGCGATCGTGCAGCACCACATCCGCCTGCTCAAACGCAGTCAGCGCCTTGAGCGTCAGCAACTCGGGGTCACCGGGCCCAGCGCCGACAAAGTCGACATGGCCTATGGGGTTGGTCGTGTGAAAATCCTGCATCGGATCGTCTCGGGTGTTGTTTGACTTGACCCTCAATATAGGAAATATTCCCACCAAAGCGCCATATTGCCGCTGAAATAAGGACAAGTGTTCCGAAATTCTGGAAAACCGGAACAGGGGCATCGAAACAGAAGGAAAATTGGAATGTCGGTGCGGATAGATGACACGGATCGAAAAATTCTGGCCGAGCTGCAACGCGATGCGGGCCAATCTTTGGACGAAATTGCGGCTCGGGTCGGCAGTTCAAAGACGCCTGTTTGGAATCGTATCCGTAAACTCAAAGGGGCTGGGATTATTGGTCAGCAAACGGTTCTGCTGGATGCCGAGGCGCTTGGGTTCGAGGCCACGTTCTTTGTCTTAATCCGAACTTCGGAACATGAGGCGGACTGGCAACGTAAATTTCTGAAAGCATTGAAGGATCATCCCGAAGTGCAAGAGGCGCACCGATTGGCGGGTGACATCGACTACATTCTCAAGGTCCGGGTCAAGAACGCACGTGCCTATGATCAGTTTTACCAGTCGCTCATCTCGGAGGTGCGCGTGCATAACGTCACGGCTTTATTGTCCATGGAAGAAATCAAATCCACGACGATGCTGCCGCTGAATGCATTGGCCGAGGGGGCTTAGAAACCGAGGCGCTGCCACCTCCACCCGTTCCGGGCGCGTCCTTCGGGGTGTTTTGAGCCAGATGAGCTGATGGGTGTTTTCATCCGGCCGGATTCATAATCGCCAGAGGCATCGCCGATCAGCGCGTGTTACAATGATCAAGTTCTGACCAACAGCTGTTTCAGCCCGTGAAAGTGATAGCTGTCAGAATAAAGTGGCGGTGCAGCCAGTTGCAGATTTGGACAGCTTTCGAACAGGATCGGCAAAGCGATACGCATTTCCAGACGCGCCAGTGGTGCTCCGACACAGAAGTGAATTCCGCCCCCAAAGCTTGTGTTGACTTCAATCGGACGGCGCGGCTGAAACATGTTCGGTTCAGCCCAGACAGCGGGGTCGCGGTTGGCTGCTCCAAGCAACAGTGCCACTTGCTCGCCGCGTTTGAATGAATGGCCGAACAGATCGACGTCCTCATACGCGTAGCGAGTGAACATGTGCAGAGGCGGGTCATAGCGCAGAATCTCTTCGATGGTTGCGTCGATTCCATCAGGTGCCAGGACGTCGGGTGCGGTATGGGTCTGCAACAAGGTTTTTACCCCGTTCCCCAGTGAATGCACTGTAGCCTCATGGCCTGCGTTCAACAGCAAGATGCAGGTGGCAACCAGTTCGTCGAGCGACAGTTTCTCGCCTTCTTCTTCGGCACGTATCAACCGGGTTATCAGATCGTCACCGGGAACTTTGCGCCGCAATTCTATGTATTCCTGCAGGAACCCGGTAAAATCCCGAGATGACTTGGCGGCCCTATCTTCTGTGTCCTGCGTGCGATTGGCCTGATACATGGCAACCATATCGTGTGACCACTGCAACAGGTCGGGGGCCATGCTTTCGGGTACGCCGAGAAGTCGACAGATGGTGATCACCGGCACCTGAGTGCAATAGGCTTCCAACAGATCGAATGAATTATAAGGGAAGTCTTTGATCAGGCCGCGGCAAAGGTCTTCGATAGAGGGTTGCAGCGCAGAAATCGCCCGTGACATGAAAGCGCGCATAACCAGCGACCGAAGGCGTGTGTGCCTTGGTGGTTCTGCTTCAAGCAGTGAATGGGCCTCGATGGCCAGCCATGGCGCCAGATGGGCGGGACCTTGCTCTGCCAGTTCGGGCGGAACCTCTCGTCCAAACCTGCGATCCCGAAACAGGGCGCGAACCGCGCGGGATGAAACAGCAGCGACCATACCGTAGTCCTGCCAATAGAACAGATCGCCTGTGCGTCGCGCCATGTCGTAGAACGGGTAGGGGGTTTGGACGAAACCCGGGTCTGTCGGTGCTTGCGAAAAAGACTTCATGCGCCGCACACTTGCCATGCGGCGCGTTGAATGCAAGACCCTGTCTATGCACAGGGTTTGGTTCATATCCGGTTTTTTGCTCGCCGTCGGGTTATTGTCGGGGTTTGTCTGGTCTTATGGGTATAGGCAGGCCCTGTCTCAGCTGAGCGAGAAGGCAGAGGCCGATCTTGAGCTGGCGGCTGACCGGCTGAGCACGCAGATGCAAGTGTACCAGGAACTTGCCGTGCTGATGGCAACACATCCCGTTTTACATGAACTGGAAACACAGGCCGATATACGCCAGGCTCGGGGAATGTTGCTGGACGTTGCAGACAAGACTGCCGCCGTAAACATGATGTATCTGGATAAGAACGGGCAGGTTTTGGTGTCGGCGCAACCGGTGTCCCAGCGCAACATGGCCGGGCACCCAGCTTTCCGTCGTGCGATGCAGGGCGCACTGGGCAGTGCGCATGAGGTTGTGCCCGCGGGCGATGACCGGATTTATTCCTACGCCGCCCCTGCTTTTGGCCCGTCTGGCCAGATCGAAGGCGCGCTGATGGTTGTTGCTGATGTTCAGGACGTTGAACAGACGTGGCGCGGCAGTACCGAAGCGGTTTTCTTTGTCGATTCCGATGGTGTTGTTTTCATTTCCAACAGATCCGACCTGTTGTTCTGGCGCCGGGCGGACGGTGAGGCGGGATTGACGCCGCCAGATGGTGCGGCCGTTGATTTTTCTTCAAAACAAGTCGGCAGGCACGAGTTGTGGCATTTGAACTGGGGGCGTTACCTGCCACGAGACGCGCTTCACCTGACTCTTGATTTGCCGGTTATCGATATGACTGCCGAGGTTCTGGTGGACGTGGCACCGGCGCTGCAACTTGCCAGGCTTCAGGCAGCGGCTGTCGCGGCTATTTGTCTGGCCTTCGGGGCGATGCTCTTTCTTGCCATGGAGCGGCGGCGGGCGCTGGCAGAAGCGAATGCCGTTCTGGAAAGCCGTGTGGCCAAACGTACCCATGACCTGACGGTTGCAAATGCCAGCTTACGCAAGGAAGTGACGGAACGGGAAGAAGCCGAGGCGGCGCTTCGGCGGGCCCAGGCGGACCTGGTTCAGGCGGGGAAGCTCAGCGCTTTGGGGCAAATGTCGGCAGGGATCAGTCATGAACTGAACCAGCCGCTTATGGCCATACGGCAATTTGCAGATAACGGCACAGCATTCATGACGCGGGGAAAACCTGAAATGGCCGCCGAGAATCTGGGCCGAGTATCCGAAATGGCGGCGCGGATGGCGCGGATCATCAAGAACCTTCGTGCTTTTGCCCGCAACGAAAGCGAACCAATGGGGCGTGTTGACCTGATACAGGTTCTGAACACCGCAGTTGAACTGACAGAGGCCCGCCTGCGAGATGATGATGTGACGCTGAACTGGGAGCCCCAGAACAGCGCTGTGTATGTGTGGGGGGGGGAAGTACGTTTGGTGCAGGTGTTTGTGAATCTGATCAACAATGCGGCGGATGCAATGCTGGGGCGACCTAAACGGAATATAACGATAACGCTGAGCAAAGGTGCCCGGCTGAGTGTTTCCCTACAGGACACAGGCCCCGGCATTGAAGACCCCGATCGGATGTTCGAGCCCTTCTATTCGACGAAAAGCGTTGGATCGTCGGAAGGTTTGGGGCTGGGGCTTTCGATTTCATACGGGCTGGTTCAAAGCTTCGGCGGTGATATTCGGGGCGCGAACACTGAGGATGGGGCTATGTTTACCGTCGAACTGGAACCTTGCGACAAGGAAGAGGCCGCGTGATGCGCAGGGTTTTGTTGGTCGATGATGATGCTGCCGTGCGCGAGGCCCTGTCTCAAACTTTGGAATTGGCGGACTATCTGCCAATTACCGCTGGATCCTTTGTAGCGGCCAAGGATCACATACGTCGCGATTTTCCCGGTGTCATCATCTCGGATATCCGTATGCCCGGGCGGGACGGGTTCCATCTTTTGTCTTATGCAAGGGAAATCGATCCGGATCTTCCCGTGGTGCTTTTGACAGGGGAGGGCGATATTCCCATGGCTGTCGACGCCATGGGAAAGGGCGCGTTCGATTTTTTGGAAAAGCCGTGCGCCGCGTCTGACCTTTTGGAGGTGCTTGAACGCGCCTTCACAGCGCGTTCGCAGGTTTTGGAGCAAAGAGCGGCGAAATCCGAGCTGGAACGTGGAGACCCTGCCGCGCGCTTATTGTTCGGCTTGTCGCCGCAGGCCGAGGCGCTGCGCGAGCGGGTTCGAACCGTCGCTCCGACAGGTGTCGAGGTACTTGTGACAGGACCGCCGGGCAGCGGCATCTCAAAGGTCGCCGAGGTCGTGCATTTGATGTCGCCCGCAGGGCAAGGGCCGTTTGTCAAACGCACCGCTTCAAGCCTCAGCCCCGATGAATTGGCCAAAAGCTGCGAAGACGCCGCTGGCGGATCGTTGTTTCTGGACGAAGTCTCTGCCATGCCCCAAGCTACGCAATACGCGGCATTGGAGCTGATCGAGCATGGACCGGGTGGGCGTATCATTGCGGGAACGACCGCTGATCTGTCGGTGCTGAGTTCCGAAGGGCGGTTTAATGCTGACTTGTTCTACAGGCTGGATGTAATGCGCGTGCGTATTCCATCCCTCGCAGAACGTCCCGACGACATTCCGGTGATCTTCCGTCATTACGTGGCACAGGCGGCGGAACAGGCAGGAATTACTGCCCCGGAAATTTCGTCCGAGCATCTTGCGTCGCTGATGGCGAGCGACTGGCCGGGAAACGCACGATCCTTGATGTCAGCCGCGATGCGGTTTGTGCTGGGTATGCCGGAAGAGGTGGCGCAGGCAACAGATCTGGGCCTCAGCGAACAGATGGCGCGGGTCGAGCGGTCGCTGCTCATCGCGGCGCTGGGTCGTCACAACGGCAAAGCGTCAGATGCGGCGAAGGCGTTGAAGCTGCCGCGCAAGACTTTTTACGACAAGCTGGCACGGTATCAGATTCGGGCTGAAGATTACCGACGGTAACGGCCGGGCTCCCGCCACCTTTTTCCGCATTAACATGCGTCTAAAGCAGTTGGGCCAGGCAGCCCGCTAATGCGGACTGCAGTTTCGCAGCTATTGATTCGGTTGTCTTGATTCGGAGGGTGTGCGGGTTTTCGCACAAACTGGAAAATTGCTGTGCGGAATCTCGCACTCGGGATTTGAGTGCGTCGGAGGATCGTTTCAATTCACGGTTAAACACACTGAAATAAAAGCGTAAAATGGAAAATCGAAAGGCGGGGAACAAATCATTGAGCGGATCGCGTTGATTCGTTTCACTTCGCTGCATCCGATACCGACCTGGTGTCGAAGGATAGTTTCAAGGAAGTCTGGGAGGAAAAGACAGATGAAATTCCTGACAACGGCAGCAACCGCTCTTGCGCTGACAGTCACAGCCACCGCAGGTTTGGCAGCCTGTGACGATGGTGAGATCGTCGTCAAGTTCGCGCATGTGACCAACACCGACAAACACCCCAAGGGCATCGCCGCATCGCTGCTGGAACAGCGCGTCAACGACGAGATGAACGGCGTGATGTGCGTGGAGGTTTATCCGAACTCAACCCTCTACAACGACGACAAGGTGCTGGAGGCGATGTTGCAGGGCGACGTTCAGCTGGCCGCACCCTCGCTGTCGAAGTTCGAAAAGTTCACCAAGCAGTTCCGCCTGTTTGACCTGCCGTTCATGTTCAAGAACATCGACGCTGTGGATGCATTCCAGGCTTCGGCTGATGGTCAGGCCATGAAGGACAGCATGCAGCGCCGTGGCTTGCAGGGGCTGGCCTTCTGGCACAACGGTATGAAGCAGATGTCGGCGAACAAGCCGCTGCTCGATCCGTCGGACGCTAACGGCCTGAAGTTCCGTGTACAATCTTCGGACGTTCTGGTGGCACAGATGGAGGCCATCGGTGGCAGCCCGCAGAAAATGGCGTTCTCGGAAGTTTACGGCGCTCTGCAGCAGGGTGTTGTGGATGGGCAGGAAAACACCTGGTCGAATATCTATGGCAAGAAATTCTTCGAAGTGCAGGACGGCATCACTGAAACCAACCACGGCATCATCGACTATCTGGTTGTAACCTCTGTGGACTGGTTGGACAGCCTGGATCCGGAAGTGCGCGATCAGTTCCTGACCATTCTGGCCGAAGTGACCGAGGCGCGAAACAAAGAAGCCTTTTCCGTGAACGAAACAGCCAAAGCGTCGATTACAGACGCAGGTGGTATCATTCGTGAACTGAACCCTGAACAGCGTCAGGCCTGGGTTGATACGATGAAACCCGTTTGGGACCAGTTCGCTGGTGACGTCGGTCAGGACAAAATCGACGCCGCACAGGCAATCAACGCCGGGTTCTGATCCGGATAAGGTCACGCGTCCGGGGACTGGGGAGTTATCGACGCGCTGGCCGGGCGGGCTGAACAAGCCCGCCCCAACCCTTCTCATCAATAAAATTGTGGGGACAGAGAGATGTCTGGTGCGAAATCCGGCCAAGGCGGGCTGGTCGACCATATCGAAGAAACCCTGATTGCGTTGTTGTTGGGCCTGATGACGGTCGTGACATTTGCCAACGTGATCGCGCGGTTTGTTTTCAATTCCAATATCCTGTGGGCGCTTGAGCTGACTGTATTCACTTTCGGCTGGCTGGTGCTGCTTGGCGCTTCGTATGCGGTCAAGAAACACTCTCATTTGGGCGTGGACGCAATCCTGAACATGCTGGCCCCGGCGCCACGTCGCGTTCTTGCGCTGATCGCTGTGGGGTGCTGCCTGGTGTTCTCGTTGCTGTTGCTGAAAGGCGCTTATGACTACTGGGCCGTCTTCGCGGATCTGCCGCCAACATCCGGACGCTGGTTCCCGACAGGGTTCAATTTCGACGCCCGCAGCCAGAGCTTCTACGAAGTGGACGATATCCCAATGGTCGCTCCGCTGCGGTTTCTGGAAGACCTGATCAACTATGGCGAAGGGTATGAAAAGCTTCCAAAGGTGGTGCCATATCTGGTGCTGCCGGTGTCGATGCTGCTGCTGGTGATCCGGTTCGCCCAGGTCGCCGTTCAGATCTGGCGTGGTGAAACGGATCGCCTTGTTGCCAGCCACGAAGTCGAGGACGAGATCGAAGAAGTCCGCGCTCAGCAGGGAGAGCACAACTGATGGACGTCATTCTTCTTTTCTCGATGGTCATTGGCCTGTTGCTGATCGGTGTTCCGATTGCAGTTGCGCTTGGCCTCAGCTCGACACTGTTCCTGTTGATCTATTCTGATAGTTCGTTGGCCTCGGTCGCGGGTACGTTGTTCGAAGCGTTCGAAGGGCATTTTACCCTTCTGGCGATCCCGTTCTTCATTCTGGCCTCGTCTTTCATGACGACCGGCGGTGTGGCGCGGCGGATCATCCGGTTCTCAATCGCCTGTGTCGGGCATTTGCCCGGCGGTCTTGCGATCGCCGGCGTGTTTGCCTGCATGCTGTTCGCAGCACTGTCCGGGTCATCCCCGGCGACCGTGGTCGCCATCGGCTCGATCGTCATCGCGGGAATGCGTCAGGTCGGTTACTCCAAGGAGTTCGCCGCCGGTGTGATCTGTAACGCAGGTACGTTGGGCATTCTGATCCCTCCGTCCATCGTGATGGTCGTTTATGCTGCAGCTGTTGAGGTCTCGGTTGGACGCATGTTCCTTGCGGGTGTTATTCCCGGTCTGATGGCAGGACTGATGCTGATGATCACCATCTATGTCATGGCCAAGGTCAAGAACCTGCCCAAAGGCGAATGGAAAGGCTGGGGAGAGGTCTTTACCTCAGCCCGCGAGGCCGGTTGGGGTCTATTCCTGATCGTGATCATTCTGGGCGGCATTTATGGCGGTATCTTTACACCAACCGAAGCCGCTGCCGTTGCTGCCGTCTATGCGTTCTTCATTGCCAGCTTTGTGTACAAAGACATGGGACCGTTGAGCGCGGAAGAAGGTGCGCAGAATCTGCCGCTGCTCAAAAAACCCTATGCGCTGATCACAGCGTTCTTCCATCCAGACACCAAGCACACGTTGTTTGAGGCTGGGAAACTGACTGTCACGCTGCTGTTTGTCATCGCCAACGCTCTGATCCTCAAGCATGTTCTGACCGACGAGCAAGTACCGCAGCATATTGCCGAGGCGATGCTGTCGGCGGGCCTTGGTCCGGTCGCTTTCCTGATTGTGGTGAACGTGATCCTGCTGATCGGCGGTCAGTTCATGGAGCCGTCGGGCCTGTTGGTGATCGTTGCGCCTCTGGTGTTCCCGATTGCCATCGAGCTGGGCATTGATCCGATCCATCTGGGTATCATCATGGTTGTGAACATGGAAATCGGGATGATCACACCTCCGGTTGGTCTGAACCTGTTCGTGACCTCGGGCGTTGCGGGTATGCCGATGATGAGTGTTGTGAGGGCGGCGCTGCCGTTCCTGGCCGTGCTCTTCGTTTTTCTGATCATGGTGACGTATATTCCGTGGATATCGACCTTCCTGCCCAACACCTTCATGGGACCGGAAATAATAACCAATTAGATGGTCCGGCAATGAACAAAGCCGGGTGGTTGCGACCGCCCGGCTTTTTTGCGTCTTGAAACCAAGTGCAGAGTTCCTATCTGGGGATCAGAGGACGACCTCTCCTTTCTGGAACATCATTCGGGACGACCCGAACGGATACGAGGTTGCCTTATGCCCTAGATATTTCTTTTGTTTGCCGGTCTTCTGGAAATCGTATGGGCGGTTGCCATGAAGCAATCAGCCGGGTTCACCCGATTGTGGCCAACGGCCGTGATGGGCGTTTCGGTGATAGGGTCTTTCGGGCTGTTGGCGCTGGCAATGCGCGAATTGCCGTTGGGCACCGCCTACACGATCTGGACCGGGATCGGCGCAGTGGGGGCGTTCAGCGTCGGCGTTCTGTTTTTGGGTGAAGCACTGACGCCCGCACGATTTGCTGCGGCGGTTCTGATCGTGACAGGCCTTGTGGTGATGAAGCTGGCCTGAAGCCTTAGGCCAAGCCTGAGCGCGTCGTCAGGGAGCGGGACACACATGAAAAAAGACCGTTTTTTGGGCCGAAGATATTGCGGAATAAGGCCCGGGTTCAGACACTTTCCAACGCTTGAATGACGCCCGAAAACTCTGACGCCTTCAGGCTGGCACCGCCTACAAGTGCGCCATCGACATTGGAAACTGCAAAGATGTCCGCCGCATTGCCGGGCTTTACCGAGCCACCATAGAGCAGACGGACGGAACGGCCCACGCCTTCGCCAAAGCGACGCTCCAGCCGGGCGCGCATGAAGTCGTGAACTTCCCCGATTTCTTCCAATGTCGGAACTTTGCCGGTGCCAATTGCCCAGATCGGTTCATACGCGACGATCAGGTTCTCGCCGGTTGACTGATCCGGAATAGAGCCGGACATCTGGCCGCCAATTATGTCGAGTGTATTGGCCGCCTCCCGTTGCTCAAGGCTTTCGCCGACGCAGATGATCGCTTTCAGGCCCGCATCCATCGCCACACGCGCTTTGGCCCGCACATCTTCGTCATGCTCGCCGTGGTCCACGCGCCGTTCGGAATGGCCCAGAATGACCGATGTTGCTCCGGCATCCACCAGCATATCGGCACTGATATCTCCGGTATGCGCGCCGGATTTCGCTGCATGACAGTCCTGACCACCAACAGAGATAGCGGTTCCCTGAACGGCAATTGATGCGCGGCTGAGCAATGTGGCCGGGGGACAAATCAGGATGTCGACCGATGCCTTGGGATGGCTCTGAGACAGCGCCTTCAACTCACCCAGCTCAGCGCCGGTCCCATTCATTTTCCAGTTTCCAGCCGCCAGCTTCCGCCGCATATTGGTATCTCCCTGATCATCCGGTGATTTAGGGATGCGGATAGCATTGTCGGGACCATCTTACAATTCTGCTCGACGGATGATTTCGGGAGCAGAAATCAACGTTTGAGCCTCCTTGCGCCGCTCAGATGTCGTGTTGTGAGGCGGGCTTAGCTTTGTTGGGCGATGTTTTCGTCGAACTTGATCGATTCTCCGCAGCCACAGGCATCGACGACGTTCGGGTTCTTGAATTTGAAGCCGGCTTCCAACAACGACACTTCGTAATCGATCTCGGTTCCGAACAGAAACATCTGAGCCATGGGAGCAATCATGATGCGTGCACCATCCTGCTCGACGACTTCGTCATGAGGATCTGCCTGATCGACATATTCCATGGTGTATTCCATGCCTGCACAGCCGCCTTTCTTGACACCAATGCGCAAACCAGCGTGACCGCCTGAATTCATCAGGCGGGTAATCTGCTCTGCGGCTTTGGGCGTCATGGTCACAGCCTGTTTGCCGGGGATGCCGAACATGTAAGTCTCCGTTGTCGCGCGTTACACCCAATCTAGGGTCCAAGCCCCTCGGGCTCAAGGCAATGTGGTGTAAAGAATGTGAATTCGCTGTTAAGCATAATGTTTCCGGGTCGCCGATCCGTTAACTTGCCTTGGTACGGGAGGCGGGGTTAGCATCGATCTTATGAAGTTTTGGAACCATGCCTGAAATAATGTCATGACATGAAGAGGTATAAATATGAATCATTTAGAGTCGAAAGTTAAAGTAAAATTTCTTGCGACCGCACTTTTTTTTTCCGTAAGCGTGTGTGTGATGTCCGTCCAAGCTTGGGCCACGACGGGATCTGAACGGCATCCGGTGAATTGTGCAACGGCAGAAGGGGATTTGCGTGCCATTGCGTCGGAAAAGAAACACGCGGAAGACATGCAACTGGAAAGCATTGCCGCCATCACTCCTGCCGGCGCTCTGCTTGGGTTGGTCACTGGTACCGAGCAAAAAAGACTGCAAATGCTGTCGGGAGATTACATCAAACTACTGGACGCCAGAGCCGCTGAAATCAAGGAAACCTGCAATCTGAATTGACCGCCGTTATGAGAGCGGAAAAAAAGGACCGTTCTCGGGCAAGAACGGTCCATTTTATTGGGCCAGGAATCCGGGGGGCGGTCATAACACACCCAGCCTTCGATACAGCATTCTTCAATGCCAACCACAGGTATTATCTGTCAGGATTGTGACAGGTGCTGCACGAATGCGTGACGAAAATACTAATGTTTCGTGACAGTTGGCTGGGATGAAGTGCCTGGGTTCTACATAAAGCCCAGTTCCAGACGGGCCTCATCCGACATCATCTCCATGCCCCAGGGCGGCTCCCATGTCAGTTCGACATCAACTTCTTTGACACCTGCAACGGGTTCGATTGCCTCGACAATCCAGCCGGGCATGTCGCCCGCGACCGGACATCCGGGCGCCGTCAGGGTCATGATGACCTTCACTGCGTTGTCCGCTGCAATGTCGATCGTATAGATCAGGCCCAGGTCGTAGATGTTGACCGGAATTTCAGGGTCATAAACTGTGCGGCACGCTCCGACCACGGCCTCGTAAAGCGGGTGTTCAATCGTTGACGGCGCAATAAGCGGGGTGCCTTCAAACTGTTCGCTCGGGTGAGTCATCTTTGCCTCGGGTCAGTTGCCTGAGTGATTATATAGGGAATACCTGCAACAGCGTCCAGTAGGGGAGTGACGCTCGGGTGAGCGTCACTATGTCTTAGTCATTGATGTCATGGGTGAAGGTTTTGACCTGGCCGTGCGGCAAGGCGAAGAGCTTGCGCAGGACAAGCCATGCGATCAACGAAAGCACTGCGAAGATCAGCGCGAGAACATGCAATGACATTGTCATTCCGGGGATGACGAGGATAAGACCGGTGATCGCGGCTCCGATCGCAAAGCCCAGAAAGATGAACCCGGGCAGAACGATTTCCAGGATCCCCAGTGCCAGCGCTGCCGCCAGCCAGATCCACCAGGTCAGCCAAAAGGGATCAGCCATCATCTACCTCCTTTGAGCATTTTGAACGCATCGCCAAAGGCTTCAAGTGCGTTGGCGGGCACGACGATTGTCTGCTTTCCAGATCCGCTGCCCAGCGCATTAAGGGCTTCAACTTGCTTCAGCGCAACCTGATACTGGGCAGCTTGGATGCCATTGTCCTGAATGGCCTTGGCGACGACGCCTGTCGCGTATGCCTCGGCCTCGGCCTGAATGCGTCGTGCCTTGGCGGTTTGTTCTGCCGCGTACAGCTCGGCATCAGCGTGCAATTCGACGGCACGTTTCTGACCTTCGGCTTCGGTCACCTGCGCGCGGCGGGCACGTTCCGCGTTCAGCTGTTGCAGCATGGCATCGCGGGTGGCCTGATCCAGATTTACATCCAGAATCTCGGCCCGGGTGACTTCAATCCCCCAGTCATCCACAGCAGTTTCGACGCTTTCCTGAATGCGTGTGATCAACTGGGCGCGGTTCGACTGTACCTCGTCCAGATCCATCTTGCCGATCTCGGCGCGAACGATACCAGCAACGGTGGTTGCAATCGCACCATCAACATCGCGGATTCGATAGACTGTCTTTTCCGGCTCGAGAATGCGGTAAAAGACAGAGGTGTCGATCTGCACCAGAACGTTATCCTTGGTGATCGCGTCTTGCGTCGCATTCGGCAACTGCCGTTCGAGGATCGAGATCTTGTGGCGGGCGACGTCCAGAAAGGGAACAATGAAATTGATGCCAGGGCCAAGCACCGAATGCAGTCTTCCAAACCGTTCTACAACATACTTTTCGGATTGCGGAACGATCTTGATGCCCTTGAGAATAACGATGACCACCAGCACGGCGGCCAGCAGGTAAATGATGTTTGACGAAAGCAGTCCGATGATCTGATCTTCGGTCATTCTGTCCTCTTTTTATTGTGTACAATGGTATACATGTGGGGATTGAGTCGCGGGATTTCAACTCTGGTATGGAGGGAAAACCGCCAGATGCAAACGCCTCACTATGGGAATTTAGCATTGAACTGAACTGCTGTGACTGCTTTGCATCCCGGCTTGTTTGCGGTATCGGGCGGGGATGAAATTGATTATCGATACGGATCCAGGCATCGACGATGCCATGGCGATCGCCTATGCCGCCGCTGCGTCTGAATTTGACCTGATCGGCCTGACCACGGTGTTCGGCAACACACATGTTCACCAGTCCAGCCGCAATGCCCGGTTCTTGCTGGACAAGCTGGGTCTGGACCTTCCGGTTGCAGAAGGGGCCTCATTCCCGCTGGGGAATGATAGTCATGCACCGTCTGAACATGTGCATGGCCCGGAAGGGTTCGGCGATTTCACCGAGGTCCCCGAGTTAGGATTAAACCACGATCTTCCGGCCGCAGAGTTCCTGGTTGAGATGGCCCGGATGTATAAAGATGAGTTGGTCCTGTGTGCGGTCGGACCGCTGACCAACATCGCCAACGCAATGCGGTTGGACCCGGAATTTGCCGCTAATCTTGGCCGGTTGGTGATCATGGGCGGTGCCGTGTACTGCTCGGGCAACATCACCGAACATGCCGAAGCCAATATTTATCATGATGCCCTTGCAGCAGACGAGGTCTTTTCCGCTCCGCCCGAAACGGTTCTGGTTGGTTTGGACGTTACCCTGAAGACGCTGTACGAGACTGCAGATTTCGAAGCCTTGGCGCAAAAATCGCCCGACATGGGATCTTTTCTGCGAGACATCTCTCGCTTCTACCTGAAATTCTACAAAGAAGTCGGCGGATTGGAAGGATGCGGCCTGCATGATTCAACCGCTGTGATCGCCTGCTCGCACGGAGCGATGTTCGACATGGTCGAAACCGGGCTGCGTGTTGTGACGGAAGGCGATCGGATGGGTGCGACGCAACCTGACCCGGATCGTCCAGTGGTTCGTGTTTGTCGCGATGTGGATGGGGCAGGGGTCGTGCGTCTGTTTACCAAACGTGTTGCGTCCTTGCCCTGACGGGTTGCAAAGACCGATCGGATCGGGCAAATCCTGCCCGGTTCGGCGATCCGAGGCGATGACATGACCCAGCAATTCTCTTTCGAGCTCAAGGCGGCAGACGGCAAGGCCCGTACCGGTGTTATCAACACACCGCGTGGCGAAGTGCGTACACCTGCCTTCATGCCAGTTGGTACCGCGGCGACAGTCAAGGCGATGATGCCCGAAAGCGTCCGTGCCACAGGGGCCGATATTCTGCTGGGCAATACCTATCATCTTATGCTGCGTCCCACGGCCGAACGGATTGATCGTCTCGGCGGGTTACACAAATTCATGAACTGGGACCGTCCCATTCTGACGGACTCGGGGGGGTTTCAGGTCATGTCGTTGGCCGGTTTGCGCAAGCTGACCGAAAAGGGTGTGACCTTCAAATCCCATATCGATGGGTCGACACACGAGCTGACACCTGAACGGTCAATGGAAATTCAACGCCTTCTTGGTTCCGACATCGTGATGTGCTTCGACGAATGCCCCGCGTTGCCCGCAGATCGTGACCGGATCGCTGAATCCATGCGTTTGTCGATGCGTTGGGCAAAGCGGTCCCGTGACGCATTCGGGGATCGCCCGGGGCATGCTCTGTTCGGTATCATGCAGGGTGGTCTTGAGCAGGACCTGCGGGAAGAAAGCGCCGAGGCGTTGAAGAGTATTGGCTTCGAAGGCTACGCCGTGGGCGGCTTGGCTGTGGGCGAGGGGCAGGAGGCCATGTTTGACTGCCTCGATTATGCCCCCGATTTCCTGCCCGTGGACAAGCCGCGTTACCTGATGGGCGTTGGCAAGCCGGATGATATAGTCGGAGCAGTGGCGCGAGGGATCGACATGATGGATTGCGTCTTGCCGTCCCGTTCAGGTCGTACCGGTCAGGTGTTCACCCGCTATGGCGTCGTGAACATCAAGAACGCGCGCCATGCAGACGATCCGCGCCCGCTGGATGAGAAATGTTCATGCCCGGCCTGCGCAAATTACTCACGCGCCTACCTGCACCATGTGTTCCGCGCCAACGAGATGATCTCGGGTATGTTGCTGACCTGGCACAACCTTCATTACTTTCAGGAAATCATGCAGGGCATGCGGGACGCGATTGCTGAGGGCACCTTTGATGCGTGGCAGGCCGAGTTCCATGCGCAACGCGCGCAGGGCGATGTCGAGCCTCTGTAACCGGTCCATTCGGGTGACATTTGCGTGGTTTTTCGGTATCCTGAAACCACTTCAAGCAATGCCATTTTCGTTCGCGACCCGGAGAGTTTTTCATGTTTCGCTTTTTCCTCGGCGCAGTGATTTTTTGCGCCACCCCTGCAATTTCAGACGTCTGGACTTTTGAAACCCCATCCGAAAACATTCAATGTTCGGTGGGAGAAAGCGCGGATTCATCGGACATCCAGTGCACGATTATTGAAAAATACGGCCCACCAGCGATGCCACGCCCCGCGAATTGTCAAACTGACTGGGGGCATGACTTCCTGATGTTCGATACCGGCCCTGTGGAAATGCTGTGCCAGCCGCTAAATCGGAACCAGGGCGGATTCGACCGTGCGGAATACGGCGTCACCGGTCGGTTCGGAGGATTTACCTGCAACTCTTCCACAAAAGGTCTGGAATGTCGCAACCGGGACGGCCACGGGTTTTTTCTGTCTCGGGCGGTGCAGCGGGTGTTCTGACCCTGGAATTGCGCATTGCATACGCATGTCACACTAATTTCGGTGGATATGTCCCCGGGACATCTTGCAGTCCCGAAAACCTCGGTTCATGCTGAGACACATTACATGGCGGTAAGGTTGAAAAAGGGCGATGAGGCCCCACCTTTATCGTCCAAGACAGGAGATGGCCGGATGTTGCCTCGATGAGGGACAAGCGCCATCTTGCCAACGATAAGGATAGAGCATGCAAGAGCCTCTGAACTCCTCATACCCCGTTCTGCCGCTGCGCGATATTGTGGTGTTCCCGCATATGATCGTGCCGCTCTTCGTGGGCCGAGACAAATCCGTCCGCGCGCTGGAAGAGGTGATGCAGGACGACAAACAAATCCTGTTGTCCAGCCAGATTGATCCGGGTGTCGATGACCCGGATGAGGACGGTATTTACCGGTCCGGCGTTCTGGCCAATGTGCTGCAACTGCTGAAACTGCCCGATGGCACCGTCAAGGTGCTTGTCGAAGGGCAAGCGCGCGTACAGATCACCGAGTTTCTTGAAAACGAAGAGTTTTTCGAAGCGCGGTCGGAATATCTGACCGAGATTCCGGGAGACGTTACCACGACCGAAGCCCTTTTGCGCACCGTCGCGGACGAGTTCGAACGCTATGCCAAGGTGCGTAAGAACATCCCCGAAGAAGCGCTGACGGCCGTGGGTGAAACCACCGAGCCGGCAAAACTGGCCGACCTTGTGTCGGGCCATCTGGGCATCGAGGTCGAACAAAAGCAGGACTTGCTGGAAACGCTCAGCGTCAGCGAGCGGCTTGAAAAAGTCTATGGCCTGATGCAAGGCGAAATGTCGGTTTTGCAGGTCGAGAAAAAGATCAAGACCCGTGTCAAATCCCAGATGGAGAAGACCCAGCGAGAGTACTATCTGAATGAGCAGATGAAGGCCATTCAGAAAGAGCTTGGCGATGGCGAGGATGGCAGCAATGAAATTGCGGAGCTGGAAGCCAAAATCACTGAGACCAAGCTGTCGAAGGAAGCGCTGGAAAAGGTGGAAGGCGAGCTGAAGAAGCTCAAGAACATGTCGCCCATGTCGGCCGAAGCCACGGTTGTACGCAACTATCTGGACTGGATTCTGTCTTTGCCGTGGGGTACCAAATCCCGCGTCAAAAAGGACCTGGCGCGCGCGCAAGACATTCTGGATGCCGATCACTACGGCCTTGAGAAGGTCAAGGAGCGGATCGTTGAATATCTGGCCGTTCAGCAGCGTTCGAAAAAGCTGAAAGGCCCGATCATGTGCCTCGTGGGCCCTCCGGGCGTGGGTAAAACCTCGCTTGGTAAGTCCGTTGCACGGGCGACCGGGCGCGAATTCATTCGTATCAGCCTGGGTGGCGTACGTGACGAATCCGAGATCAGGGGGCACCGCCGGACATATATCGGGTCGATGCCCGGGAAGATCATTCAGGCGCTGAAAAAGGCGAAAACCACGAACCCTCTCATTCTGCTCGATGAGATCGACAAGATGGGGCAGGATTTCCGTGGTGATCCGGCTTCGGCGATGCTGGAAGTGTTGGACCCGGAGCAAAACAGCACGTTCATGGATCACTACCTTGAGGTCGAATATGACCTGTCCAACGTGATGTTCCTGACCACGTCCAACAGCTACAACATGCCAGGGCCACTGCTGGACCGGATGGAGATCATTCCTCTGGCCGGCTATACCGAGGACGAAAAAAGAGAGATCGCCAAGCAACACCTGATCGCCAAGCAGGTCAAAAACCATGGTCTGAAAGCCAAGGAATTTGAACTGACCGATGAGGCGCTGCAAAAGATAATCCGCACCTACACCCGCGAGGCTGGCGTGCGGAACCTCGAGCGTGAAATCGCCAAGGTGGCACGGAAGTCGCTGACCAAGATCATCAAGAAAGAGGCGGAAACCGTTACGGTCACGCCAGAAAACCTCGATGAGTTCCTGGGGGTGCCAAAGTTCCGTTACGGTCTGGCCGAGCAGGACGATCAGGTTGGTGTCGTGACCGGATTGGCCTGGACCTCGGTTGGGGGCGATCTGCTGCATATCGAGGCGCTGAAGCTGCCCGGTAAGGGTAGGATGAAGACAACCGGTAAGCTGGGCGATGTGATGAAAGAGTCCATCGATGCGGCTTCGTCTTATGTGCGGTCGATTTCTCCCAAGATCGGAGTGAAGCCGCCGCAGTTCGACAAGATCGACATCCACGTGCACGTGCCCGATGGCGCAACGCCCAAGGATGGTCCGTCGGCGGGTCTGGCGATGGTGACATCCATCGTGTCGGTTCTGACAGGTATTCCTGTTCGTAAGGACATCGCCATGACGGGCGAGGTCTCGTTGCGCGGGAACGCAATGCCGATTGGGGGTTTGAAAGAAAAACTGCTGGCTGCGCTGCGCGGTGGTATCAAGACGGTCCTGATCCCGGAAGAAAACGAAAAGGATCTGGCGGATATCCCTGACAATGTGAAGGAGGGATTGAAGATCATCCCGGTCAAGCACGTCTCGGAGGTTCTTGAGCATTCTCTGGTTCGTACACCGGAACCTATTGAATGGGACGAAGCGGCCGAGGAGGCCGCTGCAGCGGCAGCGGCCTCTTCTGACGCGACGGTGCCATCAGCCACTGCACACTGAGCAGACAGGTTGGATGAATGAAAAAGGCGGGGCAATTGCTCCGCCTTTTTTACAATCCAATTACGGGTTTCTTTGGATCAATTATCTCTTCTTCAGATATGTATTCATTGAACTTTTCCGGTGACAGTGCTGAGCGAACGGCAAGAACGAAAACGATCGATGAAAACAGGACGCAAACCAGAATATCCCATCCAAACGGAATTTGCTTCAACGATCCGGTTCCAAATTGTCCTAGGAACGAGATCAGCCCAAGACCAGCAAAATAAGGCATCAGCCACAAGGCTTCGGTGACGTCCATTTCGTCTAAACGATTTCGGAACCGGACGAGCAACAGAACCTTCCCAACGATCAGCGCGATGCCAAGCCGCCAGACCGTGTCCCATCCGCTCCAATAGACGATGAGTGTGGCAATGGCGAATGCCGACAGCGCGACAAGGCGAACGGCCGGTATGCGGATCGACCGAGGATGGTCGGGTAAAAGATCCCGCAGACAAACCACCGCAACCGGTCCGACAGCAAATGACAAGACGATGGCCGCACCGTTCAGGGCAATAACAGTGGTAAAAGGCACCGTCAGCAGGAACAGCGTTCCAATCAGAAAGTTCAGTGCCAGCGCCCATAACGGGACTCCAAAGGACGACAGGGCCTTCAATCGTTTGGGCAGGAACCCGTTTTGGGAGAGGGCGAGGGCGATACGCGCGTTCGATCCGGTTGAAACCAGCCCATTGCCGAAGGGGCCTATTACAGATCCGACATTCAGCAGGCTCAGAAACCACACCAAGCCGACGGATGTGATTACTGCGTCCAGAGGGCCTTCGCCACCAAAACTCAGTTGTGCCCACCCCTTGGAAAGCATGGATGGGTCGAGCGCGCCGATGAAAGCCACTTGCAAGCCAAGGTAAATGGCGGCGCACAGGACAATCGACAATATCAAAGCGGCCGGAATGGCAAACTTCGGATTTCGAACTTCGCCAGCCATATCTACCACATGGCGAAAACCAATGAACGAAAAAATAATACCTCCAGTGGAAACAGCGGCCATGATTCCTTGCAAACCGTAGGGGGCAAATCCATCTGGTCGCGAGAAGTTTTCAACCTTGAAGCGACTTGCGATAAGCAAAATGGACAGAACCACAGGTATAGCGATCTTCGCCCAAGTAAGGACCGCATTTACACGTGTGAAGAACTTGACCCCAAGTGCATTTACCGCAACGAACAGCAGCATGAAAACCAACGCGACGAAAACGCCTGCTCCGGTCAGATCGCCCGTCTCAGCCGTATGCAGCCAAGGCGCATAGGGCGCGAGGTATTTCAGCATGGCCTCAACTTCAATTGGCGCTGTAGTGTTATAGCCGATCCAGGCCGTCCACCCCATGGCCATCGACACGATGTTGCCATGCGAAAACTGTGGCACGCGCGCAATCCCACCCGGAATGGGAAGCATGGCGGAAATCTCGGCGAAGGTGATTGCCAGTATGAACATGGCAACCGCGCCAATAATCCATGAGATTACAGCCGCCGGCCCCGCGTGCTGAACCGCAAGTAGGGGGCCAAATAGCCAGCCCGACCCTATGATTCCCCCAACGGAAATGAAGGTCAGTCCTAATAGGCCGATGTCTCGCTTTAACCCCGTCATGATGACCTCGGCCTCCGCGTATGGCCAATTATTGGGCCAAATAGGCCACGATAGTCGCCGAAATCCCAACGTGGCAAGCCCGCTGGTTCTAAGCAAAGAATTTAAAAGGAGATGGTGGGTGATAAGAGATTTGAACTCCTGACATCTTCGATGTGAACGAAGCGCTCTACCACTGAGCTAATCACCCATGACACGCGGTCATAGCTTTCCAAAGAGTGCGTCGCAAGTGAAATTGACAAGCTCGCAAGGGCAAAAAACGCCTCGTGAACAAAAAACTGGATTCTGACAAAAAACTGCAAAACGCCGCTTGACGCTGCCCCACCGTAGCCATAATACACCCAAACGTTCAGCAATGAACATGCAGCGGGCGGTTGTAGCTCAGATGGTTAGAGTACCGGCCTGTCACGCCGGGGGTCGCGGGTTCGAGCCCCGTCAACCGCGCCACCGCTGCCAACCTTGGTCCAGGATAAAGGCCATGAAATAGATGCGCGGTTGTAGCTCAGTTGGTTAGAGTACCGGCCTGTCACGCCGGGGGTCGCGGGTTCGAGCCCCGTCAACCGCGCCATTTTCTTCTCAAAAACACCTGTTGATCAGAAAGTCTCGCGTTGGACTGGACGATACCATGACCATAGTTTGATTTGGTCGGCGAAAATCTGTACGTTCACTAAATGTTCTAACTTTTCTGTTGGAGACTCGGGCAAGCTCGCCTATCTCTTAACCACTTGTTTGTTGGGGGCCGGAAATGGCTGAGCTGAAGAATATAGAGGTGCGCGGCGCGCGCGAGCATAACCTCAAGGGCATCGACGTCGATATCCCTCGGGATCAGTTGGTGGTCATCACAGGCCTGTCTGGTTCGGGCAAGTCGTCGCTGGCGTTTGATACGATTTATGCTGAAGGCCAGCGCCGTTACGTCGAAAGCTTGTCCGCCTATGCGCGGCAGTTTCTCGACATGATGGAAAAGCCTGATGTCGATCATATCAGTGGTCTGTCCCCCGCGATTTCGATTGAACAGAAAACGACCTCCAAGAACCCACGTTCGACTGTGGGGACCGTTACCGAGATCTACGATTATCTGCGTCTGCTCTTTGCGCGCGCGGGCACGCCGTACAGCCCGGCCACTGGCCAGCCGATCGAGGCGCAGCAGGTACAGGACATGGTCGACCGCATCATGACGATGGAGGAGGGCACGCGCGGCTATCTGTTGGCCCCGATTGTGCGTGACCGCAAAGGTGAGTACCGGAAGGAATTCCTGGAGCTTCGCAAGCAGGGGTTCCAGCGCGTGAAGGTGGATGGTGAGTTCTATGAGCTGGATCAGCCCCCGACGTTGGACAAAAAATACCGTCACGACATCGACGTTGTGGTCGACCGTCTGGTTGTTCGTGATGGGATGGAGACGCGTTTGGCCGACAGCCTGCGCACCGCTCTGGATTTGGCAGATGGGATAGCAATACTGGAAACCGCACCCCGTGAGGGTGATCCGGAACGGATTACGTTCAGTGAAAACTTTGCCTGCCCGGTCAGTGGTTTCACCATTCCCGAGATTGAACCACGTCTGTTTTCGTTCAATGCGCCATTCGGAGCCTGCCCGGATTGTGATGGGTTGGGGGTAGAGCTGTTCTTTGACGAGCGTCTCGTAGTGCCGGATCAAACGCTGAAGCTGTACGACGGGGCCTTGGCGCCATGGAGGAAAGGCAAGTCTCCGTATTTCCTTCAGACAATCGAAGCCATCGCGCGCCATTATGAGTTTGACAAAAATACGCCCTGGAAAGACCTGCCCAGCAATGTGCAGCAGGTGTTCCTGCGGGGCTCGGGCGATGAGGAAATCCAGTTCCGCTATGACGAAGGCGGACGGGTGTATCAGGTGACGCGCAGTTTCGAGGGCGTGATACCGAATATGGAACGACGTTATCGCGAAACCGACAGCGCGTGGATACGTGAGGAATTTGAGCGGTACCAAAATAACCGTCCATGCGGCACCTGCGAAGGGTATCGTCTGCGGGCCGAAGCCTTGGCAGTGAAGATCGCCGGGCTGCACGTCGGTCAGGTTGTCCAAATGTCCATCCGCGAAGCGCTGGCCTGGATTGAGGATGCCCCGAACCACCTGAGTGCTCAGAAGAATGAGATTGCCCGCGCAATCCTCAAGGAAATTCGAGAGCGCTTGGGATTTCTGAATAACGTTGGTTTGGAATACCTTACGCTGTCTCGTTCAAGTGGAACGCTGTCTGGCGGCGAAAGTCAGCGTATTCGTCTGGCAAGCCAGATCGGCTCGGGCCTGACCGGGGTTCTTTATGTATTGGACGAGCCCTCTATCGGCTTGCATCAACGTGATAATGACCGGTTGCTGGATACGCTCAAGAATCTGCGGGATCAGGGCAACACCGTGATTGTTGTCGAGCATGACGAGGAAGCCATCCGCGAAGCAGATTACGTGTTCGACATCGGCCCCGGTGCGGGCGTGCATGGCGGGCAGGTGGTCAGCCACGGCACGCCCGAGCAGATAGCAGCGGACGCGGCCTCGATCACGGGGCAGTATCTGTCGGGTCTGCGCGAGATTCCAGTGCCCGCCGATCGGCGCAAGGGAAACAAGAAAAAGGTAACGGTCGTAAAGGCTTCGGGCAACAATCTCAAGGACGTTACGGCCGAGTTTCCCTTGGGCAAGTTCGTTTGTGTCACTGGTGTATCTGGTGGCGGTAAGTCGACCTTGACGATTGAGACGTTGTTCAAGACGGCTTCGATGCGGTTGAACGGTGCGCGGCAGACACCTGCACCATGTGAAACCATCAAGGGATTGGAGCATCTGGACAAGGTCATCGATATTGACCAGCGCCCGATCGGGCGGACTCCGCGGTCGAACCCTGCAACCTATACCGGGGCCTTCACCCCGATCCGCGACTGGTTTGCCGGACTGCCCGAGGCGAAAGCGCGGGGATACAAGCCGGGTCGTTTCAGCTTCAACGTCAAGGGGGGAAGGTGCGAGGCGTGTCAGGGGGACGGCGTCATCAAGATCGAGATGCACTTCCTTCCTGACGTCTATGTCACCTGCGAAACCTGCAAAGGCGCGCGGTACAATCGCGAAACGCTTGAGATCAAGTTCAAGGGCAAGTCCATTGCGGATGTGCTTGATATGACGGTGGAAGACGCGCAGGAATTCTTCAAGGCCGTGCCATCAATCCGCGACAAGATGGATGCGCTGGCCCGCGTGGGTCTTGGCTATATCAAGGTGGGTCAACAGGCGACCACGCTGTCGGGTGGTGAGGCGCAGCGCGTGAAACTGTCCAAAGAACTGTCAAAACGGTCAACCGGGCGAACGCTCTATATCCTGGACGAGCCAACCACAGGTCTGCATTTCGAAGATGTGCGTAAGTTATTGGAAGTGCTTCATGAATTGGTGGATCAGGGCAATACCGTCGTGGTGATCGAGCATAATCTGGACGTTGTGAAAACCGCCGATCATATCATCGACATCGGGCCTGAAGGCGGCGACGGTGGTGGTGAGATCGTAGCCGTTGGTGCACCCGAAGAGATCGCTCAAATCGAACGCAGCCATACCGGTAGATACCTGAAAACCATGCTCAACCCGGATCGAGTGGCGGCGGAGTAGGCGCCTTCAGGCAGCTCTCACTCCACCGCCTGTCCAATCAGCGTTTCTTGGCTGGACAGGTGCTGATTCCCAACACCGAGTATAGGGGGCATGAATTAAGCAGGCCGGTGACCAACGGCACGACGCCGATCCACATCCAGGTTCCGTATCCCAGCAGGGCGCCCAGAATAAGCGCAATGCCTATTGCGATCCGAAGTGTTTTGTCGATCCCACCCATGTTATTAGTCATCACGAAAGTATCCTCTCCAAAAGGGTATAGCTTTGGGATACTTTATATTCCCTGATGGGAATATGACTTGAATCAACTTCGCCCTCGCTTTTCAAACCGGGGAAGCATGGCGCTGAAATCGCGGCCCAGTCCGTCCTCGTTTTCGACGAATTGTTCGTAAAGTGCAGTCGCGGCCTGTCCCATCGGTGTATCTGCATCAGCACTGTCTGCGGCTTGTTGGCTGAGTCGCAGGTCTTTCAGCATCAATTCGGCTGCAAATCCAGGAGTATAGCCATTGTCGGCAGGGCTTTGTGGCCCTACGCCTGGGGCGGGGCAATAGGCGTTCATCGTCCAACTGTACCCGGATGAGGTGCTGACCACGTCGAACATCTTTTGGCGGTCCAGACCCAATTTGTCGGCCAGGGCAAAAGCTTCACAGGTGGCAATCATGGTGACGCCCAGAATCATGTTGTTGCAGATCTTGGCGGCTTGGCCAGCTCCGGCTTCGCCGCAGTGAACCGCTTTTTGCCCCATGATGTCGAACAGGGGAGCAGCCTTTGCAAAGGCGGCTTCTGATCCACCGGCCATGAACGTCAGGGTGCCACCTGCCGCACCGCCGACACCACCCGAAACCGGAGCGTCAACGAACAACAGACCAGCGCCGCTGGCCTGTTCTGCGACTGCGCGCGCGCTGCCCACGTCAACCGTCGAGCAATCAATCAGAACGGCACCCTTCGCCATGGCGGGAATGATCTGATCTGCAACTGCCCGTAGAATGGCGCCATTCGGCAGCATTGTTATGACAGCATCGGAAGAGGTAACGGCTTCGGTCGCAGTATCGGCCAGCGTAACCCCGTCAACAGTGACGCCCGCGGTGTCGAATCCGAGAACCTGATGCCCGGCCTTTGCCAGATTGGCCGCCATGGGTGCCCCCATGTTTCCCAGCCCTATGAACCCGATCTGCATCTCTTAGTCCTCCTCGAATGTCAGGGTGTCCGCACCCAATGGCTGCAACATTTTCGAGACGGCCACCAGAGGGACGTCCATATCGGGAAACTGCCAGTTCGGGTTGCGGTCTTTATCAATGATCTGCGCGCGGATGCCTTCCAGAAAATCACCGTGCTCCATGGATCGGTGCGTAAAGCGGTACTCCATATCCAAAGCGCGCCGCATGGTCAGAGAGGGACCACGCAGTCGGTGTAACATCTCGATCGAGCAGGCCACGGAAAGCGGTGCATTTTTTCTTATTTTTTCCAGAGCTTTTTGCGCAAACTCGTGATCATCACTGTGCAGGCTGGTCAGGATGTCGCCCAGTGTTTCACCGGAAAAATGCTTGTCGACTTCGGTTTGCAACTTTGCCAATTCGCCATTGGGTGGTGTTCCGGCATGTTCGGCCACCAGTTCTGCATTTCCAGACGCTTCCAGCATTTCGATCAGATCGGACCAACTCGATTGCGGGATGAAATGGTCCGCAAACCCCGCAAGGATCGCGTCCGCAGGTCCCATTCTGAAGCCTGTGGTTCCCAGAAACTCACCCAGTCGCCCAGGTGCGAGCGCCAGCATCAGCGTACCGCCAACATCCGGAACCAAGCCAATCGAGCATTCGGGCATTGCAATCCTGGAGCTTTCTCCGACGACGCGGTGGCTGCCATGGCAGCCGATGCCGACACCGCCGCCCATGGTAAACCCCTGAAGAAAACTGATGACCGGTTTGGGATATTCGAAGATCAGGGCATTCAGACGATATTCATCACGCCAGAACTTCTGACCATACGAAAAGTTGCCTTTGGTGCCTGTTTCGTAAAGTTCGGCAATATCACCACCCGCACAGAAGGCTTTTTCCCCCTCGGCGTCCAGAACGATCAGGTCAACGGCATCGTCTTCACGCCAGTTGCGCATCGCCGTGTCGATCGCCATGCACATGTCATAGCTCAACGCGTTCAGCGCATGGGGGCGGGTCAGGGTGATGCGACCGGCACGGCCTGTGGTGCGGATTTCGATGTCTGACATTGGGGCCTCAGCGGTTGGCGAGCAACTGACGCGAAACGATCACACGCATGATCTCGTTCGTGCCTTCCAAAATCTGATGCACCCGCAGATCGCGCACAAGCTTTTCGATGCCGTAATCCGCAAGATATCCGTAACCGCCATGCAGTTGCAGGCACTGATCCACCACTTTCGATCCGGTTTCAGTCACGAATTTCTTGGCCATGGCGCAGAATTTCGTGGCATCGGGCGCCGCCTGATCCAGTTTCCACGCTGCCTGACGCAGGAAGGTACGGGCGGCCTGCAATTCGATTTCCATATCTGCCAGACGGAACTGAAGGGCTTGGAACTGATCGATGGATTGGCCGAATGCCTTGCGCTCGGACATGTATTGCAGCGTCATATCCAGCCCGGCTTGAGCAGCCCCAAGGGAACAGGCAGAAATGTTGAGCCGCCCACCATCCAGCCCCATCATGGCATATTTAAATCCGTCGCCTTCGGTGCCTACAAGGTTGCCAGCGAGAATTTTACAGTCGTCGAACTGAACCTGCGCGGTCGGTTGGCTTTTCCAGCCCATTTTCTGTTCCAGCGCCCCAAAGCTCAGCCCCGGCGTGCCGTCCTCGACATATACAGTCGAGATCCCCTTGGGCCCATCCTGACCGGTACGCACCATACAGACATAGGCATCGGAATAGCCGCCGCCTGAGATGAACGCCTTGGTGCCATTCAACGTATAACCTTCGTTGGTGCGTTCGGCGCGGGTTTTCAGCGCCGCCGCGTCAGAGCCAGAACCGGGTTCCGTCAGGCAATAGCTCAGAACCGTATTCAGGCTCAGAACATCCGGCATGATGCGCGCCTTTAGGTCATCACCCGCGAAATTGTCCAACATCTTGGCGCACATGTTGTGGATCGACAGGAAGGCGGCGACCGAAGGGCAGGCCATTGACAGGGCCTCGAAAACCAGGGTCGCATCCAGACGGGTCAGGTTTGAGCCTCCGCTTTCCTCGGATACGTAAAGCGCGCCGAAGCCAAGGTCGCCTATCCTTGGCCACAGGGTTTTTGGAATGGTTCCGTCCGCCTCCCACTTGCGCGCAAAGGGTGCGATGTTTTCCTGCCCAAACGCGTGTGCCATGTCGAAAATGGCTGTTTGTTCCTCGCTGAGTGCGAAATCCATGACGCTCCCTCCCGTCGGCAATGAATTGAACGGTTGTTTATTTCTGAATTCTTACAGAAATTTTGCAGGCGCAACAATGAGTCGGTTGAAAGGGGCCGGAGGCCGAAAACACTCAGAGGTCGGCGTGAAATTCCTCGATCAGGTGGCGCACGACGGCTTTCCCCGGATCGTCCCCGCGCGCTGTTGCCTCGGCATGAATACGGCGTTGGCGCGTGGCGGAAGTGCCGTTTTCAGCAATTTGCCTGAGCCGTGCGAGTTCAGTCATCGTGCCGAGGGCCTCGGTGTCTTCAGCCAACAACCCCATAAGGTCGCCGATCAGTTCAGACATGGGCTTGACCGACCGGTCGCCGAAATCAATCAGCCCTTCACCCACTCCGTAGCGTTGAGCGCGCCAGCGGTTTTCGCCGATCAGAAAACGATCATATTGCCGCCAGCGCAGGTTGCGGTCTTTCAGGCGGCACAGCATCCGGGTCAACGCCTGCACCAGTGCCGCCAACGACAAAGTGTGCTCCAGCCGTGGTTGAACATCCATGATCCGTGTTTCCAAAGTTGGGAAACGATGCGAAGGGCGCAGATCCCACCAGATCTTGGTGGTGTCTTCTATGACGCCAAGCTCGACCAGAATACCCGTGGTCCGTTCATACTCGCTCCAACTGGCAAAAACTGGCGGCAGCCCGGTGCGCGGCAGGTTGTCGAACACCGTCAGACGGTATGAAGACAGGCCGGTATCCTCGCCGCTCCAGTAAGGCGAAGATGTGGACAGCGCCAGGAGATGCGGTAGAAAGTACGACAGTTGCGGCATCAGGTCGGCCCGAAGCGCAGGGTCTTCGACCCCAACATGAACATGCATCCCGCAGATCAGCATCCGTCGGGCAACACCGCCTAGTGCGTGTTGCAACGCGTTATACCGTTCTTTCCGGGTGTGGTGTTGGTCTTTCCAGTTTGCGAAGGGATGGCAAGAGACGGCGATAGGGGAAAGGTTGTATTCGGCCGCCCGTTTCGACACGCATGACCGCAGCCGCTTCAGATCTTCGCGCGCTGAAGCTACCGTGGTGTGTGGTCTGGTTCCAACCTCTATCTGGCATTGCAGGAACTCGGGACTGACCTGACCTTCGAAATCGCTTTGGCAGGCTTCCATCAGCGCTTCGGGGGCTTCGGACAATTGCAGGCTGTCGCGATCCACCAACAGGTATTCTTCTTCGATCCCGAGTGTAAATTCCTGCTGCATGGCGGCCCTCGCAGTTGTCAGTTCAATCAGTGAATACGGAAATTTACGTTTTGCCAAGGGTTTGCCCGGCTTGCCCTTGCAGAGAAACGGTCCGCAGCGGTAAGGAACGTTGCATCACAGATCGCGGAGCCAGCGCCTTGAAACCCAGAAAATTCCCAAAGATCAACGCCGCCCTTGAAGAATTGGGGGTGAAACTGGTCGACAGAGTTACGGAACAGGATGAACGGGCGCGGCTGGAAGCCTTCGAGGCTGCGGGTGGCTTGGTGCGTCCTGCATATGCGTTGTCGCCGGGAATGGAGGGGTTCGACATCTCACAACTGGTGGCGGAATACGAGCGTCACAAGGCAGCCTTGGAGGCACTGAAAGATCCCGCGCGCAACCAGACCGGCTATTGCCCAGAAAATGGTTACTATGACAGCCCGGATGCGGATGCTTTGT
Organism: Ruegeria sp. CDSC085; assembly: GCF_059610465.1. Taxonomy (NCBI): domain Bacteria; kingdom Pseudomonadati; phylum Pseudomonadota; class Alphaproteobacteria; order Rhodobacterales; family Roseobacteraceae; genus Ruegeria; species Ruegeria sp. CDSC085. The sequence continues at coordinate 179,800 of NZ_JBXWNR010000002.1, read as the reverse complement.
ATTTGATGATCCGTCGCTTCCAACCCAAGCGGGTGATCGAAGTCGGATGCGGCAACTCTACCCGTGTAACCCGACAGGCGATCATCGATGGCAGGCTGAACACCACCATTACCGCAATCGACCCTTATCCTCGTGCCGACATTGCCCACGTTGTAGATCGGTTCGAACAAGAACGACTCGAAGAAACGGACCCGGAACTGTTTGCAGAACTGGAGGCCGGAGACGTTCTGTTTATCGACTCCAGCCATGTTGTGCGGATGAGCAACGACGTTGCCCATCTTTTCTGTCGCATCATACCGACGCTTAAACCTGGGGTGGTGATCCACGTTCACGATGTGTTTTTGCCCTACGAATATCCCAAGCGCTTCTTCTATGATTGCCCAGGTTGGGGAGAACAGTACATGCTGCACGCGTTGCTGCAATCTGACGCGTATTCAATGCTTTGGCCGGGATACTACCTGCAACAGGATCGGCCCGATGCCGTTGCGGCCTTGCCGTTTCTGTCCACAGGACGCGCGCAGAGTATCTGGGTGCAGCTCAGAGAAAAATGATTTCAGAGTGATCCACAGCGGCAAAAGGTCCGTATCCCTTTCCATAACACGCTGGAGAGGAGAAGACAGCTATGTTCCGTCGCACATTCATGGGCGCAGCCGCCGCACTTGCATTCGCTATGCCACTCAAGGCTCAGGCCGCCGACATCGTTGACACCGCCGTTGCCGCCGGGTCCTTCAACACATTGGTTGCCGCCGTTCAGGCCGCAGGGCTGGTTGACACCCTGAAAGGGGATGGTCCGTTCACCGTATTTGCACCCACAGACGAAGCCTTTGCCGCGCTTCCTGAAGGTACTGTTGAGACGCTCTTGAAACCCGAAAACAAAGATCAACTGATCGCCATCCTGACCTATCACGTGGTTCCGGCCAAGGTTATGTCCGGTGACATTGCCGGCAAACGCGCCAAGGTTCTGACCGTTCAGGGCGATCGGCTGAGCGTTAATGCCAAAAACGGCGTGAAAGTGAATGACGCCAAAGTCGTGCAGGCAGATATTGAAGCCAGCAATGGTGTCATCCACGTCGTCGACGCGGTGATCCTGCCGGAATAAAGCCTGGTTTCTGGAAACAACAAAGCCCCGGCGATCGACCGGGGCTTTTGCTTTTCAGAGATGATTGGTCAGACCAGACGAACCTGCGTGCCGACCTTGACCAGCGGATACAGTTCTTCGACATGCTGGTTGTACAGGCCGATGCAACCTGATGAACTCTGGCGCCCGATCTTTCGCGTGTCGTGCGTTCCGTGAACCAGATATGCAGGCCAACCCAGATACATGGCGCGGGTTCCCAGCGGGTTACCGGGGTCACCACCTTCCATCCGAAGCGGCAGCGAAGGGTCACGTTCGCGCATAGATGCCGTGGGTGTCCAGCTTGGGAATTCGGTTTTGCGCACGACTTTCGTGTACCCGCGTTTGGTAAGCTCTTCGCTCATGGGTACGGAACTTGGGTACAGTTTGTATGTGCCGTCAGGTGCCCAGTAATGAACGGCGCGGCTGGTGATATCGGCCAGCAAACAACCAGCACCAAGCTCATCAAAATGGTCTTGCCAGTTCTGCTGTGAGAATGACGATACGTTGCGCCGTACTGGCAGCTGCGTGCTGATTGCGTCTTCCGTTTCCGGAAAAGCATCCACGCTTTGTGCCCGAACAAGGGCAGGTGTCGCCATCAAAGAGGCCACGCCCAGCAAGGCAGAGCGACGGGTCATACGGGATTGGGACAAGGGTGCCTCCGGTAGGTTCACTGCTCGGTATATTGTTGACGCCAAAATATGAGCATTGTTCGCATTTTTCCAGAGTGAACCACCTGAATTTCTTGTGAGCGAGTGATGGAAAGCAGGTTTTTCGGCGGAAAGATGCGAAAAGCCCGGCCGTTGAACGGGCCGGGCCTGAAAACTTCGGGGCTGTTGGATCAGTCCATAGCCTTGAAGTTGAACTCGCCACCTTCCTTGATGCCTGACGGCCAGCGTGCGGTCACTGTTTTGGTGCGGGTGTAGAACTTGAAGCTGTCCGGGCCGTGCTGATTCAGGTCGCCGAACATAGACTTTTTCCAGCCGCCAAAGGTGTGATAGGCCAGCGGAACCGGGATCGGAACGTTGATGCCCACCATGCCGATATTGATCCGGCTGGCAAAGTCACGCGCGGTGTCGCCGTCACGGGTAAAGATCGCGGTGCCATTGCCGTATTCGTGATCCATCGCCAGTTTCAGGGCTTCTTCATACGAACCCGCGCGCACGGTGGACAGAACCGGGCCAAAGATTTCCTGTTTGTAGATGTCCATCTCGGGGGTCACGTTGTCGAACAGATGCGGGCCGACAAAGAAGCCGTCCTCATAGCCTTGCAGGCTGAAATCGCGGTTGTCGACAACCAGTTTCGCACCCTGTTCCACGCCCGAATTGATCAGGCCCAGAATGCGTTGTTTCGCTGCGGCGGTCACAACCGGGCCCATGTCGACATCATCGCCGGCAGTGTAGGGGCCAACCTTCAGCTTTTCGATACGCGGCACCAGTTTTTCGATCAGTGCGTCCGCGGTCTCTTCACCCACGGGAACAGCCACCGAAACCGCCATGCAGCGTTCGCCTGCCGCACCGAAACCGGCGCCAACCAGCGCGTCCGCGGCCTGATCAAGATCAGCGTCGGGCATGACGATCATGTGGTTCTTGGCGCCGCCGAAACACTGGGCGCGTTTTCCGTTCGCCGTTGCGCGGCTGTAGATATACTGCGCGATCGGGGTTGAGCCGACAAAACTGACGCCCTGAATGATCTCGCTGTCGAGAATGGTGTCAACCGCTTCCTTGTCGCCGTTTACGACCTGAAAAACACCTGTAGGCAAACCGGCTTCGACGAACAGTTCGGCCAGCATCAGGGGAACTGATGGGTCGCGTTCAGACGGTTTCAGAACAACGGCGTTACCGCAGGCCAGAGCGGGGCCGACGTGCCAGAGTGGCATCATGGCCGGGAAGTTGAACGGCATGATCGAGCCGACAACACCCAAAGGCTGACGCATGGAGTACATATCAATGCCGGGGCCCGCGCTGTCAGTAAACTCGCCCTTCAGCATCTGTGGTGCGCCAATGCAGTATTCGATCACTTCGAGACCACGCTGCAAATCGCCCTTGGCGTCTGGGATGGTTTTGCCGTGTTCGCGGCTCAGCGCTTCGGCCAGTTTGTCCATGTCGCGGTTCATCAGGCCGACCATGGCCATCATGACGCGCGCACGTTTTTGCGGGTTGGTTGCACCCCATGCGGGTTGGGCGGCGGCGGCGGCCTCGATCGCGGCGGTGGTTTCTGCTGCACTGGCCATCGGGCACTTGTATTGAACTTCGCCCGTTGCCGGGTTGTAGACGTCGTCGAAACGACCGGACGTTCCGGCGACCATTTCGCCGTTCAGGAAATGGGTCAGGTCTTGCATCAATAGCTCCTCCGATAGATTTGCGCGCAGAATAGGCTTGCAGAAATCTCGCGAACAGAGGCAATGTCTCAAAAGAGTTTTGCAAAAATGCAAAAGGGATCAAAATGACCCCAAATTGGGATGATATGCGGATTTTCCTGGCTGTTGCGCGAGAGGAAAGCCTGTCTTCCGCAGGTCGCATCCTGAAGATTGACCCTGCCACCGCCGGTCGGCGCATAGCACGCTTGGAGGCAACGCTTGATTCCACATTGTTCACCAAGTCGCAGCAAGGCTATGTTCTGACCCCGGCGGGACAGCGGCTGTTGGAACACGGGCTGCACGCAGAAGAGGCGATGCGCGCGGCGGCCGGGGCGGTAACAGGACCGACGAAATCGCTGAGCGGACAGATCAGGATTGGCGCGCCGGACGGTAGTGCCAACTACCTGCTGCCCCAGGTTTGTGCCAAAATCAGCGATGCGAACCCTGATCTGGACATTCAGATCCTGGCGCTTCCGCGTGTGATCAACCTGTCCCGTCGAGAGGCAGATATGGCGGTCACGGTCAGTGCGCCGACTGCCGGACAGCTGCTGGTGAAGAAAATCAGCGACTACAAGCTGCACATGGTCGCGACCGAAGAGTATCTGAAGCGACATGATCCGATCCGGAACATCGCTGACCTGAAGGGCCACAGGTTGATCGGCTATATCCCCGACATGATCTTTGACCGGGAACTGGATTACCTGAATGATATTGGCGTTGACCGTGTCGCTCTTGCATCGAATTCGGTGTCGGTACAGTTGCGACAGGTCTGCCTGGGAACTGGCGTTTGCGTGGCACATGATTTCACGTTGCCGTTCCACCCGGGGCTTCGGAAAATCCTGACGGATCAAGTGAGTTTGACGCGCAGCTTCTATCTGGTCCGGCATCAGGGAGACCAGCGCAACGAGCGGTTGAACCGATTTGCTGATGCCCTGACACGCGGTATTCGCGAGGAAGTGCTTCGTTTGGAAGCAGGCCCCGACGCTTGACAGGTCGGGGCAATCGCGCAACGCTTTGGAATAAGTGTTATTATTCCGGAGGTATTCTTCATGCTAGTACAGGCCATCCTGAAGTCCAAAGCGACAGATGGTGTCGTGACCGTGGCGTCAACGGCGACAATCTCAGAGGCCTCGAAGATTCTTGCGGACAAGCGCATCGGTACGGTCGTTGTTTCCGACGACGGTGGCGAAACCGCGGCCGGCATATTGTCGGAACGTGACATCGTCCGGGAACTGGCGGTCAGCGGCAGCGGTTGTCTGGATCAACCGGTAAAATCATACATGACACAGGACCTTGTGACGGCGACTCGTCAGACCACGGTAGAAGACATCATGTCCCGCATGACCGAAGGGCGTTTCCGCCATATGCCAGTGGTTGAAGACGGAAAACTCGTAGGTATTGTCACTTTGGGTGATGTGGTGAAAGCCCAGCTTTCCGAACTTGCGATGGAAAAAGATGCTCTAGAAGGCATGATAATGGGGCACTGACGACAAGGGTTGCCCAAGCAATCACTTGCACCTGCAGCAAAGTTATGTTTGCTTGCGCAGAAATTTTGTTGCGCAGGAGGGCGCGATGCGGGTTGGATTGTATCCTGGAACCTTTGATCCCATTACGATGGGGCATATCGATATCATCCGTCGGGCGGCAGCTTTGGTGGATAAACTGGTTATCGGTGTGGCCATCAATCGGGACAAAGGCCCTCTGTTCTCGTTGGAAGAGCGAGTTGCCATGATCGAGGCGGAATGCGCCCGGCTTTCGGAACAGACCGGCACCGAAATCATCGCGCATCCCTTCGAAAACCTTCTGATTGACTGCGCGAGGGATGTCGGGGCGCAAATCATCGTACGGGGCCTGCGCGCGGTCGCCGATTTCGAATACGAGTTTCAGATGGTCGGCATGAACCGCGCTCTGGACGATTCGATTGAGACCGTCTTTTTGATGGCCGAAGCGCGCCATCAGGCAATTGCGTCCAAGCTGGTGAAGGAAATCGCCCGGTTGAACGGGGACGTGTCGAAATTCGTCACGCCCCGAGTCAATGAAGCGCTGAAACAGCGGTTAGGCTAGGGCACCCATTGCGGCCGCTGTGTCCAGCATGCGGTTCGAGAAACCCCATTCATTGTCATACCACGCCAGCACACGAACCAATGTGCCATCAGTGACTTTGGTTTCAGCCAATGAAACGGTCGAGCTGTGCGGATCGTGATTGAAATCAATGGAAACCAGAGGGCGGCTTTCCGCCGCAAGCACTCCGGGGATTTTGGCGGCTGCATCGATGAACAGTTGGTTGACCTCTTCTTCGGTAGTGGGGCGTGAAACCTCGGCCACAAGATCAACAACCGAGACATTCGGGGTTGGAACACGGATGGCCTGACCGGTCAGTTTCCCTTTGAGTTGCGGCAGCACCAGACCCACGGCAGCGGCTGCACCGGTTGTCGTAGGGATCATCGACAGCGCCGCTGCTCGCGACAGGTATGGATCTTTTCCAACTGTATCATGCACCGGCTGGCTGGCAGTGTAAGCGTGAACCGTGGTCATGTTGCCGTGCTTGATACCAAGGCCGCCATCCAGAGCCGCAGCAACAGGAGACAGGCAGTTGGTGGTGCAGGACGCGTTTGAGACCACCAGATCCTCGGCGGTCAGTTCGCTATCGTTGACACCAAAGACGATTGTTTTCACACCGCCGTCGCCTCTGGCAGGGGCAGAGATCAGAACTTTCCGGGAGCCGTTTTTGAAGTGACGTTCTGCCGCTTCGCGCGTACGAAACACGCCCGTACATTCCAGAACGACGTCAATATCTGACCAGGGCAGATCCTCGGGGTTGCGCTCGCTGCTCAGCCGAATTGGGCCACGACCCACGTCCAGACCAGCATCGTTGAGCGTGACCGGGTTGGAGTAACGGCCGTGAACGCTGTCAAATTCAAAGAGATGCGCGTTCATGTCGGGTTTGCCAAGATCGTTGATCGCGACGATCTCAACGTCCGTACGTCCGCTTTCTATCACCGCGCGCAGAACCCCGCGCCCGATCCGTCCAAATCCGTTGATCGCCAGTTTCAAGGTCATGGTCTGCTCCGTCCAAATGTCTCAGCAATATGAGTTAGCGCTAACAAAGCCAGATCAAGCGAAATGTCAAGGAAAACCTCAGTCACCGCCAGAAAGCGAGCCAGTCCAGAAAGTCGTAAAGCTTCTTTCCGAGGAAAAGCAGATGTTCGGTCCCGTGCAGCGCCACATCCAGCATCATGCCGCCGAGCAGTAGAAGGCCGAGCCAGATAGCGATTTGGTTGGTCATGGCTGTCCCGAACGTAAAATGCCCGCTCAGATAACCTGAGGGGGCATCAAGGTACAAGCGAAGTCCGAAGGGTCAGTTAAGGCGGCCCATCGCAACAGCTACGTCGGCCATGCGGACCGAGAAGCCCCATTCATTGTCATACCAGGCCAGAACGCGGACCATACGGTCATCGACAACGCGGGTCTGATCCGGTGCAAAGATCGAGCTTTCCTCGGTGTGGTTGAAGTCGGTCGACACCAGCGGAGCGGGCTCATATCCCAGAACGCGCTGCATCGGGCCTTTGGCGGCCTCTTCGACGATCGCGTTGATTTCGGCTGTCGAGGTGTCACGCGAAGCACGAAATGTCAGATCAACCGCCGAGACATTCGGAGTAGGCACGCGGATGGCAGAACCGTCCAGACGACCCTTCAGGTTCGGCAGAACTTCACCCAGCGCCTTGGCCGCGCCGGTCGAGGTCGGGATCATCGACATTGCAGCCGCGCGGGCACGGTAGAGGTCGCTGTGGCGACGGTCCAGAGTAGGCTGGTCCCCGGTGTAGGCGTGGATGGTGGTCATGATGCCGTGTTCGATGCCGACGCCTTCGTCCAGTACCTTGGCCAGCGGAGCCAGACAGTTCGTTGTGCACGAACCGTTGGATACCATGTTGTCGTTGGCGGTCAGGGTGTTGTGGTTCACACCGAAGACGATGGTCTTGTCGACATTCTTGCCAGGAGCAGACAGAAGAACCTTGCCGGCACCACGCTCCAGGTGGGTTTTCGCCTTGGTTCCGTCATTGAATTTACCTGTGCATTCCAGAACGACGTCGCAGCCTTCCCAATCCAGATCGTTCATGTCGTAAGTCGAAAACATCTGCATCGGGCCTCGGCCCAGATCCATGGTGTTTCCTTCGATGGCAACCTCGCGCGGGAAACGCCCGTGAACACTGTCATATTTCAGCAGATGCGCCGAGGTTTCCAAAGGGCCAGTTGCGTTGACTTTGATCACTTCGATGTCGTTGCGCCCGGACGCGGCGATGTGCGACAGGGTGCAGCGGCCAATACGGCCAAAACCATTGATACCGACCTTGATGGTCATATGACGTCTCCAGATGCGCTTGCTTTGAGGGCCATATAGCGGCGAAAAGGGAATCTCAAAAGGGCAAAAACGGCATATTTTTAAGGTGTTAGCGCAAACCTGCGCCGGTTGCGCTAACGCTTGCGCTAGCCGTTGGATCAGGTAGGGTCCGGTTTGCAGCAGCAGATGTGAAGGGAAACGCGATGAGTGGTCTTTTGGCCCTGTTGGACGATGTGGCGGGCATTGCCAAAGTTGCGGCGGCATCAGTGGATGATGTGGTTGCAGCAGCAGGCAAGGCGGGGGCCAAAACCGCTGGTGTGATCATTGATGACGCAGCGGTGACACCGAAGTACGTGCAGGGCTTTGCCCCGGCGCGTGAACTGCCGATCATCTGGCGCATCGCGCGCGGTTCGGTCTTCAACAAGATCATACTCTTGCTGCCTGTGGCTTTGTTGCTGGCCAATTTTGCACCGTGGCTGATTACGCCTTTGTTGATGCTTGGTGGGTCATATTTGTGTTTTGAAGGGGCCGAGAAGATTTTTCATGTTCTGTTTCCTCATGGAAGCCATGTCATTGAGGAAGACATGAAGAACCCCGACCCGGGCCATCTGGAGGAACAAAAGGTCAAGGGCGCCATCAAAACGGATTTCATTCTGTCTGCCGAGATCATGACCATTGCATTGGCGGCGATCGAAGCCCCGAACCTGTGGATGCAGGCCGCTACTTTGGCCGTTGTGGGGATTGGCGTGACGGTGGCCGTCTATGGGTCGGTGGCGTTGATCGTGAAGATGGATGACGTGGGGCTGTTTCTGGCGAATAACGCTCCAACTCCTGTTGGTCGTGGTATGGGCCGCGGCTTGGTCAAAGCGATGCCCGGGGTGATGAAAACCCTGTCGATTGTGGGAACCGCGGCGATGCTGTGGGTCGGCGGCTCAATTGTGATCCACGGGATGGAGGTGTTGGGCTTTGGATGGTTGGGCCATCATATCCACGATTGGGCCTATGCAATTGGGCATTCGGTTTCTGATCAATGGGTTGGCGCAGTTGAATGGATATCCAAGGCCACGATGGATGGCGTATTTGGTTTGGCCTGGGGATTGGTTTTGATCCCGTTGGCGACCCGGATCATTTCACCACTGTTAAACAAGAAGGCGAAACATTGAGTTGACCCGTTATCGTCTGGCCGCGATGATTGATGGCCCTCTGGTTCGGCAAGTCGGTAAGCGCGGATCAACCGGCGGAGCTTCATTTCTATCTGCTTTGAGTGTTGCGGCCGACGAAGTCCCATTCGATGAAACTGATCTGTATGGTTTCTTGCATTTTCGTATTGATACTGCGTTCACGGCGCAGAAGCGTAGTAATTGGTTCGGGGGACGCTTCTACAACGCTTTGGTGGGACAATCGGCCACCTATGTTCCGCTGTCCGGAACACATCTTCGCCAGGCGTTGTCTTACCTCGGTTTGCAAGCCCCTGAGAAAGTGGTGGTGCAAGGACGGTATGAGTTGCGTTTGGATTACGCTCTGAAAGCCTACGAAGAACTTGCACTTCGGGTTAACGCTGAACCCAATTGAAAAGGGCGGCCAAGGCCGCCCTTTGCTCGATCAGGTGGGCCTGTCTCACAGTCCCAGCAGTTCCTTGACTTTGGCAACGGTTGCTTCGGCTGTGATGCCGAAATGCTTGTACAGCTCACCGGCAGGGGCCGAGGCGCCAAAGCTGGACATGCCGATAAAGCCTGCCTTGGCTTCGCGGCCACGCTCGCCCAACAGCCAGCGATCCCAGCCACCGGCGCGCACGGCGGCCTCGATGCCGACGCGAACCGGACCGGCGGGCAGCACGCGCTTGCGATAGGCTTCGTCCTGCTGTGCGAACAGCTCCATGCAGGGCATGGAGACGACGCGGGTGCCGATGCCTTCTGCCTCGAGCATCGCCTTGGCTTCCATTGCCAGCGAAACCTCTGAACCTGTTGCAATCAGGATCGCCTGACGCTTGCCCTCGGCCTCGGCCAGAACATAGGCGCCTTGCGCGGTCAGGTTCTTGGTCTTGTGATCCTTGCGCACGGTCGGCACACCCTGGCGGGTCAGCGACAGCACCGAGGGGCTGTCTTTGAAGGTCAACGCCAGTTCCCAGGCTTCGGCGGTTTCGATCGTATCGGCGGGGCGGAACACATAGGTGTTCGGCGTCGCGCGCGAGATGGCCAGATGTTCCACCGGCTGGTGGGTTGGGCCGTCTTCGCCCAGACCGATCGAGTCGTGGGTCATCACGAAAACCGACGGGATCTTCATCAGTGCCGCAAGACGCATCGATGGGCGGGCATAATCGGTGAAGGCCATGAACGTACCGCCATAGGGGCGGATGCCACCGTGCAGGGCCATACCGTTCATCGCTGCGGCCATGCCGTGCTCGCGGATACCGTAGTGAATATAGCGACCTTTGCGGTTTTCCGGCAGGAAGACACCCATATCAGCCGACTTGGTGTTATTCGATCCGGTCAGGTCAGCCGAACCACCAACGGTCTCGGTCATGATCGGGTTCACAACGTTCAGAACCCTCTCAGAAGAGGCGCGGGTGGCCAGTTTCGGCTGTTCTTCGGACATCTGCTTTTTGAACGCACGAATGGCACCAGCCAGTCGCTTGGGGGCCTCAAACGCATAGGCGCGGTTGAACTCGGCCTGCTTGCGCTCGGACAGTTGCGCGAAACGTTCTTCCCAAGCGGCACGCTCGACTGTGCCACGTGCACCAATGGCTTTCCAAGCGGATTTGACGTTGCCAGGAACTTCGAAAGCGCCGTGGGGCCAGCCATAGGCCTCTTTCGCGGCTTCCAGCTGATCCTGATCTGTCAGTGCCCCATGACCTTTCGAGGTGTCCTGTGCAGCATGACCCAGAGCGATGTGGGTTTCACAGGCGATCATGGTTGGTTTGTTCGACTTCTTCGCCTGAACGATGGCTGCATCGATGGCCTTGGGGTCGTGGCCGTCGATTTCGATCACATGCCAGCCCGAGGCCGCGAAACGGCGGACCTGATCGGTGCGATCCGCAATATCGACAGTGCCGTCGATGGTGATGTTGTTGTTGTCCCAGAAGACGATCAGTTTGCTCAGCTCATGGCGGCCGGCCAACGTGATAGCTTCCTGACTGACACCTTCCATCAGGCAGCCGTCGCCCGCGATCACGTAAGTATAGTGATCCACGACTTTCTTGCCGTAATGCGCGCGCTGGATTTCCTCGGCCATGGCAAAGCCCACCGCGTTGGAAATGCCCTGACCAAGAGGGCCGGTTGTGGTTTCAACACCGTCGACCAGAAAGTTTTCGGGGTGACCCGCGGTCTTGGCGCCCAACTGGCGGAAGTTCTTGATCTCTTCCAGCGTTACATCTGCATGACCGGTGAGATAGAGCAGCGAATAGACCAGCATCGAACCATGGCCAGCCGACAGGATGAACCGGTCACGGTCGGGCCAGTTCGGGGCGGAGGCATCAAATTTCAGGTGCTTTTCGAATAGAACGGTCGCAACATCGGCCATGCCCATGGGCATGCCGGAATGGCCGGAATTTGCGGCGGCGACGGCGTCAAGGGTCAGGGTGCGGATTGCCGCAGCTTTGTCCCAGTGTTCGGGGTTGGCTTTGCGCAGCGCAGTCAGGTCCACGGGCGTTGTTCCTTTGGATAAAAAGCAGATTGCGGGCTCAATACCATTCAGCACCCAAAGTGCAAGCGGAACCGGGCCTTGATCGCACTGGGCGGGTGAAGAGTGCGGTCCAAGTAGTTGAAACCAAACAGTGGGTATTTTCTGTCGCATTCCGTTAGACTGTCAACAAGCGGGATTCGGTTTTGATTCGGATCACTTCGCGACAGAATGAACCTTGATAAAGAGGTGACAGGGGCATGAGCCAGATAGAGGAATTACAACACCGCATTGTAGCTGCGATGGACCGTATCAGCGCGGGCGTCGAAGCAATGGGCGATGCGTCCCGGAATACCGGGGCGGATGAGAGGCTTCAGGCCGAACTTGAAGACGAAAGAGTCGCCAATGCACAGCTTCAGGAGCGCCTGAAGACCCTGAAAGAGCAGCACGAACAGCAAGTGGACGAGTTGCGTGCCGATCTGGAGGAGTTGAGGACAGCCCCAGCCGACTCTGACGAAACGGATGCGTTGCGCGCTGAGCTGGAAGAAGCCAGGGCAAAAATCACGTCTGTTGAAGCGGCCCGTGCCGAGCTGGCCGAGGCCAAGGCTGCGTTGGACAACAGTGCCGAACTGGAAGCGTTGAAGTCCGAGAACGAAAGGATGCGCGCAGAGCTTGACGGAATCGGAGATCCTTCCGCGTTGAAGGCCGAGCTTGAGCAAATGCGTGAATTGCTTGCTCAGGCAAAAGAAGTTGAAGCGGAAAACAGCCGCCTCAAGGCAGAGCTTGAAGATACCGAGCGGGTCAATGAACTGAGCGCAGAGCTTGAGATGCTGCGGGCCGAGAGGGCCAGCCATGGTGCTGCAATGTCCCGCCTTGATGACGATCTGCAACGTATGCGCAAGGCGAACGAGCAGTTGCGGAATTCGGTCGAAGAATTGCGCTCTGCGGCGGCAGAAGGGCTGACGGATGCTGAATTGCTGAACCGCGCCACCGTCGCCGAGTTGGAGGCGACACGTGCCGCGCAGGCTTCGGACGCCGCCGAAGCACAGGCCGTGCTGGCACGTTTGGAACCTCTGTTGTCGCAGGCGAAACTTGTTGAAGGTGAGGTAGAGTAATGCCCGAGGTAACCATTCATATCGGCGGGCGCGGTTTTGATGTGTCCTGCCGGGACGGGGAAGAGCCCTTTCTGCACGCTGCCGCGAAAATGCTGGATGACGAAGCGCAGGTTTTGTCCGATCAGATCGGGCGGATGCCGGAAGCCCGCATGTTGCTGATGGCCGGTCTGCTGCTGGCTGACAAGACGGCGGCAACGGAAGACAAAGTAAAGGCGTTAGAGGCCAAGCTGGCCGAGGCCGAGGCCGAGCTTCAATCGCTGCGAAATGCGCCTGCGCCGGAACCCGAGCGCATTGAAGTCGCGGTCGTCCCGCCTTCCGTCACGGATACGCTGGCAGAGCTGGCGGCACGTGCAGAAGCGCTGGCTTCGGTGGTTGAGGAGAAAACGGCACAATGACGTACCTGCGCAATCTCTTCTGCGGTGCTCTGCTTGTTTTCCCGGCAACAGCTGCACTCGCCGAAATCGACATTCTGTCCGTTACATTTACCTGTGAGAACGGAGTTCCGTTGCCGGTGACCTATTTCAACGCGCTTGACGGATCAGGCGCGGCGGCGACGATGGTGGACAACACTCTGGTTGCGATGCGCCAGGTCGAAAGCGGGTCGGGCATCCGCTACGAATCCGTTGGAGATCAAGGAACCTATATCCTGCGGTCAAAAGGCTGGAACGCAGCAATCAGCTATTTGGCGGCAGGCGCCGCCAATGAGCAGGTGATTTATCAGGACTGTTCCAGCCGGTAGGCCGGATTACGCGTTTGCTTCGCGGATTTTGTCGGCTGCTTCCTTGTTGTAGCCGACACCGTTTTCTTCAAACAACGTGTCCAGTTCGCCGGACAGGGTCATTTCGGTGATGATGTCGCAACCGCCTACGAATTCGCCTTTGACATACAGCTGCGGCACGGTCGGCCAGTCGGAATAATCCTTGATGCCCTGACGCACGTCTTCGTCGGCCAGTACGTTCACGTCGGTGTATTCAACACCCATGTAGTTCAGAACGCCGGCAACACGGGACGAGAAGCCACATTGAGGCATTTCCTTGGTGCCTTTCATGTACAGCACCACGTCATTGGCTTTGACGGTTTCGTCGATCTGGGTTTTTACATCGGTCATTTTGCGTTTCCTTTGCTCTTCGGCATCATAGCTTTGGCGTAGTCTTGAGGGTCTTTGGGGACACGATATTGCGTGGAATGCCCTCCGCCAGACCCGCCTGAATCATAGTTTGCGTGGATTGTGCGATAACCTATCCCAGGAAGCGATCCGCGCTTTGGTTGCGGTTCGTTTTTGGATCGGCTCCAAGCCAATAGCGCGACAAGCACGACAAAGACAGTGACCGCAATTGAGATTACAATCGCATGTTCCATTTTACTCCGGCACTTTGGTGGTCAGCGCCAGCGCGTGCAACTCACCATCCGGGCCATCCATCTTGCCTTTCAGCGCGGCATAAACGGCACGCTGCTGTTGTACCCGGTTCTTTCCGCGAAAGCTTTCGTCCACCACCATGGCAGACATATGAACACCGTCCTGGCCACCGACCTGAATCTCGGCATCAGGAAAGGCTTCGCGCAGCAGGTGTTCGATTTCGTGGGCGCTCATCGGCATGTAGGTAACTCCAGAAGGTCTTTCCCAAGATGTAGAGCGCATGAACCGGCCGTGCAAGGGCGCTGGCTCATGCAATAACAACGAAACCCCCACGGGATAACAGCGCGGGTTTCCATTGGTTTTCGTGTGGCGTTGTCAGGCTACGGCCTCGGCAAAGCTGTTGCGGTAAACTGCGGCAAGTTCATCAAGCGAGGCTTCCGAGCTGCCGATCTTGACCGTCTCGCCGGTGAAACGACCAACCGCATTCAGCGGAACGCCGGCCTGACCGGCTGCAATCATCAATGCCTCGGCCTGATCGAAATTGCACGCAACAAGATAGCGGGCCTGATCTTCACCGAACAGGAATTCAGTCGGCGCATCGTCCAGACACACGCCAACGCCTGCGGCTTCCGCCAGTTCGAAGGCAGCCTGAGCGATACCGCCATCGCTGAGGTCGGTGCAGGCCTTGATCATCTCGCGGTTGGCGCGGATGAAATCACCGTTGCGCTTTTCGGCATCCAGATCGACATTCGGGGCGTCGCCGTCTTCGCGGTTGAAGACTTCTGCCAACAGGGCGGACTGACCCAGATGCCCCTTGGTTTCACCGATCACCAGCGCGACATGACCTTCGCGCACCTCGTTGCCGATGACCTCGTCCGAGTGCTGCAACAGGCCGACTGCACCAATGGTGGGGGTCGGTAGAATGGCCTGCCCGTCGGTCTCATTGTATAGAGACACGTTGCCCGACACGATCGGCATATCCAACGCGTCAACGGCGGCGCCGATGCCCTGAATGGCACCGACAAACTGGCCCATGATCTCGGGCTTTTCGGGGTTGCCGAAGTTCAGGTTGTCCGTGGTGGCCAGCGGCTTTGCGCCAACGGCGGTCAAGTTGCGATAGGCTTCGGCCACGGCTTGTTTGCCGCCCTCAAAAGGGTTTGCGCGCACATAGCGCGGGGTCACGTCGGATGTGAAGGCAAGCACCTTGTCGGTACCGTGGACGCGAACCATGCCCGCACCCAGACCCGGCGTACGGACGGAATCCGCCATCACCATGGTGTCGTACTGTTCATAGACCCACTGCTTGCCTGCGTAGTTGGGCGAAGCGAGCAGGGCGCGCAGCCCGTCAATCGGGTCGATCTGAGGCACTTCGGCCAGTTCTTCTGCCTCTGGCGTAGGCTCCCATGGGCGGTCGTATTCCGGCGCGGTAGAAGACAGTTTGGACAGAACCAGATCGGCTTTGACTTCGCCGTTATGCATGATCAGGAAGCGGTCTTCGGCAATCGTTTCGCCAACGATTGCGAAATCAAGATCCCATTTTTCGAACACGGCGCGGGCCTCGGCCTCAAGCTCGGGCTTGAGGACCATCAGCATACGCTCCTGAGACTCGGACAGCATCATCTCATAGGCTGTCATGTTTTCTTCGCGCTGGGGGACATTTTCCAGATCAAGACGCACGCCAAGGCCACCCTTGTCGCCCATTTCAACGGCGGAACAGGTCAGGCCCGCCGCGCCCATATCCTGGATCGAGATCACCGCACCGGTCCGCATCAGTTCCAGCGTCGCCTCCATCAGGCGTTTTTCGGTGAAGGGGTCGCCGACCTGCACGGTGGGGCGCTTTTCTTCGATGGTGTCGTCGAACTCGGCGGATGCCATGGTTGCGCCGCCCACGCCGTCGCGACCGGTTTTTGCACCTAGGTAGACGACGGGCATACCTACGCCCGAGGCAGCCGAGTAGAAGATCTTGTCACTGTCGGCCAGACCGGCTGCAAATGCGTTCACCAGGCAGTTACCGTTGTAGGCAGGGTGGAAGCGGACTTCGCCACCGACGCAAGGCACGCCAAAGCAGTTTCCGTAGCCGCCAATCCCTTCGACCACACCATTGACCAGTTGGCGGGTCTTGTGATGGCCGGGTTCGCCAAAGGACAAAGCGTTCATGGACGCGATGGGGCGTGCGCCCATCGTGAAGACGTCGCGCAGGATGCCCCCCACGCCGGTCGCAGCACCCTGATAAGGTTCGATGTAAGACGGGTGATTGTGGCTTTCCATCTTGAAGACCACAGCCTGACCGTCGCCGATATCGACCACACCTGCGTTCTCACCCGGGCCGCAAATCACCTGAGGCCCAGAGGTGGGCAGGGTGCGCAACCATTTCTTCGAAGACTTGTAGGAACAGTGTTCGTTCCACATGGCCGAGAAAATGCCAAGCTCGGTAAAAGTAGGTTCACGCCCGATGATCTCGAGGATCATGTCGTATTCCTCGGGCTTGAGCCCATGTGCAGCAATCAGATCGGGTGTGATGGCGGGCTCTTGCATCTTCTGTCCTGTGTCCAAGTGGGCCGAGATTGCGCGCCTTGTAGGGCAAGCGCGCGCGTGTGGAAAGGGTCAAGACGGCGCAGGTTGCTTCTTTCAAAGAAAAACGGAACCGGCATCACTGCCGGTTCCGAAGAAATGCACCGCAGTACTGGCGCAAATCGAAGGCGTAAACCGTGAAGGTTACGCTGACCCCTGGTCTTTGTTGAGTTGAGCTGCGGCTGCGGCACCTACAGCGGCCTTCTGTTCCGGGGTCAGGTTTTCGGCTTCTTCCTGCCCCGGCATCGCAACGCGCACCTCACGGCGGGCAAAGTCGATGCCGTTTTCCTTGAAGGCTGCCTTGACCCGGTTGAAGATTTCCTTGCGCAGTGTGAATTGTTTTCCGGGCTTGGCCATGAACTTGCCGCGGATGATCATGCCGACATCGTCAAAGTCGAACACGCCCTGCGATTTGAAGGGTTGCAGGAAGCCATCCTTGTGGGTCTCGTCGGCCATCATCTCGGCACCGATCTTCTTGAAGATCTTCTTGACCTTGTTGGGGTCGGTATCAAACGGCACGGTGAATTTCAGCTTCATGATAACCCAGTCACGGCTGAAGTTTGTCAGCTTCTGAATCTCACCATATGGGATCGTATGCACGGCACCTCGATGGTGACGCAGCTGCATCGAGCGAACCGAGATCTTCTCGACCGTTCCCATCGTGCCGCCGACGTCGACATATTCTCCAACGCGGAAGGCATCGTCGATCAGGAAGAATACCCCGCCCACGATATCAGCGACCAGCTTCTGCGCGCCAAAGCCGATAGCCAGGCCCAGAACACCGGCACCGGCCAGCAGCGGCGTGATGTTGATGCCTAATGCACCCAGTGCCAGCAGGCCAAAAATCACGGCAATTGTGATCTGGGCCGTTATCCGCATCAGGGGCAAAACGGTCGCCAGACGAGATCCACCGGCACCGCCGCCTTCACCGCCTGCTTCTTCGTCCAGCTCCTCGGCCGCAGTTTGTTCCCTTGCCAATCGACGGTTGATCCACAACGAGACGACCTCGTTCAGGATATAGCCAACGGCGATGATCAGCAGGAACTCAATCACAGCACCGCCGACTTCGGCACCAACACCGGCTGAGGCGACATTGCGCAGGTCAAGGTGCCACGCGCGTGCGATCATGAAAACCACGACCAGGCCCGCGATAACGCGACCAATCCGGATATAGCTGCGTTTCGCAGAACGGTAGGCGCGTTCGGCAAGAGGGCCTTCGCCCGACATGGGGGGTTGCAAATGCCGCACCAAACCACGGATCAGCGTGTCAAGCGCGGGGACGATCAGCAACCAGAACAAGGTTGTGAAATGTGCACCGTTGGTCAGCAACCTCAATGTCGATGGGTCGCGCTGTGCGACCAGAAACTCAACCAGCAGCCAGATCGCCACCGAAACGCCGATGGCAAAATAGGGGTAATAATGCGCGACTTCTTCATCGAACTTCGTATGGTCCGGGTCCGTCCCCAGCATCATTTGCGAAAGCCCTTCGCGAGCAGTCCAGGCGATTACGGCGATATAGATGTGAATTGCGGCGTTCAGCCAGAAGCCAATGCGGGTATCGTCACCCGTGATGCCATTAAGCGCGTTGAACCGAACGACGAACAGCGTGAACCCGATCAGGATCAACAATCCGATCAGGTTGCGATGCAGGTACTTTGCCCAGTGGTCGTCTATGTTGACCAACCGGAATTGAGGTTTCTCCGGTGCCAGAACAAAGCGTGACGCCGCTGCACCCAAACGCGGCACCCAGATAAGATAAAATACAAACGGAGCGGCATAGGTGATCTGTTCCGTTGTCAGAAGGCCGCGGCCGACCGCGCGTATCACGACATAGAATACGATCAGCCCGGCGATTTCCCGGCAGAACCGACGAAACAGGTAGCTGACGGCGCCCCAAAGATCGGCCTCGTCCGCCGCTTCGGTTGCCTCATGCCAGCGGCGGGTCAGGAATATAAACAGCTTTTCAGCAATAAACCCGACAACAAGCACTGAAAGGACAAGCCCGAACAGAGTAAAGACACCAGTCGTTCCGAACGTGTCACTAAAATTGCTGAACGCGGTTATCTGTGCCGTGACAATGTTGGGAACGGTGGTCAGAACATGAGTCCAAGACGTGACCATCTCTGCCCAGATATCGCTTATTTCCGTCAACGGGTCTTCTACGTTCGCCTTCTCGGCGGCTTGTTTTTCCGCCACGGCATCAAGGCGTTCCAATAGAATGGCGCGAACCTGGTCATCGGACATACGCGCGACCAGATCGTCGACCTGTTCGGGTGTCAGGTCTTCCGGAATGGTCACGGTAGAAGTTGAACCTGTGTCTTGTGCATATAGCGGCACCGCCAAGAATAGTGCGGAGATGATCGCCAAAACGAGGCGGGGTAGGTGGAACATGTATTTTCCCTCAAACACGAAATTGTATCGTTTTTTTGGGATCATATGCCTATGCGTGTTTTTTTCCCAGAGCTTTCGCTGGTTTAATGTAATGCCCTGGGCAAAAAAAAGGCCGAGCTATAAGCTCGGCCGTAGTCCAACAGGGAGGTATGAAGATGATGAGCGTTTCAGCATCACCGCCTTCGAGTGCTCATTTAGGGGTCAGTTTGTGAACGTTCAAGATAATTAACCCTGTGATCTCTTCATGTCCGATATGCTGCATGCGCATAGCTACAGTTTTCCCATCTGTTTCAGCTGTTTGCGCTGCGCGATGATTTCGTCCTGCACGAAATCTCGGAACGCGCCAACGCGTTTTGAGTGCCGTAATTCTTCCGGGTAGGCCAAGTAGACCGGGACATCTGCGGTTTCGATGTCTGACAGGATGGGCACAAGGTGCGGAAAATCCTGCGTGACATAATCGGGCAGGACACCGATACCCAGATTGTGCAAAACGCCCTGAAGCACGCCAAAATAGTTGTTCACCGTCAGCAAGGAGCCGGGATTATAGGTCATCAGGTGGCGCACCATGGATGCACTGGCTCCAACCTGCGGTGCCGCAGGGGTCTGACAGATCAGACGGTGGTCCTTGATCTCGTCCAGTGATTGCAGCATGCCGCCATGGGTCTCGATATAGTCCTGGGTCGCATACAACATCATCTGAACTGTCATCAGACGTTTGCGCACCAGATCAGCCTGGCTTGGTTCTTTCATGCGGATGGCGACGTCGGCCTCGCGCATTGGCAGGTCAAGAACGCGTTCTTCAAGCATCAGGTCGATGTTCAGATCAGGGTATTGCTCGTACAGCTTGGGCAGGCGCGGGGCTAACCAGAGTGTTCCGAACCCGAAAGTCGTCGTGACCCGCAAGACACCAAAGACCTCTTCTTCGCTGTCCCGAATACGCGCAGCAGCGGCATCAAGCCGTTTGGACATGGCGGATGTGGCGTCGAACAGCAATTCACCCTGTTCAGTAAGAATCAGCCCCCGGGCATGACGGTGGAAAAGAGTGGCATCCAGCGACTCTTCCAGTGCACGGATCTGTCGGCTTACGGCGGATTGAGACAGATTAAGCTTGTCTCCGGCGTGCGTGAGGCTGCCGGCGTCGGCCACCGCGTGAAATATTCTAAGCTTGTCCCAATCCATCGCCGCAACTTTCGTTATCTTTCAGAAGCCCTATATGAAATAGGTAACAAGTTCTACATTCAAAGGACGAAATCGTTACATATCAGTGGATAAATTCTATACAGGTCAGAAATTATGACCTAAAATGAACCTAAGTAAAGCACACTGATCTGACGAGGGGAGACGTCTGATGAGCCAGCCACAGATAACGCTGAACGACCGGTTCGATCTTGAGAAAAACCCCGTTCTTCTGAACGGAACACAGGCGCTTGTGCGCTTGATGCTGATGCAAAAGGCCAGAGACCGGCAAGCGGGTTTTAACACCGCGGGATTGGTCACTGGATACCGCGGGTCTCCTTTGGGGGCCGTAGATCAGCAAATGATGCGGGCCCAGAAGCCGTTGGCCGAAAGCGATGTCACGTTTCAGTTCGGTTTGAACGAAGATCTGGCAGCCACCGCACTTTGGGGCAGCCAGCAGGCGGGTCTGCGCGGCGACAGCAAGTTCGATGGGGTATTTGGGCTTTGGTATGGCAAGGGTCCGGGCGTTGACCGATCCGGTGACGTCATGCGCCACGCAAACATGGCGGGTACCGCCAAACATGGCGGTGTGCTCATGGCGATGGGTGATGACCATACCGGCGAAAGCTCGACGGTGCTGCATCAGTCCGAATGGTCGCTGGTCGACATGTATATGCCTATCGTCAGCCCTGCTGGCGTTCAGGAAATCCTCGACTATGGAATTTATGGATTTGCACTCAGCCGTTTCGCTGGTGTCTGGGTCGGCCTGAAGACGATGAAGGACACGATCGAAGTCACCTCGGTCGTGGATGGCAGTCCGGACCGAATGCAGGTGGTCATCCCTGAATTCGATATGCCGGATGGCGGATTGAACATTCGATTGGGGGACACGCCGCATCTGCAGGAAACGCGCGTTATCGACTACAAGAGGTTCGCGGCCGAGACGTTTTCACACGCCAACAAGCTGGACAGGCGGATGTGGGGTAAACCCGGCGCCAAGATAGGCTTTGTCGCGGCAGGCAAGAACTGGCTGGACCTGACACATGCACTTTCGCTTCTGAATATTGACGAAGCCGAGGCCGAGCGTCTGGGCATTACCACCTACAAGGTGGGGCAGACTTTCCCGCTGGATATGGCCGGTTTCCACGATTGGGCCGAGGGGCTGGACCTGATCGTGATCGTCGAAGAAAAGCGCAAGCTGATTGAGGTTCAGGTCAAGGAGGCCATCTTTGACGACCGGCGCGGACGCCGGGTCTATGGCTGGTACAAAGGCGGTGCCGGGACGTTGCACCGGGAAGAACTGTTCCCGACGCGGGGTGCGCTTGACCCGATCATGATCGCTGAAAAGCTGGGCGAAATCCTGATTGAAGAGGGGCGAGAGACTGATGGTATCCGGGCCGGGCTGGCGTCTTTGTCAGAAGCGCGCCGGGCTGACAACGCGCAGGAAATTGCGACACGGCTTCCGTATTTCTGTTCCGGCTGTCCACACAACAGTTCGACCAAGGTGCCTGATGGCAGCCGCGCCTATGCCGGCATCGGCTGTCACTACATGGTACAATGGATGGATCGCGAGACGACCGGATTCACGCAAATGGGTGGGGAAGGCGCGAACTGGATCGGCGAGGCACCGTTTTCGACAACCAAGCATGTGTTCCAGAACCTTGGCGATGGCACGTACAACCATTCGGGCGTTCAGGCGATCCGGGCGGCGTTGTCCGCAGGTACCAACATCACCTTCAAGATACTGTTCAACGACGCGGTCGCCATGACCGGCGGGCAGGACAATGAAGGTGACCTGACTGCCGAACGGATTGTTGCCGAGGTCAAGGCAATGGGTGTTCGAGAGGTGGCTCTGGTTTATGACGAAAAGGAAGACGTCAACTTCAAGGCTTTGCCCGCCAGCGTTCAGACATTCGAGCGAGCCGACCTCATGCAGGTGCAGGAGAAGTTTCGCGAGATCGAGGGTGTTTCGGTCATCGTTTATGTTCAAACCTGCGCCGCCGAAAAGCGCCGCCGCCGCAAGCGCGGTACATTCCCCGATCCCGACAAGCGGGTGTTCATCAACACCGATGTATGCGAAGGCTGTGGTGATTGCGGCGTACAGTCAAACTGCGTTTCGATCGTTCCCAAGCAAACTGAACTGGGTCGCAAGCGCGCCATTGACCAATCAAGCTGCAACAAGGATTTTTCATGCTTGAACGGTTTCTGCCCGTCTTTTGTGACGCTTGAGGGCGCGAAAATTCGCAAGGAGGCGACGACCGAAATTGATCTGCCGGATCTGCCAACACCGGATCTGCCGAAGATCACCGGCACGCACAACGTCGTGATTACCGGTGTTGGCGGTACGGGTGTCGTCACCATTGGCGCCATCCTGGCGCAGGCGGCGCAGATTGACGGAAAAGGCGCGGGCATGATGGAAATGGCGGGCCTGGCGCAGAAAGGCGGCGCAGTTCACATCCACTGCAGATTGGCCAACCGCCCCCAGGACATCAGCGCGATACGTGTCGCCACTGGCGAAGCCCATGCGCTGATCGGCGGTGATCTGGTGGTCTCGGCCGGCGCAAAAACGTTGGGCCTGACGCGTACCGGACGTACGGGTGCCGTCGTGAACAGCCATGAAACGGTGACTGGCGACTTCACGCGTGATACCGAGTTCAGCATTCCGACGGATCAGCTGGAACTGGCCCTGCAAGCGCGGTTGAAAGAAGATGTCTCGCTGTTTGATGCGACCGAACTGGCGCGCGCAGTGATGGGGGATTCAATCTATTCCAACATGATGATCTTCGGCGCGACCTGGCAGCGCGGACTGTTGCCGGTCAGCCATCAGGCGATATTTGAGGCCATTGAGTTGAACGGCGCAGCAGTCGAACGCAACAAGCGCGCGTTTGATGTCGGCCGTTGGGCGGTTCTGCATCCAGAAGAAGTACAATCCATCCTTTCCCCAACCCTGGCTGAAATGCCCAAGTCACTGGACCAGATCATTGCGTTCCGTGCCCAGCACCTGACGGACTATCAAGGTGCACGGCTGGCCAAGCGGTACCGCAAGCTGGTGGACAGTGTAGAGGACGCGGATGTACGCGAAGCGGTGGCAAATGGCTATCACAAGCTGTTGTCGTACAAGGACGAGTACGAAGTTGCGCGCCTTCTGCTGACCAGTCGGGAAAAGGCGGCGGCAGAGTTTGATGGTGACTTCAAGATGACCTTCCATCTGGCTCCGCCGATATTCGGAGGATCGGGCAGCAACGGCAGGCCAAAAAAGCGTGCGTTCAGCGAATCCATCATGACTGCGTTGAAACTGTTGACCAAACTGAAAGCGTTGCGCGGGACGCCTCTGGACATTTTCGGGTATTCATCCGAACGCAAGATGGAACGCGCCCTGATCCGCCAGTATGAAAAGGACATGCGCGAAGTTTTGCCCCTGGTGTCGCAGGAGACGCGTGATGCGATTTCCGCTTTGGCCCGCTTACCGTTGGATATCCGCGGATTTGGGCCGGTACTGCGGGAAAAAGAGGCCAAAGCTGCCAAGCGGAGAGAGGAGCTGCTGGCATCCATCCGCAGCGGTGGGCCAGAATTGCAGGCCGCAGCGGAGTAAATCGTCACTAGGGTGTCACGATAGCTGGTCAAAACTGCTGCTTGCATTTATTTTGCGTGCAGCAAAACGGAGCCCTACATGTCTTCTCGCCGTCATGTCGTTCGTGACATCTCGTATGCCCATTCCGCCGAAACCAGGGGGGGGCGGTTGGTTATCAGGCTGATGGAAAACACCACGGGCCGGTTGCGTCTGATAAAACGGGCGGACGGGTACGAGAAAGAGGTCGCAAAGGGTCGCGATTTCTGGTCGGTTATGGTCGATCGCTATGGATTGACCTTGGATGTCGTTGGTGGCGCACTGGCGAATATCCCCAAAGAGGGTCCCCTTATCCTGATTGCAAACCATCCGTATGGAATTCTGGATGGCCTGATGATGGGTCACATTTTATCTCAGACCCGTGGTGATTTCCGAATTCTTGCAAATCGCGTTTTCCGCAAGGCCGAAGACCTGAACCGTATCGTTTTACCAGTTTCGTTTGATGATACGAAAGAAGCGTTGAAGCTGAACCTGGATACGCGAAAAACCGCGTTGAACTACCTTGGGGATGGTGGCGCGATCGGGATTTTCCCTGGTGGTACGGTCAGCACTGGCGTTAATCCGTTCGCGTATCCCATGGATCCGGGTTGGCGCGGTTTTACGGCCCGTATGGTAGCCAAATCCAACGCCACTGTAGTTCCGGTTTTCTTCGACGGGCACACCTCACGTCTGTTTCAGATCGCAAGCCATATGCATAACACACTGCGCATGGGACTGCTGATCAAGGAATTCAAAAAACGTGTCGATACCCCGGTCAATGTGGTGATTGGCGCGCCGATCGGACGCGACATTCTGGACCCGCTGGGCAAGGATACGCGCAAGATGATGGATTTCCTGCGCAAAGCGACGTATGAGCTGTCTCCGACACCGCTGAAGTCGTATGACTATGGCTACGAGTTTGAGGAACGGCATCGCGCCTGAAGGGGCTAATGGCAGTAGGTATCTTTGATTCCGGATTGGGCGGTCTTACCGTCCTGAGCGCCGCGCAGACACGTCTGCCTGACGTTGATTTCCTGTATTACGCGGACAGCGCGCATGCCCCGTACGGTGTGCGCGATGCCGAGGACATCTATCAGCTGACCCGAAAGGCCGTGCAGGACCTTTGGGATCGCGGCTGCAATCTGGTGATTCTGGCTTGCAACACCGCCAGTGCGGCGGCTCTGCGTCGGATGCAGGAAGAAGGCGTGCCCGACGGCAAAAGGGTTCTCGGTGTCTTTGTTCCATTGATCGAAGCCCTGACCGAACGGCAGTGGGGCGACAATTCCCCACCACGCGAAGTGGCGGTCAAGCATGTCGCCTTGTTCGCTACGCCCGCGACTGTATCCAGCCGGGCCTTTCAGCGCGAGCTGGCGTTCCGGGCAATTGGCGTTGATGTCGAGGCGCAGGCATGTGGTGGCGTTGTGGATGCCATTGAAGACGGTGACATGATCCTGGCCGAGGCGCTGGTGCGCAGCCATGTGGATGCTCTCAAACGCAAGATGCCCGAACCGCAGGCAGCCATTCTGGGCTGTACGCATTACCCGCTGATGGCCGAAGCATTTCAAGCGGCATTGGGACCTGACGTACAGGTCTACAGCCAGGGAGCGCTGGTTGCTGAAAGCCTTGCGGATTACCTGCATCGCCACCCCAACATGTTGGGTAACGGCCCGGGAGGATTCCTGACAACGGGGAAACCCAATGTGGTGAGCGATCGGGCGACCCAGTTCCTCCGACGACAAATCACATTCGAGGCCGCCTGACTTAGGTCAAGGACGCGGCCGTTCTGCTTTCTTTATTTCAAGGCCGTCGCATCGGCGGTCGTAACATGTGACACACGTTGAGAAGAGGTCTGACATGACCCATAAAATCGCTATTCTAGGCGCCTCGGGCTATACCGGCGCGGAACTGGTGCGGCTGATCGCCGAACACCCGAACATGGATATCGTTGCGCTGGCCGCTGAACGGAAGGCGGGAATGACAATGGCGCAGGTTTTCCCCCATCTGCGCCACATGGACCTGCCGGATCTGTGCAAGATTTCCGAGATCGATTTTTCCCGGATCGATCTGTGTTTTTGTGCCCTTCCGCACAAGACCAGTCAAGAAGTGATCAGTGCGCTGCCCAAGGATCTGAAGATCATTGACCTGTCTGCTGACTTCCGGCTGACTGACCCGGACGAATATGAAAAGTGGTACGGAAACCCGCATACCGCGCTCGAGCAGCAGGAAGAGGCCGTTTATGGCCTGACCGAGTTCTATCGCGACGAAATCCGGGACGCGCGACTGGTGGCGGGCACGGGGTGCAATGCGGCAACCGGGCAATACGTTCTTCGGCCGCTGATTTCTGCCGGAGTGATTGATCTGGACGATATCGTGCTGGATCTGAAATGCGCTGTTTCCGGGGCAGGGCGGTCGCTGAAAGAAAACCTGCTGCACGCTGAACTGAGCGAGGGCGCCAATGCCTATGCCGTCGGCGGGACCCACAGGCATCTGGGCGAATTCGATCAGGAGTTTTCCAAACTGGCCGGGCGTACGGTTCATGTGCAGTTCACACCGCACCTTATCCCTGCAAACAGGGGCATTCTGGCCACGACATACGTAAAAGGCGACCCGCTGAGCATCTATGAAACGCTTGCAAAGGCGTACGCGGACGAGCCTTTCATTCAGATGCTGCCAATGGGCGAGACACCGTCGACCCACCATGTGCGCGGGTCCAACTTCTGTCATGTCGGTGTTGTGGCAGATCGGATTGAACGGCGCGCGATCGTGATCGCGGCGCTGGATAACCTGACAAAAGGTAGCAGCGGCCAAGCCTTGCAGAACGCCAACCTGATGTTAGGTGAGATTGAAACCCAAGGCCTGATGATGGCTCCGTTATTCCCGTGAGGATGGTATGAAAACGCTCAAGAAACGTCGCCGAGTACAAGTCATTCTGGTAGCTGCCGTTGCCTTGGTGGCGTCGACGGCGTTGATTGGGTATGCCATGCGCGATGGGATCAACTTTTTCCGCTCGCCAAGCCAGGTGATTGCCGAACCACCCAAACCGACCGAGGTCTTTCGGATTGGCGGCCTTGTCGAAGAAGGTTCGATCATCCGTGGGCAGGGTGAAACCGTGCGTTTTGTCGTTACCGATGGCGGCGAAAGCGTCAAGGTTTCTTTTACCGGCGTCCTGCCTGACCTGTTCTCTGAAAATCAGGGTATGGTGGGCACCGGAAGCTACGTGAACGGCGTGTTTGAAGCCACTGAAATTCTTGCAAAACATGACGAGACCTACATGCCGAAGGAAGTCGTGGACGCGTTAAAGGAACAGGGTGTATACAAAGAGGCCGAAGACAGCTGATCCAACCGGATTTCGTATTGAGGGCGTTGCGCGCGGGATGCGGGCAGCGCCCTTAATCATTTAAGCTTGTTAATCCTTTTTCAGGATCGTCAGCGCCATTCAACGAAATGAGGGCGCCATGCAAACGGTTCGGCAGATTGCCAAGGAAATTGTGCATCGGGAAGGCGGGTTCGTAAGCGACCCGGACGATCCGGGCGGGACAACCAAGTTTGGTGTCACGATCCATACTATGCGCAGGCTTGGATTGGATCTGACCGGAGATGGGCTGGTTGACGAAATGGACGTTCGGGCGCTTACTCAGCGCGAGGCAGTCGATATCTTTGTTCAGCACTACTTTGAAAAACCGCGTATCGCGCTGCTGCCAGAGGTTCTGCATGCTTCTGTCTTCGATATGTATGTGAATGCGGGTGCACAGGCGGTGAAAATTCTGCAACGGCTATTGCGCGAAATGGGGTTTGAAGTTGCGGCAGATGGCGTGATCGGCGTGCAAACGGCGCAGGCGTGCGAAGAGGCGGCACAGCCTGATCCCATTGCGCTGCGCGATGCGTACGGCGTGGCGCGGCGGAACTACTACTTTCGGCTCGCCGACAAACGCCCGGCATCCAGAAAATACGCGCGCACCCGGTCCGGGGGCAAAGGAGGCTGGATCAAAAGGGCCGAAGAGTTTCTGTCGCCGCGCTATCGTTTGTCAGAAAGTGAATTCAACGAAAGGGTTTCGGCATGGATCTGATTTCGGGAGTATTGGCGCTGTTGTTCGGGGGCGGTCGCAACGCTGTGCGTGAAACGGTTGAAATATACCGGGAAAACGCTGAGTCTCGTGCTCAGAGAACAACAGAGTTGCAAAGCCAGGCCATGATGCAGTTTGGCGGAGAGTTTCAGGTTGCTGAGAAAGGCCTGTTCGACCGTGTCATGGATGGTGTCAACCGGTTGCCGCGCCCGGCTTTGGCGCTTGGAACGCTGGGATTGTTCGTTGCCGCAATGGTGGATCCACTGTGGTTTGCCGAACGTATGCAGGGCATTGCACTGGTGCCGGAACCTCTTTGGTGGTTGCTGGGCGTGATTGTGTCTTTCTATTTCGGTGCGCGCCATCAGAGCAAAATACAGGATTTTCAGCGGGATATAGGTGCAGCGATGCAGCGCTTGCCGACTGTCATGGGGAACATAGAAACGGTACAGGCCATGCGCAGCGACAGTCCGGGCGTCGCCGACCCTGGCCCCGATGCCAACCTGATACAGACCGCCTCACATCCCGACGCGAACCCTGCACTGAACGATTGGCGCAGGCTTCGGGGGCGCTGACCCGCGACACTATGTGCCCCCGGATCATGCGAAAGTTAATGGCCCCCGGTTCGGCCTCGGAGTATATTCCGGGACATGATTACAGAGCTCGGCCACTTCGCCCTTATCCTCGCCTTTTTCGTTGCCATCGTGCAAAGCGTGGTGCCTTTAATCGGCGCTTCAAAAAACTGGACCGGCTGGATGGCGTTTGCAGAGCCTGCTGCCATCGTCCAGTTCCTGCTAACTGCGTTTTCCTTCGGTGCGCTGATCTGGGCTTTCATAATGTCGGATTTTTCGCTGCGGATCGTGGTCGAAAACAGTCATTCAGCAAAGCCTATGCTTTACAAGATCAGCGGGACGTGGGGGAACCACGAGGGGTCGATGCTGCTGTGGGTGCTGATTGTCACTCTGTTCGGAGCGATGGCAGCTTTCTTCGGGGGCGGGTTGCCACCAAGCCTGAAGGCGCGGGTGCTGGCGGTACAATCATCCATCGCAGTCGCGTTTTTCGCATTCATTCTGTTAACTTCGAACCCGTTTGACCGGCTGGCAATAGCACCATTCGACGGTCGCGATCTGAACCCTCTCCTGCAGGATCCCGGTTTGGCTTTCCACCCGCCGTTTCTGTATCTCGGCTATGTGGGTCTGAGCATGGCTTTTAGCTTTGCCATCGCGGCACTGATCGAAGGGCGTATCGATGCGGCCTGGGGGCGATGGGTTCGCCCATGGACGCTGGCTGCTTGGGTCTTTCTGACCATAGGTATCGCGCTGGGGTCCTGGTGGGCCTATTATGAGCTGGGCTGGGGCGGTTTCTGGTTCTGGGACCCGGTTGAGAACGCTTCGTTCATGCCGTGGCTTCTGGCGGCGGCGCTGCTGCATTCCGCAATCGTTGTGGAAAAGCGCGAGGCGCTGAAAAGCTGGACCATCCTGCTGGCGATCATTGCATTCGGGTTTTCGTTGATCGGGACATTCATCGTTCGTTCAGGGCTGCTGACGTCGGTTCACGCCTTTGCCAATGATCCCGAGCGTGGTGTCTTTATTCTGATCATTCTGGTGATCTTTATCGGTGGCGCGCTGACCTTGTTTGCAGCACGGGCGCAGGCGATGGAGGCCAAGGGCGTCTTCGGCATGGTCAGCCGTGAAAGCGCGCTGATCGTGAACAACGTGTTGTTGGCGGTCAGTTGTTTCGTGGTTTTTGTCGGCACCATGTGGCCGATGTTGGCCGAGATGATATTTGATCGAAAACTCTCGGTCGGGGCTCCGTTTTTCAATGCTGCTTTTTCACCGTTCATGGTGCTGCTGGGATTAATTCTGCCGATTGGATCGATGCTGCCGTGGAAACGCGGGCGGATTGGAAAGACAGCTTGGTCCCTGCGTTATGCCTTTGGTCTGGCTCTGGCGATTTCCCTGTTGGTTTGGGCGATGCAGACCGGGCGCAGCGCTTTGGGGCCAGTGGGTCTGTTCCTTGGGGCGTGGATTACGTTTGGCGCCACAGTTGATTTGTGGAGCCGTACAGGTCGCAACGGCAGTCTGAAACGCTTGTTCCGTCTGCCGGGCGCGGATTGGGGCAAAGCCGTCGCTCATACCGGACTGGGGGTCACTATCTTTGCCATTGCCGGCCTGACGGCGTGGGAGGACGAGGATATTCGCGTCGCTCAGCTCAAACAACCTTTCGAAGTCGGGCAGTTCACACTGACGCTGCAAGACGTCCGTCGGGTTGAGGGGCCGAACTATTTCTCGACCACGGCGGATGTTCTGATTGAAAAGAATGGCCGCCCGATCGGGACATTGCATCCCGAAAAACGGGATTACCCCGTTGCGCGAATGCCCACGACAGAAGCCGCCATCGATTATCGTTTCCTTGGGGATCTCTATGTCGTGATCGGCGATCAACAGGCAGATGGCGGCTGGGTCATGCGAACCTATATCAAGCCGCTGGCAAACTGGATCTGGGGTGGATGTATCCTGATGGCGCTCGGCGGTGTCCTGAGCCTGTGTGACAGGCGGTTCCGCGTGGCCGCAGGTGCCAGAAAAACCCCGGTTGGCGGAGTACCTGCAGAATGAAACGCCTTGTTCTGATTCTGATGATACTCGCATCACCTGTCTTTGCGGTTCAGCCTGACGAAGTACTGGATGATCCTGTTCTGGAACAACGGGCACGCGATCTCAGCGCCGGATTGCGTTGCCTTGTGTGTCGCAATGAAAGCATTGACGAAAGCAACGCAGATCTGGCCCGAGACCTGCGTCTGCTGCTGCGGGAACGGTTGGTCGCAGGGGATACGGACGAACAGGCCATCGCGTTTATCGTAGATCGGTTTGGCGAATACGTCCTTCTGAAGCCGACCACCAGCGGCTCGAACCTGCTTTTGTGGTTGGCAGGGCCCATCATGCTGTTGATCGCCGCCGCGGTTGGGCTGAACTTTCTCCGAGCCCGGGCCAAGGCTCATGCTTCGGTTGACTCCGCGGCGTTGAGCGACGACGAAAAAGAACGTCTGCGTCAA
The DNA here is from genome assembly GCF_059610465.1 of Ruegeria sp. CDSC085. NCBI lineage: Bacteria > Pseudomonadati > Pseudomonadota > Alphaproteobacteria > Rhodobacterales > Roseobacteraceae > Ruegeria > Ruegeria sp. CDSC085. Next base: position 149,040 of record NZ_JBXWNR010000002.1, on the reverse strand, counting down.
ATTCTTGAAGACTGACGCGTGGTTCTGCTTTTCCCGTTCCGTCAGGGCCAGTAAGTGTGCAAAAACACGTGGCGCGACGGGAGGGTTTTCATGAATTACGAAACGGTTGCTTTGGATATTACAGACAGTCTGGCAGTTCTGACACTGAACAGGCCGGACAAGATGAACGCACTGACCACTCAAATGCGGGCAGAGATTACTCACGCCATGAAAGATGCAGCGGTCAAGGCCCGCTGTATAGTTATCACCGGTGCTGGTCCTGCGTTTTGTTCGGGGCAGGACCTGGGTGATGCGTCGTCAACCGGCAAGATCGATCTGGAACGGTCGTTGCGCGATGAATATGAACCGATGTTGGACACGATCCACAATTGCCCGGTGCCCACGATTGCCGCGGTTAACGGACCGGCAGCCGGGGCAGGCGCGAACCTCGCCCTCTGTGCCGACGTGGTAATTGCGACGGAAAGCGCCTATTTCCTGCAGGCATTTGCACGTATCGGCCTGCTTCCTGATGCTGGGGGAACATGGTTCATGCCTCGCCAGATGGGGCTGGCCAAAGCAATGGGCGCGGCCTTGTTTGCAGACAAGATCACTGCAAAGCAGGCGGATGAATGGGGCATGATCTGGGAAGCCGTGCCGGATGACGTATTTGTCGACCATTGGCGCAAAAGGGCAGAGTATCTGGCGAAAGGTCCCACGGCGGCCTATGACGCGATCAAGCGGGCCATTCGCGGAACCTATGAAAACACCCTGCAACAGCAGCTTGAGACCGAGGCGCACCTGCAAGGCAAATGTGGCCGCTCCAGAGATTTCGCCGAAGGCGTGGTGGCCTTCATGGAAAAACGCCCTCCGAAATTCGAAGGGCGCTGATCAGGCTGGTATCATGCGCGGCGGCGGCGGCGTGTGCGGCGTTCCGGTGCCGCATCGTCATCCGTCCCGTCCGAGGCGGATGTGAACGGACCCAGAGCATCAGCAATCTGATCGAGAGTCGGGCGTTCGCCACGAGGCATGGTGTCCAACGCCTCACGCATCTTGCGCAGGTGATCGGGCATGGTTCCGCAGCACCCGCCAATGATCGTCGCGCCGGCATCCCGCGCCATGGCGGCATACTGCCCCATCAGCTCGGGCGTGCCGTCATAGTGGATGTGACCATCCACGTATTTCGGAATGCCTGCGTTGCCCTTCGAGATCAGTGGGCGCTCAGTCCCTTGCGCGGCAAAACCCAGAACGGTGCGCAGAATGTCAGATGCGCCAGTGCCGCAATTGGCGCCAAATGCGATAGGCGGATTCGGCAAGGTTTCGACCAGTTGGGCCAGATCGGCTGATGTCACACCCATCATCGTGCGACCGGCCGTGTCAAAGCTCATCGTGCCGCACCAGGGCATGTCGGTCAGGGCAAAGGCTTCGGCAGCGGCGCGGAACTCTTCGGGTGCGCTGATGGTTTCCACCCACAGAACATCCACGCCACCTTCTTTCAGCGCTTCGGCCTGTTCGTGGAACATTTCCACTGCTTCGGCGTGCGACAGGCTGCCGACCGGTTCCATGATTTCTCCGGTTGGGCCGACCGATCCTGCAACAATGACAGGTCGTCCGACTTTGTCGGCGACTTCACGTCCCAGCTCTGCGCCGATGCGGTTCAACTCTCCCACGCGATTTTGCGCGTCGTGCAGTTTCAGCCGTGCCGATGTGCCGCCGAATGTGTTGGTCAGGAACAGGTCGCTGCCTGCATCAACCGAACCCTGATACAGCGCCCGGATCTTGTCCGGAGCATCCACGTTCCAAAGTTCAGGAGCGTCACCAGACTGCAGGCCCATGTTGAACAGGTTCGTCCCTGTTGCACCATCGGCCAGAATGGCGTCATTGGTTTCCAGAAGCTTGCTCAGCGCGTTTGTCATAGGGTTGTTCCAGAAAAAGGCGCAAAACGCCGTTAAAAAAGAGACGCCCCGTGTCTCATGACCAAGGCGTCAAATCAAATTCATAAAACTCATGAAGATCATGAGTCAGGCACCTGAGGCTCAGCCTTTCTCGCTCAGGACCTGCGCCTTGGCTTCCGGCAGAAGATCGGCCATTTTTGCGCGGATTTCGTCGTCCGAGGACAGGTTTCCGAGATCGCCCGAAACCTTGCGTACGACATCTTCGTGTCCGGCTTCCTCAAAGTCTGAAATTACAACCGTCCTTGCATATTCCTCTGCATCTGCACCAGTTTTACCAAGCTTTTCTGCGGCCCACAGACCCAGAAGTTTGTTGCAGCGGGCCTGCGCCTTGAACTGCATCTCTTCATCATGGGCAAACTTGGCTTCAAAGGCGTTTTCGCGTTCGTCGAACGTGGTCATAGGGTAAGGACCTCTTGGGTTACATCTTGTTTCCTGATGATATGACTATACGACGTCCCATACGCAAGGGATTTGCGCTGCGTCAAAGCCTCTCGGGTACATGAACTTGCGGGAAATGGGTGCTTGGACTATGAGGACGCCAACGTGAGGGGACTCAATCCCTCTGTGCAGAGTGGAAAGGTCGCTTATGGCGCGTCGCAAGAAAATCTACGAAGGCAAGGCCAAGATTCTGTACGAAGGCCCTGAACCGGGCACGATCGTTCAGTATTTCAAAGATGACGCTACTGCCTTCAACGCGGAAAAGAAGGACGTGATCGACGGTAAGGGGGTGCTCAACAATCGCCTGTCCGAGTTCTTCATGACCGGCCTGACCCAGATCGGCATCCCGAACCACTTCATTCGCCGCCTGAACATGCGTGAGCAGTTGGTTCGCAACTGCGAAATCGTTCCGCTGGAAGTGATCGTGCGCAACTATGCCGCCGGATCGATGTCCAAGCGTCTGGGTATCGCAGAAGGCACCCAACTGCCCCGACCGATCGTCGAGTATTGCTACAAGGACGACTCGCTGGGTGACCCGCTTGTCACCGAAGAACACATTGCCGCTTTTGGCTGGGCCAGCCAGCAGGACATGGACGATATCCTCAGCCTCGCCCTGCGGGTGAACGACTTCATGAGCGGTGTGATGCTGGCGGTGGGCATCCGTCTGGTGGACTTCAAGATCGAGATCGGACGCGTGTTCGAAGGCGACTATCAGCGCCTGATCGTTGCTGATGAAATCAGCCCCGACAGCTGCCGCCTGTGGGATATCGAAACCGGTCAGAAACTGGACAAGGACGTCTTCCGCCGCGATTTGGGCAGTTTGACCGACGCCTATTCCGAAGTTGCACGCCGACTGGGCGTCCTGCCCAGCAACAATGTCACCAAACCGACGCTGATCAACTAAGCAGGGTTGGATCGGAACCTCGCCAAAGCGCCGCGGCAGTGTTTGCGGCGCTTTTTCGTTGGCGGTTGAATTTGACAGCCTCCCGTTTCCTGAGCATGTTTGCCCCGTGCAGTCACAAAAGGTTCAGGATGGGTGTCAAATGGCTGAACTGTTTGATCAGACGGTGTTTCTGAAGTTTCTGGCAGCCGTGCTTGCAATCTTCAATCCGCTGTACAATATCCCGATCTTTCTGAGCATGACCAAGAACTGTACTGCGGCCGAACGGCGGCATGTTGCGGTCGTTGTTACGATTTCGGTTACTGTCATTGCGCTGACCGCGGTTGTGATCGGGGAAGAAGTGCTCGGGGTGTTCGGTATTGATGTGCCGTCTTTTCGGATTGCTGGCGGGATCATCATTTTCGGAATCGGGATGTCGATGTTGAAGGCCGAGGACAGGCCGCCGGGCGATCAGGCTGCGATGGACGACGGGCATGAGCGCAAATTGAATTTCGCCGTCGTACCGCTGGCCATTCCTCTTACCATCGGGCCGGGCACGATTGCCATTACTATTGTTTTTTCGCACCAACTCTCTAACGGCGCCGAAATCTTGACGCTGGGTTCGGCGATCCTGATTGCCTGCGCGATCGTGGGGCTGGGTTTGTTGTTCGCAGATCAGATCTCGCGCCTGTTGGGTGAGACAATGATCAATGTCCTGACCCGGATCATGGCAATCCTGCTGGTCGCCGTCGCGGTCGAGATGGTTCTAACGGGCACGTTCCATGCAATTGATGCGCATTATCCGGGATTGGTCAAAGAAAGCGGATAGTTGGATTGCTGCGGCAAACTGCTTTGCAAACAGGGTTGTCGAATGCCATTTGGCGCGCTATCCCCCGCGCAACGAAATGGGCCGCAGATTGCGGCCCGCAGGTGGAGTTGCCAAAATGAAAGCACGGGTTCATGTGATGCTCAAGAACGGGGTGCTGGACCCGCAGGGCGAAGCAGTTCGGCACGCATTGGGTGCAATGGGCTTTGATCAGGTCGAAGGTGTGCGTCAGGGCAAGGTCATCGACCTTGAACTGGCCGACGGCGCGACCGAAGCGGATGTGACCGAGATGTGCGAAAAGCTGTTGGCCAACACGGTTATCGAACGCTACGAGATCGAACTGGTCTGATTGAATGCGGGCCGCGCGTCTGATCACCTCCCGTCAGCCGCTTGAGGTAACGACGATCCCGGATCCCGCACCTGCGGAAGACGGCGTGATCGTGCGGGTGCTGGCCTGCGGCGTGTGCCGGTCAGACTGGCACGCGTGGTCTGGTTCGGATCCGGACGTCGTCTTGCCCATCACTCCCGGGCATGAATATTGCGGAGAGGTGGTCTCAGTCGGCGCGCGCGTCACCCGGTGGCGTGTCGGGGATCGGGTGATCGCACCTTTCATTCTGGCTTGCGGCCGGTGTCCGGATTGCGCGCAGGGTCATCAGACGATCTGCCCCGATCAGGTTGTACCGGGGTTCACCTGTGACGGCGCTTTTGCGGAATACATAGCGGTGGCGCATGCCGATGCGAACCTGACGTCATTGCCGGACAGTATTGCGCTGGAAACCGCGGCCGCGTTGGGGTGTCGGGTGACGACAGCCTGGCAGGCCCTGGTCGGTCGGGCAAAGGTTCAGGGTGGTGAATGGATCGCTGTCTTCGGCGGCGGCGGAGTAGGGATATCCACGCTTCTTTTGGGTAAGGCGCTTGGCGCTCGTGTCGTGGTTATCGATATCACGGATGATAAACTGAACTATGCCAAAGCTCTGGGCGCTGACGCGGCGTTCAATGCGGCTACCTGCGATGCGCCGCAGGCGGTGAAGGATCTCACTGGTGGCGGTGCTCATGTTGCGATTGAGGCGCTTGGCATTGAAGTGACGACCGTTTCAGCAATGCGATCCCTGCGCAAAATGGGGCGCATGGTGCAGATCGGGATGCCTGCCGGGGACCACACTCAGATGGCGTTGCCGATGGATGTTCTTTATTCCGGTCAGCTTTCTGTCTTCGGAACGCGTGGAATGCCAAGCTGGCGCTATCCCTCTTTGTTGTCGCTGATCGCAGGCGGCGGAGTTGACCTGAGCCCATTGGTCACGCGAAAAATATCTCTGAACCAGGTGAGCACAGAGCTTGCCGCCTTTGACCATTCAACTCCTCCGGGTGTTGCGGTCGTCACCGATTTTGTCTCGTAGGAGGGCCCGCCATGCGCGCAGCCGTAATCGTATTCCCCGGATCAAACTGTGACCGAGACCTCGCGGTCGCTTTCGAGCAGGCCGGTTTTCAGGTCGACATGGTCTGGCACAAAGATGCCGCGCTGCCGGAAGGCATTGATATCGTGGGCGTTCCAGGTGGTTTTTCCTATGGCGACTATTTGCGCTGTGGTGCAATTGCCGCGAAATCTCCGATCTGCAAGGCCGTGGTCAATCACACCGAACGTGGCGGTTACGCCTTGGGGATTTGCAACGGATTCCAGGTTCTCACGGAAACGGGTATCCTGCCAGGGGCACTGTTGCGAAATGCCGGGTTGAAATACATCTGCAAGACCGTGGGCCTGAAAGTCGCAACCAGCGACAGTGTTTTTACCGGCGGCTACAATGCGGGCGACGTGATCGGTATTCCGATCGCGCATCACGACGGCAACTATTTCGCAGATGACGCGACGCTGGCGGCGTTGAGGGATCAGGACAGGATCGCATTCACCTATACCGAGAACCCCAACGGTTCGGTCGGTGATATCGCGGGGATCCTTTCCGAAAACCGTCGTGTTCTGGGTATGATGCCGCACCCCGAACGCGCGGCGGACCAAGGGCATGGCGGCACCGACGGGGCGGCGCTGTTCCGCGCATTGTCAGGTGTGTTTCAAGCGGCGTGACTTGAGGTCACGCGCGCCCACGCGTAACGTCTGACCATGAACTCGGACGTGCGATCAGGATGGTCAAAACTGCTGAAACCGTTTCGCGGCGCCCCATTGGGGTGGCGGCTGCGGCTGGCTGTTCTGGTTTTGATGGTGGCAACAATCGCAACGGTTTGGGTCACCAACCGTCTGCTGACTGACAGGTTCACCGAATCCACACGCAACCGGGCCGAGCTGCGCCTTGCGCTGTATTCCGGTAATTTGCTGAGCGAATTGCGGCGCAATTCCATCGTGCCGCAATTGCTGGCGCGGGATCCGACCCTGATTTCGGCGTTGCAATCCAGGGACTATTCGCTGTCGACGCAGCGATTGATCTCTTTCGTCGAAGAAATCGGTGCGGCGTCGCTGAGGTTGTTGGATGGTGACGGGCGAACGGTTGCAGCGACAGATCGGAGTAAACTGGGCGAGGCACACAGGAACACTTCGTATTTCGTGGACGCGATCCGGTCAAATGCGACGATCTTTTCCGTCATTCCCAAGGAATCCGGCGGGTACAGCTTTGTCTACTCACGGCGACTTGAAAACAGCGCTGAAATACTGGGCGTAATTGTTGTCGAAGTCGATCTGCAAAAGTTTGAACAGGCCTGGGCCGGTATTTCTGATGCGGTGATGGTTACAGACAGCACCGGAACCATCATCTTGTCTACTGAGCCGCGCTGGCGAGGTCTGGATGAGGGCTCGGCCCTGCTGCGTCAGCCACCCCAAGGGGCCATCCAGCGGGCCATTCGCGCAACGACCGATTGGACAGCTTTGCCACCCGACGCCTACCTGCAAGGCGAGGCGGTAATGCGTCTGGAAACGCGCATTCCTTTCCGCGGCTGGCAAATGACGTCATTCACGACCTATGCCTCGATCCGCGAGAAAGTGAACAGCGTTCTGGCGCTCGAGATCATGGGCTTTGCGATTCTTCTGGCGCTGGCGTTCTACGCGCTGAGCCGACGCGCGACGTTGCGCATGACCCTGTTTCAGCGCGAGTCGGCAGAGCTTCGCGCATTGAACGCCCGGCTACAGCGGGAAATCGCTGAACGCGAACGGGTTGAAAAGACGTTGGATTTGGCTGAACAGACCCTTGCCCAAAGCTCGAAACTGGCGGCATTGGGCGAGATGTCGGCCGCGGTCAGTCACGAGCTGAATCAACCGCTGGCTGCAATGAAAACCTATCTGGCCGGTGCCCGTTTGCTGTTGCGTCGAAACCGGCCTGAAGAAGCGCTGGCAAGTTTCGGTCGCATCGATGGTCTGATCGAACGGATGGGGGCGATTACGCGGCAGCTCAAATCTTACGCCCGCAAGGGGGCGGACGCGTTTTCACCTGTAAACCTTGGCGAAGCACTGGCCTCTGCCTTGTCGATGATGGAACCGCAGTTGCGCCAGCGCCATGTCAAGATCACTCAGATCCTGCCTGAAGAACCGGTGATGGTGATGGGGGACCGTATGCGGATCGAGCAGGTTATGGTCAACCTCTTGAGAAACGCGCTGGACGCCACCAAATCAATGGCAGAGCCAGATGTGGAAATCATCCTGGCGGCGGGTGATACGGCTGTACTGACGGTGCGCGACAACGGGCATGGGATCGAGAATATCGAGAACCTGTTCGAGCCGTTCTATACCACCAAACAACCCGGAGATGGAGTTGGGCTGGGGCTTGCCATCTCGTCAGGGATCGTGAACGACCATGGGGGACGGTTGACTGCGCGCAACGGCCAATACGGCGGTGCGGTGTTTGAAATGCAGTTGCCAGCACTGGGAAGCGACGGCCTCGAGGCCGCGGAATAACGAGGAATGACTATGGCACAGGCCATGAAAATTGCCATTGTGGATGACGAACAGGACATGCGCCAGTCAATCAGCCAATGGCTTGCTTTGTCCGGATATGACACGGAAACCTTTGCCAGCGCGGAAGATGCGCTCAAGGTTCTGGGTCCGGATTATCCAGGGATCGTGATCTCGGATATCAAGATGCCGGGTATGGATGGCATTCAGCTTCTGAAAAAACTGATGGGAGCCGACAGCACCCTGCCGGTGATCATGATCACCGGTCACGGCGATGTCCCGATGGCGGTTGAGGCGATGCGGGTTGGCGCGTTTGATTTCCTTGAAAAACCGTTCAATCCAGACCGTATGTCTGAGCTGGCCAAACGCGCCAGCAATGCGCGCCGACTGACACTGGACAACCGTGCGCTGCGGCGAGAGCTGTCCGGTGGCACGCAGATCATGAACAAGTTGATCGGTGCCAGCCCGGTTATGGAGCGGCTGCGTGAGGATATTTTGGATCTCGGCCAGGCCGACGGTCATGTGTTGATCGACGGAGAAACCGGAACCGGGAAAACCCTTGTAGCGCACGCGCTTCATGCTGTTGGCAGCCGTGCAGGCAAGAAATTTGTCCTTGTATCCTGTGCTGCGCTTGAAGAAGACGCACTGGCCAAGCGTCTCTTTGGTCCGATGATGCCCGAGGATGCGCAACTGCCTGCCATCGAAGAGGCGCGAGGCGGGACGCTGGTTCTGGAAGATGTCGAAGCGTTGAGCGATACGTTGCAGGCCAAGCTGCTGAGCGTGATGAACGAGCAAGGCACACCTGCGGAGACTCGGATCGTTGCCATCTCGAACTTGCAGGAGGCGGGCAAGACGTCGGAAGACGTGCTGCGCCCGGATTTGTTCTATCGCCTGGCGGCGCTGCGCATCACCATGCCACCGTTACGCCAGCGTGGGGAAGATATCCTGACCTTGTTCACCCGTCTCAGTGAGCAATTTGCCGAAGAATATGGTTGCGATGCACCTCAGGTGAGCGCGCAGGAGGCTGCGCAGTTGTTGCAGGCCCCCTGGCCGGGCAATGTGCGTCAGTTGATCAATATTGCCGAACGGGCGGTGCTGCAGTCGCGTCGTGGATCAGGCACGATCGCGTCGCTTTTGATGTCGGATCATGAGGAAATGCAGCCGGTGATGACGACCGAAGGCAAGCCGTTGAAAGAATATGTCGAAGCGTTCGAGCGAATGCTGATCGACAACACGATGCGCAGGCACAAGGGCTCGATTGCGTCTGTCATGGATGAGCTGTGCCTCCCGCGTCGGACGCTGAACGAAAAGATGGCGAAATACGGCCTCCAGCGTTCGGATTATCTTTAAGCGAAGCGATTGGGGGCTCTGCCCCCGTCGCCTATGGCGCCTCCCCCGAGATATTTTTGGCCAGATTAAGTGGATCCGTTACGCTGGTTGGGTGATGGAATGCAGTTTGCCCATTGTCTTTTCCACAGGGTTGCTTTTATTGTGTCCGAACGGGCCGGGTGTATTTGACGCCTACAAGTCCCGAATCTTTGAGTTTCGCTGCTGATCCGTTGGTGAGGATCAAGACCTCGCGGTTCAGCAGACCGATTGTGCCTCGATAGGGGCAGTAGAGTACCTGAGCCCGGAACATCTGGGCGAAAGGAATAAATGGGCAGGCTGCGTTCAGACGCGCCTGTCGGAGAAGAACCGCGATGACGCGCGCGCAACGATTGAGAGAACGGGCAGGGGGCCAAAGCGCCAGACCCTGCCGCGCGCCGTCCGATATCGCCCTGACAAGACACCTCCCCAAAAGCGCCTGTCCGCCTGGACAGGTCAGGACAACGCGTTTGGCGCGGTGCACCAAGGACACATGGCTAAGAAAATGCTTATCGATGCCACCCACGCGGAAGAAACCCGCGTCGTGGTGGTGGACGGAAACAAGGTCGAGGAGTTCGATTTTGAGTCCGAAAACAAACGCCAGCTTGCTGGCAACATCTATCTTGCAAAAGTAACACGGGTTGAGCCGTCACTGCAGGCGGCTTTTGTGGATTATGGCGGGAACCGGCATGGTTTCCTGGCGTTTTCCGAAATTCATCCAGACTATTACCAGATCCCCGTTGCTGACCGCGAGGCGCTGATGGAGGAAGAGCGCGCCTATGCCGAGGCAATGAAGGCGCGCGATGAGGCTGAAGAGGCCAAACCCAAGAAGCGGCGTTCCCGGACGCGTTCAAAGGCTGCGGATGTGAAATCCGACGATCCGGTCGAATCGATGGAGGTGTCGACGGAACCATCCGGCATGGAAACCATCGATCTGGACGAGGGTGACGATTCCAACGGAGACGTGCCCGAGGGTACCTCGCCGATGGAAGTCGTCGCTGAAACTCCGGTAGAGGAGCCAGATGGTGACGACGCGCCGGCGGCCGAAGAAGCGGCTGTAACCGCATCGGATGAGGACGCGTTAGACGTTGCGGAGGTTGTCACGGAACAGGCTGTCGAGGCGTCGAAAAACGACGCAGACGATCAAGCCAAAGAAGCTGTGGAACCCGAAGAAGCAGTTCAATCGGAAGGGGATGAAACCCAATCTGAATCGGCGCAAACAGAAGAACCTGTTGACGCTTCTGAGGATCAACAGGACTCCGATGAGGACGGCAACGATACGCTGAACGCTGACGCTGCTTCCAAAGACGCTTCGATTGAAACGGTAGCTGATGAGGATGACAGCGAAGACATTCGTCCGCCGCGCAAACCGCGCCCGCGTCGCTACAAGATACAGGAAGTCATCAAAGTACGTCAGGTCCTGCTGGTTCAGGTCGTCAAGGAAGAGCGTGGCAACAAGGGTGCCGCTCTGACCACGTATTTGTCGCTGGCAGGCCGGTATTGTGTTCTGATGCCCAATACCGCACGTGGTGGTGGCATCAGCCGCAAGATTACCAACGCGGTAGACCGGAAGAAACTGAAAGAGATCGCCTCGGATATTGATGTGCCGGTCGGGGCGGGTTTGATCATTCGAACGGCTGGGGCCAAGCGAACAAAGTCCGAGATCAAGCGCGACTATGAGTACCTGCAGCGCTTGTGGGAGCAGATTCGTGCGCTGACTCTGGAATCCATCGCACCCGCGAAGATCTATGAGGAAGGCGACCTGATCAAACGGTCGATCCGTGATCTTTATAACCGCGATATCGACGAGGTTCTGGTTGAAGGCGAGGGCGGATACCGCATCGCCAAGGATTTCATGAAGATGATCATGCCGTCTCACGCCAAGAACGTGAAACGGTATGAGGATGCGCTGCCGCTGTTCGCGCGCTATCAGGTGGAAAGCTATCTGGCGGGGATGTTCAACCCGACCGTACAGTTGAAATCCGGTGGCTATATCGTGATCGGCGTGACTGAAGCACTGGTGGCGATCGACGTGAACTCGGGCCGTGCCACGAAGGAAGGGTCGATCGAGGAAACCGCGCTCAAGACCAACCTTGAGGCTGCAGAAGAGGTTGCACGGCAGTTGCGTCTGCGCGATCTGGCCGGTCTTATCGTGATCGACTTCATCGATATGGATGAGCGCAAGAATAATGCGGCCGTTGAAAAGCGTATGAAAGAGCGGTTGAAAACCGACCGTGCGCGCATCCAAGTGGGTCGTATTTCGGGCTTTGGCTTGATGGAAATGAGCCGTCAGCGACTGCGCCCCGGTATGATCGAGGCAACGACACAGCCTTGCCCGGCGTGTCATGGCACCGGCCTGATCCGCTCGGACGACAACATGGCTTTGTCTATCCTGCGTCAGATTGAAGAAGAAGGCACCCGTCGGCGTTCGCGCGAAGTGTTGGTACGCTGCCCGGTTAGCATCGCCAACTTCCTTATGAACCAGAAACGGGAACATATTGCGCAGATTGAGGCGCGGTACGGCCTGTCGGTAAGGATCGAAGGGGATATCCATCTGGTCAGCCCGGAATTCTCGATGGAGAAGTTCAAGACGGCCAGCAGGATCGTTCCCGAGGCCACGGCGCCCGTCGTCTCGGTCGATGCGTCGCTGATGGATCTTGTCGATTCCTCTGACGAGGAAGAGGCTGAAGAGGAAATCGCTCAGACCGAAGAAGAGACAAAACCCAAGCGCAAACGCCGTCGCCGCCGCCGCAAAAAAGGCTCGGGCAATGGCGACACGCAGGAGCAGAGCGCGGAAGAGGACGAAACGCCAGCACAAGAAGACGCAGAGAGCGATGCTTCTGACGTTGAAAATGCTGAAGCGGCTGAAGCTGAAGCTTCGGAGGAAGAGAAACCTGCCAAGCCCAAGCGCAAACGTGCCCCGCGTCGTCGTAAGAAAGACGTAACAGCGGAAGAAGCTACAAATCAGTCTGAAGAAACAACTGCCATTGCGGTTGAAGCTGTTGCAGAAGAATCAGCGACCGAAGAAGCTCGCGAGAGCATTGAGGGTGAAGGCGTTGAGGTCTCAGCGGATCAGGTTGAGGTGACCGCTGAATCTGTCGAAGCGGAATCTGGTTCGTCGCTGCCAACAGAGCAATCTGTAAACGGCACGGATATGGCGCATGCGGCGGAACAGACCGATGAGTCAGAAGAGCCATCTATGGAAGCTGTGGAAGCATCCGAGGTAAAAGATGCCGACGATCCCGTCGATGACGCGCCATTAGCAGCAACGCCCGAGCCGGTGCTGGAAGCCGTAGCGGAAGAACCTGACCCTGTATCAACCAAGCCTAAACGGCGCGGTTGGTGGTCGCTGGGAAGTTGACAAAAAAGGCGGGCTGACAGGCCCGCCTTTTTTGTTTGACCTCGCGAAAGGTCAGCTGGATTTCCGAATCAGATAAATCTGATGCGCGCCGTCAAGGTTTTGCGAAAGTAGCGTGTGTCCGGCCTCGGCACAAAAATGTGGGACATCCACTATGGCCGCAGGATCATCGGCCAGTACCCGCAGAACAGCACCTTCAGGCATAGACTTCAGTCGTTTTCGGGCTTTCAGGACGGGCAACGGGCACAACAGGCCCAAGGCGTCCAGGGTATCTGTAATCTCTGACATGATTTTCGGGATAGGGTGAAGTTGTAATATTGTCCAGATTTTGAGCACGAGGATGTGACTGTTTGGCCCCGTGACGGATCGTTCTTCATCACATATGTGCAGAAACATGTTCGGAATCGAAATCATAGACGCGGGACTTCTGCCCGCCATGTTCGTCGCGCTTCTGGGTGGTTTGATCAGCTTTCTGTCGCCCTGCGTATTGCCCATCGTACCGCCTTACCTGGCGTATATGAGCGGCGTCACCATACATGAGATGCAGGACGAGGCCCGCGCGCGGCGCAAGGCAACCATGTCGGCCCTGTTCTTTGTCATGGGCCTGTCGACCGTCTTTTTGCTGCTTGGATTTACCGCATCGGCCTTTGGCGCGTTTGTGCTGCAAAATCAGGTGCTATTTGCCAAGTTATCCGGAGCCGTTGTTATTGTCTTCGGTCTGCACTTCCTGAATGTTTTCCGGATTCCTTTTCTGGATCGCGAAGCACGGATTGAAACCGGTGATTCCGGTGGTTCGGTCTTTGGTGCCTATATCCTTGGCCTTGCTTTTGCATTCGGCTGGACTCCGTGCATTGGGCCACAACTGGGGGCGATCCTGTCACTGGCTGCCAACGAAGCCTCGGTTGCACGAGGCACGCTTTTGCTGGGTGTTTACGCTGCGGGTTTGGGTATTCCGTTCTTGTTGGCAGCCATGTTCCTGAATCGCTCTATGACCGTGATGAACCGGATCAAACCGTATATGGGCACGATCGAGAAGGTCATGGGCGGCCTGCTGTTGTTTGTCGGAATAATGCTGATCACGGGTCTTTTCACCCGCTTTAGCTGGTGGCTGCTGGAAACCTTCCCGGCGCTGGCAAATTTCGGTTGATCACCTGACCCTCTTACCTTGACCTCAAGCCTGCGTTAACCTGCGCGTCAGAAGGTAAGGGCATGAGCAGTCACACAAATCAGCCGCAGGTGCGCAGACGTCGGGTGTTCTATATACCCGGCTACGATCCTATGCCGCCCCGGCGGTATCGAGAGTTGTATCGCACCGAGTCTCAGAAACAGGCCCCGATCTCGGGGTACGAGATCGCAATCGCCCCAAAGACGACAGGCGAGCGTTTTGGGTGGCGTGTGACCTCGGAACAAGATGGCCTGACCGTTGAAACTGAGTTCGAGGTTCTGGTGTGGTCCGACATCGTGCGCGACAGCATGTCGGTCTCGATTCCAGCGACCTATTGGCAATTGGCGCGCACGGCCTGGATCTACATTTCAACCGGCACATTGTGGCGTCTGATGCGCCTCCGTAAGGGGCCGGTGATCGCGGCGTTGTATCCAGTAGGTATGTTGGTGTCCCAGTTGCTGATTGCGCTTGCGGTAGCATGGGCATGCACAGCCATGGCAGGTTGGTGGGGGCTGTTCCCGGGAGCGGCCGCAGCCGTTGCGCTGTTGTTATGGTTCCGCAAGGTCGACAACCGGCTGTTTGCTTACTACCTGATGCATGATTACGCTTATTCTGCACAGTTGAAGGGAAAAACTCCTGCCAAGCTGCATGACAGGTTGGCTGCGTTTCGAGAAACGATCGAAGCTGCGCTTAAGTCCGATGTGGATGAAGTGCTGGTCGTAGGCCACAGTTCGGGCGCGCATATGGGAACGTCTGTTCTGGCTGAACTGATCCGAAAAACGAACGTGCAGGAGCGGCGGGCAGCACTGTCTTTCCTCAGCTTGGGGCAGGTTGTTCCGATGGTTTCGTTTCTGCCTCAGGCATACGAGTTGCGGTCCGACCTGCATTTCCTGTCCACGCGGTCTGAACTCACCTGGGTCGATGTCTCTGCCCCCGGAGACGGCTGCGCCTTTGCTCTTTGCGATCCGGTTGCGGTCACGGGGGTTGCGCGCTCTGACAAGCGTTGGCCGCTGGTCCTGTCGGCGGCCTTTACGCAAACGTTGTCGCCGGAACGCTGGAAGGCGTTGCGATGGCGGTTTTTTCGTTTGCACTTTCAGTACCTTTGCGCGTTCGACAAGCCGGGAAGCTATGACTATTTCCGGATAACGGCTGGTCCTTTGACGCTGAAGCAAAGGTTTGCGGATCGTGAGGCTTCGCGCAGCCGCATCGAGACGCCTGTGTCCAAGTTCACCTCGGTACGCCCATGACCCCGCCCAAGCCAGAACCGCGCCCTGATAAGGTTTCTTTGCTGCGCTATTTGAAACTGTTCAGACATGACCTGCTGTCGGCCCAGCCAGCCCGGCTGTATCGCGCGTGGATGGCCGAATTCAAAACTCCGTTCTTCCGGTCGTTCATGATCAATCAACCGGACCTGATTCAAACGGTCCTCAAGAAGCGACCTGACGATTTCCCGAAATCTGGCAGGATCAGCGAAGGCCTGCGGCCGTTGCTTGGCAATTCGGTATTTCTGACCAACGGTGAGACTTGGAAACGACAGCGGAGGATTATCGATCCGGCGTTCGAAGGCGGGCGGTTGAAGGATACATTTCCTGCCATGCTGGCTGCTGCCGAGGCGTGCGTGGAACGGTTGCGACCTCATGTCGGCGGACAAATCGAATTTGAAGAACAGACAAGCCATGCGGCGGCGGACGTCATATTCCGCACCTTGTTTTCCGTTCCTATCGAACACGTTATTGCCAGTCAGGTGTTTGACAAGTTTCGGGCCTATCAGCGTGAGCAACCTTTGCTGAATCTCGCGGCCTTTGTTCCGTTGCCAAAGTGGCTGCCCCGGTTCCATTCCAAGGCGACGAAACAAAACGCGCGGGATATCAGGGCGCTGATTGCGGAACTCACCGGAACACGCGCAAAGGCCATCAAGGACGGAACGGCACCGGATGATCTGGCGACCAAGATCATGACAACGGCTGATCCCGAAACCGGACAGTTCTTCGACCCCGAGGAAATGGTTGATCAGGTAGCGATCTTTTTTCTTGCCGGGCATGAAACCAGTGCGTCCGCCCTGGCCTGGACGCTGTACCTGATGGCCCTTTACCCGGAATGGCAACAGAAAGTTGCAGATGAAGCCGCTGTTCTGGATGAGCCTTCATTTGTCTCTGTTTCAAAACTCAGGATCAGCCGGGAAGTGTTTCGCGAAGCGCTACGCCTTTATCCTCCGGTGCCCATGATGGTCCGCGAGGCCACGTGCCCCGAACGGTTCCGTAACAGGGATGTGCCGGTTGGCGCGCAAATCGTGATCAGCCCCTGGCATTTGCACCGTCAGGAGCGTTTGTGGGACAATCCGGACGGTTTTGATCCTATGCGTTGGGGCACGGAAAACGGCAAGCGCTGCCAGCGCGACGCCTACATTCCGTTCTCTGCGGGCCCTCGAGTGTGCACCGGGGCCGGGTTTGCAATGGTCGAAGGGCCGCTGATCCTGTCGATGCTCTTGCGCCGTTTCCGGTTCGAAACAATCCCGGGAAAAACACCTGTTCCGGTCGCACATCTGACGGTTCGATCTAAAGATGGCATATGGTTACGCCTGTTTGAGCGCTAACAACCTACCATCGGTTCACGCCCTGTTGTATGCGGGGAAGAACATCGGAATCATCATTGAACGGGAAAACAATATGTCCAAAGCAGAACAGCGCGCGCAGATGATCAACGGCACGGGCTTTATCGCGGCACTGGATCAAAGCGGCGGATCAACCCCGAAAGCGCTTGCGTTGTATGGTGTCGAGGCATCTGACTACAGCTCAGACGAAGAGATGTTCGGTGAAATCCAGAAGATGCGTGCCCGCATCATTCTGGCCGACGACTTCACCAAGGACAAAGTGATTGGCGCAATCCTGTTCGAACGTACGCTGGGGGAAGAGATCGAAGGTCGCAAGGTTGCCGACTACCTGTGGTCTGTCGAAGGTATCGTGCCTTTCCTGAAGATCGACAAAGGCCTGGAAGAACAGGCAAACGGCGTCCAGGTGATGAAACCGATCCCCGGTCTGGCCGAGACCCTGGCCAAGGCCGATGGTGTGTTCGGCACCAAGGAACGCTCTGTCATTCACGAAGCGAATGCCGACGGCATCGCGGCGGTGGTTGCCCAACAGTTCGACGTTGCCCGCGAAGTCACCGATGCCGGTATGGTTCCGATCGTGGAACCCGAAGTTAACATCCATTCGCAAACCAAGGCCGAGGCAGAAGAAATCCTGAAGGCGGAAATCCTCAAAAACCTCGATCAACTGGCCGAGGGTCAGGAAGTGATGCTGAAGCTGACGATCCCGACAAAGGCAAACCTGTATGACGCGCTGGCAGACCACCCGCGGGTATTGCGTGTTGTGGCCTTGTCGGGCGGTTATTCGACGGAACAAGCCTGCGACCTGTTGGGTCAGAACGGCAAGATGATCGCATCCTTCTCGCGGGCTTTGACCGAAGGTCTGTCGAAGCAGCAGTCAGATGCCGAATTCAACGCGGCTCTGGGTGGTAACATCGACAAGATTTACAAAGCCTCGGTCTGATCCGTCAGGCAGGTTTGGTGAAAGAGCGGCGCATCTGTGTCGCTTTTTTTCTGCCGATGCAGCCCTCGGCGTGGTCATTGACCAGGCCCATGGCCTGCATGAACGCAAACACGGTTGTGGGGCCAACAAACTTCCACCCCCGTTTCTTGAGATCCTTTGACATGGCCACAGACTCGGGAGATGTGGATGCTGTTTGCGGTGGCGGCGGCGTTTTAGCTTCATAACGCCAGACATAGGCCGCCAGAGACCCTTCCTCGGCCACCAACTCCTGCGCGCAACGCGCATTGTTGATCACTGCTTCAATCTTGCCGCGATGACGGATGATCCCGGCGTCCTGTAGCAGGCGTTCCACATCTGCATCAGAAAACGCAGCCATCTTGTTGAAATCAAATCCGCAGAAGGCTTTCCTGAAGTTTTCGCGCTTGTTCAGGATTGTCCGCCAGCTGAGGCCTGACTGAAAGCTCTCGAGGCACAGTTTTTCAAACAACCGTTGGTCTTCGCCAACAGGGTAGCCCCATTCATTGTCGTGATACTCAAAGAACTCGGGCGCGGCCTGACACCATGCGCACCTTTGCTGACCATCCGGGCCGGTAATGGTGTTGCTCATGAATGTACCTCTTTTGTTCTCCATTCACGTTACACGCGGTGATCAAGGAGTGACAAGTCCTAATCGCGATTGCGAAACCAGTTCAGAACAAAGACGCGTATGGCCGATGCAAGGCCGGTTTGCGGGTCGCGTTCCACATCAATCTCAGCCGCCAAGACATTGATTGGTTGCCCTTTTTCATGAGCGATCTCGCGAAAAGCCCTCCAGAACTCATCCTCGAGTGAAACCGAGGTTCGATGCCCTTTCAGGGTCAGAGAGCGTTTGACAGGGCGGCCGCTCATTCGTCCAGCTCATGATTGTCGAGGTCGCGCTTTTGTTTTTCTTGTTGAAGCTTCACGATTTCTTTTTCAGCTTTCGTTTGTCCAAACGCGACCGCGTTCTGGTCAGCGCGGGCCTTTTTCACGGCCCGCGCTTTTTCTTTTCGATACCGGTTCAGATTGAACGGCTTGCCCATCAGTCTTTCGGGCCGATCATCTGTTCGGGACGGACGACGGCGTCAAAGGTTGCTTCATCCACAAAGCCCAGCGCGATGGCTTCTTCCTTGAGGGTGGTGCCGTTCTTATGAGCGGTCTTCGCAACGGTGGTGGCATTGTCATACCCGATGGTTGGGGCAAGCGCCGTGACCAGCATCAGCGATTCCTTCATCAGCTTGTCGATTCGCGGCTCATTGGCCTTGATGCCCAGTAGCATCCGCTCGGTAAAGCTGTCGGAGGCATCTCCCAGCAACTGGATCGATTGCAGCAGGTTGTAGGACATCATCGGATTATAGACGTTCAACTCGAAATGACCTTGCGACCCGGCAAATGTCATCGCAGCGTTGTTGCCCATCACATGCGCGGCGACCTGAGTCAGTGCCTCGGCCTGCGTCGGGTTTACCTTGCCGGGCATGATCGACGACCCGGGCTCATTTTCCGGCAGGATCAGCTCACCCAGACCGGAACGAGGACCGGAGCCCAAGAAACGAATGTCGTTTGCGATCTTGTAGCAGCTGCCGGCTATCGTCGCTAAAGCGCCCGAAAGGAAGACCATGGCATCATGGGCGGCCAGCGCTTCGAACTTGTTCGGGGCTGTCACGAAGGGCAGGTCGGTGATCTGTGCCATATGGCCTGCAACGGCTTTATCCCAGCCGTGTTGGGTGTTCAGGCCGGTGCCAACGGCCGTACCGCCCTGGGCCAGTTCATAAATCCCCGGCATTGCCGCGTGTACGCGTGCGATCCCCTGACGAACCTGGTGGGCATAGCCACTGAATTCCTGACCCAGTGTCAGCGGTGTCGCGTCCTGCGTGTGCGTTCGGCCGATCTTGATGATGTCTTTGAACTCCTTGGCCTTCTGCTCGAGCCCGGACGCCAGTTTCTCAAGCCCCGGAAGCAACACGTCCCTGACGCTCATTGCAGTGGCGATATGCATGGCGGTTGGGAAGGTATCGTTCGACGATTGCCCCATGTTGCAGTGATCATTCGGGTGCACCGGGTCCTTTGAGCCAATGACGCCGCCCAGAATCTCGATAGCGCGGTTGGCGATGACCTCGTTCGCATTCATGTTCGACTGGGTGCCCGAACCCGTCTGCCATACGACCAGCGGGAAGTTGTCGTCAAATTTGCCCTCGATCACCTCGCCTGCGGCCTGAATGATCGCATCGGCAATCCTGACGTCCAGCGTTCCGGTCGCCTTGTTCTCCATCGCGCAGGCTTTCTTGATCACGCCCAGCGCGCGCACGATGGCGACCGGCTGCTTCTCCCAGCCGATGGGAAAATTCATGATCGAGCGCTGCGTCTGTGCGCCCCAATACTTGTCGGCAGGAACCTCGAGCGGGCCAAAGCTGTCGGATTCTGTGCGGGTTTGAGACATCGGTCACTCCGTCTGGTATGCAGTTGTATGCCGTTTAGCCGCAGCCACGCCGTGACGCAATCGGCCAGTTGCGCGCACCTTAAACTTAAGGACGTCAAACGTATAGGCGCGGGGTGCGTCACTTTAATCGTTATTGGGGGAGAATGTGCGTTGTTTGCGGACACCTCTGGGCTACAATAGAGCAATGACCGCCCAGGAGGATAAAATGCCAAATTTCCATCGCCTTAAGCTTGAAAAAGCTGCCGCGATACTTGCAGTTTGCGCTTTGTGGCTGTCGATTCTGAGTTTGCAGGCCCGCGCGTCAGACATAACACCATTCTTAGGTGACTATATCGGTTCTGCCGAAGTTGTGGACGCGGATGGCACTGCAACGCCACGCGACATGAGCGTTTCTATTGTCGAGACCAAAAACGGTTTCAACGTCAGTTGGCGGACGACAACCTACAAGTTGGACGGTCGTATAAAGGAACAGAAGTTTTCGATTGATTTTGTCCCGTCGGACCGCCCGGACGTGTTTTCGGCGGCGATGAAACGCAATGTCTTTGGTCACGAAGTCCCATTGGACCCGATGAAGGGCGAGCCGTTTGTATGGGGCCGCATTGTCGGCGACACGCTGACTGTGTTTTCGTTGTTTATAGATGAGGATGGAGGCTATGAGTTGCAGCAATTCGACCGTACACTGGCCGAAGGCGGGCTGAACCTCGCGTTCTCACGATTCATCGACGGCCAAAAATCCCGGTCGGTTGAGACTTTTCTGATGAAGCGATAAACCCCGCGCAGGGCGGGGTTTTAAGTGTTATTTCCGGAAGCTGTCCAGCGACACGACTTCCGCATCGTGATGGGCTTCATCTTCTTCGACTTCGATTTCGATCTCATCTTCGATGATGTGATCTTCCTCGTCTTCATCTTCCGGGCTTTCAAAGCGAAGACCGAACTCGACCGATGGATCCACAAACGTCTTGATTGCGGAATAGGGGACATACAGCGGTTCTGGTGCGTCTCCGAAATTCAAAGTGATGGAAAAGCCGGCCTCTCCGACTTCCAGATTCTCGAACCAATGCTGCATGACGATGGTCATTTCTTCGGGATAGCGTTCACGCAACCAGTCTGCGATTTCCACACCATTCTCACGCGTGTCGAAAGTTATAAAGAAGTGATGCGCCCCGGGTAGACCGGTTCGGGAAACTTCCGTCAGCACTGTTTTGATCAGGCCGCGCATGGCGGTGTGCATCAGGTTTCCATAATCGATGCCTTGCGACATATTTGATCCTCAAAAGTGGCTATGCTCAGCATAGGGGTTTTGTTCGGAAACGAAAGGGCGGGTATAACCGGATTGATCAGATATTGTGTGCAACCAGCCCGGCCATCGACATCAGGGCCAACACAGTTCCCATCCCTAATTTCAGTCGAAAAATCAAGGCCCCAGCAAGGATAGTTAGACTTAGTGCTGTGAAATCCAATGCGGATAACTGCGGCATGGGTATTGCCAATGGCCCCATTGATTTTTCAGGCACCGATTCGAAAAGAACATTCAGGGCGAACCACACGGAAAGGTTGAGAATCACTCCGACGACGGCTGCGGTGATTCCGTGCAGGGCTGCTGACAGGCGGGGACGTGCAGCCAAACGATCGAGATAAGGGGCCGCAAGAAAAATCCAAAGAAAGCAGGGAACAAACGTCGCCCACAATGCAACCGCGCCAGCGGCAAGTGCCAACGTAAACCCACCAGTCTGTTGCCCGGTCAGCATGGCGACAAACTGTGTAACAAGAATTAGCGGACCCGGTGTCGTTTCCGCCAGACCCAGCCCATCTATCATCTGATCCGTGCTGATCCAGTGGTACTGGTCAACAACCGTTTGGGTCATATAGGCCAACACGGCATATGCGCCGCCAAAGGTCACGACAGCGAGACGGGCAAAAAACCACCCCAGATCGCTCAGCAGTTGATGACCTGTGACGCTCAGAGCGACAAGCGGGCCCAGCCACAGCGGCAACCAGACAGCAATCGTTCGAAGAGAGCGCGCCAGATGTGATGTTCCTTCCCGTGTGGGTGTTTCAACGGGTCCCTTGAACGTCACGTACCCCCAGAAAGCGGCAGCGAAAATGATCGCTGGAAAGGGGAGGTTCAGCAGAAAAATGGACAGGAAGGACAGAATTGCGATTGTCCGGTGCTCGCGATCGTTCAATGCCTTACGCGAAAGATTGCGAAGCGCCTGCAAAACGATCACGATGACAGTTGCCTTGATGCCCGTGAAGGCCGACTGCACCAAGGGGATATCGCCAAATGCTGAATAGAGTGCGACCAGAACCGCGATCACCACCGCGCCGGGCAACACGAACAAGCTGCCGGCAATCAGCCCGCCAGCAACACCGCGCAGACGCCACCCCGCATAGGTCGCAAGCTGCATCGCCTCTGGACCAGGTAGCAACATGCACAGAGACAGGGCGCGCAGGTACGTCTGTTCATCCAGCCAGGATCGACGCTCGACCAATTCCTGATGCATCAAGGAAATTTGTGCAGCGGGTCCACCGAAAGACAGCAGTCCGATCCTGCCGAAGACCTTGATAATCTCTGTCAGTACCGGTGTCATGGTGTTCGACCTGTGGGCCAGTCATGGCTTTCGTCAAACCCATCGCGAGCCCAGCGATACAGCGCGTCGTAAAGGGTTATCCCGGCCTCCAGGTTTTCGTGGTCATCGCGATACTGCCTTGAAAGCCCGACGGACACCGCCAACAATCCCGCCGCTTCGGGTGCAAGCGCGTGTCGGTTCGTGTCTGCTGCCCGGATTATTGTGGCCAACCGGTCAAGTGCAGGGGAGTGAAGCTCGAATTCATCCAACATGGTGTCAAACGTGCAATTGTCGTCCCGGTGGCTCCAGAACGTGTTCTCGATATCAAAAGGTGACGCCCTGAAAGCAGTCGAAACGCTTTCGACTTCGCCGGGTGCCACAAACAGAAATTTTGCGTCGGGATCAACAAACCTGCGTATCAGCCAGGGACATGCGATTCTGTCGATCTTTGGTCGGTGGCGCGTGACCCAGAGCGTATGACCACCAATCCGTTCAGGAATGCGGGCTGCGGGTACGCGTAGCGCGTCGGTCAATTCGCGCCAGACATACATACCACCTTCCAGATATTCGGCTTGATGCCCTTCGCTGCGCAGCCAGGATACAACGCCCTGGCTCAGCTTCTTACCTTTTTGACAGATAATCACAGCCGAGCGGCCGGAGATCTTGCATTTCAGCCCCTGAAGATCTGTGACCGGGTGCCGGACTGACGCGGGGATCAGATAGGGATCTTCGTCAAAATCGTCATTCAGGCAGACGTCGAATAGAACGGGCGCATTCGGAGTACCAATCAGACGCAGGAGTTGTTTGGGGGAAATAGAGTTGGGCGATGCCATGGCATGTTTCCTTGTAACCGCGGATACATGCGAAACTTGGGCTGTCGCCTCACGGGGCGTTCGCAATCTTACCCCATGACACTTGCTAACGCGCAAGGGTCATAGGGGTCAAGATTGCGTTGTGTTCACGCCCAGTCCAGGCGCTGCCCTGTCATGCACACGGGAAGGGTGTCTGATGGAAACTGGCCCAGTTCTTCAAAAAACGAGATGAAATCAAAATGATTGTAAGCCTCAACCATCTTTTCGTCTTTGAACCGCGCCATGACCTGGCCGGTGACTTCCAGTGGCGCGCCATTGTCGGCACGAAAAGTACGAACATGCAGAATGGCTGACACCCAGTCGCCGTTTTCGATGATCTTGGGCAACTCGACCTTGATGTCCCCCAGAATGTGGCGGAACGCCATGACCAGATCCCGGAAATCGTCGGCACCGACCTGCATTTCCGGAATCAGCCCTTCGGCCATTGTTTCGGGTGCGAAGAACTGATCGATTGCTTCGGTGTTTCCGTTTTCCCAAATTTCGGAATACCACGTTCTGAGTATCTCTGAATTCGTCATCCCAGCTCTCCTGTCCAAGTGCTGGTAAGATGACAAAAAGGAGTGAACAAACTCTGAACCCGCGAAAACGCGGGTAAATAATTCAGACTTGTAGGGGATTAATGCAGGTTTCTGTTGCCAGGTACCTGCGAACCCCGCCTTACGCGGCTAGGCGCAAGGGCTTAAGTTTCGGTCTTGCTACTGCTTACGCAGCAACTGCAACCGGAGCACGATTGTCGTTTGCAATTGTACTGTTTTCGCCGGTAACGGTGGCAGACAGCCGGGACAAAGCTAACCCCTTTAGACGTTCGTCGATCCTATTTCGGCCCCCCGGTTCCGAAAGTGATCCCCAAACGAAGGATGCCCCCAGAAGGTGTATGGTGGAGCCGCCGGGTACCGCCCCCGGGTCCGATCCGCTTATTACGAGCGCGTTTATGTCCATAGTCCCGAAGGACACCTCTTATATAGGTGAGGTGATGGGTGGATGCAAACTCAGAATGAAGTCTGTCGCATCCCATATTTCCAATCTGTTAGGTGGCTTTGTTGAAGTTTGCGGAGATAAGCCAGACCGCCAGAGCCAGTTCGATTCCCCCAAAGATCAACGCCTTGGCAAAGGGTGGATTGTCCAGCGCGACCGATACAAACCGGCCCAGCGCAGCACCGGAATAGACAATGCCCAGCATGACATAGGCCATAGGGTTGTTCAGCCAGATAACGGCGATCCCGGTCACAACAAATAAACCACCGACCGAGGCGCGCATCTCGGACAACCCCATTGTGCTGTTGGTCGGGGCCAGATCCAGGGCCGACGCGGTATGGGCCGGGGCCAAAAACCCGAAAGCGCCGAACCCGATGGTCAGCAATGCCGCAATGACGTTCAGAGTAGCGACCATAGCGGCCTCCTTGGTTCAGGCCGCGTAAGCGGCGTCAAAGAAATCACGTTCCAGCTCGACGGCTCGATGAAACAGCCGTGTAACCTCGGCCTGTTCATCCGCATCCAGCGTTGGCCAGACGTTATCCAACTGACGCCGCAGATATTCCACCACGCTTTCGAACCCTTCGCCCGCATGTAGCGTGATCCATTCCGCAAACCAGAACGGCAAGCCGTCTTTGGGTGGGTTTTCCGGGCTGGCCCAGCTCAGGTAAACCCATTCTGCTACGACGAGTACCGCCAGCATGTTCTGATAGCGGCCAGAGGCCACGGTTTCGGTCATCAGATCCTGAAACGCCCGTGTGGCCGGCGCGGGCTCGGTGCTGGGTTCAGTGCCCAAAGCGTCCATCGCGCGCAGAAAATAGGTGTTCTCGGGGCCTGTGATCACCGCCAGAAACTGCGCGGCCGGTACGCTGTCTGCAAGGGTCGGTGCATGCGCGATGGCGCTGGCCAAAAGACGCACGAAACCGTCGACGAACTGATAATCCTGCCGCAGGTACCAGCGCATTTTTTCCTCGGGCAGGGTGCCGTCAGACAGTTCGCGGGTGAAGGCATGGGTTGTCGCGGCCTGCCAGTCGTCGATTTTGCCCTGACGCAGCACTTCGGTTGGGCGGGTTTGGTCCTGCATTCGGAAGCTCCAGTTTTGTTTTGATGCAGACAAAGCGCGTTTCAAAACAAAGTACAAGGTCAGCCAAGTGCGGACCAAAGACCCAGACCACCGACCAGAATGAGGCTCAGCGCCCAGATCAGTTCCAGGTTGAACCAGCTGCGCGACAAAAATTGCAGACCAAGCCAATGATAGACCGCAAAGGCCAACACCCCCCCGCCCAGAACCATGGCGGCCGTATGCAGCGCGGCGACACCCAGAACCAAAAGCGTATTTGTCGTCATGATCTGGGAAATCGCTTGATGTCCCGCGTCCAATTCATCCACGGCGCAAAGGCCCAGATAGATTGGAACCAGCATCAGGGCGGCTCCGTGGGCAAGCGCCACCAGAAAAGACCACAGCGCGAGCTTGCTTGGCGGAACACGTGAAAGAAAGCGGGGATGACGGCGGGTTATGGCGATGTACAGTCCCATGCCTATGACGACCAGGGCCGCGCCGATGCGGATTTCATTTTGATAGTCGACCAGTACGGCCATCAGGGCAAAAGGCAGAAGCACGCCGAGCATGGCCACGAAATGCCCGCCAGCCAAAGCCGCGAGTGCGCTCCACAGGGCGGATTGGCGTTGTTCCATCAAAGCCGAAGACACCGCCAGCGGCCAGCCCATGCCGGGGTTCAGACCGTGATAGGCGCCGCTCAGAACAACGGCCAGCCACAGGCCAGCCGTTGATGACATCAGAAAGTCCAATTCAGACCGACGGATAGCAGAAGCTGTCGGTTGAACAGTCTCCGCCCTCTAACCGGATCTGGTGGCTGCGATAACCCTTGGGAAACTCCACCCAGAATTTCGGATCCAGTGTCAGACCACCATTCTCGCCGACATCAGCCTTGACCATGGCCGCACCGCCTTCCTCGGGGTAGAACTGGTCGTCCCACGTGGAATAGAGAGAATTGGTCCAGTAGACCCGTTTGCCGTCGCGGCTGATTTCGACCATCTGTGGACCATAGCCAAAGGTTTGACCATTTGGGTGCTTTGTCTTTTTGACGATTCCACCGATCTCGACCTTGCCTGCCAGAGTTGGATTCATCGGGTCGGATACATCGTATTGATGCATCTCGCCGGTTCCCCAGCAAGCGACATAGAGGTACTTGTCATCCAGGCTCAGGTCGATATCAGTGACCAGCGGCGGAACAGCAGAGAAGCCCTTCAGAAGGTCAGGAAGATCATCGGGATCAGCGGGTTGCGGATCGATTGTTATGGTTTTCTTGGCTTCGAACGTGCCGTCATCATTGCGCCACCAGGTGAAGATCGCACCTTGCAGGTTTGTTGTATCGACGACAACGCCGCAGAACCCGTATTGTTTTACGGGATCATGAGCGGGGCGGATTTCCAAGGCCATCTGATGGTTTTCACCCAGATCGATGGTTTGAATGTTCGTCCGGTTTCGAAGGTTCCAAAAATGGATGCTATGGCCGTATTTATTGGACAACAGGTCTTCGGCCACGAGTCCGTTTTCGAATTGCGGTGGCAGGCCCCATTCGGAACTGACCATGTAGTCACGCGGCAGGTTCCACCAGAAATCATAATGCTTGTCCTGCACGCCGCGCTCGATTTCATAGCGCCCGATTATATCGAAGGTCTCGCAGTCCATGATGAAAATGCCCGGAGGGCCATCTGTCCCGTCGGGGCCGCCACCACCAAGGGTGCTGACATAGATGCCCTCAGGCCCGCAATGGATCGTGTGCGGACGGGAATACCCAGTCTTTGCAAAGACTTCTTCGGGTTCGATGATCTTGTGTATCTTGGCCTCGAGCGGGTTTTTGACATCGATGACGTAAATTCGGCTGGACCGAATGCCTGGGATGATCAAATAGCGCCGCTCCAGAAACGCGTGACCGCTGAGCGGCGACAGGGCCGAAGAACAGGCGTTCCAACCGAAATGGTGAAACTCGTCGCCTTTCTCGGGCATGATCACCTGATGCACGATCTTTCCGAAATCGTCCGAGCTTGGATCAACATTCACAACCGCCAGTCCGTCTGGTTGTGAAAAGTCAGGGCTGAGCATCAGCGTGAATGCAAGTGTCTCAGCGGGGCCCTCCATCGCCAGTTTTGCGGATGGATAAAAGCTAGGGTCCGGTCTTTGATTCATAACGTCCTCCCGTAAGTCATTGATCTTCAATTCACATTGAGAGTTCCGGTCTTGGCGCCGGATGACAATCTGCCTGCTCGTGTGCCCCTTGTTCTGATTTTGTTTCGAATTCAGCCCTCAAGTAGGTTTACGTTTGCTCTTGGCCACATCATGGGCCAGCCGTCGTGTGTAACGTTCCAGATCAATCAGTGCGGAGTCCACGGTATCCGCATCTTTTGTCTCAAGCGCGTCCACTATTTTACCATGCAGGCTGATAATTTCCTCGCGGGATCGCGCAGTGAAAGTGATCATGTTCATCAGTGGTTGCATCGCTTCCACAGCACCTGCCAGTTGATAGGACAGGACCGGGTTTCCAGCCCCATCCACCAACGCGCGATGGAAAGTCACGTCTGATGCGCAAAAGGCTTCATCCGTCAGGCCGGGTTGGGACTGGCGGAATATCTCCGCCCGCATAGTCGCCAGGTGATCTGCAGTGCGTCGCTGCGCGGACAAAGGCGCACAGGCCCTTTCCAGGGCATATCGCGCCTCGCAAGCCGTATCGAAGCTGACCGCATTCATCGACAGCAACAATGTCGAAGTCGTGACTTGCTGAGAATAGGCGTCCTCAAAGCTCAGGCGATTTACAAACGCGCCGCCGGAAGCGCCGCGTTGTGTGCGGATCAAGGATTGCGCCGCCAGCCGTTTCAATGCTTCACGCACAGTCGGGCGAGAGACCTGGAACTGATCCGACAGTTCCGCTTCGGATGGCAAGCGCGCGTCCACGATCAGCTCACCCGACACGATCGCATCCCGAATGGCCCGGGCGATCTGGGCAGACAGGTCTGCGGTTTTTCGGGGCGCGGTTTTCATCTTCAGACGACCTTGGGTAAATTTTTATTTGTCTGACATTTAAAAGTCTGACATTTGAAAAGCAAGGGAGTTGAGTCGGGAGGCTGAAGTGAGTCGCACGTGGCTGCGCAGCGGAATGTGGCTGGGCTTTTATGTTCTGATCCTGTTGGCGTGGTGGATCATGTTCTCGATGAGCCGGGACATGGACCTTGATCTGATCGGTCGCCCGGGGCCGATGGGGCAGGCGATGGCCGCAATGGATCCGCGCATGGATATGTACATGCCGATGGCCGAGTTCGGCCCGCTGTTTTCAATGTGGGCGATCATGATGGCGGCGATGATGCTGCCGACCCTGATTCCGACCCTGCGCAGTTACGAGGACCTGATCCGCAGTGCAAATGGCAGCCGCGGAGGCTGGCTGGGGGTTCTGGTCGGGTATTCCATCGTCTGGGTCGGGTTTGCGGCTCTGATCGCAGGAATACAACTGCTTCTGCTGTTTGGTGGCGTTGTCGATATGCTGGGTATTGCCAAATCCGGCTGGGTCGCGGGCGGCTTGATGATTGCCGTGGGCGCCTTTCAGTTTTCCCGCGTCAAAGAGGTTTGCCACGGTGTTTGCCATGCTCCGATGACTTATTTCCTTGGGCATTGGAGAACCGGTTTTTCAGGCGGTTTACTTATGGGCCTGGGTCTTGGTGCCTTTTGCGTCGGCTGTTGCTGGGGCTTCATGGCACTTGGCTTTGTCGGCGGTGTCATGAGCCTGTTGTGGATGGGGCTCGCAACCCTGTTCATGGTTTTGGAGAAACTCCCTCAGATCGGGCACGCTGTGACCCGTCCAATGGGATTTGTATTAATTGCGGGCGGTCTTTTTCTGCTCGTGTACCCAATTAGCTACGGAGGATAAGCCTATGGCTAAAAACAGAAAACAAGACGCCGATCGGCTACCTGTCAGCCAGCGCATCGACAGCCGCATGCCCAATCCCAAGCGTCGTGAAATGAGCCCGACGGACTGGGCCATCAAGGGTGAGCTGATCCTGAACTGTTCATGTGACGTGTTCTGCCCCTGTGTAGTGTCGCTGGGCGCGCATCCTCCGACGGAAGGTCATTGTCATGCGTGGATGGGTATCATCGTTGATGAAGGCCACTATGAAGGCGAGGATCTGTCGGGCCTGAATGTCGGGTTGCTGGTCGATATTCCGGGCCGGATGGGTGAAGGCCAGTGGAAAGTCGCCGCTTACGTTGATGAGCGAGCAAGCGGCAAGGCATATAACGGGTTGTTGCAAATCTTCAGCGGTCAGGCGGGCGGTACAACCGGACTGTTTACCATGCTGGTCAGCGAGATCATTGGGGCGGAACGAGCTCCGGTCCAGATTGAACGCGACGGAAACAAACGCCGGATCGCGATTGGTCGCAAAATCCAGGGCGAGATCGAGATGCTTGCTGGCAAGGATCCGGAGCATCCGGTGATGGTTTCAAACTCCAAATACTGGATGGGACCGGACATCATCGTGGCGCGTGGTACCAAATCGAAGGTGCGCGACTACGGCAGGGTCTGGGATTTCGGCGGCAAGTCCGCTGAAATCTGCCCCATCGACTGGCATGGGCCCAAATGATGATCACGGGCGCGTATGCGCGGGAAATGGCGCGGTACAATCATTGGCAAAACAAACAGTTGTCAGAGTTTTTGCAATCTCTGACACCCAAGGAACTGACCCTTGAACGCGGGGCGTTTTTTGGCTCGATCATGGGCACGGTAAACCATTTGCTGTGGGGCGATTGGATGTGGATGTCTCGTTTCGAAAAGCGCGACGGGCCCGACAGCAATATTTACAATGCGGGCGGGGGTATCCATGAAAGTGTATACCTGTGCCCGGACCTGCAAAGCTGGTTGGCGTTACGCGAGAAGATTGATGGCCGTATCCAGAAATGGGCGAAAGGGTTGGGGGATGATCCGCTGACCGGATCGTTCACGTGGTACTCTGCCGCGAAAGAGGCCGATGTCACAATGCCTTACGCGTTGTGTGTGATCCATTTCTTCAATCACCAGACCCACCACAGGGGACAAGTGCATAAAATGCTGACCGAGACGGGCTCGGAAGCGCCTGTCAGTGATATCGTCTTTATGCCCGAGGAGGTATGAATGCCACAGATTTCCGCCTCACGCCGCTTGCGGCGCACTCCGTTCTCTGAAGGGGTCGAAGCAGCCGGGGTCAAGGGATACACGGTCTACAACCGTATGTTGTTGCCGACGGTTATTGAAAGCGTTGAAGCTGATTACCGGCACCTGAAAACCCATGTGCAGGTCTGGGATGTGTCTTGCGAGCGGCAGGTCGAATTGCGTGGCCCTGATGCTGCGCGTCTGATGCAGATGCTGACCCCGCGCGATCTGCGCGGTATGCTGCCGGGGCAATGTTTCTACGTGCCTATCGTTGATGAAACCGGCGGCATGCTGAACGACCCGGTTGCGGTGAAACTGTCTGAAGACCGCTGGTGGATATCGATTGCCGACAGCGATCTGTTGCTGTGGGTCAAGGGTATCGCCGTTGGCTACCGTCTGGATGTGTTGGTGGATGAACCTGATGTGTCGCCGCTTGCCGTTCAGGGGCCCAAGGCGGACGATCTGATGGCCCGTGTGTTCGGCGATCGCGTGCGGGACATCCGGTTTTTCAAATTTGATATGTTCGAGTTCGAAGGACGGGATCTGGCCGTCGCACGATCCGGCTATTCGAAACAGGGCGGGTTCGAGATCTATGTGGATGGCAGCGATATCGGCATGCCTTTGTGGAACGCGTTATTTACGGCAGGCGAAGACCTGCAGGTGCGCGCGGGCTGTCCGAACCTGATTGAGCGTATAGAGGGCGGCTTGTTGTCTTACGGGAACGACATGACCGATGACAATACACCGCATGAATGCGGTCTTGGGAAGTTCTGTAACACGCATACCGCGATTGGCTGCATCGGCAGGGACGCATTGTTGCGTGTCGCCAAAGAGGGACCAGTACAGCAAATCCGACCTATCGCCATTGATGGTGATCCGGTGCCGGGTTGCGATCGTCCCTGGGGTATGTTTGCGGACGGAAAGCGTGTGGGGCAGGTGACTTCGGCGGCCTGGTCTCCTGATTTTGAAACCAACGTCGCGATCGGTATGGTGCGCCTGAGCCATTGGGATGCCGGAACGGAACTGGACGTGGAGACACCGGATGGGATGCGTCGCGCAACCGTGCAATCGCATTTCTGGATCTAACACAGTTAAGGGCGCTGTTGTGTCGTCCTCGGGATATTTTTGGCCAGGTGAAGAAATGGGCTGGTCGCTGAAACACGAAAGGAATGACAGATGTTCAATGCTCTTGTAATGGACAAGGATCAAGAAAGCGGACTTGCCACCGGCTCGCTCAAACAGTTGTCAGTGGATGATCTGCCTCATGGTGAAGTCACGGTCGCCGTTGAATATTCCACAGTGAACTACAAGGATGGCCTGTGCCTGTCTCCGAAAGGGGGCGGGCTGGTGCGGGCCTATCCACATGTCCCCGGTATTGATTACGCGGGTACGGTCGAAGCTTCATCGGATGATCGCTACAAGCCCGGTGACAAGGTTGTTCTGACCGGATGGCGCGTGGGCGAGGCTCACTGGGGCGGTTATTCGCAAAAAGCCAACGCGCGGGCCGACTGGCTGGTGCCGCTGCCCGAAGGGCTGACCACGCGGCAGGCCATGGCCGTGGGCACCGCCGGGTTCACTGCGATGCTGGCGGTCATGGCGCTGGAGGATCATGGGCTTACCCCGGATCGGGGGCCGGTATTGGTGACCGGGGCCGCGGGTGGCGTCGGTTCGGTGGCCACAGCCATTCTGGGCAAGCTGGGCTATGAAGTCGCTGCGGTAACCGGGCGCCCCGAAACCGGTGATTATCTGAAATCCCTGGGCGCGACGACAATTGTTCCGCGAGAAGAATTGAATGAGACGACCAAACGCCCTCTGGAAAGCGAATCCTGGGCTGGCTGCATTGACGCTGTTGGCGGCGCCATGCTGGCGCGTGTTCTGGGCCAGATGAAATACGGTTGCTCCGTCGCCGCCGTTGGTTTGGCAGGGGGGGCTGCTTTGCCTGCGACGGTGATTCCATTTCTGCTGCGCGGCGTGAACCTTTTGGGGATCGACAGCGTGATGCAGCCCTATGACAACAGGGTGCGTGCGTGGAAACGGATCGCCACGGATCTGCCGATGGACAAGCTGGAGGCTATGGTTCAACCGGCCAGTCTGTCCGATCTGCCGCAACTGGGGGCCGACATTCTGAAAGGACAGGTCAAGGGGCGCGTCGTGGTTGATGTTAATGCCTGAGGCTGAGCTTTGAACTCAACCTGGCCGGAGAAACTCGGCCAGGTTTGGGAAGACGACGTTTGTCCAAATTGGTCGCAACACCTCTGGCCATTGATAAATTTCCCGATCATGATTGCTATACATCCCAATTGCGATGGCGTAAGACCCATCCAAAGAGTACCTGAAGACGGGGAGTGAGCAGAATGTCTGACGACTTCGAACTGGACACCGATGATCTGCAGCGCCGCATGGATGGCGCAATGGCCAATCTGAGAACCGAATTTGCATCATTGAGAACAGGACGCGCTTCGGCCTCGATGCTGGAACCTGTCATGGTTGACGCTTATGGCTCGATGACGCCAATCAACCAGGTGGGCACCGTGAACGTGCCCGAACCGCGTATGGTCACTGTAAATGTCTGGGATAAGTCACTGGTCGGTAAGGTGGAAAAGGCCATTCGCGAAAGCGGCCTTGGTATCAATCCGCAGTTGAACGGCACCATTATAATGCTGCCGATACCTGAGCTGAACGAGGAACGCCGCCGCGAGCTGAGCAAGGTCGCCGGTCAATATGCGGAAAGCGCACGTGTCGCGATCCGCAATGTGCGTCGCGACGGCATGGATCAGATCAAGAAAGCCAAAGCGGACGGGATGTCGGAAGATGACCAGAAGCTGTGGGAGGGCGAAGTTCAGGAAATGACGGATGAGATGATCAAAGCCGTGGATGCAGCACTGGAAACCAAGCAAGCAGAAATCATGCAGGTCTGAGCCCGACTGATGCCAAAAGACCCGCAAACCGACCTGGAGTCCGGCCCGCGCCATGTGGCCATCATTATGGATGGCAATGGCCGCTGGGCACAGGCGCGCGGTCGTCCCAGGCTGTTCGGTCACCATGCCGGTGCGCGGCGCGTGCGCGAGGTTGTCGAGGCCTGTCCAAGTTTGGGAATCAAGTATCTGACGGTGTTCGCTTTTTCGACCGAGAACTGGAAGCGGACACAGGTCGAAGTGGCGGGCCTGATGAACCTGTTCCGCCGCTATATCATCAAGGAAACCCGGACACTTGCGGATAATGGCATCCGGGTTCGGTTTATCGGAGACCGCGTCCGGTTGGATTCGAAACTGATCGAGTTGATGGACTCTCTGGAAGAAGAAACCCAGAACAACGATCTTGTTCATTTGACAGTCGCACTGAATTACGGTGGGCGCGATGAAGTCGCGCGCGCCACCAAACGCCTGGCGCGGGATGTGGCTGAGGGGCGGTTAAAGCCCGATGAGGTCGATGAAGAAACCCTGCCTAAGTATTTGGATACGCGCGTTCTTCCCGACCCGGACCTTGTGATCCGAACCAGTGGCGAAGCACGAATTTCGAACTTTCTTCTGTGGCAGTCCGCTTACTCGGAATATGAATTCATCGATACCCTCTGGCCGGACTTCTCTGCCGCTGAACTAGCCCGTCTGTGCCAGAATTACGGCTCAAGAGACCGGCGGTTCGGAGCGGTTCTGGCATGAGTGAAGGCCGATGGTCTGACCTGACGACACGGGTCCTTTCTGCTGCTGTTCTGGTCGTAATCGGATCAATCGAAGTCTGGCTTGGCGGTTGGTGGTTCGAAACCTTCATCGCCGCAGCCTGTGGGCTGATGACCTGGGAATTGGTTCGGATGATTGACCCACAGGCCCGGGGCGTGGCTGTGCAATTGGGGATTCTGACAAGCGCGGCGGTTGTCCTCAGCTATCATCTGCCCCCGATCTACACTTTGCCGATCTTGCTTGCGCCTGCGCTTGTGGGTGTCGGGCAGGTCAGTCGTTCCAGGGTTCTGTTTGGGCTGTGTGTCGTCTGGATAGTTGGGGCCGGGCTCGGCTTCATTTCGATCCGGGAAAACTCCGGGTTTGGTTGGATGGTTTGGCTGATCGCGGTCGTGGTCGCCACGGATGTTGCTGGCTATTTTGTTGGCAAGGCGGTTGGCGGGCCGAAGTTCTGGCCAAGGGTAAGCCCGAAAAAGACATGGTCGGGAACGGCTGGTGGATGGGCCGCCGCCGCGTGCGTCGGTGTCGTGTTCGCAAGCCAGGCGGGGTTCGGATTCGGTTTTGTCGTTGTTTCCGTTTTGGCCTCAATGGCCAGTCAGGCTGGTGATATTATCGAAAGCGCGGTCAAACGTAAGTTCGGCGTCAAAGACAGTTCGAACCTGATACCGGGTCATGGCGGCTTTCTGGATCGGTTTGATGGCATGATGGGCGCCGCGCTGTTTGTTCTGATCGCAGGGCTGATCTATTCGCCGGGTGAAATGTAATGCGAAAGGTTTCTGTTTTCGGGGCCACCGGGTCGATCGGGCAGAATACGATCGATCTGATTTCGCGCGCGCCGTCCGAGTATGACGTTGTGGCTTTGACGGGGGGCGCCAATATTCAAAAACTTGCGGATGATGCGCGTCGGCTCGGCGCTGATATTGCCGTCACCGCTCATGAAAACCGGCTTGACGACCTGCGTTCAGCCTTGGCCGGCAGTGACGTTGAGGCGGCTGCGGGCCCCGGCGCTATTGTCGAGGCTGCTGCACGCCCGGCGGATTGGACTATGTCGGCCATTGTCGGCTCGGCAGGGTTGGCGCCGGGTATCGAAGCTTTGAAACAGGGTTCGACACTTGCACTGGCCAACAAAGAGACGCTGGTCTGCGCCGGGTCATTGGTTCTGGAAACGGCCAAACAGCATGGCGCGCGATTGCTGCCGGTAGACAGCGAGCATTCGGCTGTGTTTCAGGCTTTGGTTGGCGAGGAAATCGAAGCGGTTGAGCGCGTGATCATTACGGCCAGCGGCGGCGCGTTCCGTGATTGGCCCCTGAGTAATCTAGCCAACGCAACTGTTGAGCAAGCCTCGAGCCATCCGAACTGGGATATGGGGCAGCGTATCACCATCGACAGCGCATCGATGTTCAACAAAGCACTGGAAGTCATAGAAACAAAAGAATACTTTGGCGTCGATCCGGATCAGATCGAAGTGCTGGTTCATCCGGAATCCATAGTGCATGCCTTGGTCGGCTATCGGGATGGCGCTGTTATGGCTCATATGGGATCACCAGATATGCGCCACGCCATTGGATACGCGCTGCATTGGCCCGAAAGACGGGACTTGCCGATACAGCGGCTTGACTTGGCAAAGCTGGGGCAACTGCGTTTCAATGAACCGGATGTGGCGCGTTATCCTGCCCTGAAACTCGCGCGGGACGTGATGGAGCGTGGCGGCCTTGCAGGCGCTGTTTTCAATGCCGCAAAGGAACGCGCGCTGGATCATTTTATCGCACGCCGGATTGGGTTTCTGGATATGGCTGACGCTGTTTCCGCGGTCCTGGACAGGTTCGACGCGTCAGACAGCCTTATTGATGCCCCGATGACCCTTGATAACGTACAGCAAACCGACCATGTGGCACGTCAGTGGGTCGATGACACTGTGGTGGAACGAGCAGGATAGAATTTTGGACGTACTTTCCCTAATCCCCCAATTTGGCAACCTTCTGTGGACGATAGTTGCGTTTGTCATCGCGTTGTCGGTCATCGTCGCGGTGCACGAATACGGACATTACATTGTTGGACGCTGGTCCGGAATCCATGCCGAGGTCTTCTCAATCGGGTTTGGGCCAGTTCTCTGGAGCCGTATCGACAAGAGGGGAACCAAGTGGCAGATCGCGTTGCTGCCGTTTGGGGGCTATGTAAAGTTCCTGGGCGATGCCAATGCCGCATCCGGCAAGGATGAAGAGGCGATGGAAGGCATCGCAACCCAGAGCCCGGAAGAGCTGCGCCGCACCATGCACGGTGCCCCTTTGTGGGCGCGTGCCGCCACGGTCGCGGCCGGGCCTGTCTTCAATTTTGCGATGTCCATTCTGGTGTTTGGCCTGATCTTCTGGTCACAAGGCGTATCGAAAGAGCCGCTGACAGTCGGATCGTTGCAACCCTTGCCGGGCACCGTGCAGGAGCTGAGAGAAGGTGACGTGATCACGGCCATCGCGGGCACTCCAACGCCAGATTATGATGAAGAGGGGGCATGGCAAAACTTCATTGATGCGCTGCCTGTGGAACCGGTTCTGAACTATACGGTGATCCGTGACGGTGAAACCCTGGATGTTCAGGCACCCTGGATGTTTCCGCCACTGATCCGTCAGGTGGCCCCTCGCAGCGCGGCCATGGATATCCAACTGAAACAAGGCGATGTCATCATGTCAGTGAATGGCGAGCCGATCTTTGCCTTCGACCAGCTGAAAGACTTTGTCGAAGGGTCCGACGGTCGGGTTTTGCTGCTGGAGGTCTGGCGGGACGGGTCCGTGCTGGAATTCGCATTGGCACCCCGACGCACGGATGAACCGCAACCGGATGGTGGTTTTGTAACGCATTGGCGGATTGGGATCATTGGGGGCATGATGCTGGAACCGGCGACTGAACCGGCAGGTATTCTGGCTTCACTGACGGGTGGTGTCAGACAAACGGGTCGTATTATCGAAGGATCGCTGTCGGGCATGTGGCACATGGTGACGGGTGCGATTAGTACCTGCAACATCTCGGGACCGATCGGAATTGCTGAAACATCGGGTGCCATGGCCAGTCAGGGGGCCCAGAACTTTATCTTCTTTATCGCGGTTCTGTCTACAGCGGTCGGATTGTTGAACCTGTTTCCGATCCCGGCACTGGATGGCGGGCATCTTGTGTTCTACGCCTATGAGGCCATCGCCGGTAAGCCACCCAGTGACGGGGCCTTGCGGGTACTCATGGGGGTGGGGATCACTTTTATCCTCACGCTGATGCTGTTCTCAGTGAGCAACGACCTGTTCTGCTGATTGTGGCGCTCAGTGCAAAATTGAGCCGCATTATCGCCTTAATTGGACGGTATTCTCTTTGCGTCTGAGGGAAATGCCATGACCAAAACGCTGAGAAAATCGTATCAGAGCTTTAGCTTCCTGTTCGTGTTGAATTGGGACGTTCTACTGAGCTTTGCGGTTACAGCTTTGGCGATGGCAGGTGCCGCTTATCTGGCGGCTATGTGATTCTTACTGAAACCGACGTCATTAAATTGCTTGGCAGTCTGAACGGCGGCTTTGATTTCGCCTTTTGACAAGCTCATTCAATCCCGTTACTCAACATTAAAGTCTTAAATTCTGGGTAGAGCATAAAATGACTGACAGGCGAGGGGCGGGCACATCCTGCGGGCAGCAAGTGCCAACAAACAATATTTTGTGGCAGGCGCTAGCGGTTCTTTTCCTTTTTGTTGCAGCGAGCTTAATGACTTTTCCGCATGCAGCACTGGCGCAAAACTATACTATCAATTCGTTTGACGTTCAGGGCAATCGCCGGATTGAAACCGGTACGATCATCGCCCGAACGGGAATCGAACCAGGCCAGAGTGTAACCTCAGGGCAACTCAATGATGCCTATCAGCGTTTGCTTGACAGTGGTGTATTTGAGACAGTCGAACTGACGCCGCGCGGCTCTACGCTGGTCATCGAAGTTCAGGAATACCCGACAATCAACCAGATCAGCATCGAGGGTAACGCCCGTGTCAAAGACGACGTTCTGCTGGACGTAATCGAATCCCAGCCGCGTCGTGTTTTTACCCCGCAGGTGGCTGAAGCTGACGCCGATATAATTGCTGAAGTGTATTCGGCTCAGGGCCGTGTCGCCGCGACCGTGATCCCTCGGATTATCCGCCGTAATGACAACCGGGTTGATCTGGTCTTTGAGGTGGCAGAGGGCACCACCATTGAAGTGGAACGTGTCAGCTTTGTGGGCAACCGCGCATTTTCGGATCGGCGTTTGCGCCGTGTTCTGGAAACCAAGCAGGCGACATTTCTGCGGACTTTCTTCCGGAACGACACTTTTATCGGCGATCGCATCGAGTTCGATAAGCAGGTCATCCGGGATTTCTACCTGTCACGAGGCTATGTCGACTTCCGTGTGAACAGCGCCAACGTCGAGTTTACCAGCGAACGGGATGCGTTTTTCCTGGTGATGAATGTAACCGAAGGTCAGAAATTCTCATTCGGTAAAATCACGACCGTCAGCGAAATACCGGGCGTGGATCCAGCACCTTATCAGGACTCGCTGAAAATCAAGCCCGGCGTAACCTATACACCGTCGCTGGTTGAAAATTCCATTACACGCCAGGAACGTCTGGGTCTGAAACAAGGTGTGGATTTCCTGCGGGTGGAGCCGCGTGTCAAGCGCAATGACCGTGACCTGACTCTGGATATCGAGTTTGTCCTGACAAAAGGCCCGCGCATCTTTGTTGAGCGGATCGATATAGAAGGCAACACAACCACCCTGGATCGCGTGATCCGTCGTCAGTTTGACACCGTCGAAGGTGACCCGTTCAATCCACGCGAAATCCGTCAGGCGGCTGAGCGTATCAATGCCCTGGGTTTCTTCGCTGTCGCGGAAGTCGAACCGCGCGAAGGATCGTCGCCCAGTCAGGTCATTCTGGATGTGGACGTTGAAGAACAACCCACAGGCTCGCTGAGCCTTGGAGGCAGCTACTCGGTTACGGACGGTTTCGGGATTGCAATCGGTCTGAACGAATCCAACTTCCTGGGCCGTGGCCAGAACCTCGGTGTCTCGATCTCTACCGCGCAGGACTCGGAGGAATACACAATCAACTTTACCGAGCCCTACCTGCTGGGCCGCAAGCTGAGATTTGATCTTGGTCTGGGTTTGTCAGGCACCAATTCCGGGTTTGCGAGTTACGACACAAGCAGTCTTTTCTTTGCACCGCAGCTGACCTACGCGATTGGTGAATTGTCGGCTCTGCGGGTCCGCTATGGCTGGGACCGCAGCGAGATGACGCAGCAGGACAACGAAACTAACGGTGCAGTGATTGCTTCTGAAATTGCGCAGGGCAAGCGGACGTCCAGTTCTTTGGGTCTGTCCTACATTTACGACAGCCGTCTCGGCGGCCTGGACCCGAATTCCGGTGTTTTGTTCGAAGTTGGTGTTGATGCCGCTGGTCTTGGTGGGGACAACAAGTTCTTCAAGACCACGGCGCGCGGTATCGCGCAAACCCGTGTCTGGAATGAAGAGGTGGTGCTTCGGGCTACGATGGAGCTGGGCGCCTTGCATTGGCGCGGCAACGATTTCAGCCGGACTGTGGACCGGTTTGTCCTTGGTCCCAACACCTTCCGTGGTTTCGAACCTGCGGGTATCGGACCACGTGACCTGTCCAACGGTCAGGATGACGCGATCGGGGGCAACTACTATTGGGTTGCCCGTTTCGAAACCGACTTCCCGCTGGGTCTGCCCGAGGAACTGGGTTTGCGGGGTGGCTTGTTCTATGATGTTGGCAACCTCTACAACATCGACAACGTGAACACGGCAGGTGCAACTATTGTCGGCGCAAATGGATCGATCCGCCACGTGATCGGCATTTCGGTTCTGTGGGAAACCCCGTTTGGACCGTTGCAGTTCAACTTCTCGCAGCCTCTGAAGAAAGAGTCTTTCGACAAGGAACAGAACTTTGATTTCACGATCCAAGCCCGGTTCTGATCCGCGATGCTGAACAGATTGCTTAGCAGAACACGGGGCCCGCTTTGGGCCCTGTGTGCATTTATGACGATGGTCTCGGCGCCTTTGGCAAATGCACAGCAGCTTGGTGTGCCGCAAGCCAGTGTGGTTACCCTGTCCAGTGAAGAGTTGTTTGCCAAGTCAGCCTTTGGGCAACGTGTTTTGCGCGAAATTGAAAAGGAAAGCGCCTTACTGGCCGAAGAAAACCAACGGATTGTCGCGGAACTGAGCAGCGAAGAAAAGGAACTCACCGAGCAACGCGCCACCATGTCGGCCGACGAGTTCCGCCCCTTGGCCGAGGCGTTTGATCTTAAGGTTCAGTCCCATCGCGAAGGGCAAAGGGCAAAGCTGGACGTTCTGGCCCGTCGCAGTGAAGAAGCCCAACAAACATTTTTCGAGATTGTGCGCCCGGTGCTGGGCGATCTGTTGCGCGAAATTGGGGCCAGCGTGATGATTGAACGATCCAATGTCGTTGTCAGTACATCCGACATCACCGAGGCCGCAATCATCCGAATAGATGCGGTAATTGGTGATGGAAGCGATTTGCAAGAAGGGAAGGGCGAATAGGTTCGCTTGCCCTTGGGGTGGTGTATTGCTAACCACGCAAAAAAAGAAACATCCAAAACGGGATTTCTGCATAATGAGCACTGAAACCAAAAGCGCAGACATTCAGCTGATCCAAAGGATCCTGCCGCACCGTTATCCGTTTTTGCTGGTTGATAAAGTGGTAGATATTTCGGGCTATCAGTCGGCACGTGGAATCAAGAATGTCACCATGAATGAACCGCATTTTCAGGGGCATTTCCCGGGTACGCCGATCATGCCGGGCGTCACGATTGTTGAGGCAATGGCACAGACCGCCGGCGTGATGCTGGGCGTGGGAATGGACGTCATTGATACCGAGCTGTTGATTTACTTCATGAGCATCGACAAGTGCAAATTCCGCCGCAAGGTTGTGCCCGGTGATGTGCTGGAAATGCATGTGGAAACCGTACGCGGGAAAAAAGGCGGTAAGCTGTTCAAGTTCAGCGGCCGTGCCACCGTCGAAGGGGACGTGGCCGCCGAGGCGGAATTCTCGGCCTATGTCGACTGGGATATGGAAAAAACAACATGAACGGAGTCCATCCCAGCGCAATTATCGAAGACGGTGCGCAGATTGGACAGGATTGCATCATCGGTCCATTCTGCCATGTGGGCGCACAGGTGAAACTGGCGGGTCGGGTCGAGTTGAAATCGCACGTGGTCGTGACGGGTGACACCTCGATTGGCGAAGATACCGTTGTGTTCAATTTCTCGGTGATTGGTGAGATCCCTCAGGATCTGAAATTCAGTGGCGAAAACACCCGTCTTGAGATTGGCAAACGCAACCGCATTCGCGAGCATGTGACAATCAATACCGGAACCGAAGGTGGCGGAGGTGTTACGCGGATCGGCGACGACTGCCTGTTTATGGCGGGTGTTCACGTGGCCCATGACGTTCAGATCGGCAACCGTGTGATCATGGTCAACCATTCAGGTGCGGCGGGGCACTGTATCGTCGAAGACGACGTGATTATCGGCGGCATTTCGGGGCTGCATCAATGGGTGCGCGTTGGACGCGGGGCCATTATTGGCGCGCTGACCATGGTGCCCAAGGATGTTATTCCTTATGGCCTGGTACAGGCGTCGAGGGGTGAACTGGATGGCTTGAACCTCGTCGGTCTCAAGCGCAAGGATGTATCACGCGAAGATATCTCGGCGCTGCGCGCGGCCTTCAAGGAACTATCTGACGGCGAAGGTACCTTTATGGATCGTGCCAGCCGGATCGGTGAAGGTAACGAAAGCGACTATGTGCAGCAGATCGTTGATTTCGTCACCGGCCATAGTGATCGGTCCTTCCTGACCCCGAGAAAGTAGGATCATGCTTGCGTTGATTGCGGGAACCGGGGCGCTGCCCACCGAAGTTGTTGCCCAGTTGGCAGAACGTCCCCTGATCTGCGCGATAGAGGGGTTTCTGCCGGACACCCTGAGCGCGGATGTCGTGTTTCCTCTGGAACAGTTGGGCAGCTTCATGGCCGACCTGAAGGCGCGGGGCGTGACTGATATCTGTCTGGCCGGCGCTGTTCGGCGCCCGCCAATCGACCCCTCCCGCATCGATGCCGCGACACTGCCGCTGGTTCCGATCATCCAAAAGGCCATCCTGTCCGGGGATGACGGAGCTTTGCGCGCCATGATCGGAATTCTTGAGGGGGCCGGTCTCAACCTCAGGGCCGCGCATGAAATCGCGCCCGGTTTGTTGCCGCCGGTGGGGTGCCTGACCGAAGCGCATCCCTCGGACGCCGACATGGCCGACGCTGACCGTGCAGCGGGTATTCTTCGGGCAATGGGGGCGGCGGATACGGGGCAGGCCTGCGCCATATCCAAAGGGCAGGCGCTGGCTATCGAGGGGGTATTCGGCACTGCGTGGATGCTGCAATCCCTGACGCAACGCCCCGACGCAGGCGGGGGCATTCTTTTCAAAGGTCCCAAACCCGATCAGGATCGGCGCGCTGATTTGCCCGCCATAGGACCGGATACCGTCACCGATGCGGTTGCGGCAGGATTGTCCGGGATCGTATTGGAAAAAGGCGGTGTACTCGTTCTGGAAAAAGAACGTGTCATTGCTGAATGCAATCGCCTGGGTCTGTTCCTGTACATCCGCGAGCGGGCGGTCTGATGCGTGTCTTTCTGGTCGCTGGTGAACCTTCGGGTGACCGGCTGGGCGGAGCGCTGATGGAGGGGTTGAAAACCCTGGTGCCTGATGTTGAATTCGACGGGGTCGGTGGCCCGTTGATGCAAGCGCAGGGTCTGAGCAGCCGGTTTCCCATGTCCGAGCTTACGGTCATGGGGCTTGTTGAAGTTCTGCCGAAGTTTTTCCACCTGAAACGGCGTATTTCCGAGACAGCACAGGCGGTGCTGGACACGAAACCGGATGTATTGATCACGATAG
The DNA here is from genome assembly GCF_059610465.1 of Ruegeria sp. CDSC085. Lineage (NCBI taxonomy): Bacteria > Pseudomonadati > Pseudomonadota > Alphaproteobacteria > Rhodobacterales > Roseobacteraceae > Ruegeria > Ruegeria sp. CDSC085. The sequence goes on along the minus strand of NZ_JBXWNR010000002.1, from coordinate 105,929 downwards.
ACAGCCCTGATTTCAGCTTGCGCGTCGCCAAGATCGTCAAAGCCAACAGCAATATCCGAACCGTCCATTATGTTGCCCCCAGCGTCTGGGCCTGGCGACCCGGGCGTGCTGACAAGATGGCAAAGGTCATCGACCATGTGCTGGCGCTTCTTCCTTTCGAGCCTCCATACATGGAACAGGCAGGGATGGACTGCGACTTTGTCGGCCATCCTGTGGCCAGCGAGCCGATTGCCACACCAGACGAGATCGCGGCCTTTCGGAACCGCTTCGATCTGGCAGACGCGCCAATCCTCCTGGCTTTGCCTGGTTCGCGGCGGGGTGAGATCGAACGTCTGGCAGAGTCTTTCGGCGGCGCATTGCGGTTGTTCATCGATGACCACCCGAATTACCGCGTGGTGATCCCGACGGTAGGTTCGACAACCGATCTGATAAATGAATTGGTGCGAGAATGGCCCGGCGCCCCCGTGGTGCTGGACCCTCGCAATGTAGGCGCAGAGCAAGCCACAGCCGACAAACGTGCAGCCATTGGTGTCGCAGATCTTGCACTTGCTGCATCGGGAACGGTTTCGCTGGAACTTGCGGCGCAGAATACGCCGATGGTCATTGCGTACAAACTCAACTGGCTGACGCAGAAGGTGGCGGAACGGATGGTCAAACTGGACACCGTTACTCTGGTCAATCTGGTCTCGGACACGCGCGCCGTGCCGGAATGCCTGCTGAATAATTGTCAGCCTGAAAGGATCGCCGAAGCCTTGCGTGAGGTGGCCGGCGCACCCAACGCGCAACAGCACGCCATGAACCTGACCATGGATCGGTTGGGGCGAGGGGGCGAAGCACCTGGTTTGCGCGCGGCGCGGGCTGTTCTGAACAGAATGCAGCCAGAAAATGCTTGATCACGCGCTGTTCGCCGTTTCGGCCGGGATCGCAGTGATTTCCACCAATCTTGACAATCTGGCTGTCTTGTTGGGCTTGATCCTGGTGATGGAACAGCGCCGCGCGCTCGTGGGCTTTGCGGTCGCTCAGACAATTGTACTTTCCTTGGCCATGACCGTAGCTGTGGGCCTGAACCAAAGCGGTCTTCCGTTTTGGATCGGCTACCTTGGCCTTGTCCCATTGGTGTTTGGCTTGCACGGTATCTGGCGGCAATTTCGCAACGCGGAAACTGAAAACACAGAGTCAAAAGGGGCCGTGACCTCAGTGGTGACGCTGTTCCTGAGCCTCTCGATAGACAGTTTCGCGGTTATGACCCCTCTGCTGGCGGACTCGGCGCCTTCTTATCGTGTTGTTGCGTTGGTTGGCGCTGTCACTGCGGCCGCGGGTCTGGTCGCAGTAGCGGCATGGGGGGCACCCTACGCCAAAAGCCTTGGACCTCGCGTTGCCCGTTTGGATCGGATCGCTCCATATATCATGGTCTGCGTCGGGCTTTATATTCTCTTCAACTCTCCCACCGACATGTTGTGACCGCACCGAGAGAGCACTTTGTCTCGCACATGTGATCTCTATTCGGCTGTTGCAGTGATGCAGGTCCGAGGTATCGTCACCCGAAAAAGGAGCTTTCGACATGACCCGCATTCCCCCTTTGTCGGATCAGGAAATGACAGTTGACGCGCGCGCGTCCCACGCAGCATTGGGCGCGTATGGTCCGTTTGACAACTGGGCCCGCGTTGCGGCGTATTGCCCTCCGGTTCTGAACCATGTCACGGGAATGCTGACAACCCTGCGAGAGCAGGAGAACCTGCCGCGCCGTGCGTTGGAGCTGGCTATGGTGACGGTTTCGAAACTGAATGCCTGCGATTATTGCGTCTCGCATCACACACCGCTGCTGACGGTGGCGGGTCTCAGCCCCGAAGGTGCGGCGCGTCTACCAGACGTCGCAGATCATCCGGAACTCGATGCCTGTGACCAGGCGGTCGTTCGCTATGCCGAAGCCGTGACGATCCGGTCGGGCCGTATGCGGGACGCTGAAGTGGCGGATCTGAGGGAATGGTTCACGGATGCTCAGATCGTCGAGCTGACCTGGCGCATCGCCTTGTGCGGTGCGTTCAATCGGTTCAACGATGCATTGCAGATTCAGATCGAATCCGAGGTCAAACCGGTTTCAGCTTAATACCCACGCCAGATCCAGCCGCCGCCGAATACACGGCTGTCTTCACTTGCGTAAAACACACAGGCCTGGCCTGGCGAGATGCCTTCCTCGGAGGTCAGCAGTTCGACCTCGGCCGTTGTGTCCGACAGCGGCCGAAGGATTGCCTCGCGCGGCGGGCGGGTCGAACGGACTTTGACGGATAGATGCCATTCATCGCGTGACGTGAAGGGTTCGTCGCCCAGCCAGTTGATCTCGCGCACCGGAACGACGCGCGTTGCCAGCATCTCTTTCGGGCCCACTACGACCTGCTTTTTGTCAACGTCCAGTTTGACGACGTAAAGCGGCTCGCTGAGGCCGCCGATGCCAAGACCGCGACGTTGCCCGATCGTATAGTGGATTACACCGTTGTGCTGCGCCAGAACGCGGCCATCCGCGTGAACGATCTCGCCGGGTTCCGCGGCTCCGGGGCGTAGTTTTTCGATGACGCTGGCATAGTTGCCGTCGGGCACGAAGCAAATATCCTGACTGTCAGGCTTGTCTGCTACAGACAGCCCATATTGTGCAGCCATTTCACGGGTTGCATCTTTTGACGGCAGGTGGCCCAGCGGGAAGCGCAGGAAGTTCAGTTGCTCCGGCGTGGTCGAGAACAGGAAATAGGACTGATCGCGATTGGCGTCTTCGGCGCTATGCAGTTCCGGACCGTTGGCGCCAATCTTGCGCTGAATGTAGTGGCCGGTGGCCATGCAGTCTGCTTCAAGATCCTTGGCGGTTTCCAGAAGATCCTTGAATTTCACCCGCTCGTTGCAGCGGATGCAGGGAACTGGCGTTGCACCTGCTAAATAACTGTCGGCGAACTCGTCGATCACGGCATCCTTAAAGATGTTCTCGTAATCCAGAACGTAATGTGGAAATCCACGCTCTTCCGCCACGCGGCGCGCATCATGGATATCGATTCCTGCGCAACAGGCACCTTTCTTGGCCAACGCCGCGCCGTGGTCATAAAGCTGCAACGTCACACCGACCACATCATAGCCCTGATCGGCCAGATAGGCCGCGACAACGGAACTGTCGACGCCCCCCGACATCGCCACAACGACCCGCGTCTCCGAGGGCGGTTTGGCAAAGCCAAGCGAGTTCAGCGGGGTCTCGGTATCGAGGGCCATTGCAGTTTCCAGTCCGGGATAAGAAAGACCGGCAGAATATAAGAAAATTCTACACACTCTCAAGGGGCGGTTTCACGCGACCTTAAGTAGGCTGGTGTCAGCTTTGGTGCAGCAAGAAGGGTAAAGCGATGTATTTGCACAAAGTTGAAGGGCCAAGGTCTGTTGCTCTGCCGGATGGATCTATTTTGACGCATGCCGATCTGCCGCCCGCAAACACAAGGCGATGGGTGGCGTCACGCAAGATTCTTGTCGTGCGTGGAGTACTTTACGGTTTGATCAGCCTGTCGGACGCAAAAAGGAAATACGGCATCAGCGACGAAGAGTTCAACGGTTGGGTGTCGTTGGTCGCAGAGCACGGCGTTGAGGCATTGAAAGCGACGGCGCTAAAAAAGTATCGACAACCTAAAGGCGAGTATGAATAAATAATTCAACGGTAACGTCAGATTAACCATTCTTGGTCAGATTTAATTTTAATTGGAATTATTGACCCGAATTGGAGCAGTGAAAAATGCGCATACTTCTTGTCGAGGATGATCCGACCACGTCCAAAAGCATCGAACTGATGCTGACGCATGCGAACCTGAACGTCTACGCGACGGATCTTGGCGAAGAAGGAATCGATCTGGCGAAACTCTATGATTACGACCTGATCTTGCTGGATCTGAACCTGCCGGACATGAACGGGCATGAGGTTCTGCGCCAGTTGCGGATCGCCAGGGTGGAAACGCCGATTCTGATTCTGTCCGGTGCTGATGATACTGAAAGCAAGATCAAAGGCTTTGGATTTGGTGCGGATGATTATCTGACCAAACCCTTCCATCGCGAAGAACTTGTGGCGCGCATTCATGCCATTATCCGCCGTTCCAAAGGGCATTCGCAATCGATCATTCACACAGGGCGTGTAGCAGTGAATCTTGATGCCAAAACCGTCGAAGTGGATGGTAAGACCGTGCATTTGACCGGCAAGGAATACCAGATGCTCGAGCTGCTCAGCCTGCGTAAGGGGACGACTCTGACGAAGGAAATGTTTCTGAATCACCTCTATGGCGGCATGGATGAACCCGAACTGAAAATCATTGACGTGTTCATCTGCAAGCTGCGCAAAAAGCTAAGCAATGCAACCGGAGGAGAGAACTACATCGAAACCGTTTGGGGCCGCGGTTATGTGTTGCGAGATCCGCAAAACAACTCGCTGGACGAAACACGGATGGCAGTCGGTCTCTGATTTGAAACACCAGTGCCGCCGGTGGTCCAGGGCGGCACATTGCACTCACGGCTCAGCACGTCTGGACCTGGCCATGGCCTCGCCCTATCACTGAGGTCCAAGTACGCGTGACAGGGCGAGGCCATGAGCAACTTAACTTCCAAATCCGAGCTGACAGAAGATGAGGCACGTGCCGAGCTTGCACGTCTGGCCGAACTGTTGTCGAAAGCAAATACGCTGTATCACACGGCTGACGCGCCTGACATGTCGGATGCGGAGTATGATGCTCTCAAGCGTCGCAATGCTGAAATAGAAGCGCGCTTCCCCTATCTCAAGCGTTCCGACAGCCCGACCGATCAAGTGGGTGCAAAGCCTGCTGACGGTTTTTCGAAGGTGACGCACGCCGTGCGCATGATGTCGCTGGGCAATGCTTTCGATGATGAGGACGTGGCAGATTTCGACAGATCGATCCGAAAATATCTGGGCCTTGGCTTCGGGGAAAGCCTTGCCTACACAGCCGAACCTAAGATTGATGGCCTGTCCCTGTCATTGCGTTACGAAAACGGACAGCTTGTTCAGGCTGCGACGCGTGGAGATGGTGAAGTCGGTGAAAATGTAACGGCCAATGCCCGCACGGTCTCCGATATCCCGCAGCACCTGCAAAACGCACCCGAGGTTCTGGAAGTCAGGGGTGAGGTTTACATGTCTCATGCGGATTTCGAGGCGTTGAACGCGCGGCAAGCAGAGCGCGGTGGCAAACCCTTTGCCAATCCGCGCAACGCGGCGGCGGGGTCTTTGCGACAACTGGATTCGGAAATCACGCGCTCGCGCCCGTTGCGTTTTTTCGCTTATGCCTGGGGAGAGGTTTCGGAACCATTGGCCGGCTCGCAGATGGGGGCGATCGCGCGGCTTAAATCACTTGGATTTTCGACGAATCCGCTGACCCGTCTGTGCGCAACGACGCACGAGATGTTGGAGCACTATCGCAATATTGAAGCCCAACGTTCCACCTTGGGCTATGATATTGATGGGGTTGTCTACAAGGTGAATGATCTGTCGCTTCAGGCGCGTTTGGGGTTTCGCTCAACCACACCACGATGGGCGATTGCACACAAATTTCCAGCCGAACTGGCATGGACAAGGTTGGAGGCGATCGACATTCAGGTCGGTCGCACAGGCGCGCTTAGCCCGGTCGCACGGTTGCATCCAGTGACGGTGGGCGGTGTTGTTGTTTCCAACGCCACTTTGCACAACGAAGACTATATCGCGGGACGCGATGCCACGGGCGGCACGATCCGCGATGGCAAGGATATTCGTGTCGGTGACTGGGTTCAGGTTTATCGCGCCGGGGACGTTATTCCAAAGCTGTCTGATGTTGATCTGTCCAAACGCCCACCTGGTTCGCAAACCTTTGCCTTTCCAATGCGCTGTCCGGAATGTCATAGCGAGGCGATCCGCGAAGAAGGCGACGCAGTCCGCCGCTGCACCGGTGGCTTGATTTGCCCCGCGCAGGCCGTTGAAAAACTGAAGCATTTCGTCTCGCGCAAAGCGTTTGATATTGAAGGCCTTGGCGCGAAACAGATCGAGATGTTCTATGATGATCCGATCCTTCCGATTAAAACTCCGACGGATATCTTTACATTGGAACAGCGTGACAAGGGCAATTTGGCTCGGCTGAAGAACCGGGATGGGTGGGGGAAAACCTCAGCCAGAAATCTGTTCGCCGCGATCGACGAAAAGCGAACCATTCCGTTTGCGCGCCTGTTGTTTGCTTTGGGTATCCGACATGTGGGTGAAGTCGGAGCGCGTGATCTGGCGCTGTATTACCGCGATTGGGAGACCCTGACACAAGCCCTGGACGCCGCGCACCCGGCAGCTCTGGCGCAACGGCAAGCAGATGAGGCGGAAGATACCGAACGGGCGGCCGCGCTGGCAGAAGGTCGTCGGGCGCGGGTCAAGGAAGCGCGGGATGCGGCAATCACCGCGGCGTGTGTTCCGCCGGATGCCAATGCCGCCTGGGCGGAATTGATCGGAATCGATGGGATTGGTGCAACACTTGGTCTGTCTCTGTCCGATGCGTTTTCGAACGTGGAAGAAAGACGCGCCTTCGATACATTGCGCAAGGAATTGACAATAATCGCACCTGATGCACCGGCATCAGACAGCCCAGTGGCAGGCAAGACGGTTGTGTTCACCGGGACGTTGGAAAAGATGACGCGCGCCGAAGCCAAGGCGCGGGCCGAGGCGTTGGGTGCGAAGGTGTCAGGTTCCGTCAGCAAGAAAACCGATATTCTGGTCGCCGGTCCCGGTGCGGGTTCGAAAGCCAAGAAAGCGGCAGAGCTGGGTATCGAAACCCTGGATGAGGATGGCTGGTTGCAGCTGATCGAAGGCGCATGAGCGGGAGGCCGGAACAGCTGTTCCCGCTGTTTGCGGAGCTGGAAACACTCGACGGCGTTGGCCCCAAAACCGCGCAAGCCCTGGAACAGGCCGGTATTGAGAGCCCACGCGACGTTCTGTTCGGCCTGCCCTATGCCGTTGTCGATCGACGCCGGCGAGAGACGATTCAGGGCGTCGATCTGCCCGCCACGTTGACCGTCGAAGTGACGGTCGGTCCACACAGGCCGCCTCGAAACAAGGGTGGGGCATACCGCATTCATGTCGAAGACAGTCAGTCTGATTTTCAGTTGGTTTTCTTTCACGCGCGCGGGGACTATCTGAAAAAAATGCTGCCTCAGGGTTCGCGCCGTGTGGTTTCGGGCAAGCTGGAGCTGTTCGATGGCATGGCTCAGATGGTGCATCCGGATCATATGTTGCCCGTCGAGCAAGCCAGTGAGATCCCAGAGTTCGAACCGGTTTACCATCTGACACAGGGGCTGACCCAGAAGACGGCGTTCAAGGCCAGCCGCAGTGCTCTGGCGCGGGCGCCGGAGCTGGCGGAATGGATCGACCCTGCGCAGATGGCACAGCAAAACTGGCCGGATTGGATCTCTGCAATTCGTGCTGGTCACAATCCTCAAGGGGCTGATGATGTCTCACCGTTTGCGCCCGCACGTCAGCGTCTGGCCTATGACGAGCTGTTCGCGCATCAGATGACGCTGGCTCTGGCGCGTCAGCGAGATCGGAAATCCCGTGGTGTCGTCAGCGTAGGGACAGGCGCGTTGCAATCCAAGGTTTTGGCCAGTCTTCCTTATCGTCCGACCAGCGCGCAAAGCCGCGCGATCGAGGAAATCGCGGCCGATATGGCATCGGACGCCCGCATGAACCGATTGTTGCAGGGTGACGTGGGGGCCGGCAAGACGTTGGTGGCTTTCATGGCCCTTCTGATTGCAGTCGAGGCCGGAGGGCAGGGCGTGATGATGGCCCCGACTGAGATCCTCGCGCGCCAGCATCTTGAAGGGTTACGCCCGCTGGCGGAAGAAGCCGGAGTGGTGCTGGAACTGCTCACCGGGCGAGACAAGGGCGCAGAGCGGCGCGCCAAGCTTGAGGCTTTGAAAAATGGCAACATTCAAATTCTGGTCGGCACCCATGCCGTGTTTCAGAGTGATGTTGAATTCAAAGCGCTGCGATTGGCTATCGTTGACGAACAGCACCGGTTTGGTGTGCGCCAGAGGATGGAATTGTCGGAAAAAGGGCAGGGTGCGGACGTATTGGTGATGACTGCCACACCTATTCCACGCAGTCTGGCGCTGGCCCAATATGGCGACATGGACGTCTCTGTGCTGGACGAAAAGCCGCCGGGGCGCAAACCTATCAAGACAGCGATTGTCAGCACGCAGCGCATGGATGAGGTCGTATCCCATCTGCGTCGCGCGATTGAAGAGGGGCGGCAGTGCTATTGGGTCTGCCCCTTGGTCGATGAATCCGAGGTTTCGGATCTGACGGCTGCTGAAGAACGATTCAAGCGCTTGCGTGCTATATTGGGCGAAGGTGTGGTCGGGCTGGTTCATGGGCAAATGCCGGCGGCCGAAAAAGACGCGGCAATGTCTGCATTCCAGATTGGGGCCACCAAGGTTCTTGTCGCCACGACCGTCATTGAAGTGGGGGTCAACGTGCCCAATGCCACGATCATGGTCATTGAACGGGCCGAGATCTTTGGTCTGGCCCAACTACATCAACTGCGCGGTCGCGTGGGGCGTGGTGACGCGGAATCGACATGTTTGCTGATGTACCAACCGCCGCTCAGCGAGGGGGGACGTAAGCGGTTGGAGGTTCTGCGTGAGACTGAAGACGGGTTTCGTATCTCTGAAACCGATCTGGAAATGCGTGGTGCGGGGGATCTGATCGGAACCGCACAGTCCGGTCTGCCCAAGTTCCGCATTGCTGATCTTGAGCGTCAGGCCGGATTGATGGCTGTAGCCCAATCCGATGCCCGGGCGTTGCTGAATGCGGACCCCGAGCTGACCTCAGACCGGGGCCGCGCGGCGCGTATGCTTTTGTGGCTGATGAAGCAGGATCAGGCGATCCGTTTGATTTCAGTAGGTTAGGCAAAAAGTTCCAAAAAGTTCACAAATGTTCTCAAAAAGTTCTTTACCGACTCGGGCAAATATGAGAACAAAAGGTCAACAAAGGATTAAAACTCTGACCGGAGGTGACCCTATGCTGACCCAGATCAAGACTGTATTCAGCCGCTCGCAATCGACTATCCTGCAGGATGCAGTGGGCGTGATGTCTCTGGTCGTGATCCTGATGGTCGCCCTGCACCTTCCGGTTGGATTCTAAGCCTTTCTGCCTGCGATCTCGTGCCAAAAAAACCGCGCTGTCATCCCCATTTCAGTCAAGGGTGACCTGCCTGTCCCAAACCCCTTGAGGGGCCCTGCCTCGGCCCCGTGCGGTAATCCGGACCCCACGCGAGACACGCAATGCCTGCCGCCGCCCTTTCGCCCGGAAGGTGCGGCGGCTTTTTTTACAACTGTCCGGTTCTGAAAATCTCAAGCAATGCGGACAGGACGGAATTGACCGCGACAGAGGCCAGGATCATCCCCATGATACGGCTGATGATCGCCGCTCCAGAGTGGCCAATCAGGCGAATGATCGGTTCCGCCAAGAGCATGAGAACAAAGGCAACAACCAGAACCGAAAGCATGACCAGCGCGGTAATCCCTTGATCTGCTGCACTATATCGATGGTTGTCTGTCAGGATGACGACGGCCAGCATCGCCCCGGGTGAGGCCAGAGACGGAACGGCAAGAGGGAAGATTGCAGGGTTTTGCTTGTGATACTTGTCTTCCTGATCCTCTTCGGCCTGACGTTGTTCAATTTCCTGTTTGCTCTCGCCGAAGATCATCGTCAGTGCAAAAAGAAACAGTATGATACCCCCAGCCACCTGAAACGAATTCAGACCGATATCCAGCGCTTCGATCAGCAATTGCCCGAACACAAGAAAAAACAGCAAAACGCCTGCGCTTATCAGGGCGGCTAACAGGGCCGTTTTCCGCCGGGCCGCAGCAGTAAGACCGGCGGTGACGGCGATAAAAACCGGAATTGTGCCAATCGGGTCAATGACGACCCAAAGCGTCACAAAATGCTCAAGCAGATTATTCAATACCCATCCCTCCTTAAATCTGTACGGAAGGTAAACGGGTTTGCCTCAAATAGCTACAATCAGGCGCAATGTGCCTGTTCCGCCTGCGCCATGGCTTCCGCAGTGGCGTCCAGCGCCAGCAGGATTGAAGCATGGCGGTTCTTATAGTCCCGCGCCGGCATCAGAACCTTGAGACCGTCGAAGGGCGCGTCCGGAGCGGGGCCATCCTTTTTCAACATCGCAGCAAGCTGATCGCGCGCCGCTTCGACCTGTGCACGCGTCGCGCCAATGATTGCGTCGCCAACCAACGAAGCGGACGCCTGACCCAACGCACAGGCCTTCACGTCCTGTCCAAAGGCACTGACGCGACCATCCTGAACGTTCAGATCAACCGTCACTGTAGAGCCGCATAGAGGTGCGCGTTTCTTGACCGTTGCATCCGGGTTTTCCAGCCGATCCAGATGCGGGATGTCCGCCGCCAGCGCCAGAATGCGTCCGGAATACAGCTTAATCAGGTCGTTCTCGCCGCTCATGGCTTTCCCTCGTCGTGTGTTCCTCATACATAGTGACCAGCCAACCGGATGCAAAAGGTTTTTGTCATGTCTGACCCCGTCGCGTTTAATCCATCGACTCTGAAATATAACGAGGCGGGGCTGATTCCGGCAATTGCGCAGGATGAGGTGTCAGGTGAAGTTCTGATGATGGCATGGATGAATGCGCAGGCCATTGAAAAGACATTGGAAACGGGCAGGGTGACCTATTGGTCACGCTCGCGTCAGTCTTTCTGGATCAAGGGCGAAACCTCAGGTCATGTGCAGAAACTGGTGGACTTCCGCATCGATTGTGACCGCGATTGCCTGTTGGTTCTGGTGCGTCAAACCGGTGCTGCCTGTCACACCAACCGCCGGACGTGCTTTTACACCGCGGTGCGGGACGGGACCGAAACCGAACTGATGGCTCCGATGGAGTAACGTAGCAAGATCAAAGCCCCACCATATGGCGGATGTCAGCCGGGCTGGCACCTTCGGCCCGATATTTCGAAATCGCACGTGCGTCGTCCCGTTTGGCCAGTCGTTTGCCCGCGTCATCGCGGATCAGATCGTGGTGGAAATACTCGGGTGTAGGCAGGTTCAACAGCGCCTGAAGCAGAACATGAATGCGGGTGGCTTCGAACAGATCCCGACCGCGAACCACACGGGTGATCCCTTGAGCTGCGTCGTCAAGAACGACGGACAAATGGTAGGACGTACCCATGTCACGGCGGGAAAGTACAACATCGCCGATATTTGTTGCCATTTCATCCGGGGTGAATGTGACGGTTCCAGTTTCGCCATCGGGACCTGAGCCCAGTTCTGAGAATTTGAATTTGGCAGGATCGCGGATTGTTCGACAGGCTTTGGCAACGTCCAGTCGCAGCGCCTGGTTTCGCGGATAATGGATTCGGCTTAAGTCTCTGGCTTGATTAGCATTTCGACATGTTCCGGGATATACTATTCCATCTGGTCCAAGCAAGGGCGCGCCTTCTTGGGGGGCGCTTGCGGCGGCAGCAATATCTTTGCGGTTACAGACGCAGGGATACAGAAGACCCCTTTTCCACAACCGATCCAACGCTCGATCATAGATGCTCAGCCGATCTGATTGACGCAAAACCGGTTTCGGCCAGGTCAGCCCCAACCATTTGAGGTCATCGTAGATCTGATCCTCCCAATGCCGACGCGAGCGGGACTGATCGATATCTTCGATGCGCAGCAAGAACTGTCCATTTTCGGATCTGGCCATGTCGCTGGCGATCATCGCAGAATAGGCGTGCCCAAGGTGAAGTGGACCGGTCGGGGATGGCGCGAAACGCGTTACGAAAGTCACGCTTTTTCTAATACATACACGTCAGAGTTAAGGTTGATACCGGGCAAGTGTGGCCCGTATTCACGAAATAGAAAACGTGCTGCCCCCATGTCGACCCAATCCGTCAGTCGGCAGGTGAATTTGTGATCTGCCAGCGCATGATCGTTCAAGGAATACGCAAGCAACCCACCTTTGGGCAAGGCGTGCATCAACAGGTCGAATGTCTCGGGTGGCGCCGCGCCCTGGCCGATGACACCAATGGCCGTGATCACCGAATACGCGCCGCGCCTGAGAAGAGCTGGCTTGGTAATGTCAAAACCGGTCAGGGTTCGGTAAACACTCTTATCCTCTGCCTCTTCCAGCATTTTGGGGGTGGGATCGATACCATCGATGACTTCAAATCCCGCCGCCCGCAAGGCGAGACCGGAAAGCCCGGTTCCACAGCCAAAATCAAGAATTGGCGTTTGGGGGTGAGGGTGGTATTTCCACAAAGCCGCGGCCACCCGTCCCGGGGTTGCATATCCCTGTTCCGCGACCTCTTTTTCGTAGGTCGCAGCCCAGTTCTGATAGTGCGTTTCAGTGTCTTTGGGCGTGTCGAGATTGTAGGTGTTGTCCAGGAACTTGTCGCTCATCCCGGCATGCTAGGCCGAGAGCATGTCGCGCGTCCAGTCAGCATTGATCCAACCATGTTTGCCATTCTGCCTTGGCGCGATCGGTATAGGCTTTGTACCGGTCCCTCCGGCCCCGCCGCCCGCCTTTCAGGCCGTCGACGGGGCGGAATAGGCCGAAGTTTACGTTCATCGGTTGAAACGTCTTGGCTTCGGCCCCTCCAGTAATGTGATGGATCAACGCACCCATTGCACTGTCTTTGGGTACTTCGGGCAATTCACACCCCAGTATTTCCGCGGCGGCCGTGCGACCGGCAAGCAATCCCATCGCGGCACTTTCAACATAACCTTCGACGCCCGTAATCTGGCCGGCAAAGCGGATGTTGGGCTTGGATTTCAACCGCATCTGTGCATCGAGCAGGGTGGGAGAGTTGATGAACGTGTTGCGGTGAATGCCGCCGAGACGAGCAAAACTGGCGTTTTCCAGACCGGGGATCCTGCGGAACACGTCGGTCTGGGCTCCGTATTTCATCTTGGTCTGAAACCCTACGATGTTGAACAATGTGCCCAATGCGTTATCGCGCCGCAACTGAACCACGGCATGGGGTTTGACATCAGGCGCATGAGGATTTGTCAGTCCTACCGGCTTCATCGGACCGTGGCGCAAGGTCTCGCGTCCGCGTTCGGCCATGACTTCAATTGGAAGACAGCCATCAAAATAACCTGCAGTTTCACCCTCGTGAAACTCGGTTTTGTCCGCAGCCAGAAGGGCGTCTATGAAAGCTTCGTATTGATCACGGTCCATCGGGCAGTTCAGATAAGCCGTGCGTTCTTCCTCGGTCTCACCTTTGTCGTACCGGGATTGCATCCAAGCTTTGCTCATGTCGATGCTGTCGGTGTAGACAATCGGCGCGATTGCATCGAAAAATGCCAGCGCGTCAGATCCTGTCTCGGCCCGGATTGCTTCCCCCAGTGCAGGTGAGGTCAACGGACCGGTCGCAAAGATCCACTGTCCATCGTCGGGAAGGGCGGTCACTTCTTCGTCGGTAATCGTCACACGCGGATGTGCGCGGAGTTTTGCGGTGACATCTTCGGCAAAGGGATCGCGGTCCACGGCGAGCGCACCACCGGCTGGCAGGCGATGTGCATGGGCTGTGGTCATGATCAACCCATTGGCGGCACGCATTTCCCAGTGCAGCAGACCCACGGCATTTTGTTCATCGTCATCTGATCGGAAAGAGTTTGAACACACCATTTCCGCCAGGTTTCCGGTCTGATGTGCAAAAGTGCCAACAGTGGGGCGCATTTCATGAATGATCACGTCAACGCCCATTTCAGCGGCTTGCCAGGCCGCTTCGGACCCGGCCATTCCACCGCCAACGATATGCAAAACTTGTGTCATGTGCAGCCACATAGGGCACCGCACACACAGGCGCAACTGCCGTATTTTTTATGACTGTTTCAGAGGGAGGGTCTTGGGGTCGCCGCTGCGGGAATGTCAGCGCTGGTGAGAGAGACCAGCTGGAGGGACCTTCCGCCCACGGCGACCCAAAAGTGTACTGAGGCCTTAGCCTCGACCCAGCTTTGCCACAGAGTTGCCCTTTTGGAAAGTGCTAAAATGAAAACAGTGGCAAAAAATGTTCAAAACAATTGCGTCATTGGGTCCAATTCGGGGGGCGCTTTTCAATAAAGGCGGAAATGCCTTCTTCTGTATCGCGGTACAACATATTCTGCGCCATTGCGTCTCCGGTATAGTCATAAGCCTGATCCAAAGGCATTTGCAGCTGTTGATAGAACGCTTCTTTCCCGATCTTCACAGCCACGCCAAGCTTGGATGCGACCAGTTCCGCCAGCCCGTTGGCTTCTTGTTCCAGCAGCGTTTCCGGAACGACACGATTTACCAGACCCAACTCGGCGGCGCGTTCCGCTGAGATGAACTCGCCGGTGGTCAGCATTTCAAAGGCCTGCTTTCTGGGAATATTTCGGCTGAGCGCCACCATCGGCGTGGAACAGAAAAGGCCGATATTGACTCCGTTGACGCCAAACCGTGTCCCTTCCGCAGCCACCGCCATGTCACAGGTTGCAACCAACTGACACCCGGCGGCGGTCGCAATGCCATGGACTTGCGCGATAACAGGTTGGGGCAGGGATTGGATGGACATCATCATCCGGGCGCAGCGGGAAAAGAGGTCCTGAAAGTATGTCTTGCCGCCATCTTCTGATTGGCGTCCGGCGGTCATCTGTTTCAGATCATGCCCGGCACAAAACGCCTTTCCTGCCCCCGACAGGACCACGGCCCGGATCGAGCTGTCCTCGCGCAGTGCATCAAGTTCGGCCTGCAATGCAGCCAGCATCTCATCACTCAGCGCGTTCAGCCGGTCCGGTGCGTTCATCTTAAGTCTTGCAACCGCGCCAGTGTCGTTACGTTCCAGAATTGTCATCTTGCCCTCCGATCCCAAGTTGGGCCAACTCTAGGTCGGCAAGAGCAGGAGGGGAAGTATGGCTTTAGAAATGAACCGGGACGAACTGTCACAATACCTCAAAGAGGTGTTCCCTCAGGTGCGCAAGGATTTCGTCGTCGAAGACTTGACCGAAGACACGATCACCATGCGCCTTGTGGTTCAGGACCAACACCTGCGCCCCGGAGGCACGGTATCAGGCCCGTCCATGTTCGGGCTGGCCGATGTCAGTGTCTATGCGATGGTTCTTGCGCGTAAGGGGCGTCAGTCATTGGCCGTTACAACGAACAGCTCCTTTGATTTCCTGCGCAAACCGGAAGGCGGCGCCGATATGATTGCGGCCTGTCGTCTGTTGAAGCTGGGAAAAACACTGGCCGTTGGGGATGTGCTTTTGTACTCGGATGGCGGCGATCTTCCGGTTGCGCGGGCAACGATGACCTATTCCCTGCCGCCAGCACGGTCCGCTGCCGCGAATTTCGGATAAAAAAGGCCGGGGACAGGCCCCGGCCCAGGAAGAGGTCCCAATAATTGGGACTGGGGATCAGTCAAGGCTGCCAGAAAAAGCGCTTTGTTTCCCGGCCGGCCTGATGGCGGGTCAGCCCGACGTCCTGCAGCAAACGGTCATCCAGATAGCCCAGATTGACACGACTGCGGCGACGGCGTTCCCATTGAGTGACCGCCGCCGCAAACCGCACGGCCAGAGCAGCGAGCAGAGGCAGCCGTGGGCTGTCGTTCAGCAGCAGAAGGGCGGGGGTGTGCATTGTGCGTGTCATCTCAGAAATCCTTTCAAATTGTATTGACACAAAACAGTACCATTTGGTACATAGATTTGATACATTCAGAATTGTGTCAAAGGCAAAGGAAGAATTGTAATGGATACAATTTGGCCGGACGCTCTGCCAAAATCCAAGGGTCCCAAATATACATTGGTTGCTGACGCGATACGGAAAGCTATTGATGACAAGACATTGGATGTCGGTGCTAAGCTTCCCCCGGTGCGCGAACTGGCTTACCGGTTGCAAATCACACCCGGTACGGTCGCACGGGCCTACACGATCCTGACCGATGAGGGCTTGCTCCACGCCGAGGTTGGGCGTGGTACATTTGTAGCCCCGCCAAAATCTCCGATTCTGGACGATGTCTGGGCTAGGCAACTGTATATGAAGGATGACAAATACAACGCCAATGTCAGTTTGTTCAGCCCACGCCTGCCGGATGCAGGGCAGGTCGCGCTTATCCGGGAATGCCTGCAAAAGGTTGCGCAAGCTGACCCTGGGCTTTTTCTGAATTACCCCACGCGGGACGCATACAAACCCATGAGGCAATCAGTTGTGGATTGGTTGTCAGATTTGCCACTGGGTCCGCTCTCACATGATGACATCGTTTTGACCCATGGCGGCCAGAACGGGTTGTGTCTGGTGTTTCAGACCATCCTACGCGGACCCAGACCGATTGTGCTGGTCGAAGACCTCTCTTACGCCGGGTTTCGCCGGGCAGGGGAGTTGATGCGCGCCGAAGTCATCGGAATCAAAATGGACAAATGGGGCATTGATCCTGCGTCCATGGAGCATGTTTTGCGACAAACCAATGCTCAGGCCATCTGTGTTTCGCCAGAGGTTCAAAACCCCACCGGGGTTCACACGCCGCTGGAACGCCGGAAAGAGGTGGTGGACGTCGCGCGGCGTTTCGACCTTCAAATCATAGAAGACGATTGCTATCGCATGGGAGAGGCGCGAGAACCTAGTTATCGTGCGCTTGCTCCGGAACGTGGATGGCACGTTTCATCAATTTCAAAGATCCTCACCCCGGCTTTACGCGTGGGTTTTGCCATTGCCCCAAAGGATCGCAGCGTTGATCTGCGTCGATCTGCCGAATATGGGTATTTTGGCCTTGCCCAGCCGCTGGCCGAGCTCACGCGGTTGCTGCTGTCGGATCCGCGTACCCGTCAAATTGCCCAGGATGTACGCAAGCGGATGGGCGACTACGTTCGGATCACTGTCAATGCGCTGGGGGGGTTTGATCTGAACTGGGCTCCGGACGTGCCCTTTGTCTGGCTGAACCTGCCGTCAGGTTGGCGCTCTGCTGCGTTCAGCCGTGCGGCAGAACGGGAAGGTATTCAACTCAGATCGGCGGATGAATTTGCCCTGCGCGATGGACGGGCGCCAAACGCAGTACGCATCGCAATGAATGGGCATGTTTCGCTGGAACGGTTCGAGGATGCAATGCTGAGGTTGCGCGCTTTGCTGGACAATCCGCCTGAACAGATCAGCGTCTAGCATTCAGGTCAGCGGGGGCGGATCGCCAAAGAATCCGGCCAGATGGGCGATCTTTCCATCTTCGTCCAATCGAATGAAATCATGCCCGGCCACCATGATTGCGCCGTCGGGCGCTACCATATGCCACGTGAAGTGAACGACATCGTGGTGCGAAACCGGACTGCTGGTGATTTCGACGCGCCCATTCGAGCTTTCAAGAATCTCTCCGATATGAGCATTCAACCGCTCACGCCCCGAAACATCAGCTGTTGGATCCACATATCGACCGTTTTCCGCAAAACAATGCGCCAAGAACTCAAGCCGTTTTCCCGAGGATTTTTCCTGCCAGGCGGCACCGTAGCTTTCAATTGTGTGCATTAAATCCTGCATGCAACTCTCCGTGGCTTGACGCGATCAAGTCTGATCTAGTGTATCAGAGTGTTGAAATTGGGAGAATTCCAATTCAGAAATATGGGGTACAATAATACCTATTTTGCAAGTTGTTGTTTTGATTATATTTAATTAGCATTGGGTCGCTTGACGTGGCAATCATGGGTGTCTAGATACGCATCCATCGAATTCGGGCCGCTCCGCTGGGGCGGTCTTTCACATCAAACAGGACTATCCTGCCATGAAAACCTTTTCTGCAACACCTGCAGACATCGACAAGAAATGGATCCTGATCGACGCCGAGGGCGTTGTTCTGGGTCGCCTTGCCTCGATCGTCGCCATGCGCCTGCGTGGCAAGCACAAAGCGTCGTTCACCCCGAACATGGACATGGGCGACAACGTCATCGTGATCAACGCTGACAAAATCCAGATGACCGGCAAGAAGCGCGAAGAAAACTTCTACTGGCACACGGGTCATCCGGGTGGCATCAAGTCGCGAACCAAGCAGCAGATCCTCGAAGGCAAACACCCTGAGCGCGTCGTGACCCAAGCCGTCAAACGCATGCTGCCGGGCAACCGCCTGTCGCGTCAGATTATGACCAACCTGCGCGTTTATGCCGGTGCCGAGCATCCCCATGAGGCGCAAGCGCCCGAAGTTCTGGATGTTGCATCCATGAACAAGAAAAACACCCGGAGCTAATGACCATGGCTGATCAGATCAATACTCTCGAAGAGCTGGGCGCCGTCGCAGGCGTTGAGGTTGTGGCCGAAGAAGTCATCGTGCGTGAACCCGTACGTGACGAGCTGGGTCGTTCGTATGCCACCGGCAAGCGTAAAGACGCTGTTGCCCGCGTCTGGATCAAACCCGGCTCCGGCAAGGTTACCGTAAATGGCAAAGACCAGGACAAGTATTTTGCACGTCCCGTTCTGCAACTGATCCTGCGCCAGCCGTTCCAGGTTGCTGGTGTTGAAGGTGAGTTCGACGTCGTTGCAACCGTCAAAGGTGGTGGCCTGACCGGTCAGGCCGGTGCGGTCAAGCACGGCATCTCGAAAGCGCTGCAACTGTACGATCCCAACCTGCGTGGCGCTCTGAAAGCGGCCGGCTTCCTGACCCGTGACAGCCGCGTTGTGGAACGTAAGAAATTCGGTAAGCGCAAAGCCCGCCGTTCCTTCCAGTTCTCCAAGCGTTAATTCGCCGGGAAAACCCAATAAGAAAGGGCTCGCACATGCGAGCCCTTTTTTTGCTGTGCTTTGTCTGTAAAACTATTCTTCGTAAACAAGTTTCCACGCGCCGTTTTCAACGACATTGACGAAAACTGTATCCGCCCCCTGGTGATCGTCCGGGCCATAGGAAATATGGTTGCCGACCAGGTCATCCTGATAGTCCAGTGACTCCATCGCTTCGATAAAGCTGTCATGCGTCAGGTCAGGGCCCGCGGCCTCTAGTGCTTTGACCATCATTTCAGCAGCGGAATAGCCCAACATGGCGAATCCAACTGGGTCTTCGCCCGTGGCGGCCTTGTATTCTTCGATAAATGCCGCCGGGGCAGGTTGATCCGCACGCGCCCAAAGATCCTGCCACGACGCTGCTGCATAGAATCCATCGGTCACTCCACCGGGAACCTGTGCCACAACAGTCAGGAAACTGGCCGAAGTGCCGAGGAACTTCATGTCCGTCAGGCCCATCTTCTTGGCCGTGCCAACTACGGTGATCGCCTGCCGTACCCCAAGCGCCATGGTGACGATATCGCAGCCCTCTTCCTTGAGCTTGCTGAGCGATCCGACAAAATCCGTCTCATCCGGCTTGTGGGTTGTTTCAGATCCAAAAGCGATACCGGCTTCTTCGGCTCCGGCCTTGCTGCCTTCCAGGATTTCCTCACCGAAATCTGTTGGCAGATACATGGTGCAAACCGTCTTTGATCCGAATTCGCCGGCCAGATATTTCACGCCAATACGCGCCTGATCGAAATAGGTCGAGAAGGACGTGAATTTGTTCCGCATCGGTTCCTGCAACATCTGACGCGCAGCAGTCAGAGGCGCAACATTGGGAATGCCCTTGGGATCCAACAACTTGAACCCCGCCATGTTCATCGGCGTGCCCAGCGATTGCAGCATCGCGAACACCTTGTCGCGGTTCAGCAGCTTGTTGTAGCCCTGCATCGCACGCGGCATCTGATAGCCGTTGTCCTCGACCACATAGCGGATCTTGCGCCCGTGAATGCCACCGGCTTCGTTCACCCGGTCGAATACCACGTTGGCACCCTTGGTCGCCGGAACACCCACTGCGGCAAAGATGCCGCTCAGGTCGTTGACGGAACCAATGACTATCTCGTCGTCCGTAACGCCCTGTGTCTGAGCCGAGCCGATGCTTGCCGAGGCGGTCAACGCCGTGGCTGCGGCCAGCCATTTGAGTGACTTCTTCATCTTTCTCCTCCCGAAAACTCTTTGCCTAAGTGTACATGTCTTCAATCAGATGTCCGTGTTTCTTTTCCACCAGACCGCGTTTCAGTTTCATCGTGGCGGTAAGCTCGTCATCTTCGGCGGTCAGCAAAACATCGATCAAGCGAAAATCCTTGATCTGTTCAACTCTTGCAAACTTCGCATTGACGGTTTCGACTTCGGAACCGATCAGATCCCTGATTTCGGACGCGGCACAAAGCGAGGCAAAGTTCGAGAATGGGATCTTCTGGTCTTGCGCATATTTCTCGACGTTTTCCTGATCGATCATGATCAACGCCGTGAGGTATTTACGCTTGTCACCAGTGATAACCGCGTCCGAGATGTAATGGCTGAACTTCAGCCGGCTCTCGATTTCGGCCGGGGTGATGTTCTTGCCACCGGCGGTGATGATGATGTCTTTCAACCTGCCGGTGATGGTAACGAACCCGTTCTTGTCGATACGTCCCATATCGCCGGTGCGCAGCCAGCCATCGGCGGTAAAGCTTTCCGCCGTCTTTGCGTTATTGCGCCAATAGCCCTGAAAGATGTTCATGCCCTTGAGCTGAATTTCACCTTCGTCCGAGATACGGATATCGCACCCCGGGACGACCTTTCCGATGGTTCCGATCTTGTTGCTTTCAACGGTGTTGAGTGTCGCAAGGCCGGACGTTTCGGTCATGCCGAAGCCCTCGACGATCGGCACTCCGATGGCCCAGTACCATTTCAACAAATCCGCCGAGATAGGGGCAGCACCCGTGCCACCCCGGCGCAGCTTGTCCAAGCCCAGCATCCGGCGCAAATTCTTCAGAACCAACTGATCCCAAAACCAGAACCGGGCCGCGATGGCGGCGGGAACGGGTTTTCCCGAACTCACGTATTCGGCCCGGCGCGCGCCGGCCTTCAGGGCAAGACCGTATGCCATTCGACCCAGCGACGTTGCATCCTGCGCCAGGATTTGCACATGCGCATAGATCTTTTCCCAAACTCTCGGTACTGCCGTGAAGGTCGAAGGCGAGACCTCTTGCAGATTTGCAAAAACCGTCTCGGGGCTTTCCGCGAAGTTCACGGTGCAGCGGGCGGCCAGCGGGAAATAGACAGATACGTCGCGTTCCAGAATATGACAGAGCGGCAGAAAACACAGCTGTTCGTCACTGGCCTGCGTTGGCAATGACCAGGCACCGGCCTCAATGCCAGCCAGGATGTTTTCATGGCTTAGCATCGCACCCTTGGGTTGGCCGGTGGTGCCGGATGTGTAAACCAGCAAAGCTGTGTCCTGAGGTTTGGCCTGTGCGATTTCGGCTTCGAACCGTCCCGGATCTTCGGTTTCGACCTGCTGGCCCAAAGCGTAAAGATCGTCGATCATCATGCAGCGTGGATGGGTAAGGTCATGCAAGCCTTCGCCCTCCAGTATGATCACCTTGACCAGGTCCGGAACTTGACTTTCGACTTCCAGAAACTTGTCCAGATGTTCTTCGTCCTCGACGATCAGGAACTTGCTGCCACTGTCATTGACCAGATATTGCAACTGATTGGCAGAATCCGTGGTGTAGACGCCAGAAGAAATGCCCCCAACGCACTGAATGCCCATGTCGAACCACATCCATTCCTTGCGGTCCTCGGACAGGATTGAAACAACGTCTCCGCGTTCCAAACCCAGCTTTCGCAGGGCGAGCCCGATCCACTTGGCGCGCCGCCAGTAGTCGGCCCAGGAATATGACTTCCAGATGCCCAAGTCCTTTTCACGATGGGCTGTTCGATCCCCCAGTTCCGCACAACGGCTTTGAAACAGCGCACTGATGGTTGTGTACCCATCCACACGCAACGGGCGTTGTCCGGGGGTAGCATTAAGTTCAATGCCGTTGATCCTGATCTGCGGGGCGAGGGGCGTTGCATCCATCTTGCTTACCTCCACGTCTTTTTGCGTTTCCACCGGCGGTTTTCGCGCGCGCCTTCTTCCCGCACGCCTAGATAGAAATTCTGGATATCCTCGGACTTCAGTAACTCATCCGCAGCGCCGTCCATGACGATGCGTCCAACCTCCATCACGTAACCATGATGCGCCAGTTCCAATGCTGCATTGGCGTTCTGCTCGACCAGCAGCATTGTCATATGTTGTTCTTCGTTCAGACGTTTCAGAATGCCGAATATCTCTTGTACCAGTAGCGGCGACAGACCCAGTGACGGTTCATCCAGCAGCATGATGCGAGGGCGGGCCATCAGCCCACGTCCGATCGCCAGCATCTGTTGTTGCCCACCTGACAGGGTGCCGGCCTCTTGCGTGCGGCGATCTTTCAGAACAGGGAAATAACTGAAAACAAGGTCGCGGTCCTGGACGATCTGCGCTTTGTCCGAGCGAGTATACGCTCCGAGGCTCAGGTTTTCATCGACGGTTAGCAGAGGAAATACCTCGCGCCCTTCGGGCACATGCACAATCCCGCGCTGGACGACTGTATGTGGCTCAGCCCCCTGAATGTCGTCGCCATCAAAGGTAATCGTGCCCTTTTCCGGGTCCATCACACCCGAGACGGTTTTCATCAATGTCGTTTTACCTGCACCATTTGCGCCAAGGATCGAGGCAATCGTTCCTTCGTGAACGTCCAGCGAAACACCGCGAATGGCCATTATCGGGCCATAAAAACTTTCGACATTTCGGATTTTCAGGATTGGCAGGCTCATGAGGCTTTCCCCAGATAAGCTCTAATCACCGCCGGGTGCGATTGAACTTCGGCCGGGGTTCCAAGCGCCAGTTTAGCGCCATCTGCCATGGCCAGAACCCGGTCTGACACGCCCGAGACCAGGCCCATGTCATGTTCTACCATCAAAACGGTGATGCCCATCTGTCGTCGGATATCATCGATCCACCAACGCATGTCTGTTGTCTCTTCGACGGACAACCCCGAGGCCGGCTCATCCAGTAGCAGCAATTTGGGGTCGGTTGCCAAAGCGCGAGCAACTTCAACCACTTTGCGTACGCCGTAGGGCAGCCCGGATATCATCTTGTCGCGATAGGCTTGCAGGTCGAGAAAATCGATGATCCGTTCCACTTTCTCGCGGTTTTCCAGTTCCTGTTGCTTTGCGGACGGGGTGAACAGAATCTCGGAAATCAGGTTTGTCCTGCGGTGGCGGTGCCGCCCGACCAGCAGGTTTTGCAGAACGGTGGCGTGTTCGAACAGTTCGATATTCTGGAAGGTCCGCGCCACGCCATAGGCGGCGACGCCGGACGGTTTGACCTGAAGCAGATCATGCCCGTCAAACCGGATCGCCCCGTCAACGGGATCGTAGAACCGGGAAATCAGGTTGAAAACAGTGGACTTGCCCGCACCGTTTGGACCGACGATGGCGAAAACCTCACCTTCCCGAACATCGAATGACAGGTCATCCACCGCCGTCAGGCCGCCGAACTTGAGGGTGACATTTTCGAACTCCAGCAAGCTCATCTCAGACGCTCCGTCTTGAGATAAGACTTCTGCCGTTTGAACATGTCCTTTCGATAGAAGGGGAACAGCTCGAACCAGGTGCGGATTTTCAGCCAGCGGCCATAGATGCCCATGGGTTCGAACAGGATGAAGGCAATCAGGATCATGCCGAAGATGCCGAACTCCAATCCCGGAATGGCCACCGTACTGCCACCGAACAGAGCGCCGGCATATTCTTTTGAGATCGACAGAAACTGCGGCAGGAACCCGATCACGATCGCGCCCAGAAACGCGCCGTGGATCGACCCAAGCCCACCGATCACGATCATCATCAACAATTGGATCGAGATCAGAACACTGAAGGTTTCGTTGTTGAACGCTCCGGCGAACAACCCCATCAGTGCCCCGGCCCAGCCCGTCACCGCGCAGGACAAGGCGAAAGAGATCATCTTTGTCCGCGCGATATCGATTCCCATCGCCTGGGCCGAAACCTCAGAGTCGCGCACAGCGATGAAGCTGCGGCCCAAAGGCGCGCGCAGCAGGTTGATATATCCCAGTGTGACCAGAACGGCGACGGTCAGGACCAGCCGGAAGAACTGATCGGGCGTTCCCCAGCGGTCTACCAGATGGCCGAAGATTTCGACCCCGCCGACATACTTGCCCGCAACACCGCCGGTGATGGGTTCGGACAGAACGATGATGTCGTCCATCAGGATCGAAAGCGCCATGGTGAAGATGGCCAGATAGATGCCATGCAGGCGCAGGGCAGGGATCGCGACCGTCACGCCCGCTATCCCGGTCAGAATGCCCGCCAGCGGGAAAGCAACCAGAAAGGGCACCCCGGCTTCTATCAGGGCGACGTTGGCATAGCAGCCAAAGGCCAGAAAGGCCGCGTGGCCCAGACTGACTTGCCCTGTATGCCCGGTCAGGATCATCAGGCCCAACCCGGCAATGGCCCAGATCAGGACGTTGGTCAGTTCACCCAGATAGAACTCGTCAAGCCACCAGGGGGCTGCGGCAACAACCGTCAGAAGGATCAGATACAGGACAAGCTGATAGCGGTCTTTCCACGGGCGGATATCCTGCATGTAGTCGGTTTTGAAGACGATCCGCATGGCTCAGACCTTTTTGACCCGAACCTGACTGAACAACCCGTTGGGGCGAAAGATCAGCACGGCAAGCAGCAGGGCGTATGGCGCGATCTGGCTGTAACCCGCCGCGATATAGCGGCTGGCAAAAGGTTCGATCACGCCGACGATAAGTCCACCGGCCAACGCACCGGGCAGGCTTCCGAATCCTCCGATAACGGCGGCGGCAAATGCCTTGATGCCCAGCAATCCGGTTGTCGGATCCACCGCGCCCTTGGCGGCGAACAGAATGCCCGCAATCCCCGCAACGACACCGGCCAGCGCCCAGATGAACCCCTGAACCCGCTTGACAGGTACACCCATGTAATACGCTGCCAGCTGGTTCTGCGACGCCCCCTGCATCGCCAGCCCAAGTTTGGAGCGTTTGAAAAAGACGTAAAGGCCCCATGTCAGCAGGATGGTCACGACGATCACGGCGACATCCTCCAGCCCCAGCACAAGGCCGCCAAAGCGCAGATCTTTCCCCGCCAGCGGGTTTTGCAGTGTTTGCGGTTCGTGCCCCCAGATCAATCCGGCCACGAAACGGATCACAAAGCCCAGGGCGATGGTCAGGATAACAACGGCTGTCTGACTTTCGCCAAACAGGCGACGGATGATCAGGCGATCCAGAAGATATCCCAATGCCCCCATGATCCCCAGTGATATCGGCAGGGCCAGCCAGAACGGCAGGCCCATGTACTCGGTATTGGTCAGGCCGATGGTGACAAAGGCCCCCAGCATCATGAAATCGCCCTGCGCGAAATTTACCGCTTCGGTCGCCTTGTAGATCAGAACAAAGCCAAGCGCGATCAGGCCATAGACACACCCGTTTGCCAGTCCGCTGATCAGCAGCTGTGCGTTATCCAAACTGTCCTCCCTCGACCGGTTTGCCGGTGTCGCGTTCTGCCCGCACGTATCCTGCGGTGACGCGGGTTTGTTCTACTATGGCGTGATAATCACCTTGCCGTCACTCTTTTTCAGCGCATCCGCCAGATTTGGCACAAGATTTTTCAGCCTAAGATGTTCCGAAACATCCGTTTTCCAGCGCCCGTCGGCAAACCGGGCCTGAACCTCGGCCACGACGCGCATCTGATCGGCGGGCGGGGTCGACATCATCCAGTTTGTCAGCCAGAAGCCTTCGATCCGCTTGCTCATGAAGATCAGTTGACCGGTCTGCGTCAGCGTCGGCTCCTCGGTAGACAGCTTGCCATAACTGATCCAGCGCGCCCGGTTGGGCATGGCGCAGAACAGTTGTTCAGACAACTGGTCCGTCACGGCATCCAGAAACACGCGCGGTTTCAGCTGCGCGCTCAGATCCGCAAACTTGGCGACAACGTCTTCATCGGTTGTCACCAGCACTTCGGCCGCGCCAAGGTCTTTCAACATCCCTGTCGTCTCGGCCCGGCGCACCAAAGCGATCGGCTTCAACCCAAGATCGCGGCCAAGGCTGCACATCAGCTTGCCCAATTGGCTGGTCGCAGCTGATACGACAAAGGCATCGCCGTCAGCTTTGGCCATATCCACCATGGCCATCGCCGTCATTGGATTAACGATCTGAGCAGCCCCATCATCGTCCGAGATATCAGGGCGCAGAGGGATGCACATCTGCATCTGTGTAACGACAAATTCTGCCCAGGCCCCTGTTCCGGCGGCGACAAACGCGACGCGTTGCCCTTGCAGGGCCTCGGCGCCCTTGCCGACGGCGACGACGTCTCCGCAACCTTCGAATCCGGCGGGCGAACCTTTGACCCTTGGCTGTCCGTATTCACCTTTGATGAAGTGCAAATCTGACGGATTGACCGAAGCTGCGCGCAACCGGATCAGCACCTGACCGGGGCCGGGTTCTGGTGTTGGAACTTCTGCTTCTTCCAACCAGTCGGCGGCATTTTCAATGGCCGGTCCGGTGGCCGTGCCGGAGTACCCGTCATGTTTCAGGATTGCGGCGAACATAGTCTGGGGCAGGTCGGTCATCGGGTCATCCTCGAAATGGCTAAAGCAAAGCCCGCACCATATCTGGAAGGCCCCCAATAGTACGGGTAAGATGCGGGCTGTTTGTCTGGCACAGCCAATCAAAAGCCGCGAAGGACGTCAATTCGACGACGCCATAACGTAGGGGCAGCGCAGATGCGCCCTTGGGAAAGGCCGACCCGTGGATCGGCCTCAATCACTTTACTGTTGGGTCAACAAGTTGGTCAGTTCCTGAATCTTCTGAATAATTGTTTCAGGTGAGCCCTTGATATCATTTACAATCTTGATCGCCTGATCCTTCAGATCAGTGGCCAGAGTGCTTTCCTGAAGGGATGTCATAATGCCTTCATAATCGAAATTTGTGGGGTCCAGCTTGCCTTCCTGAACCCATGAATTCAGCAACTCCTGACCCTGACCGGCCAATGCAGCCACCTGATCGCCAGCCTCCTGGGCGGCATCAGAGGCCTGATCCGCTACGGATGACGCCGCTTCGCTTGCCTGATCCGCCACCGAAGAGGCCGCTTCAGTTGCTTGGTCCGTCAATGACGATGCTGCTTCAGCGGCTTTCTCGGTCGCTGCATCGACTGCGTCAGAGGCAGCGTCCTGAGCAGAGGAAGCCGCGTCTGTCACCGCTTCGGCGGCTTCTTCTGCCGCGGTTTCCAAACGTTCAGCGGGTGTGGGTTCGGGTTGTTTCAGGTAAAAATACCCGCCAGCACCAATTGCGGCGATGACGATGGCAAGAATGAGAGTACGCGACATGTGTGTCTCCTTTGGAAAATGTGTCGCCGGGATGCGCTAAAAATAACTCAGGAACAAAGGGGAATTCCCAATAATTCTCAGCAGAATAGAGTATAAGCCGGGCTACGCTCATTGCCCGACGAAACGCGGCAAGAATATGCCTGCACAAAGGCACCGCGACCGGATTGGGCAGCGATCCGCGGGGAATGGCAGCAGCAGAAGTAAATCCTTGGGAAATCTCTGGTTGACCAAAAAGCCAGCATTGGCAGTGTGGCGGAGAGACAGGGATTCGAACCCTGGGTGGGCTTGCACCCACAACGGTTTTCGAGACCGCCCCGTTCGACCACTCCGGCACCTCTCCGCGGGGGTCTGTGAGGGGGGGATTTAGTGAGGAACGGGCAGGGGTGCAAGCAGAAAATTCCAGAATTTGACAAAGCCGGGTTTTTCCATTGCCAGCGGACGGAAAACACCTACTCTGAATACTATGACACAGCCTGCACACCGCTTTGCTTTTCTGTTTTTGGCGCCGCTATTGGCGTTTTTTATGGCTGCTGCTCCTTTGTTTGCGGCCAACCGGGAACGGATCGAAGCGTTCCTGACCACAACCGGATTTGATGTTGCGCTGGAAAGCATCGCGCTGAGTTCTCGGTCTGCACCGCAGATGCTGGGCATCGACCCGGACGGGTTCGGCTCGGACTGGGCACGTCTGACGGATGAAGTATTTGACGTCGAGGCTATGCACCAAACGGCGGTTTCCATTCTTGAGGAAACGCTGAGCGAAGAAGCATTGGCGCACGCAGTTGAGTTCTACGCGACCGACCTGGGGCAGCGTTTGGTCGAAGTGGAAAATGCGTCTCATATGAACGCGGATAACGAAGCCAAGCAATTTGAAGGCCAGCAGATCATTTCGGATTTGATCAAAGAAGGGTCACCGCGGGTTGAGAGCTTCAAGCAAATGAGTGCGGCCATCGATTCGACCGATATAGCGCTTCGGGCATGGCAGGAGATACAGTTTCGCTTCCTGCTGGCGGCCAGCGCATCAGGTGTCATCGAATTGCAAATGGATTCAGAAGATTTGCGAGAGCTTTTGAAAAGAAACGAGCCCGCGCTGCGTCAATCGCTTCAATTGTCCAGCCTTGCCGGCGCGGCTTACACGTACAAGGATTTCTCGGACGAAGACGTGAACGCCTATGTCGATGCACTGGAACAGCCCTTGATGCAGGAAGTTTATGAACTTCTGAACGTCATACAATTCGAAATCATGGCCCGACGGTTCGAGGTTCTTGCCTCGCGGATGGCCGAATTGCATCCTGCACAGGATATTTGATGCGCCGCGTTTTTTTGGCGATTGCAGTTGTTCTGTGGGGTGTGCCCTTGCAGGCCGATCAAAAAGTTGACCGGCTGGCGCAGGCCATGCACCTGTCGCATGTGATGGAAATTCTCGTACAGGAAGGGCAGGTGCACCGCGAGGAACTTGACGAAACGTTGTTGGACAAGACTGGCGGCGCGTTCTTTGAAGCGCAGGTCAGGGACATTTACGATCCGGATTGGATGCAAAAACAACTGACGGATGCGTTTGAGGCAGGTTTGTCTGATGCGCAGCTTGATCAGGCGATCTTGTTTTTCGAAAGCGATCTTGGTCAGACGATTGTGGCGCTGGAAAACTCGGCCCGGCAGGCGATGTCAGACCAGGCCATAGAGGACATGGCCCGTGAAGCATACGATTCCGTCAAACGAAACACGACTCGCTTTGAGTTGGTCGATGAGTACATTCAGGCAAATGACCTTATCGACAAGAACGTTCAGGGGGCTCTGAGTTCAGACTACAGCTTCTTTCAGGGTCTCGATGTTGACGCGCAAGGCGACGATCAGGAATTGCTGGCCGAGCTTCTTTCCCAGAAAAAGAGCCGCGCCGCCGAAACCGAGGCGTGGCTGTATTCTTTTCTGCTGATGGCCTACCGGCCTTTGGACGAGACCCAGATGCGCGAGAATATCGCGTTTTCCAGAACCGAAACGGGTCGCGCCCTGAATGAGGCGTTGTTCGACGGTTTTGACCGCATGTTCAACGACATCTCGTTCCGGATGGGTCGGGCGGTTGCCCAGACGCTCAGAGCGTCTGATCTTTGACATCGCTTTGGTGTTGACTTTTTCCGACGTTCTATGGATAAGCGCGCATCCCGGCCGGTTTTCCGCGCCGGGTATCGTTATTATTTGACCCATTCGACATCGTCACAGGGTCAGTCACACAGCCCGAAAAGGGCTCGCTGTTCGAGGTGGCTTAGGCCAGCAACACCCGGTTCAGGGGACCACAGAACGCGGATATGAAAAGGAAAGACGCATGTTTGCGGTCCTCAAGACTGGCGGCAAGCAGTACAAGGTTCAGGCGGGCGATATGCTCCGCGTTGAAAAACTGGCTGCCGACGCAGGAGAAAAAGTTCAATTCAACGATGTTCTGATGCTGGGCGGTGACGCTCCGGTTGTTGGCGCACCTTTCGTTGAAGGCGCAGGCGTACAGGCCGAAGTGATCGAACAAGTCAAAGGTGACAAGGTCATCAAGTTCGTCAAG
This sequence comes from Ruegeria sp. CDSC085, assembly GCF_059610465.1. Lineage (NCBI taxonomy): Bacteria > Pseudomonadati > Pseudomonadota > Alphaproteobacteria > Rhodobacterales > Roseobacteraceae > Ruegeria > Ruegeria sp. CDSC085. The sequence goes on along the minus strand of NZ_JBXWNR010000002.1, from coordinate 76,147 downwards.
CGCCGTCGTAAGCACAGCTCGAAGCGTACCGTTGGACACCGTCAGAAACTGACTCTGGTCAAGATCACCGACATTCTTGCGTCGGGCGCTGACAAGTCGGGCATCAAGGCTGCAACCGGATCCGCTCCGGCAGGCGACTCTGCTCCGGCGGCAAAGCCTGTAAAGAAAGCTGAAGCCAAAGCCGATACACCCTCTGCTGCTGCGGACGATCTGACCGCGCTGACTGGCGTCGGCCCAGCCGCTGCCAAGAAGCTGAACGAGGCCGGTATCGAAAGCTTTGCCGCTCTGGCCGCCTTGTCGGACGAGCAGATTGCTGCTATCGAAACGGTCAAAGTGAAGCCCGAATGGGTTGAGCAGGCCAAAGAACTGGCCAAAGGCTAAGGAGAGAGAGAATGGCACATAAAAAAGCTGGCGGTTCCTCCCGTAACGGTCGCGACTCAGCTGGTCGTCGCCTTGGCGTAAAACTGTATGGTGGCCAGGCCGCTATCGCAGGTAACATCATCGTGCGTCAGCGCGGCACCAAGTTCTGGCCGGGCGAAGGCGTAGGTATGGGCAAGGATCACACCATCTTTGCAACCACCGATGGCGCCGTTAAGTTCCATAAAGGACTTAAAAACCGCACCTTCATTTCGGTCCTGCCAGTGGCGGAGGCCGCAGAGTAAGCCGAAACCCAGAAGGTTTAAGAAAAATTCATGGGGGACCGGCACAAAGTGCCGGTCCCTTTTTCGTTCTAACGCAGTCGTGATCAATCAAACCGATGACAGTCGCAACCACCAGTTTCCTGATTTTTGCCGCCAGCCAGGTCGGCACGCCGGGACCGGCCAACATGGTCCTGTTGGGAACGGGTGCGCGCTATGGCTTTCGGGCAGCATTACCTTTTGTCGGGGGGGTGATTCTGGGGAAGCAGTTGATCATTTGGCCGATTGGTTTTGGGTTACTGCATCTCGCGGATCAGGCACCTGAGGTGTTTACGGTACTTAAATACGCGTCAGCGGCCTATATCATGTGGTTGGCGTGGAAAATTGCCAACACGCGGTTGTCGCGACAACAGTCCGAGGGGAGGGCCCCCGGCTTTCTGGCGGGATTGATTGTTCATCCGCTCAATCCCAAAGCCTGGGCCATGATCATTGCCGGTTTCACTGGGTTTGTGGCCGCGGGCACGCCCAGTTTTGAAGCGACGATTACGATCGCTCTTTGTTTGTTGTTTTGTCAGGTGGTTCTTCATCCGATCTGGACTTTTGCGGGCGATAGAATTGCCCACGCGGTTGAAGGACGGCCAGTTGAAAAATATCTGATGTGGACGTTGGCGGGTCTTACGGTTGCGTCCGTACTTTTCGTGTTGTTCGGAGGAGGAACACACTCATGAAACTTGAAACAATAATAAATCAGCCGGTCATAGAAACCGAGCGGTTCGATCTGCGCCCTCTGCGTCGGTCGGATATGGGGCTGATCGAGCATTATGCCGGTGATGAGCGTGTGGCACGCATGACAACCAGTATTGCACATCCTTTGGCCCCAGGCTCGACCGAAGCTTTTGTCACGCGCTCAATGGCTGAAGACCGGGACGAGGATGTCTGGGTCATGGATGCCACCAAGGATGGTGGCCCGGAGCTGATTGGTCTGATCACGCTGAAACGGCTGGATCGGAATCAGTCAGAAGTCGGCTATTGGGTTGCGCCGATCTATTGGAATACCGGCATTGCCTCTATGGCTGTCGAAGCGCTGGTGAATGCCAACCCGCTGGAGAACGCGACCATGTTTGCCAGCGTGTTCCAGGACAATCCGGCCTCTGCCCGGGTTCTGACCCATTGCGGGTTCCAGTATCTTGGCGATGCAGAAAGCTATTCGGTGGCGCGTGATGCGAATGTGCCCACCTGGACGTACAGTAAAAAACTCTGACTTGTGGCCGATGGGGCCTTTGCAGTAGGGGACACACATGAAATTTCTCGATCTTGCAAAGGTCTACATCCGGTCCGGGGCCGGAGGTGGCGGCTGCGTCAGCTTTCGGCGCGAAAAGTACATCGAATACGGCGGCCCTGATGGGGGGGACGGTGGTAAGGGCGGTTCCGTCTGGGTCGAAGTTGTGGAAGGGCTGAACACCCTGATCGACTTCCGCTATCAACAGCATTTCTTCGCCAAGAACGGCCAGCCGGGCAGGGGGCAGCAACGTACCGGCAAGGACGGTGATGACATTGTCTTGCGCGTGCCTGTCGGCACCGAGATTCTGGACGAAGACGAGGAAACGGTCATCTGCGATCTGACCGAAGTGGGCCAGCGCGTTCTGCTTGCCAAAGGCGGCAATGGCGGTTTCGGCAACCTGCACTTCAAATCCGCCACCAATCAGGCGCCCCGCCGTGCAAATCCGGGGCAGGCAGGCATTGATCGTACGATTTGGCTGCGTCTCAAGCTGATCGCCGATGTGGGCTTGCTGGGTATGCCAAACGCGGGAAAATCGACCTTTCTTGCAGCTACGTCCAACGCGCGGCCCAAGATTGCGGATTACCCGTTTACCACGCTACACCCTAATCTGGGAGTGGTGGGCGTCGACAATGCGGAATTCGTCGTGGCCGACATCCCTGGCCTGATCGAAGGCGCCCATGAAGGACGCGGGATCGGAGATCGCTTCCTTGGTCATGTTGAGCGCTGTGCTGTGCTTCTGCATCTTGTCGATGGAACGTCGGAAACGGTTGCCGATGATTACCGCACGATTATCCACGAGCTTGAAGCCTATGGTGGTGAACTGGCCGAGAAACCCCGGATCACCGTCCTGAACAAGGTTGATGCGCTGGATGATGAAGAACGTGATCTGGCCAAAGCCGAACTGGAAGAGGCCGTTGGTGGCCCCGTGATGACGATGTCCGGCGTTGCTCATCAAGGTGTAACGGAGGTTCTGCGCGCGTTGCGCGGCCAGATTGATGACAATCGTGTTCGCCAGAAACCCGCTGAGGAGGCGCAGCCTTGGCAGCCCTGACCTCAGCGCGTCGCTTGGTCGTCAAAATCGGCTCTGCTCTGCTGGTCGATCGGGATACAGGTTTGCTTCGTTCCGATTGGCTACATACGCTGGCGCAGGACGTGGACTGGCTCAAACGGCAAGGGACGGATGTTATTCTGGTCTCGTCGGGGTCGATCGCGCTAGGGCGCGGTGTTCTGGGTCTGCCAGCAGCGGCTTTACCTTTGGAAAAATCGCAGGCTGCCGCTGCCGTTGGACAAATTCGTCTGGCACGCGCCTATGAAGAAGCGTTAGCACCACATGGAATCACCACGGCGCAGGTTTTGGTGACGCTGGAGGACAGCGAGAATCGCCGCAGATACCTGAACTCGCGCGCGACTCTGGAAACATTGCTTGGCCTTGGAGTCGTGCCGATCGTCAATGAAAATGATACAGTGGCAACGGATGAGATCCGGTATGGTGACAATGACCGTCTGGCCGCGCAAATCGCGGTAACGGTCGGCGCGGATCAGCTGATCCTTCTGTCAGATGTGGATGGCTTCTATTCCGGCAACCCGAATGAAGATGCTTCAGCTACCCGATTCGAAACCATAGACCGGATCACGCCCGAAATCGAAGCCATGGCGGGTGATGCGGGTTCTGGTTTGTCAAAGGGCGGAATGAAGACAAAACTGCTGGCTGCCCAAATGGCCACCGCGGGCGGTTGTGCGATGGCAATCACTGAAGGATCGATCCTGAACCCTCTGAAAAGGCTGGAGAATGGTTCAAGCTGTACGTGGTTCACCGCAACGTTGGACCCGCATGCAGCGCGCAAGCGTTGGATTTCAGCCATGAAACCGCGTGGTGAGATCACTGTCGATGAAGGGGCTGCCAACGCGCTGGCCAATGGCAAAAGCTTGCTGCCCGCGGGTATTGTCGAAGTGATTGGTGATTTCGGGCGCGGCGACCCCGTTTCGATACTTGACCCAAAAGCGCGCCGACTGGGGCAGGGTATCAGCCGTTATACCGCGCAGGAGGCGGGCGCGATCAAGGGGCGTAAGTCTTCCGAGATCGAGGCCACGCTGGGCTACCCCGGCCGCGCTGCCCTGATCCACCGGGATGATCTGGCCCTGTAACCATCGAAAAAGACGACCTGAGAGGCACGCGACATGAAAGACTTTGACAGCATTCCAGCTCTGATGGCCGATCTTGGGAAACGTGCCAAGGCGGCATCACGTGAACTGGCTTTTGCCAGCGCCGAACGAAAGCATGCCGCTCTGATTGCGGCAGCCGACGCGGTTTGGGCCAATCGCGGGCAGGTCATCGAAGCCAACCAGAAGGATCTGGAGTTTGGCCGTGAGAAGGGCCTGAGCCCGGCGATGATGGATCGCCTTATGCTGGATGAGGCACGTGTTCAGGGCATGGTCGATGGTTTGCGGGCGGTGGCTGATCAGACCGATCCGGTGGGCGAAGTGCTGGCCGAATGGGATCGCCCGACAGGATTGAATATCCAGCGCGTGCGCACCCCGCTGGGTGTGATCGGCGTGATCTACGAAAGCCGCCCGAATGTAACCGCTGACGCAGGCGCGTTGTGTCTGAAATCCGGAAATGCTGTCATCCTTCGGGGCGGCTCCGAGAGCTTTCATTCTTCGACCGCGATTCATGCCTGCTTGGTAGAAGGGCTGAAGGCCGCCGATCTGCCGGAAGATGCGATTCAGCTGGTGCCGACACGTGACCGCGCTGCGGTGCAGGAGTTGCTGACCCTAACCGACTATGTCGACGTCATCGTTCCGCGCGGAGGCAAGGGGTTGGTGGGCCTTGTGCAGCGTGAGGCTCGTGTGCCTGTCTTTGCGCATCTTGAAGGTATCGTGCACATCTATGTCGACAAGGCGGCTGATCCGCAGAAAACGTTGGACGTGGTGCTGAACGCCAAAACCCGTCGCACCGGCATCTGCGGCGCTGCCGAATGCTTGCTGATCCATCAGGACATCGCCGAAACGCTGGGGCGTGACGTGAACGCCGCGCTCGTGAATGCTGGGGTTGAGGTTCACGCCGACGGCATACTTGCGGTTGAGGGTACAGTTTCCGCAACGGCTGAGGATTGGGGAAAAGAGTTTCTGGACAGTGTTATCGCGGCCAAGCCTGTCGCTGACATAGACGCAGCCATTGCGCATATCCAGCGATACGGATCAAACCATACCGATTGTATCATGACCGAGGACGGCGCTGCTGCGGCCCGTTTTTTTGAGCGCCTAGATAGCGCGATCCTGATGCACAACGCTTCGACTCAGTTCGCCGATGGTGGTGAATTCGGGATGGGCGCCGAGATCGGAATCGCCACGGGCAAAATGCATGCCCGCGGCCCGGTGGGGGCCGCCCAGTTGACCAGTTTCAAATACCTGGTGCGCGGGAACGGAACGACCCGGGACTAAAAGCGCAGCAAAACGCGGGTCGCAGCGGTTTCGAGTGAAACGCGCCGACCCATTGCATTTGCCGTTTCGGGCAGCAGAGCGAACTGGACCTGCGCAGGTGTAATCTTGTTGGGGAACCGACCGGTTGCAACGTGTTTCCACAGTTCAGCATCCACATTCAGTTTGTCTGCGGTCCCGGTGATCGTCCATTTTTCATCTTGGGTTTTTATTTCGACCGTTCCGCCCAATGGCATGGCGCTTTCGCAGCACATGATTCCCAAAAAAGGCCAGTTTGACCTGATTTCGCGGCACGGGTTCCTTCAGATTCCAAATGACCCGTACCCGTCCGGTGCGTTCCATATCCTTGAGCAGTTCAGTCACTTCGGCTCGCCCCAGCGGTTGTTCTCCTGCTGATCCAAAGGCAACCCTGAAAAAACGGATGCGCGCACCAGCGCTGCCGACGCTGCCCGAGATCAACTCCATCTCGGGGCCCTGCATCGCGCCAACCATGTCCAACAGTTCCAGCCCGTTGGTGATGGCACCGATCGGGCTGATCAGATCGTGGCAGATTCGGGAGCCGATCAATTCAGCCAGGTTGACGTTCGTGTTGCCCATGCGTACCTCCTGCGGTATCTGCCGCAGGAACCGGAAGCCCCAAATGACAGACATGAATGCTATTCTTGCACCGGGCTTGTTTGTTCGCCACCCGGATTTCCCCGAATGGGGTGTCGGACAGGTTCAGTCCAACGTCGCAGGCAAGATCACCGTGAACTTTCGCGAGCAGGGGAAAGTGGTAATCGACGGAACGCGCATCGCCCTGATGCCGGTCTTTGATCCGTGAAACTGGTTTAAGAAGAGTTAACAGAAAAGGCCAGATGCCCACTTGTTGCCTTCCCCTGAAGAACTGGGGTATCAGCCGCGATGACAACATAGGATCGATAAGTCAGACATGCCGGACGCTGGCCCCTCGTTCACGATCAAATTGGCGGAAACTCAAGACGAACTGCACGCCGCGCAGCGGTTACGCTATGACGTGTTCGTGCGTGAACTCGGCGGCGGGGGCGAGCTGATCGATCATGTGACTGGGTTGGAACGTGACCGGTTTGATCCTTACTTCGATCACTTGCTGGCCCTTGATGACGCGACAGGGGAAGTCGTCGGCGTTTACAGGCTGTTACCGGGCGATCGTGCGGCAGAATTGGGGCAGTTTTATTCCGAAGACGAATACGATCTGACCGTTCTCAAGCAAAGTGGCCGCAAGCTCTTGGAACTGGGCCGGTCGTGCCTGCACAGGGACTACCGTGGCGGTACGGCGATGTATCATCTCTGGAATGGTCTCTCTCGGTATGTGGCCGAGCGTGAGATCGAAATCCTGTTCGGTGTCGCCAGTTTTCATGGCACGGATGTGCAGGAACTGGCCCAGCCATTGTCCATGCTGCATCACAATCATCTGGCGCCGCCAGACCTGCGGGTGAGGGCTCAGCCGAGCGTGTTTCAGACCATGGATCTTGTCGCACCGGACGCATTGGATCGTCGCAGCGCCATGGTGCAGGTTCCAGCCCTGATCAAAGCCTATCTGAGGCTCGGTGGTTTCGTTGGCGAGGGGGCGTTCATCGATCACGACTTCAACACCACCGATGTGTGCCTGGTCCTGGATACGACCCGTATGAACGAGCGGCAGAAGCGCATCTATGGCGGAGCTTGAATCGGTGAATGATCCGCTTTGGAACAGTGAGGAAGCGCCGGACCCAATCGAACTGGGATTTGTCGGTTGGATACTCGTTTTACTGAGGGGATTGCCTTTGGCCATCCTTGTGTTCGGCGGTCTGCTTGTTCTGTTGGCCATTCGACTGATCGAGTTGCCGTTTTTTGGCGTTCACCGCCCTGTTACACCTTTTATCAGCCAGTTCGTGTGCCGAAACGCGCTTCGCATCCTTGGAATTGGATTTCACTGCTCGGGAGCGTTGATGAAGGAGCACGGTGCAGTTGTCGCCAACCACACATCCTGGCTGGATATCTTTGCCTTGAACGCCCGCAAGAGAGTCTACTTCGTGTCCAAGGCAGAAGTTGCAAACTGGCCGGGTATCGGATGGTTGGCACGGGCCACCGGGACCTTATTCATCGAGCGGGATCGCAAAAAGGCGCGCGAGCAGACGGCGATCTTCGAAGAGCGGCTCAAGGCCGGACATAAATTGTTGTTCTTCCCCGAGGGCACCTCGACCGACGGATTGCGTGTTTTACCCTTTAAAACAACACTCTTTGCCGCGTTCTTTTCAGAAGAATTGCGTGATTTCATGTATGTTCAACCGGTTTCGGTGGTGTTCCACGCACCGAAAGGTCAGCCTGACCGTTTCTATGGCTGGTGGGGCGATATGGATTTCGCGCCGCACCTGCTCAAGACTTTGGGTGCGCGCAGACAAGGATCCGTTGAACTGATCTATCATTCGCCGGCCCGGGTCAGGGACTTCGTCAACCGCAAGGAACTGGCGGCCCATTGCGAAGCGGCGGTGCGCCACGCTCATGCATTGGCGCGGCTTGAAAAATAAGGGCATTGACCCTTGCACTGCGTCCAAACCTGCCGTATACGCGCGCCATTCAAACCCGCAGGCGGGGTTTGGGCTTTGTAGGGGAGACATCCCTATCTGGCCCGCCGGTTGGAGCATCCGCTTCTTTCACCCCCGCCGAGGCGTAAACCGGAAAAGGAAAATAGCATGGCTCTTCCCGAGTTCACCATGCGTCAGCTGCTGGAAGCTGGCGTTCACTTTGGTCACCAGACACAGCGTTGGAATCCCCGCATGGGCCCGTTCATCTACGGCTCACGCAATGGTATCCACATCATGGACCTGACCCAGACTGTTCCAATGCTGGACCAAGCTCTGCAGGCCGTTCGTGACACCGTTGCAAAAGGTGGCCGCGTTCTGTTCGTTGGCACCAAGCGTCAGGCAGCTCAGCCGATTGCAGAGGCCGCAGAAAAGTCGGCTCAGTACTACATGAACCACCGTTGGCTGGGCGGTACGTTGACCAACTGGAAAACCGTTTCCCAGTCGATCAACCGTCTGAACCAGATCGACGAAGCAATGGAATCCGGCGCCGAAGGCCTGACCAAGAAAGAGCGTCTGGGCATGGAACGTGACCAGGGCAAACTGCAGGCATCGCTGGGCGGTATCCGTGAGATGGGCGGCGTTCCTGATCTGCTGTTCGTCATCGACGTCAAGAAAGAAGCACTGGCCATCGCCGAAGCCAACAAACTGGGTATCCCGGTTGTGGCTGTTGTCGACACCAACTGCTCACCCGACGGTGTCGACTACATCATCCCCGGTAACGACGACGCAGCCCGCGCAATCTCTCTGTACTGCGATTTGGCCGCACGCGCGGCTCTGGACGGTATGACCGCTCAGATGGGCGCAGCAGGTGTTGACCTGGGTGCATTCGAAGAAGCGCCGGTTGAGGAAGCCGTTGTGGAAGAAGCACCCGCAGAAGAAGCCGCTCCGGAAGCGAAAGCCGAAGCGTAAGCTGCCCGTCACGTAAATGACATATGGGGCAGGGTAGACCTGCCCCAATTCCGTTTGAATTGAGGAGAGCCAAGAGATGGCAATCACAGCAGCAATGGTTAAAGAACTGCGCGACTCGACCGGCGCAGGCATGATGGACGCAAAAAAGGCGCTGACCGAAACCGGCGGAAACATGGACGAAGCCGTTGATTGGCTGCGTACCAAGGGTCTGGCCAAAGCGGCCAAGAAATCCGGCCGTACCGCAGCAGAGGGTCTGGTTGCAGTGCACGTCAACGATGGCAACGGTGTTGCTGTCGAAGTGAACTCGGAAACCGACTTTGTCGCGAAAAACGCGGAATTCCAGGATATGGTCGGCAAGATTGCTTACGCGGCTGAAGGCGTAGACAACGTAGAAGAGCTGCTGGCAGCTGATCTGGGCGGCAAAACCGTTGCAGACACCCTGACCGACAAGATCGCCACGATTGGCGAGAACATGTCGGTGCGCCGCATGGCCAAACTGTCGGGCGACACCGTTGTGTCCTACGTCCACAATGCGGCCACCAACGGCATGGGAAAAATCGGCGTTCTGGTTGCTTTGACCGGTGGCGACGAAGCAATCGGCAAACAGGTTGCAATGCACATCGCAGCCGTGAACCCGGCGGCCATGTCCGAAGCGGACATGGACCCGGCAGTTGTCGAGAAAGAAAAGCAGGTCCAGATGGACATCGCCCGCGAATCCGGCAAGCCGGAGCAGGTGATCGAAAAGATGATCGAAGGTCGTATGAAGAAATTCGTCGCGGAATCGACTCTGCTGAACCAGCAGTTTGTCGTGAACCCTGACCTGACCGTCGAAGCAGCGGCCAAGGAGGCCGGCGCGACCATCACCGGCTTTATCCGCCTGGAAGTTGGCGAAGGTATCGTGGTTGAGAAAGAAGACTTCGCAGCCGAGGTCGCCAAGGCCGCTCAAGGCTAAGTGGCACAGGAAATTGCCGAAAGCGGCATTTTCCAATAAAATTAAAGGGTTACGCATGGCGTGACCCTTTTTCTTTTGCTGTTGGCAAACAGAATACCCCAGCGATCTATAGAAGAATTGGAGGGCCCCGCATGATGGGGATGGTCGAGGCCCCCCAAAATTTCCGACACCGGCACGCGGACAAATAAGCGCCCCCCTTGTCAGAGTGATCGGAGAGCTTTGTTATTGCAAAGATCCAACCAAATGTTCCCTGGCTAAAGCCACCACTCACGGAACACTCTCACTTTGCAACTTTTAGGTTTGATTTGAAAAGTAGTGATTTCCTTACCTAAGGTAAACTGACGCGGGATAGCGTCAAAATATTGCGGTTATACTTCCATAATGAACATCTGATTGTGCAGAGACGCCTTGAGAACCGCCTGCGCCGTCGTTTCGACCGAGAGAGCCTCTCGCGCGAGTCGCAGATGCTTTTCTACAGTTGCAGATGTCAGTCCCATCAACAGCGCGATATCCTGAGTGGTTTTCCCGTCTCCGACCCACTGCAACGCTTCGCGTTGTCGCTTGGTCAGTGCTCGGTTTGGCGGATGGAACGGCAATGTCAGTATTTTCAGGTGGGCGACATTGTTCATAAGTAGAATGTCGTCGCCGTGTTCTTCCCAGACCGCATCCACGTCTTCCTGGCTTAGCCCATTGGCAGCAGCCAGAGAAATCGCTCCCTTCGAGCGCATGGAAACTGAGTTGAAGCTGACGGTATAGCCAGAAACCACACCCATGGACTTGTTGAAATCGAAAACTTCGCGCTCCTTCGCGGTCATCGTTCCGCCCGAGTTCATGTCTTGCAGCATTTTCCAGCTGGCAGCGCCTTCATTGTCCAACGCCCACTTCAACATCGGGGCATGAAAATAAAGCCCATCCTTGATGAAACCGTCGACATAGGCCCGTTTGTGGTTTGTCAGAATTACGAAATCTTCGGGATCGCCCAGAGACGTCTCCGTCCTGTATTGCGTATGGCCATAGATCAGGCGGGAAAATCCGAATTCACCCATCTGGCGGCAATGTGCATCCCACAGGTCTTCCAGGGTCTTAGCGTAGCTGACAAACTGAAGATATTCCTTGAGCTTCATGTCGAGTTGCCTGCTTTCAGATGAGCTGCGAGCGCGTCCAGCGCCAGAATATAGCTTTGGGCACCGAAACCACAGATCTGACCCAATGCAACAGAGGCTACATAGGACCTGTGCCGGAAGGCTTCTCGGGCATGAATATTGGAGAGATGCACTTCGACAACCGGTAACTCTACTGATGCAATGGCATCCATGAGGGCAATCGACGTATGCGTGAACGCCCCTGCGTTCAGTATCAAGCCGCTTTGCACACCACGGGCCGCATGAATAGCGTCAAGTAGCACACCTTCGTGATTGGATTGCAGATGCGTTACATCCAGCCCTATCGACGCCCCATGCTGAACGCAGCGGTCCTCGATCATGTGCAATGTTGTGTCGCCGTAAACCTCGGGCTGCCGTGTACCAAGCAGATTGAGGTTTGGGCCATTCAATACCAAGACGTTATGCATGTTTTCACTATCCCCATACTATGGTTCATAGACACGAAAAGGCCGGGTTGTCTACCTGACACTGCCGGATTGCATCCGGTCAGTTGCTCAGAAAACAGAACTCGTGATGGTCGAAAAAACTGAGTTCAAACATCCCACCCGAAAACACCGTGTATCCCTGTGAACGTGGGCCATGCTTTTTCTCTTGGTCTTCCATTGGCGGGAAAACAGGTTTTCAGGTTCTCTTTGATCGATTTCAGGTTCGGCAACTAGGGTCTTTCCAGGATTTTCGGGCGGCCCTGCGCGACGCTGAGTAATACTTGCAAACCGTCTCCGATGAGACTGTAGATTGTTGTGTAAAATTTTTTGTGCAACCCGGGTTCGTGCCAATGCAGTGAACGGTAGATTGCCGTGTCGGCAACAGGCCTTCGAACCGGGTCAGAATGCAGACAAAACCAGACTTGATTGAGGAGCATGACAATGACACCGGATACCCTTTTCTCGTTGCCCGGCAAAACCGCATTGGTAACTGGCGGCGCCACGGGTATCGGGCGAATGGCCGCTGAAGCATTGGTCAGGGCCGGTGCACGTGTTTTGATTACCTCCCGAAACGGGGACGCATGTATCGCGGCCGCCGCCGAGTTGAATGCGCTGGAAGCACCCGGAAGTGCCGAAGGATTTGCCGGAGACATCGGCAGCGAGGCCAGCATCGCCAAACTGGTTTCGGACATTCAGAAACGCACTGAAACTCTTGATATTCTGATGAATAACTCCGGTGTGACCTGGGGTGCTCCCTTGGGGCAGTTTCCGCATGACGCCTGGGAAAAGGTGATGTCGGTCAACGTGGCCGGAGTATTCGAGCTAACCCAGAGGCTACTGCCGATGTTGATGGAGTCTGGCACAGCAGACGATCCGGCGAGAGTTGTAAACGTCGGCTCTGTGATGGGAGAGGTTCCCATTGGGGATGGCGCCTATAGCTATTCAGCCTCGAAGGCCGCTGTTCTGCATCTAACCAAAATCCTGGCCAAGGAATTGTCGCCTTACCACGTGACGGTCAATGCGCTGGCTCCGGGACCGTTCGTTTCGCGGATGACAGCCTTTGCGACAGCGGACGAGGGCAAGCGCGAAAAGGTCGGTAAGTCAGTGCCTCTTGGGCGTGTTGGCTGTGATGAAGATATAGCGGGGTGTATGCTGTTTTTATGCGGGCGCGGCGGCAGTTATGTCACCGGTTCGGTTATCCCGGTTTCAGGTGGGATCAACGTTGTAACGTCAGGCAATATCTTCGCTGACGCCTTTTGAGGGAGGCTGCGTTTGAAACCAAGACCTTTCACAACGCATTGGTTTTACTTCGCTTCTTGTTTCTCGACAGCTCAATTTCCAGGTTCGGCAAGCTGTTTTTGCCAAAGAACATTTCGGATCCGTAAAACAGGCTGGGAACACCAAAAACGCCCCGACGAACAAACGCTTTGGTCTGATCCTTCAAGTTCTGTTTGATTTCAGGACTCGTCATGGCTTCGCGCAGCTTGCGAACCGGCAGTTCGTTTTCTTGCAGAATATCGACGAGAACGGCCAACTCGTCAGCTTTTTGTCCATGCACCCAAATCGCATCAAAAACGGCGCTTATATATCGGATTTCCCATGATTTTCCTCTGGCGAAATGGGCGCCACGCATCGCGAATTTTGTATTTATCGGAAAATGCGGGCTCATATGGAAGCTCAGCCCGCGACGTCGCGCGAACCTATGCAGGTCATGGGTAAGATAAGCGGTTTTCTGACGGTTCTCAGAAAACGCCTGAAATGGGCTCTGGTTGTGCGTGGCTTTGAAAACAACAGGCAGAAGGACTGGGGTATAATTGATCTTGGCACTATGCCGCGCCGCCAGCTCTGGCAGCATCTTGTGGGCCAGAAAGGCATTTGGGCTGCAAAAATCGTAAACGAAATCTATGTTTTGCGTCATGATGTCCCTCCAGGCCGGTCCGGCATGACCCCATCCAACAATTTACAAGCGAATCTGTATCGGTTTCACTGTATCACTTGGATGAAAGACGTGCCTCTTGGCTCTGCTTATTTAACCGTTCAATTCAGCCCGGGATCTGCTGTTGTTTCAGGCCCCACGCATGCACGATATTGGTCAACAACTGGCGGAACTCAAAAAAATGCTTCGAAAACAAGTCATGTTCGATCAAACGCGGCTTAGCCGGCTTTGCACCTGGATGGACAGCTATGTAGAGCAGCGTAAATATGCAGGCTCGTCCTTTTTGCTAAAGCACAAGGGAGAAGAGGTTTTTTTCCACTCGAGCGGTCTACGCAGTGTTGAGGACAATCTGCCGTTCCAACGCGACACGCTGGCGCGCATTTACTCGATGACCAAACCCGTCACTTCTGTTGCTTTGATGATGTTGGCGGAACGTGGACTGTTTCACCTCGACGCGCCTCTGTCCGATTTCCTTCCCGAGTTTAAACAGATACAGGCTTTGGTGCCCGGCGCAGAAAAGCTGGATCAAACCGAAGACGCAGCACCCCCAACTCTACATCAGTTACTCACCCACACCAGTGGTCTCAGCTATCCGTTCAATCCCGGGATTCTACCGGACGCGATGGATGAAAAGGGTCTAATCTTCAAACCAGATCAAGGGCCTCTGAGAGATCTCGTATGTGAACTGGCAGAGTTACCATTGGCATTCCAACCCGGAACACGGTGGGAATACTCTGTCGGAACCGACGTGATTGGACGCGTTGTCGAGGTCGTCTCGGGACAGGCTTTGGATCAATTCTTCCGGCAGGAAATTTTGGCTCCCCTCGGGATGGGCGAAACCGGGTTTTCAGTACCAGCCGGGGCAGGGGACAGGTTCGCATCCCTTTACACCCCGCTGGTCGGCGACGCGATGGCGTTGAACTCGCTCGACCAAGGAAGCGATACACTACGATTGATCGATTCTCACGAGGGCTCGCCATTCGAGAACGCGACGACCTTTTCAGGTGGCGGTGGGTTGGTGTCCACAATCGACGACTATGCCAAATTCGTCGAGATGCTACGTAATCGAGGGGCCGGAAATGGCCATCAATTGCTTGGTCCAAAAACAGTGGACTTCATGATGCGTAACCACTTGCCGGGTGATATCGCCTCGATGGGTCCAAAGAGCTTTGCGGAACAACCCATGGAAGGCATGGGATTTGGCCTTGCCGGATCGATTGTTCTGAATCCGGGTCGGGTGCGTGTGCCCGGATCAGTTGGTGATTTCAGTTGGGGTGGCATGGCCTCGACCTATTTCTGGAACGACCTGGAGAACGACCTGACGGCTGTGTTCTTTACTCAATTGTCGCCGTCCAGTTCCTATCCATCCCGTGCTGAACTCAAGGCATTGGTGCACGCCGCCATGATTGAATGATCTTGCTCGTGCTGATACCCGGGTCTCGAGTAATCAGGCTGAGAGCAAACAATGACCGAAGCGGAACGCATCTTACTGGATCTTCTGGATATTGAACGGCTTGAGGTCGATCTTTTCCGCGGCACGGGATCGGGTGGAGAAACACCAACCCGGATTTTCGGCGGTCAGGTCATTGCGCAGGCCTTGGCCGCTGCATACAGAACCGTAGATGACCGGTTGTGCCATTCCCTGCACGCCTATTTCATCCGACCCGGAGACCCGGAGAAGCCCGTTATTTATCAGGTGGATAGAGCGCGTGACGGAGGTTCGTTCACTACCCGCCGCGTCGTCGCAATTCAGAATGGCAAACAGATCCTGAACATGTCGGCATCCTTTCACGTTCAGGATGAAGGTTGGGAGCATCAGCATCCGATGCCAACTGTGAATCCACCCCAGACATACCCATCCCGCTCCGAGCTTCGACAAGCATATGTTGATCGCGTGCCTGAAGGATTTCGCAGTGAACTTCTGCGTGAACGCCCGATCGAAGTCCGGGAGGTGGATCATCTGGATCCGTTCAACCCCGAAGTGTCGGACGACCACAACAAAACTTGGTTTCGCATGGCGGCTGCCGCGTCTGCGGACGCGAAAACTCAACATCTTCTTTTGGCCTATGCGTCAGATATGAACCTCATGTCGTCGGGTTTGCGACCTCACGGACTGAGCTGGTTTTCCGGAGAGTTCAACGGCGCCAGCCTGGATCACGCTCTGTGGTTTCATGCACCCGTGAAATTTCAGAACTGGCATCTGTATGTGATGGATTCCCCATGGACGGGGCAGGGACGCAGCTTCAATCGTGGGTCGATCTACTCGGAAGACGGAACCCTTGTCGCGTCGGTGGCTCAGGAAGGTCTTATGCGGAAGGCTCAGAGAAAACGTTAAATATCCGGCGTAAATTTTAGATTCAATTTACACATTCCGCCCAGCCAGCGGTCGTAATCAGCCGCTTTGAGCCGCAAATAATCCAGAACCTGCGGATGTGGAAGAACCAGAAACCGTTCGGATCGGATGGCTTGAACGCAGGCTTCCGCGACGTCTTCGGGCTCCAGCATTCCGTCGATCGATGCTACTGAAACCTCGTGTCCCTCAGTCATCTTCGACCGAACCGCCTGAGGGCAAAGAACCGAAACCCGCAGACCTTTGGCGCCATATGTCAGCGACAGCCACTCAGCAAATCCGACCGCTGCATGTTTCGTGACACCGTATGGCGCTGCACCTGGTTGGTTCAGCAATCCCGCTGCAGACGCCGTTGTCAAAATATAACCGCCGCCGCGACCGATCATGCGAGGCACCAGATGTCGCGCGGTCCACACGTGCGACATCACGTTGATTTTCCAAATCTTTTCCCATTGATCGTCCGGAACATCCAGACCGCCAAGAGTCAGGATACCGGCATTTGCGCAGAACAGATCAATTGGGCCAACAGTGTTTTCGGTGAAATCGATCAACGTCCTGATCTGATCTTCGCTGGAAACGTCACAAGTGAATGCAACGCCATCAATTTTGTTTGCGACCGCATGCGCTCCGGCTTTGTCTATATCCGAGCAGATGACACGCGCACCTTCTTGTGCAAAGCGTTCCGCCAAACCCTTGCCAATACCATCAGCGGCGCCGGTAACAACGACAGTTTTATTTCTGATCTGCATAGCACGTTCCAAAACAAGTAACTTGCGTGGTCTGGCCAGAGTGTTCACTTTGCAGACAAGTTACAAGTCGACAACTTTAACCATAATACCGATTATACGTCTTTCTGCTGAAGCATGGTGGATTTACAAATTAAATACGACTCCTGTCAAAATTCAAATGGTTTGCACGTTATAAGCCCACACCAAGTAGCTACCCCAACGCGTATCCTGCGCCACGAACGGTTCGCACTGGGTCATTCCCACCATATTGCGTCAGAGCTTTACGCAAACGCCCGATATGCACATCGACGGTTCGGGTATCGACATAGATGTCGCGGCCCCAAACCCGGTCCAGCAATTGCTCGCGGCTCCAGACCCTGCCCGGCTTTTCCATAAATGTGCTGAGAAGCCGGAATTCGGTCGGCCCGAGCTTCAGGGGTTTGTTGTCCCGGCTGACTTTGTGTGTTTCGGAATCAAGAACGATGTCATCGAACTCGAGGCGCAAACCAACAGTCGCCGGACGGACGCGGCGCAATTGCGTGCGAACGCGTGCCATCAACTCGACCACTGAGTACGGCTTGACCACGTAATCATCCGCCCCGGTTTCAAGACCGCGAACCTTGTCCACTTCCTCGGACCGGGCCGACAGCATGATAATCGGGATTGAACGTGTATCCGGGCGGCTTTTCAGACGACGACAGACCTCTATGCCACTCAGATTGGGCATCATCCAGTCCAGAACGATGATGTCCGGACTGTCTTCGTCAACCAACAACATGGCCTCATCACCGTTGGCGGCCTTGGAGACCCGAAATCCTTCAGCTTCAAGATTGTAGGCCAGAACTTCACGCTGAGCCATTTCATCTTCGACAACCAGAACGGTAGGTTGATCTGCGGACATCTCACTCGCCTCCTACACGGTTTGCGACGTGTTGTCGGCCTTGGGCCGAGCCTCGGTCGGGCGGTCGCCAGTGACCAGATACACAACCTGTTCGGCAATCGAGGTTACATGATCGCCCATACGTTCAATGTTCTTGGCGATGAAATGCAGATGCATGCAGGCCGAGATATTGCGCGGGTCCTCGGCCATGAAAGTCAGAAATTCGCGAAACAGGCCGTTATACATCTGGTCGACCTCTTCATCGCGGTTGATGACATCTGTGGCCAGTTCTGCATCGCGCTGAATATAGGCATCAAGCGCATCACGCAGCATCCGTTCGACCTCGCGGGCCATACGGCGCAGAGCGGCGGCGCTTCCAGTGATCTCGCCCGCATTGACCAGAACGGTGGTTCGTTTGGCGATATTCTTGGCATAGTCGCCAATGCGCTCAAGGTTGCCGGACACCTTCAGAACCGACAAGATCAGTCGCAAGTCACCGGCCGTGGGCGCACGCAACGCAATCAACCTGGCAGTTTCTTCGTTAATAAGCTCTTCAAGCGCGTCGATGGCTTTGTCGCCCTTGCGCACTTCTTGCGCCAATTCTTCGTCGCGTGTTTCAAGCGAGCGCGCCGCGTTTATGATGGCGGCCTCGACTAGCCCGCCCATCTTCATGATATGCGCCTGGATCGCTTCAAGATCGCGGTCAAATGCAGATGCAATATGTTGTTCGCTCATTGTCAGATACCTGTGCTTAGCCAATACGGCCGGTAATGTAGCTTTCCGTGCGCGGATCGACCGGATTGGTAAAGATCTGTCCGGTTTCGCCGAATTCAACCAGATTTCCCAAGTGGAAGAAGGCCGTTTTCTGACTGACACGCGCAGCCTGCTGCATCGAGTGGGTGACGATCACCACCGAATACCGCGAGCGCAATTCGTCGATCAGTTCCTCGACCTGTGCGGTTGCAATCGGGTCAAGGGCCGAGCACGGCTCGTCCATCAACAGAACTTCGGGTTCGGTGGCAACCGCACGGGCAATGCACAAACGCTGCTGCTGGCCGCCGGACAGGCCCGTTCCAGGTGCATCCAGACGATCCTTGACCTCATCCCAAATTGCACCACGGCGCAAGGATTTTTCCACGATTTCATCCAGTTCCGCCTTATTTCTGGCCATGCCGTGAATGCGCGGGCCATAAGCGACGTTATCATAGATCGACTTGGGGAACGGGTTGGGCTTTTGGAACACCATTCCGACCTTGGCGCGCAACTGTACTGGGTCGACACGCTTGTCATAGATGTCCTCGCCATCCAGCAGGATATCGCCCTCAACCCGGCAGATATCTATGGTGTCGTTCATCCGGTTCAGGCAGCGCAGGAAGGTGGACTTGCCGCAGCCGGAAGGACCGATGAAGGCCGTGACGGTTTTGTCTTCGATTTCAACGCTCACGTCCTTAATGGCATGGGTCTCACCGTAGAAGACCTGAACATTCTTGGCGTCAATCTTGATGTCTTTGGAGTCCACGGATCTCTCCACTCGTGTCATGTCGTTCATTTCAGCCCCTATTACCAGCGGCGTTCAAAGCGGCGGCGCAAGATGATTGCGATGATATTCATGGTCAGCAGGAACATCAAAAGGATGATGATCCCACCCCACGCCTTCTCGTAAAAGCCGGCGTCAGCGCGTGCGGCCCATGTATAGATCTGGGCGGGCATAGCTGAGTTCGGCTCGGTAAAGCCCGCGAGGAAGCCGTCAGGATAACCTCGCGCAACAAATCCAACCATGCCGATCAGCAGGAGCGGCGCGGTCTCTCCCAAGGCTTGTGCAAGACCGATAATTGTACCTGTCAAAATGCCCGGGGCAGCCAATGGCAGCACGTGATGGAACACCGCCTGCATTTTTGAGGCCCCTACCCCCAATGCCGCATCGCGGATCGAAGGAGGAACCGCTTTCAAAGACGCACGGGTCGAGATGATGATTGTCGGCAGTGTCATCAGGGTCAGAACCAGACCGCCGACAAGCGGTGCCGATTGTGGCAGGTGCATGAATTGGATGAACACGGCCAGGCCCAGAATACCGAAGACAATGGACGGAACCGCTGCCAGGTTCGAGATATTCACCTCGATCAGGTCAGTGAACTTGTTCTGCGGCGCAAACTCTTCGAGGTAGATCGAAGCAGCAACGCCAATCGGCAGTGACAGGCAAAGTACCACCAGCATCATGAAGAACGATCCAACAACCGAGACACCAATGCCTGCACCGCCGGGGTTGTCCACGCCTGCGTCGGCACCAGTAATGAATGGCCAGTTGAATGCCTGCTTGATGATGCCTGCCTCTTCCAGCGCATCGACCAGATCCAGGTCGCTTTTTTGCAGAAACCGGCTGTCCTGCATGGTATCACGGGACACGCGACCTTTGAAATACCCGTCCACCCGGCTGGATGCCGCCAGATCGAAACTGACCGGCTCGCCGAGCTTATCTGGGTTTTCGGAATAGAAGGTCCGGATTGTCCCGCCGACTTTACCCAAAAGACGCTCGATCGCGGCCTCATCAAAATCAACGCTGATTCCGCGTTCAGCAAGTTCACTGTTCAACTGAGCGATGAACAGGTTGGAATAGGCCTTTGTCTTGAACAAGGTCTCTTCGACCTCGTCCCTCTGCGGCTCAGTCAGCGTGAAATCCACACTGACGACCGTGCGTTGGAAGGCCGGGATCCCCTGCGACAGGATTGAAGCAAACAAGACAACCAGAAAGAACAGGCCAGTTGCAATTGCAGCGATGCCATATGCGCGAAAACGTTTTTCGGCTCTGGCCCGTTTCTTCGTGTGCGCGTCAGTAGCCGTGAGCGAGATCGTATGTCGACCGGATTGCGGGCTTTGCATGCTGGTGTCGGTCATTCGTACTGCTCCCGGTACTTACGCACGATATACAGGGCAAAAACGTTAAGCCCCAAAGTAAGAATGAATAGTGTCATGCCAAGCGCGAAGGCGACCAGCGCCTCGGGGGAGGCAAAGTCAGCGTCGCCGGTCAACTGACTGACGATCTTGGCTGTCACGGTTGTCATGGCTTCGAACGGGTTCAGGCTGAGGCGGGCCGCGGCCCCTGCCCCGAGAACCACGATCATGGTCTCGCCGATGGCGCGCGATGCAGCCAGAAGGATCGCGCCGACGATACCCGGCAACGCGGCGGGCAGAACGACCTGACGGATGGTTTCCGATTGCGTGGCACCAAGACCGTATGAGCCGTCGCGCATCGCCTGCGGGACCGCATTGATAATGTCGTCAGACAGCGAAGAGACAAACGGGATCAACATGATCCCCATCACCAGACCGGCTGTCATCACGGCGGTGCCGGCTTTCATCCACCCCAGGCCATTGTCACCGAAAACGTCCAGCAGAAGTGGACCGACGGTCAACAGCGCGAAGAGACCGTAAACAATGGTCGGAATACCGGCCAAAACCTCAAGCAATGGTTTGGCAAAAGACCGCAAACGGGACGAGGCGTATTCGCTGAGGTAGATCGCGGCGAACAATCCTATCGGCACCGCAACCAGCAGCGCCACGACAGAGATGTAAAGCGTCCCCCAAAGCAACGGTATTATGCCGAGTTCGGACAACCCTCCGCGGCCCGAAAAGCTGGGTGCCCAGGTCATGCCGAAAAAGAAATCTGATGCGGGGTAGAGCTTGAAGAATTCCCAGGTGTTGAAAACCAGGGACAGGACAATGCCCACTGTTGTCAGAATGGCTACCGACGCGGCGGCCAGAAGAAGGGCTTTAACGCCCTGTTCAACAACGTTGCGCGCACGATAGTCAGCGTTGGTTTGCAACCAGCCCATTACGGCGCCGATCAAAGCAACCGTGAGAACAGCGACGGACATGATTACATAGCCGGTCGAGCTCATGGCCCGATAGCCCTGAGCTGCGCGCAATACCGGCTGGGTGATGTCCGACGTCACCACCTGGCCTGCTTCCTTCAGTTTCCGGGTAATCTCCGTGACATCTGCATGGGCATCGCTGGCGACAGTCTCGGTCAGGTTGCCTTGTGCGACCGCGCTGTCCAGCCCGGCGGCTGTGCGGCGTACTTCCGCCATGACCAGACTGCGGGAAGAGCCTTCCTTGATCACTGTTTCCGGTATCATGCCTGACACCTGCGAGTTAACAAAGAAAGGCTGTGCCAACAGCCAGACAATCATGAGACCGACAGCAGGGACAAGAGTCTTCAGCGCAACGTTCGCGCCATAAAAGGTGGGCAGGGAATGCAGGTTCCGACTGTCACCACCTGCGTTTTGCAACGCGCGTATGCGTCCAAGTATATAGCCGACAGCGGCGATCGCAGACACGATCAGAATAAGCCAAAGTATCGGCATGACACCCCCAGTTACTCTCGATTGCGATGAGAAAAGACAATGAAGGGGCGACTGATCCGTCGCCCCAAGATGCGTTAAACCAGTGTCAGACTTAGCTGCCCGAACCCATGGTGATTTCGTTGGCGATGGCGTCCTGAGTTTTTGCCAGCTCAGGATCAGCAACCAGTCCGTAGTTGGCAAGCGGGCCTGACGGACCGGCAATTTCGTCAGCAGTGAAGAACTGAGCGTATTCCTTCAGGCCCGGGACCACGCCGATATGAGCTTTCTTTACATAGAAGAACAGCGGGCGCGAAACCGGATATTCACCGGTGGAAATGGTCTCGGTCGACGGGGCAACGCCCGACATGGTCGCAACCTTCAGCTTGTCGGCGTTGTTTTCGTAAAACGCCAGACCAAACACGCCGATGCCGTTGGGGTTGGTGTCGATACGCGCCAGAGTTTCGGTGTAATCACCGTCGATATCGACCGATTTGCCATCGGTGCGAACCGCCAGACAAGCATCTTCAGCGTCGTCTTCGCTCATGCCGCCAGCAATCATGGCTTCCATTGCGCCGGTTTCTTCACATCCGATCAGCAGAACTTTTTCTTCAAACACTTCACGTGTGCCGTGCTTGGTGCCCGGGATGAAGCCAGCGATTTCAACATCGGGCAGTTCCGAATTGAACTCAGCCCAGCTGTTGTAAGGGTTATCAGCGATCTCGCCGTCTTTCAGCACTTTTGCGCCCAGGGCATTGAAGATATCCGCAGGTTCGAAAGTAGTGAAGTCAGGCCCGGTTTGCTGGCTTGCAAATACGATGCCGTCATAGCCGATACGGACTTCCATGATGTCTGTCACACCGTTTTCGGCACAGGCTTTGATCTCTTTTTCGCGGATCGCGCGCGATGCGTTCGCAACGTCGATGGTGTTTTCGCCAACGCCTTCGCAGAAACGCTTCAGACCAGCCGACGAACCGCCGGATTCAACGACCGGGGTTGGAAAATCTGTGTTTTCACCGAACAGTTCGGCTACGATCGAGGCATAAGGCAGAACGGTCGACGAGCCGGCAACCTGAACGTTGTCACGCGCCGCAGCAGTGGTTGCCGAGACGGCAGCGATAGCCAGCGCAGATGCCGACAGTTTTACAAAGGACATTTCAGTCTCCCTGAAAAGGTATGCTTGATCACCCCCATGATGATCCTGCGGGCACCCCTATGGGGCGTGCGTAAGTCTTTTGTGACAGGTGTGTAACACTTTCATGACAACCAGGACTTTTTTGCGAGTTAACCGCTAAAACGCTGACGACCAAGAAAGCCGGAACAAGGCCGACTTAGGTCTCTATCTGGGCAAAATGACCGTAAAAACAGAACCTTTTCCCAACTCGCTTTCCGCACGAAGCCTTCCTCGATGACGATTTACGATGTGCTTCACGATCGCAAGGCCCAGTCCCGTTCCGCCCAGTTGGCGCGACCTGTGACTGTCCGCGCGATAGAATCGCTCAGTCAGGCGCGGCAAGTGAACGGCATCTATGCCGGACCCTTTGTCTATGACCTGAACTCTGACAGCCGGGCCGCGCATCGCCGGATCCCTGTCCGCGGGCAAGACACGTACGGTGACGCTGCCGCCACTGGCGCCATACTTGATCCCGTTCTCGATGAGATTGGTGAAAACCTGCCGTAATTGGTCGCCGTCACCAGTGATCGAAAGCGGACCGTTTGTCACGTCCAGCGACAGTACCACGCCAGCGTCTTCCGCAAGGGGCCGCAGCGAATTTATCGTGGATTGCAGAAGGCCGGTAAGCTCCAGCTGTTGCTTGGGTCGAACACGTTCTTCGCTTTCGACCCGGTTCAACGACAAAAGATCTCCGACCAGACGGTTCATCCGGTTGGCTTCATCGGCCATGATCTTGAGAAACCGATCCCGTGCCGCAGGGTCTTCACGTGCCGGACCACGCAAGGTTTCAATAAAACCCATCAAAGCGGTCAGCGGGGTGCGCAACTCATGGCTGACATTGGCTACGAAATCCCGTCGCATCTGGCTGGCATGTTCCAGATGAGTGGTATCCTGAAACGTCACCATGACGGCCCCTTCGGACGCGGCACCTACCCCGTTCAAATATCTGCATTCAACTTCGTACGCTGTGTCCTGCGCGCCATCATTGGACAGATGACGAGTTTTTTTTGCGCTTTTGCTTGTCAGGGCTTGCTCGATGGCATCCAGAACCTGCGGCTGCCTCAAAATGGTCGCGAAATGGCGCCCGACAATTTTCTGTCCCAGAAGAGACGTTGCATCCGTGTTCGCCGCAATGATCCGTTCGGTCTGATCGACCACCAGCGCCGGCAACGGGATCGCAAGGACAATTTCCTGAAGAACGTCTTCGGTCATGCTTCAAAACCCAATCAACCCAATCGCCTTACTGCGCAGGTTTTAAGGTTTCACGAAACTTGCGCATATTTTCTTGGTAGTGCAGCGCACTGAACGTGATCCTTTGTGCCGCAGCCTCGTCCAGCTGGCGCACAACCTTGCCCGGCGATCCCATGACAAGCGAATTGTCGAGGATTTCCTTGCCCTCGGTGATCAGGGCTCCTGCTCCGATCAGGCAGTTCCTACCGATCTTTGCCCCGTTCAGAACGATCGCGCCCATTCCAACCAACGTGTTTTCACCTATGGTGCAGCCATGCAGCATCACCTTGTGCCCGATGGTGCAGTTCCGACCAATCGACAAAGGAAACCCGGCATCTATATGCATCACGCAGTTTTCCTGAACGTTGCTGCCCTCACCGATCCGGATTTCTTCGTGATCCGCGCGAATCGTACAGCCGAACCAGACCGAGGCCCCCTGCTCCAATACAACCTTTCCAATAAGATTGGCATCAGGCGCGACCCATGTGTCCTCATGAATTTGCGGCGCGTGCTCGCCCAAGGCGTAAATGGTCATGACAATCCCTCGAACTCATTCTGCAACTTGCGTACGTGTTGTTGCAACGTGGGTTGCTGAATGCGGCGCATCCGTTCAGCGCTTACGATAGTCTTCAGCTTGTCCTCGGTTGACTCGAGATCGTCGTTGATCAGGACATAGTCGTAATAGCCCCAGTGACTGATCTCGTCCCAACTTTTGAGCATCCGTCGGCCGATAACGTCATCACTGTCCTGCCCACGGGCTTCCAGACGGCGACGCAGCTCGGAGATAGACGGCGGCAGAATGAAGATAGACAGGGCGTGCTTGCCCAGATCCGAATTTCTGATCTGCACTTCACCCTGCCAGTCGACGTCGAACAATACGTCCCTGCCAGCATTGATCGAGTTTCGAACCGGCTCAGCAGGAGAGCCATAGAAATTACCAAATACATGGGCATGTTCCAGCATCTGCCCATCAGCGACCTGCTGTTTGAATTCGTCCTCGGACAAGAAGAAATACTCGCGCCCATGCTCTTCCCCGGGACGCGGAGCACGAGTTGTCGCCGAGATCGAGAATTCCAGATCCGTATCCCAGGCCATCAGCCGTTTGGCCAGGGTCGATTTGCCCGCGCCGGAAGGAGAAGACAGGATGATTAATAGGCCTCGGCGGTCCGCCATGTCAGTTGTTCCCATTCTTATTCTACGTTCTGCACTTGCTCTCGCATCTGATCGATCAACGCTTTCAATTCCAGCCCGACGGACGTCAGATCCGAGCTTTGCGCCTTGGAACAAAGCGTGTTGGCCTCGCGGTTGAACTCCTGCATCAGGAAGTCCAGCTTGCGGCCCACGGCCCCGTCCTGCGCCAACAACTCACGTGCGGCACCTACATGCGCGGTCAGGCGGTCGATTTCCTCGGTGATGTCGGCCTTGACCGCGATCATCGCCAGCTCTTGCGCGATACGATCAGGATCTGCGCCTTGCGTATTCTCCAGCACCCGCGCGAGGTTTTCACGCAGCGCCTCGGCCATTTTGCCCTTGCGTTGCTCTGCAATCGTCGCTGCTTGCGCCGTCAGTTCCGCGACTTGATCCAGTTGCGTGTTCAAGACCGCCGCCAAAGCTTCCCCTTCGGTCTTGCGCATGTCTATGAACGCGGCCAGAAGATCTTTGAATTCGGACGTCAGATGCGCAACAAGCGGAGTCGGATCGTCGGCCTCGGTTTCTGCATCCATCATCCCCTTGAGTGCGAGGAGATCTGACGCACGTGCCGGCGCGAGCGTGATGCCGCGCGCAGCTGCCAGCGCCTCTGTTTGCTCAAGAGCGGTCAGGGCCGCAACCATCGCGGCTTCGTTCAAGGCCAGCTCCAGTGCGGAATCCTCTCGGTTCACGCGCATCGACAGGGTCACGTTTCCACGGCTCAGAGATTTGGACAGGGTCGCCCGCAATGAAACTTCGAGGCCGGTCAACCAGTCGGGCACGCGCAGACGCATGTCCAGTCCCTTACCGTTTACGCTGCGAAGCTCCCACGACCAGCTGTGCGGGCCGTAAGTTCCCTTCCCCGAGGCAAACCCGGTCATGGATCTGATCATGATGGCCCTTTCCTGTTCCCCTGCTGTTTCGAGCATGTGCCGCACCTAATGCTATTGACTGGTGCAGAGCAAGAGTTTGCTGAAGATGCATTTGTTTGGCGCAAGTTAACCATTCGTTAAAGAATTGCTCCAAAATTGAATTAACCCGAGTCAAACTGCCCCTAGCAATGGCTTACGGGCCGCAGGTGCTTCCATTGTGTTGCATTTTATGAAAATAGCGGCCAATTGACGTTAGGGTAATGAAAATGAAAACTTTTTTCGGGACAGGTTCCGGGTCAGAATTTGGAAAGATCGTCGCAATGGATCGCTTTGACAGTGGGCGCAGCCTATCGCCGATCCGCCAGGCCGAGGCGTATTGGACCGCATTGTTGAGCGGCGACAGCGTACCGATGCGGTCTCAAATCGACCCGCGCGGGCTAGAGAATGTTCTTGAGTATACTTTTATCCTTGAACGTATAGCACCCGGGCTGGCCCGATTTCGCCTGGCAGGCAGCCATCTGAACACACTTGCGGGCATGGAAGTCCGGGGGATGCCTTTGACCGCATTCTTTCAACCCGATGCCCGAGCGCAAACCAAGGATATACTGGAACAGGTTTTTGCGTCCCCAGCTGTTGCCGAACTGGGTCTGATCTCGGGTGGCGTGTTGGGGCGTACGCGGATGCAGGCCCGGATGATCCTTCTGCCGCTAAAAAGTGACCTGGGGGATGTCAGTCGTGTTTTGGGGGTCATGATCGCCGATGGCGCAATCGGCAAGACACCGCGCCGGTTTTTACTATCTGATACACGGATCAAACCGGTTTCTGAAATTCAGGTACCCGCGCCCACTCCGCGCCGTCCTGTGGAAGGTTTTGCCGAGGAACAACGCGAATTCAAACGCTCTGCCGGCCACCTTCACCTGGTGGTATCACGCGACGATTGAAACCCGTAAGATTGCGGTGAACAAAAAAACAGCGGACCGATGGCCCGCTGTTGTCAGTGTTAAAGTTGCGCTTAGCTTACCGCGCGTTTGGAGCCGTTGCGGCGTAGGTTGGTCAGTTCTTCCGCCACCAGGAATGCAAGTTCCAGCGACTGCGATGCGTTCAAACGCGGATCGCAGGCGGTGTGGTAGCGATCAGACAGGTCTTCTTCGGTCACAGCGCGTACACCACCGGTGCATTCGGTCACATCAAGACCGGTCATCTCGAAATGCACACCGCCGGGGATGGTGCCCTCGGCCTGATGCACACCAAAGAAGTCACGCACCTCACGCAGAACTGAATCAAACGGGCGGGTTTTGTAACCCGTGGCCGATTTGATCGTGTTGCCGTGCATCGGATCGCAGACCCAGGTGACCTTTGCCCCTTCTTCCTTCACGGCCTTGACCAGACGTGGCAGATGCTCACCAGCTTTGCCCGCTCCGAACCGAGCAATCAGGGTCAGACGCCCCTCTTCGTTGTCGGGGTTCAGCTTGGACATCAGAACCTTGAGGTCCTCGGCCGTGGTGGTCGGGCCGCATTTCAGACCGATCGGGTTCAGAACTCCGCGGCAGAATTCGACATGCGCGCCATCAGGCTGGCGCGTACGGTCGCCGATCCAGATCATGTGACCTGAACCCGCCAACCAGTTGCCCGAGGTCGAATCCAGGCGCGTCAGTGCCTCTTCATACTCCAGCAACAGACCTTCGTGGCTGGTGTAGAATTCAACAGTCGAGAATTCATGCGTTGTTTCCGCAGTAATACCAGCCGCTTCCATGAAATCGATGGTGTCTTGAATACGGTCCGCCACCTCGGAATACTTTTGAACGTCCTGTTCATCCGCAAAACCCAGCGTCCAGGCGTGCACGCGGCTCATATCCGCGAATCCACCGGTTGAGAAAGCGCGCAGCAAGTTCAGCGTCGCCGCCGCTTGCGTGTAGGCCTGCAACATCCTGTTGGGATTCGGAATCCTGGCTTCCGGCGTGAAGGCCAATTCGTTGATGATGTCCCCGCGGTAGCTGGGCAGTTCAACGCCATCCACAACCTCGGTCGGGGCGCTGCGCGGCTTGGCAAATTGTCCGGCCATACGACCAACTTTGACCACTGGCACCTTGGCACCATAGGTCAGAACCATTGCCATCTGCAGCATCACCTTGAAGGTATCGCGAATTGCATCTGCGCTGAATTGTTCAAAGCTTTCAGCGCAATCCCCGCCTTGCAAAAGGAAGGCTTCGCCGCGTCCGGCGGCACCCAGATGTTGCTTGAGACGCCGCGCCTCACCGGCAAAGACCAGCGGGGGATACTGTGAAAGCTGAGCCTCGACCTTGGCCAGCGCGGCCGCGTCGGTATACTCTGGCATCTGAACCCGGGGCTTGCTGCGCCAGTTCGATTTTTGCCATTCGGTCATAGCTTTGATCTCCGCTGAAGTTTTCAGGTGGTCTCTATACAAAATGCAAGGAAGAGTGACCATATCCCATTTGCGCCTCTTGACGACGTAAACAAGCTTTGATCATGGTGGCTGTCAAATCAGCAGCTGGATGATCGTCCGTCCGGCCGCGAAGTAAGGACATCTCGCCATGCAAGAGCAACGCCAAGTTGTCACGGTGGAAGACACTGCGGCTCCACCTCGGAATTTCGTTTTTGTCCTCTTGGACAAATTCTCTCTTCTGTCCTTTGCTTCGGCGCTTGACAGTCTGCGCATCGCCAACCGCATGGCGAACAGGCAGCTATATACCTGGAGGTTGCTGGGAGAAGGCGGTGAAACGGTAACCTGCTCGGCCGGGACCGAGTTCAGTCTGGACAGTGATCTGGTAGAGCTGCAGCGCGACGACGTTGTTCTGATCTGCGGTGGCGTAGACGTTCAGGCGGCCACCAGCAGACGCGTGCTGAACTGGCTGCGGCGCGAAGCCCGAAGGGGCTTGCGGATCGGTGGCCTCTGCACTGCGGCCTATACTCTGGCAAAGGCCGGGCTGCTGGATAGCAAGAAGGCGACGATCCATTGGGAGAATTCTGACAGTTTCATAGAGGAATTTGATGAAGTAGAACTGACCAAAGCCGTCTTTCAGATCGATGGCAATCGTATGACGACTGCGGGCGGCACCTCTTCGATTGACCTTATGCTCAAGCTGATTGCGGATGACTATGGCGAGGATCTGGCCAACGCGGTGGCGGATCAGATGATCTATTCCTCGATCCGAACCGATCAGGACACGCAGCGCCTGTCAACTCCGACCCGAATCGGTGTCCGGCATCCGAAGTTGAGCCAGGTTATCCTGATGATGGAAAAGAACATCGAAGAGCCGATCTCGCCCTCGATTCTGGCCAAGGACGTAGGTATGTCGACCCGCCAGCTAGAGCGTCTGTTCCGCCGGTATCTCAGCCGTTCCCCCAAGCGCTATTACATGGAATTGCGGCTGCACAAGGCGCGAAACCTGCTGATGCAGACCGACATGAGTGTCATCAACGTGGCGCTGGCCTGTGGGTTCGCCTCACCTAGCCATTTTTCGAAATGCTACCGGGCGCATTACAACACGACGCCCTATCGCGAGCGTGGTGCGCAAAGTGGAAGATTGTCAGTCTAAAGTTCAGCGTCAAAGCTCTTTGACGAAATAGTGCAAGTACGGTCGGAGCATGGGCTGATCTTTGTAGGTTGTTGTCTTGATCGGAGAGTCCAGTTCAACAAACCCGAGCTTGGGATACAAAGACCGCATTTCCACATTTGGGGTGAGTGTATCTGCGATTAACCGCTTCAGCCCCATAGCTCTGGCGGCTTGTTCTCGTGCTTGAATCAATGCGCGCCCCACTCCAGTGCCCCGAGCATCTTCGGTTACAAATACACGTTTCAACTCGCCGGTATACTGATCAAACCGTTTCATCATTCCACACCCCACGATTTTGCCACCGCGGTTTCTTGCGACGATCAGGCATCCGTTCGGAGGCATATAGTCATCCGTGTTCGCCCAGAATTCCTCAAGTGCGCTTTGCGGTGCGGAAGGATCCAATTCGAACCCCATACCCTGCATTCTTTGAGCAATAAGAGCATAATATTGCTCCAAAATCATATTCAGCTCGGTTCTTGGCGGGATACTTGTGCACAATTCAATGTCGAAATCACTCATTGATATCCTCTTAACCGTGTAACCTGTTGGACAGACTGACTGCGGCGATGGAAACGCGCAAACGGAATTGTAAAGTCTGCTGGCATGCTTCGTATGTCACTGTTTGACAGACATCCTGTAAACCGCGCCCTGCCCGACTGAGATGAACCAGATCGCCCCATCCGGGGCCTGCACGATGTCGCGGACCCGTTCAGTCTCGGGGCCCTTGATCTGCTCGACCTCGCGCAGCGGGTCTCCGGACAGCCGAGCGATATAGTCGAATTTCAGCGAACCCACGAAAATGTCGCCCCGCCATTCAGGAAACATTTCGCCCGAATAGACCATCAAGCCCGACGGCGCGATCGACGGGTCCCAGTACAGGCGCGGCTGTTCCATACCGGGCTTGCTGGTGCCCTCGCCGATCTTTTTTCCGGAATAATGTGTGCCGTACGAGATGACCGGCCAGCCGTAATTGGCGCCGGGTTTGACAAGGTTCACCTCGTCGCCGCCGCGCGCACCGTGTTCCGACACCCACAACCTACCGCGCGCGTCCAGATCGGCCCCCTGTGGGTTGCGATGCCCATAGGTCCAGATTTCAGGTCGGATATCTGCCTGTCCGACGAAAGGATTGTCTGATGGCACCGAGCCGTCACGGTTGATACGAATCACGGACCCGATGGGGTTCGAACGATCCTGCGCCTGTGGCCCATCCCCTCGATCTCCAATGGTTACAAAAAGCGTGCCGTCCTTCGCTTCTACTACGCGTGAGCCGAAATGCCGCCCGCCTGATCCGCCGGGGGAAGCCTCGAAAATGACACGTAGATTTGTCAGGCGCGTGCCGTTCTCGGACAGGCGCGCAACGGCGACAGCTGTGCCCGCGCCACCATTTTGCGGTTTTGAAAAGGTCAGAAAAATCTCGCGGCTTTGATTGAAATCGCGCGGGATCGTGACGTCCAGCAATCCGCCCTGCCCCGAAGCTGCGACCTTGGGAGCGCCAGATACGGCATTCGCCTCTCCGTCCTGAACATAAAGCAGGTTTCCGTCCCGTTCGGTGACAAGAAAACTACCGTCAGGCAGGATACCGACGGCCCAGGGTGTATCCAGCCCGCCTGCCATTTCGGTGAGTTCAAGATTCCCGGCCGAGGTCGACAATGCCTGTGCCAAGGCACTTTCGGTGCAAAAAGTGACGAACAGAATCGCAGCGGCTCTGAGCATGTTGAACCTTCCCCGGACAATCTAAGGCAAACCCTAACAAAACAGATAGATTTCCAATCGATAAAAACACGATTGCGTTAGGACTTTTCTTTTCCCGGTAGCTTGCCTAGGTTCGTGGCCAGAACGAACACGTTCACAATAGGGAGTAACCATATGA
Organism: Ruegeria sp. CDSC085; assembly: GCF_059610465.1. Lineage (NCBI taxonomy): Bacteria > Pseudomonadati > Pseudomonadota > Alphaproteobacteria > Rhodobacterales > Roseobacteraceae > Ruegeria > Ruegeria sp. CDSC085. Next base: position 44,615 of record NZ_JBXWNR010000002.1, on the reverse strand, counting down.
AAAAGCTGCTTACAGCAACTGCAGCATCCGCCTTGCTGGCCGGACCTGCGCTGGCCGAAGACATCACGCTGGGCGTTTTGTTCGGGTTCACCGGCCCAATTGAATCGCTGGCACCTGCAATGGGTTCTGGCGCCGAGTTGGCAATTTCGGAAGTCACCGAATCCGGAAAACTTCTGGATGGATCCAAAGTGTCCGCATCGCGCGCTGACACCGGCTGCATTGATAACGGTCTGGCCACTTCGAACGGCGAACGCATGATTGCGGACGGTGTTGCCGGCATCATCGGCGGCGATTGCTCGGGCGTGACCGGTGCGATCCTTCAGAATGTCGCGATTCCGAATGGCATGGTCATGATCTCGCCCTCGGCGACCTCGCCGGGCCTGTCGACCATGGAAGACAACGGCCTGTTCTTCCGCACCGCGCCGTCAGATGCGCGCGAAGGCCAGGTGATGGCGGATATCCTGAAAGATCGCGGCATCAACTCGATCGCTCTGACCTACACGAACAACGACTACGGCAAGGGTCTGGCGGACGCGATCCAGTCCTCTTACGAGGCGGCGGGCGGTGAAGTTACCATCGTTGCAGCGCACGAGGACGGCAAAGCCGACTACTCGGCCGAAGTCGGTGCTCTGGCCTCGGCCGGTGGCGACATTCTCGTTGTTGCGGGCTATCTGGATCAGGGCGGCCTGGGCATCATCCAGTCGGCGCTGGACAGCGGTGCATTTGACACCTTCGGTCTGCCCGGCGGCATGATCGGTGACTCGCTGCCGGCCAATGTCGGCCCCGACCTGAATGGTTCGTTCGGCCAGATCGCCGGTTCGGGCGGTGAAGGGGCCGAGAAGTATTTCGCCATGGCCGAAGCGGCAGGGTTTGACGGTTCGTCGCCCTATTCACCCGAGTCCTATGACGCTGCGGCTCTGTTCATGCTGGCCATGCAGGCTGCTGGATCGACCAATCCGGCCGACTATGGTGGCAAGATCATGGACGTCGCCAACGCCCCGGGCGAAAAGATCTATCCCGGCGAACTGGCCAAGGGTCTGGAATTGCTGGCAAACGGTCAGGACATCGACTATGTCGGTGCGTCCGGCGTTGAACTGATCGGCCCCGGCGAAAGCGCTGGTTCCTATCGTGAGATCGAAGTGACCGACGGTGAAAACAAGACCGTCAACTTCCGTTGATTGATCGTCAAAGGCTATGAATGAAAGCAGCCCGGGCCTTGTGTCCGGGCTGTTTCAATGAAAAAAGACCGCACCCGATAAACGGGGTCGAAACAACAGCGCCGAACAGGCGGCAAGGGGAAAAGATGATCGTCGTCGAGGACGTGCACAAGCATTTCGGCGGATTTCATGCGGTGGACGGGGCATCGCTGGAAATCCAGAAAGGGTCGATCACCGGACTGATCGGGCCAAACGGGGCAGGAAAAACCACTCTGTTCAATGTGATCGCAGGTGTTCTGCCGCCGACCAGCGGCAAGGTGGTGATGGACGGCGAGGATATCACTGGCCTGCCCCCTCATGAACTGTTCCATAAGGGTCTGTTGCGCACGTTTCAGATTGCACATGAATTCCCGTCGATGTCCTGCCGTGAAAACCTGATGATGGTGCCTGGCGCGCAATCAGGCGAGTCGCTCTGGAACACGTGGTTCGGCCGCAAACGCATCGCTGACGAAGAACGCGCGCTGAAGGCCAAGGCCGATGAGGTGCTGGAGTTTCTGACGATCGAACATCTGGCCGATCACAAGGCAGGTCAGGTTTCCGGCGGTCAGAAGAAACTGCTTGAACTGGGCCGCACCATGATGGTGGACGCCAAGATCGTGTTTTTGGACGAGGTCGGCGCGGGTGTGAACCGCACCCTGTTGATGACCATTGCCGATACCATTCTGCGCTTGAACAAAGAGCGGGGCTATACCTTCGTCGTCATCGAGCACGACATGGATTTCATCGGCAAGATCTGCGATCCGGTCATCTGTATGGCCGAAGGCAAGGTTCTGGCCGAAGGTACTTTGGATGAGATCAAGGCCAATGAGCACGTGATCGAGGCCTATCTGGGCACCGGCCTGAAGAACAAAGACAAGCTGGAGGCCGGGGCATGAGCGACAACCCCTATCAGGATGACAAGGGCAACAAGGACGCCTCGATTACCAATCCGCACGGTGTCGGCACCATGACCCCGGCCCATCGCAAAAGTGGTGCGACGCATAAGGTCGAGGGCGGCCCTTTTCTGATCGGCGACACCATGACGGGTGGCTACGGCAAAGGGCCGGACATCCTGCATGATTGCACTATCGCCGTGGACAAGGGTGAAATTGCAGTCATCGTCGGCCCCAACGGTGCCGGCAAGTCGACGGCGATGAAAGCTGTGTTCGGGATGCTGGATGTCCGTTCAGGGTCTGTGCGTCTGGACGGAGAGGACATCACCAACCTCTCCCCGCAGGACCGTGTAATCCGTGGCATGGGATTTGTGCCGCAAACACAGAACATATTCACTTCGATGACGGTGGAAGAGAACCTTGAAATGGGTGCCTTCATCCGCCGCGACGACATCAGCCAGACGATGGAGCAGGTCTATGACCTCTTCCCGATCCTCCGCGACAAGCGCAATCAGGCCGCCGGAGAGCTGTCAGGCGGACAACGCCAACAGGTCGCAGTGGGCCGCGCGCTGATGACCCAGCCCAAGGTGCTGATGCTGGACGAGCCGACTGCGGGCGTTTCGCCGATCGTGATGGATGAACTGTTCGACCGGATCATCGAGGTGTCCCGCACCGGCCTGCCGATCCTGATGGTCGAACAGAACGCCCGCCAGGCTTTGGAGATTGCCGACAAGGGATACGTTCTGGTTCAGGGGCGCAATGCCTATACCGGCACGGGCAAGGAACTGCTGGCCGATCCGGAGGTTCGGAAGAGTTTCTTGGGGGGGTGAGGATGGTTAAACTCGCCGCAGCTTCAATTTTTCTCGCAATCGCATCAACCACCGCTCTGGCATATTCGGGACCGCAAAGTCTCTACTTGGAGTTGGAATGCACGATCTTTGAAAAATGCGACCACCAATTTCTGTGCAAAAAGACCAATGAATCAACCAGTATAACCTACACTTTTCTGGTTTATGATTTAGAAGACATCGACCCAATCGATAGACAGGCGCTATCTTTTCTTGATTGGCAAGAAGAAACGGTTTGGGTGGACTTCATTAATCCGAAAGCGGGCAAACTTCCTCTCCCCGTTTGGTACGCCGCAGATTTGGAGTACGCGCCCGAAGTTACCTTTCGTTTGCAAGATTGGTTGGCTGGAGCGCAGTCCTCCCCATACGGCATAAGTTGGTTTGCCTTTGTTGTTACAAGCGACTTGTACGAGGTTGGTAATAGCAGAGCCAATTCAGACAGGAGGGATGATCTGCCGTTTGAAGTTTCCGTCTACAGGAAACTCAACGGAAAATACGCCATCCAAAACCTAAACTGTGACTCCGGTTGGTATTAGATATGGACTTCCTCAACGCCATTGTGGCGCTTTCCAACATCATCCTTGTTCCCGGAGTTTTCTGAAGTCGATTAAATACTTTATCCGAAGTTACCCGAAATTTCCCTACCATCCCAAGATTTCCACGCGTCGGCTGCAATCCGGTCACATTGTGCGTTTAGCGCCGGTCGCTGTGAAGGAAACGGTTTCCCGGTCAAACAAATCAAGTTCCGTGAAATCAAGCGAACCTTCTGAATAAAAACTCTGTTCAGGACCCAAAAATGAAAAAATGGATGTGTGTGGCCATTGCCACCTTGTGCGCGACCGCCGCAACTGCGGAAGAACGTCACTTTGTCTGCGTGTCGGACCGCGACGGCAGTGAAGTGCGCCTAAATCGGGCACCGGAAGGAGACAAAGGCAACATCGAAACTGCAAGTGTTTCTGGCGACGCGATGGTGTTCAAAGGCGTTGGCAACATGACGTTTGTCCATATTGAAGGCGAAGATGTCATGACCTTTGTCGTGCATTATGACGACATGTCCTTTGACCTCTCGGTCAAGGGTCCCCACGCGGGAACCGATCACGGCACCTGCACCGAGACGGACGCCTGACCCCCCCTTCGGACCATCTCGACCACGCACCGGAATTGGCCGGTGCGTGACTGAGCCAGACTACAACTGAAAAGTCTGGCCTGCTTCCGTGTTTCCCGTGGATATTTTTCGCAACCAGCAGAAAAATATGACGCAAAACCGCGCGGGAAACATTGTGCCTGCGCGGACCGTCATGCCATAAGACCGCACCCGGACAGTGAGAAGAAATAATGGATCTACTCAACGCGCTTGTTGCGCTTGCGAATTTTGTGTTGGTGCCTGCGGTCGCTTATGGCAGCCAACTGGCGTTGGGCGCGCTTGGCGTGACCCTGATCTACGGAATCCTGCGGTTTTCGAACTTTGCCCATGGCGACACCATGGCCTTTGGCGCGATGATCGCCGTGCTTGTCACATGGGCGTTGCAGGCCGCCGGGATCAGCTTTGGACCGTTGCCGACCGCCCTGCTCGCCCTGCCCTTTGCCATCCTGGGCTGTATCGTGCTGGTGCTGATCACCGACAGGCTGGTCTACAAATTCTACCGTGAACAGAAGGCGAAGCCCGTTATTCTGGTGATCGTTTCAATGGGTGTGATGTTCATCATGAACGGCCTTGTCCGGTTTATCATCGGGCCAGACGACCAAAGGTTTTCGGACGGTGCTCGGTTCATTGTGTCGGCGCGCGATTTCAAGGCGATGACCGGTCTGCGCGAGGGGCTGGCCATCAAGACGTCGCAAGGTATCACGGTGATCGTCGCCGTTGTTGCCGTGGCGCTGCTGTTCTGGTTTCTCAACAAAACGCGCACCGGCAAGTCAATGCGGGCCTATTCGGACAACGAGGATCTGGCGCTGCTGTCAGGCATCAACCCGGAACGTGTGGTGATGATCACATGGATTATCGTGGCCGCGCTGGCGACGACTGCTGGTGTTCTCTATGGGCTGGACAAGAGCTTCAAACCCTTCGTGTATTTCCAACTTCTGCTTCCGATTTTTGCCTCGGCCATCGTGGGTGGTTTGGGGAACCCACTGGGCGCCATTGCAGGCGGGTTTATCATCGCGTTTTCAGAAGTGACAATCACGTACGCCTGGAAGAAAGTCCTGACCTATCTTGCGCCTGAAAACCTTGAACCGTCAGGTTTGGTGCAACTTCTCTCGACCGATTACAAATTCGCCGTCAGCTTTGTCATCCTGCTGATAGTGCTTCTGTTCAAGCCCACGGGCCTTTTCAAGGGGAAAGCAGTATGACCGACGCTGTCAATAATACGCTGCTCTTCGCAATTGTCGGCGGCTTGATCCTGTTGACCGGCTTTACGCAAAGCTGGAACACCGCGATCCTGATCCTGAATATGGGGCTGATTTCCGCAATCATGGCGATCGGTGTAAACCTGCAATGGGGATTTGCTGGTCTGTTCAACGTGGGCGTCATGGGCTTTGTCGCGCTGGGCGGACTGGCCGTTGTTCTGGTCTCGACACCACCCACCCCCGGTGCGTGGACTGCGGGCGGCTATGGAATCGTCCTGGCTTTGCTGCTGGGTGCCGCAACAGTGGTGGCGGCTGTTCTAGTGGCAACGAGAATACCGAAAGGTCGAGTGCAAACCCTCACCATCATCGCAGTTTTGGTCGTCGGCTTTTTCGTCTATCGCGCGGTTTTCGACCCCAGCATTTCAGCGGTCGAGGCAATCGACCCGGCGATTTCCGGCAATATCGGCGGTCTTAACCTACCTGTTCTGCTGGCCTGGCCCGCGGGCGGTTTGCTGGCGGCGGGCGCTGCGTGGCTGATCGGTAAAACGGCGCTGGGCCTTCGTTCGGATTATCTGGCGATTGCCACTTTGGGTATCGCGGAAATCATAATTGCAGTCATGAAAAACGAAGACTGGCTGGCCCGGGGCGTCAAGAATGTCTATGGCATCCCACGCCCGTCCCCGGTAGTGGGCTACGAAGTGGACTTGCAGAATGACCCGGCCTTTCTTGCCCGGGCCGAATGGCTCGGGTTGGATCCCGTTACCGCGTCAACGCTAACGGTCAAACTCGGTTATTCTCTGCTGTTCATGATTGTACTTCTGGTGCTGCTCTGGATGGCTCAGATGGCGCTGAAAAGCCCGTGGGGCCGCATGATGCGCGCAATCCGTGACAATGAAGTGGCGGCCGAGGCCATGGGCAAGGATGTTACCCGTCGTCATCTGCAAATCTTCGTGCTGGGGTCAGCGGTTTGCGGTGTTGCGGGTGCAATGATGACCACGCTGGACGGCCAGTTGACGCCAAGCGCTTACCAACCGCTGCGCTTTACCTTTCTGGTCTGGGTGATGGTGATCGTTGGTGGATCCGGCAACAATTTCGGGGCTGTTCTAGGCGCATTCCTGATCTGGTTCCTGTGGGTTCAGGTGGAACCGATCGGGTTGTGGCTGATGAATGTCATTACCGCAGGCATGCCGGATGGAAGCGCATTGAAAACCCACCTTTTGGACAGCGCCGCACATATGCGTCTGTTTACGATGGGCCTGATCCTGTTGATTGTTCTCAGATTCAGTCCAAGAGGGCTGATCCCCGAGAAATAGGCCACTTCCACCTTCAATAGGCGAAACCGTGCCTTTCATCCGGCACGGTTTCTTGATTCTTAACAATTTTCTGAATAAACGGACCCACCGCAGTGTTTTCTTTTTCGCGGTATGTTGCCGGCGCTCACACCCGTCTACGCCGATCTGTAACGATCATTCACACTTGTTGAAAAGAGTTAGAAATGAAAGCACCACGCCTCAAGACACTTGTTCTGTTTCCGGTTATTGCCGTTGCAACAGCCGCCTGTATTCCCACTCCAGAAGAACTGGAGACGACACCTGTCAAGGTCCAGACACCCAAAGGTGTCGTAACCTGTCAGTTGTACCGCCAAGATCGGGTGACCTGGGATCGTGCAATTGATTACCCGGCCACAAAAATGTCTGTTCCCGAAGCGGATGCCTATTGCCGTCAGGAAGGTCAGCGCCGCTTGAAATAAACATTGCGGCGCCCGCGATGGGCGCCGTTCCGTCATTTATTTCGGAACAAACCGCCAAGAATACCGCGCACGATCCGACGTCCGGTCGTTCCCTTCAGTTCCTTGATCACCGCGTCGGTCATCGCCGATGCAAAGGTATCTTTGCGGCGTTGCACCCGGGAAGAGGACCTGCCAACCCGGCTTCCCGAGTATCTGCGTGCCGAAGCATACTCCCGCTCCATCGGTGACTGCGTTTCCAGAACCTCTTCGGCCTCTGCCTGTTCAGCTGCCCTGGCGGCTGCCTCTGCCCGGGCTTGCAGGATTTCAAAAGCCGACTTTCGGTCTATTCCCTTGTCATATTTTGTCGCCATCGAGGAGGCACCGAGAATGGCCCGACGCTCGGCATCAGAGATCGGCCCCAACTGAGACCCCGGTGGGCGAATCAGTGTGCGTTCGACGATTCCGGGAACCCCTTTTTTCTGAAGCATTGACGTTACCGCCTCACCGACGCCTACCTCCCGGATTGCGACTTCGGTGTCGAAGGCCGGATTCTCACGATATGTTTCGGCCGCCAGGCGCAGGTTCTTTCGGTCACGCGCCGTGAACGCTCGCAAAGCGTGCTGAACGCGATTGCCTAACTGCCCCAGAATATCCTCGGGTATATCGGCGGGGTTCTGAGTTATGAAATAAACCCCCACCCCTTTGGAACGGATCAGCCGGGCAACCTGCTCGACCTTGTCCACCAACACTTTTGGAGCGCCATCAAACAGCAGATGTGCCTCATCAAAAAAGAACACCAGCTTGGGTTTTTCAGGATCACCGACTTCGGGTAGTTCCTCAAACAATTCACTCAGCAGCCACAGCAGGAACGTTGCATACAACCTTGGCGAGGCCATCAGCTTGTCCGAGGCAAGGATGTTCACCATCCCCTGCCCGCTTTCATCGGTGCGCATCAAATCGGACAGATCAAGCGCGGGTTCGCCAAACAGCTTTGTTCCGCCCTGATTTTCCAATACCAGCAAACGCCGCTGGATGGCACCGATCGAAGATGTCGAAACATTGCCGTATCGTAATGAAAGCTGGGTCCTGTTCTCTCCGATCCAGACCAACAATGCCTGAAGATCCTTGAGATCCAGAAGCGGCATTCCCTCTTCATCAGCCACCCGGAACGCGATATTCAAAATGCCTTCCTGTGCTTCGCTCAATTCCATCAACCGGGACAGCAGCAAGGGCCCCATTTCGGTTACCGTCGTCCGCACCGGATGGCCCTGTTCACCAAAGAGATCCCAGAACGTAACCGGGCAGGCAGAATAGGAAAAATCGTCAAATCCAATGCGGCCGGCACGGTCCAAAAACGCCTGATGCAATTTCTGCGTATCGCTTCCGGGCAAAGCCAGACCCGACAAATCACCTTTGACATCGGACAAAAATACCGGAACCCCGGCTTGGGAAAACCCTTCCGCCAGGATTTGCAACGTTACAGTCTTACCGGTCCCGGTCGCACCGGCAATCAGCCCGTGGCGGTTCGCATATTTCAGCGCCAGTTCCTGCGGCAGGCCATAGCCTTCGCCACCGCCGCCCAAAAAAATATTATTGCCCATTAACACTGCCTTATATTTCACCGATCCGTCACCAGCATACAAAGTTAACCTTTGACTGCGATAGTCAATTTGCCCTGCGTTTGTTTCCTTCACGTGGGGCAGATTTCCTCCCTGTCGACTGGCCGTGCCTTCGGGCACGGCTTTTTTGTCAGTCCAGGAAAGGTTTTAAAGTTCTGACGGACAGATTAAAATTTGAGGATAGCTGTTGACCCGTCAACGCCCCTTTCGTAGGGTTTGCGCATAAATAAGTCGGCCAGTCCGACGGGGAGAACCTTTTGGGAAAGAGAGCTGGCAAATACAGCTCTCTTTTTCTGGTTCAGGACAGTTCGGTTTCGATGATCTGGCAACAATCCGTTCACGTTCGGACAAGCTTTTCTGTTAGTGCCTGACACCAGTTCAGAAGAGTGTTAAACGAGGCAAAAAGCTCAATCATCAAATCGAGGCATTCATGACTAAGAAAATCCTCTCGCTTAGTACAGTAGCGGCAGTTCTGCTATGTGGTGCGGTATATGCGCAGGAAACAACGACTTCTGAACCGGATGCCGGGCTCGATCTGGGTCAGGAAGGACCGCGCCCCGGAGAACAGTTCGTCAAGGAAGAGTTCGGAGATTGGGACGTGTCCTGCATCAAGGCGCAGGAAGGTGAAGACCCGTGCGCCATCGTTCAGATACTGAAGGGCAATCAAGGCGATCCGATTGCAGAAGTGTCGATCGGGAAACTGCCCGAAGGCGGCGCGGCAGTTGCATGGGCCAACGTGATTGTTCCTTTGGAAACACTGCTGCAAGCACAGCTCGCCCTGTCCATCGATGGTGCGCCCCGCAAGCTGTATAACTATCACCATTGCTTGCCTGTTGGCTGCGTCGCTCAACTGGGCCTGAGCCAGGGCGACATCGAAGCAATGAAATCTGGCACCAAGGCAGTCTTCTCGTTGGTACCGGCCCGATTCCCGGACCAGGTTCTGGAAATGGAAATGTCGTTGTCCGGCTTTACGTCCGGCTTTGATTCCCTGACCGTCAACGGGAACTAAGAGCGCGTTTCGAATATGCCGCCGCATCCTATGCGGCGGCGCTGCGCGGACTAAATCCGCTTCAGCGCTAAAACCGCATTCAGTCCGCCAAAGGCAAACGCATTGCTGAGTGCGACGTCAACTTTGGCTTCCCGAGCTTCGTTCGGCACAACATCAAGCGCGCATTCCGGATCGGGTTCCTCGTATCCGATGGTGGGTGCGATCACACCATCCCGTAGCGCCATGATACAGGCCAACAGCTCCACCGCACCGGTTCCTCCGATCAGATGGCCATGCATGGATTTGGTCGACGATATCATCAGATCGTCGGCATGGGGTCCAAATACATCTGCCACTGCGGCACACTCAGTTTTGTCATTCGCTGCCGTTCCGGTGCCATGCGCGTTGATGTAGCAGACATCGCAGGCATTCAAGCTGGCATCGGCCAAGGCACCTGACATGGCCCGCGAAGCCCCTTGTTTGCTGGGCATCACGATATCGGCCGCGTCTGACGACATAGCGAAACCGACGACTTCGCACATTATCTCGGCGCCCCGGGCACGGGCGTGTTCGTATTCCTCGAAAACAAAGATACCGGCCCCTTCCCCTTGTACCATCCCGTTGCGGTTGGCACTGAACGGTCGGCACGCATCCTTCGACATCACGCGCAGCCCTTCCCAGGCTTTGACGCCACCGAAACACAACATGGATTCGGACCCGCCTGTGACCATGACCGGTGCAATACCGCTGCGGACCATCTGAAAGGCCTGAGCCATGGCATGGTTCGAAGATGCACAGGCGGTCGACACGGTGAAGCTGGGACCCTTGAGGTTGTGTTCCATGGAAACATGGCTGGCCGCCGCGTTGTTCATGAGTTTGGGAACAACAAAAGGGTGTACCCTGTTCTTGCCATCCTCATAGACCGATCGGTAATTGTCGTCCCAGGTCGACACACCACCACCGGCAGTCCCCAGGACAACACCTGACTTTGCAGCAAGCTCTCCGTGAAACTCGATGCCAGACTGATCTATAGCCTCTTTGGCAGCGGTCAGTGTGAACTGAGTGAACCGGTCATACAGCGACATCTGTTGACGGTTGAACCGCCCTTCGGCCTCAAAGTCACGAACCTGCCCGCCGATCTTGATGGCCAACCGGTCAACGTCCCGGAATTCCAGTTCCGAGATCCCACAGCGACCTTCCCGCATGGCTTCCAGCGTGTCAGGAACCGAATGGCCCAGTGAATTGATCGTACCTGCGCCGGTAATGACAACACGTTTCATGAGCGTTTGTCAGACCTTTTCCGACACGAGCTTTTCGATCCCGGCAATGATCGCAGCAACATTCGAGATATCAAAATCGTTGGCTTCGGGTTCGTTGGCATTGAAAGGAATAGAGATGTCGAACTCTTCCTCGATCGCGAAGATGCTTTCGACCAGACCAAGGCTGTCGATACCCAGATCCTCCAGCGTGCTTTCGGGCGTCACGTCCGATGGCTCCAGCACGGCCTGCTCTGCAATGATTGCGATGACGCGGTCGCTGATGCTCATGTCGATCCCCTGATTTTCAGTTTGACGATGATTTAATCGCTTGGGGTCTGTTTGAAAACAGCCTTTTTCAATGCCTCAACGTCGCGTGCCATGCGGGGCAGTCGTCGCTGCGCCTTGTAGACATCTGTATGAGTCTCCATTTTGATGCCTGGATACCCCATGATTACGCGACCGGCCGGAACATTTGACAGAATCTTTGTGCCCCCGCCTGAGATGACGCCATCCCCTATGAAAATATTGTCAACCACTCCGGTCTGTCCGCCCAGAACGACGTTGTTGCCAATCTCAACCGAACCGGACACGCCCGTCTGACCGCACAACAGACAATCCTGCCCGACGCGGGTGTTGTGCCCGACATGGACCAGATTATCCAGCTTTGAGCCGTTGCCGATACGCGTGTTGCGGATGGTTCCATTGTCGACGGTGCAATTGGAGCCAACTTCCACATCGTCCCCGATCTCGACCGCGCCCAAAGAGTGGATGCGAAGCCAGTTTTGGGCCTTTGCATCACCCTGATCGCCTAACGTTTTGCGGGCGTTCTCAGCGCCGGAGACCTCGGGTGTCACAAAACTGAATCCGTCACCGCCAATCCTTGCTCCAGGTTGCGCAATAAACCGATCCCCGATTTGAGCGCGCGCGCCAATGCTGACCATTTCACGCAAAAAAGCCCGTTCGCCCAGTACGGCGTCGATACCCACCACACAGTGCGCCCCGATTATCGAGCCCGAGCCTATTCGCGCCCGCGCGCCAACAACAGTCAGCGGTCCAATCGCCACATCTGATCCAATTTCAGCCGTTGGATCGATCACTGCGGAAGGGTGAATGCCCGGTTCAACCCCTTGCCCGCGATCCAGCATCGCGGTGATCCCGGCCATTGCCATGCGCGGACGTTTCACGAAAACGGCCGCTCGCAAACCCATGGCCCGCCAGTCCGCACCTTCCCAGAGAACGGCGGCGCGTGCTTCCCCGTTCGAAAGCGCCTCGGCATATTTCGGGGACATGGCCATCGCCAGATCGGTTGGTCCGGCATCGCCCGGTTCGGCCGCCCGCACGATCGTCAGGCCACCATCACCTTGGCACTCGGCACCCAAAGCGTCGGCGATTTGCTGAATGGTAAACTGCATCACGGGCTTCCTTTTGGCAGGATTTGCCCTGTGCTTAACCCTGAATGTCCGGCAGGGCCACCCCTGCCTTTTGCAGGGCCTCCCAAGTCTTGCTGTCCCTGCCATAGACATCACGGCGATACTGCACGTCGCCTTTTGGTCCGACATAGGCTGTTCGATAAATCAAGTGCACCGGAACTTTTTGTTCCAAATCGACCTTGGTTTCCTTCCCAGTGTTCAGAACGCGATGGAAGAAGGCCTTGGGATCCTCTTCCTGTTTGGCCAGCAATGCATAGGCAAATTCGAAGGGCTGAGCCAGCCGGATGCAGCCGTGCGAGAACGCACGCACCTCACGCGAAAACAGACTTTTCTGAGGCGTATCATGCAGATAAATGTTGTGCTTATTGGGGAACATGAACTTGACCAGCCCCAAAGCATTGCTTTTGCTGGGTGGCTGACGCATCGCAAAAGGAAAGCTCCGAGCAGTGAACTGATTGAAATCAACAGCCCCGCGATTGACCTGCCGCCCCCTGCTGTCAGTAATCTGAATATGACCGACCGCATTGGGATTCGCTTTCAGCTTGGGCAGATATTCCTTGGTGATGATCGAGCGTGGAACATACCAGCTGGGGTTTATCACCATATGCTCCATCACATCCGAGAACTCCGGGCTGCGGCGATCATGTGTGTTTTTGCCGATCACCGCACGGGTTTCAAAGGTGACTTGCCCGTCGTCTACGATCTTTGCCGAAAAATCGGTCTGGTTGACAAGAATATGACGTACGCCGCGATCCCGAGGCAACCAGCGTTCCCGCTCCAGAGCAACGTATACAGCCTTGAGCCGATCCGAAGCAGGTCGGTTCACCTCGGTAATCGTACCATTGCCTGCAACGCCATCGGGTTCTAACCCATGCGCGGTTTGAAAAGCTCTAACGCCTTCCAGAAGCGCCGCGTCGAAAGACGGGCTGGCCGAGGGCTTCATATAGCCCATTGACACCAACCGATTGCGAAGCTTCACGACATTGGGTCCTGTGTCGCCGTATTCCAACTTGCTTACGGGTACAGTCGCCCCCCAACCGCCCTGATCTATCAAGGTTTGCAGCGTGAGCTTTTGCTTCATCAGGGCCCGGTATTGACGCGTCTGAGGTGCCAGCTGCGCAATATACGCGGTGCCATGGGTGTTTAGTCCGTTCAGATGTTCGGCTGCGCTGAGTCGATCCACCGACCGAACAAGCCCGTCGTCGACACTGCCGGGCCGAACAGCACCTGAGTACAATGCGTCGGCGAATTCCACGAAAACCCGACTCAGTTCCGCTTCAACTTCCCCAAGGTCGCGCGTCGAGCGTGCACCTTCCATTTTCTGCAGCAAGGATGATACTGTTGCGTCGGCCTGCGGCAGACCGTGCAGGTGAGCATTTGACAGTGCCTGGATCAATGCAGCCCGGCGTTGCATATGCTCATTGGTTTCCCCCACCCATATTGGCGAAAACCCGTTTGTCCGATAGAACTCAGCGATCTGTGATGCCTGCGGTGTGTGTTCTGCTATCGCCATTTGAAACGCCATGCTTGGCGCGGGTTCAGAAGTGGTGTTTGCCACACTGGCTGTGGCCGCAAAACAAGCGGCAAGCAGGATACTGGTACTGGTTCGGAAAACAGAAAACATTGGATGGCCTTGGAATCAATGGCTTGGGTAGGTGATACGTGCGTCGAGCAACTATGGATTTTACTGCGAAGGCTTGTCTATTCACAAATTCCTTACCAAATCGCTTCTGCTTTCGCCTGATGCGCGTTTGCATCGGCCCGGTGGCACAGGGTCCACAGCTGCAAAATTTCTGTGCCTAGCTGTGACATTTGCGCAAAAAGCTGCCGAAAATTCCCCCTTGAAAAGGTAACTGTGAAACACTTCTTGGCCGCCGAATCCGATTGTGTCATAAATTCCGCATCCGGGATGGGAAAAAATTAAGACAGTGCACGTAACATCGTGTGCAGGCAGGAACAGTACGGGACGACCAAAATGACCAAGAGCAGTTCCTCGGGCTTGACCCGACGTGCCCTATTGGGTGCGTTTGCAGCAACCGCAGTTGCAGCAGCACCCACATACTCCAATGCAGCAGGCTTTTTGCGCGGTGGCGGCGATATTCGTCGCATACGTATGTATTCCGGTCGCACGGGCGAACGGTTGGACATGATTTATTGGGTCGATGGTAAGTATATCAAGGACGCTGTCAAAGAAGTGCATCACTTCATGCGTGATTGGCGTACAGATCAGGTAAAATCCATCGATTTACGCGCGATTGATATCATGGCGGCATCACACAACCTGCTGGATGTCAGTGAACCTTACATGTTGCTGTCGGGCTATCGTTCTCCACAGACCAACGCCATGCTCCGTTCCAGATCTCGCGGTGTTGCCCGGAAATCGCTTCATATGCAGGGACAAGCAGCAGACTTGCGTCTGGCGTCCCGTTCTGTTTCGCAGATGGCAAAGGCCGCTATGTCATGCAGGGCTGGCGGAGTTGGTCAATACTACGGATCCAATTTCGTGCATATGGACTGCGGTGTCGTGCGCACCTGGCGTGGTTAAGACGCAAGCCTTACGGTTTCAGTGCACCCGACAACATATGTAACTGGTTGACCGTCATACCAGTTACATACCTGCGTCGCCTCCTCCGCCAACGTCGCCGCCTCCGGATCCGCTGCTGGATGCTGTTTCCGCAGTCGAACTGCTGCTCTCGTGCGTCTTCTCGTCATCGACATGAGAGTTGGCTTTGGAGTCTGATATTTTTTCGCTTTCTGAGTCATCATCACTATCCCAATCCTCGTCAGTAAGTCTGCCGAGGATCAGTGCAATTATTACTCCAAGTACAAGCCAACTTATGACGCTTAAGATTGAAAAACCCGAAATAAAGTAACAGCCCAAAATCGCTAGAACCAGCACTTTGATTATGAACGTCTTATTTGAAAAGATCACTTGCACGTTCTTTCCTCCATTCAAAGCGGACGCGATCCAGCCTCGTCCGGAAAGTGTACATCAAAAACCACGGGTAGAGAGGTCTATGCCGAGGAATAAGCGTCAATGATTGTTCCGCGCATGGTGCAAGACAGGACATGCAAGATAATTGGAGTTGCTCAAGCGACCAAGGAGATCTCGCACCTGAGCGGAGAAAGAACGATCGCCCTGATCGTGACGCTTGCGGACTGGGATCGCAATCTCACGCCACATGACCTTGTTGGTGGAAGGTGCCTCGACGAAGTGTCCGAACAACAATATCAACAACTTAAGTCGCTCAAACACCTTGAGCTTTGCTGAGAGGTGCGAAAGGGATTGTGACCTTGCCCCCCGAAATCCCCAGAGCACTATCCTCCACTCACAGCCATACGGCTTTAATGGCGCAGCCCGAGACCAAAAGGAAATACCTAATGACCCAGTGTTCTTTGCTTCCAGAGCGCAACGCGCCGTTCATCACGTTCTTCATACTCAGCAATGGCCTGGGCAATATCCCTATCCGTGATTTTCTCTTGCTCTGACCCAAGGTCCGTCATGCGCATAGTGAACCACGCGGTCATCCCACCTGGCGGCAAGGTGGCAAAGCGAGGAAAGGCGGGAGCGTTCTTTCCCGCCCGCCACGTGGTTGGCAGGGATGGATCAATGACAAAACCCCTGGCCAAACCCACTGCATCCACGTCCCCGGAAAGGACCGCGGATTCAGCTTCTTCGCGGCGCTTGAACCCTCCCGTAGCCATAAGCGGGACCGATGTCAGTTGACGTGCGGCGCGGGTAAATTCGACAAAGTAAGGACCCTGACTCATGCGCTCCGAACTCGGCGGAGCACCGGGGAAATAGGTGCCTCCGCTGATATCCAAAAGGTCAGCCCCCTTCCCTTCAAGAGCGGCCACGACTACGAGCGCATCTTGTTCTGTCAGACCACCGGCAAGCTGATCCGTCGCGTTCAGCTTTACCGCAACCACAAAATCAGGCGGGACCGCCGCACGAACAGCCTCGACCGTTTCGATGAGCAATCTCATCCGTGCATGTATCGAACCACCATAGGCATCTGTTCGTTGATTGAAGAGCGGGGACAGGAACTGGCTCAGAAGAAACCCGTGTGCGGCATGAATTTGCACACCGCCAAATCCTAAATCCGCTGCACGGCGCGCCGTATTGGCAAAACACGCGGGAACGGTCGCGATTTCGGCACGTGACATGGCTTCACTGCGGAAGTCAGGGAATTCCATCGCACTTGGCCCCTTGGGGGTACTGATTGGCAGATGGGCCAGTGCCCCGGCATGCCCAAGCTGTAACCAAAGCTGCGCGTTGTTTGCCGATCCTCGTCGGGCTAGCTCACGAAATGCCGCCATATTGGCGTTGTCATCCAGAACCAGATTTCCGGGCTTTTCTGGGTATCGCGGATCACCCTGGACCTCTCCTACAATCGACGCTGCCAGCCCGCCTTCTGCCCAACGTTCATAAAGTCGAATTTGCGTGGGCGTCGGGTTGCCCTGGCCATCCCCCAGCGAATCCGACATCGCAGATTTGATGATCCGGTTCTTCAGCACTTGGCCGTTCGGCAGGGCCAACGGTGTGAAGAGAGTTGGGGGCGAAGTGGCGTGCAAGGCAGGTCTCCTCAGGCTTTTCTGTCCTTATCTGAGATAGTTTGGATGACTTGTATTGATAATCGGGTAATCTGGATCAAATCTTGATCGTTTTTGGAATAGATGTCACAAAAGACCGAGCTGGAAATCCTGTTGGCTGTTGTTGATCATGGCAGCTTTTCTGCCGCAGCCAGAGCGTTGGGATACACACCTTCTGCCGTTGGCAAGAGGGTCCACCAACTGGAGCAGCGGTTGAATGTGCCGCTTCTGGTCCGCACGACCCGACGGATGACTCTGACTGAAGCAGGTCGGAGATATGCAGAGGAAGCACGTGACCTGATTGCCCGCCTGACAGCACTGGAAGAGGATATCTCAGATGATGCTTCCACGTTGCGCGGTACGGTACGCCTGACAAGTTCAGCCGCGCTTGGGCGACGGTTTGTAGTGCCCCTTGTGATCGAATTCATGGAACACCACCCGGAGGTCGAGGTTGAGCTGCTGTTGACGGACAAGATCATCGACCTGATCGGCGAAGGCTTTGATCTCTCAATCCGAACAGGGATATTGCCGGACTCGTCGCTCGTCTCACGAAAACTTATGAACAACCCACGCATTCTGTGTGCGGCGCCTTCCTATATTGAACAACACGGCAGTCCCGGAAAGCCCGAGGATCTCACGATCCACAGATGTCTGCGTCTGGGGCAGGAAAGGCAGCTTTCAGATTGGGGATTTGCTCAGCCACAGGGCGGAAACGCGCGGCTTGGATCGGGCTTTTCATGCAACAACCTGGAAGCGCTCCATGCGGCGTGTATATCGGGGCGCGGCATTGCATGGCTGCCTGAGTTCCTCACCGCGAGCGATATCAACAAGGGACGCCTTCTTCCATTGCTGAAGGAATACGCATGTCCGGATGCTGGTGGTGGTGTGTTCCTTCTGCGCCCTGAAACGACATTTCTACCGCAACGCATTCGCACCTTGATTGACTTCTTTGCAGACCGGTTCAACAAGATGAGACGCGATTGAACAGGGAAAGACTTGAGCACTGAGTTGGGTGCACGACCATTCTCAAACATGGGAAGAAGGCACAACACTGAAACCTAAAGGTTCGTCGACGTTGAAACCTCCCTTTTGACAGCAACTCAAAGGAGGAGAAACGTCGTGGAACTCCACAAGGCCCCGAAATCACACCCGATTGTTCCTGAAAACCGTCCGAACTCAAGTGGTTGCGGGCGAACTGATGGTACCAAAGTTGAACGGAACCAAAATGAAGTCAAAGGAATCTGAGCTGAAATGAGTTTCTCGCCCTCACAGCTATTCTGCCGAGATCATTTAAAAATGTGATTGATTTTTGGCGCACCTGAGATGGCTCTCGTGCAAATCAAACCATCTCTAAACCTCTAATTTTGTTAAATAAGCCAGCCGCAAAGTGTGACGCAAGTGGTACTCATGTGGTACAGAATGTGTCAAGAAGATAAATTGGGGCGATGGCAAATACCGTCACTGGAACATCATCTGAATAGCCCCTTTCTATTGGGGCTCTTCACTCGATTTGGTGGTTTTTCCCTTTCGACCACGCAAGCGATCAACCAACGCCGTAAGTTGGTACCGCGCCTTTAGAATTTCTTTCGCAAGTTCAATCGAAATCTCGGCTTCATTTTTGCCTATATCAGTATAGCTTTTTGCTGTTATGTGAGCCGCATCGTTACCAAGCGCCTTTAACTCCGTCATCGCTTCAAATAGCTCGTCCGGTAAAATCACTTTTGTCTTCAGCGCTTCAAGACGATCATGTAGGTTCCGCCCTTTAGCATTACTATCTTCACAAATCTCCTCAAGCAGGCGGCGAACCATCATTGCGGATGCACGATATGCGCCTACTGAGTGGCATGAGATTGCTTCTTCTAGTGTCTCTAAGAGGTTATTTTTTAAATTTTGTCCGTCGAAATCTAAAAGCTCAGGAGGAAATATTCGGCTCCCACCATGAATAACTGACACGGAAAAGACTATACGTCTGCACTTAATGTTTGGGCAAATTCTGATAGCGCCATTAAGAGTTTGGGTCACCCCATTTCGCTGACGTTTACCGTCCGAATTTGTGGATATCCAGTAACCCTTTTTTTGCCAAGAAATTCCGCGCGTCACTGTTTGGAATGTACCGACGTGCTTGCAATGAGGGCATCTAACCGAAATTGGCGGACATTTATTGCTATCAATCTCTGTAAACGAATGATCTGCTTCAAAAATATTTGGATTATCGTAAACTACTTCAGTCATATCTTACATCCTTGTGCGCCGGTCATACAAAACACGTAACTCAGTAGATGCAAGCACTCTGTCAATCAGATGCACCTTGAGATTTCGTATTTTAGTTGCACTGCCAAGGACTTAACGGCGGCAATTGATGCGGAACTGATTGCTGTCAAGGCTGAGTTGGAGCACGGGCAGTTCAAGCTGTGGGTCGAACAAAATTGCACATTTGCCTACTGAGGGCCTCTGAATACATGCGGTTAGCTCGGACGAAAAGTGCGGAGCGCCGCACATTTGATGCCTGCTCATCCATCCGTGAAATCCTCGTAATCGGTAAGACCAAGAAGGCATCTGTGACTGCCATCCGTGATGTACCTAACGATGCCGATGAAGGATGATGCCGAAGCTGAAGGAAGTGGTCGAACACCCAACAACGGATGAGGGTACACGCCTTAACGCCTCTATTAATCGGATGCAAATAAGCCTTGAACCCAGCTTACTCCTTGTTTTGGTTGCAGAATGCGACGTACTTCTTGATTAATATAACACCTTCATCGACGTCGGCCGGATGTCCGATGTAGATGTTTGTGTATCTATCTCTAGTTTCGCTCCAGTTTTGCCCATTGTGGAAACGGTTGAGGAAAGTATGTCCACGTTTGGAGGTCAACTGAACTTTCTGCCTATCTACTTCAATCTGTTCCAAATCGACAATTGACAAGTCAATCTCGTTTAGGTTGGTCGTGCCTAGTGCATTGGAATAAAGGTGCCATTCAACGACGCAATTGCTGGGGACCATTTGCAAGTGCATTGGATTGTTGCCAGTTGACCCATCATCGAAGAATATGGAGGTAATGGCCATATAGTCGTTACCGTCAGGGCGCACTGGCTCGGTCGAGATTGTCTTTGATACTTTGTCGAAACACTCAAGCCGATCTGTACTGTCTTCAATGGTTGAGCATTCTTGTGCCTGAACTTGAACAGGGGCAGCACCAAGCAAACCAATCAAAGCACAAACGTGAAATCTAGGTTTCATGAACAATTCCTTAGTGGGTGTGAGTAAACTAACTGGGTACAACGAGAGTAAACTGCCACCTGTGCATGAAACTGATCAAGAAAATTGTGACAAACCGTATGGCAATATACTTCGGCTTCCTGAGATACTAACCCCAACTCCATCATTCATTACAAGCTATGGGCACCCACTACCGTCATCACCAGCATTTTTCTCAGTGGATCCTGACACTACCTTACTAGCTCCGTCCGGTACAGCGTCACAGTGCCCTCAGGGACGCCTCAAGTCTCTCGGGGCTGATACCCTTTCGTGATCTACACCGCTTCTTGTGAGCCGCTAGGTGGAGCTCAGAGCTACGCCAAGCAGCGAGGCTAGGGGTCACTACATTTGGTGGCTATAACGGAAGGATGAACATGGTTGCTCCCCACTGCGAGACCCCTTATTGCAGCGATCTGACATCAAATATAACCACTTAGTTTCAACAGCTTACAATTCACCCCAACTATAGCCCTAGGCTCCCCTTAATACTTATATAGGGTGTACCTCAAGGTGTGGTCTGAGTAAGCATGAAGATGCAGACCATCATATTCAGTCATCACCTATCTATGCCTTAGGGTACCCCTTAGGATGATAGTTATCATGAAGACCATCGCCATCATGTTCCTCCACTAAAGATGATGCCTTAGGGTTCTGTGTTTCTCTCCACCATCTTGAACAACCACTCCATTGGTCTTCACCGACAGAGGGCGTCGGGTATTCTGGCAAAAAAATCTGAGTGCCAGAGATAGAATAATCTGCCAAGCGATACCCCCGTTGGGGGTCACTTCAGAACAGCCTTTTTCTACCTGCGGGAAGCTATCTTTTATATATATTTTACAATTGGTTGAAGTTCATTTGGCGCCGCACCATGTTACGGATGCACCGCATCGGTGCTCGGTGCGCATCATTTAGTAAATTGTAATGACCAATGAAAATCATCGATATTCGCTTTGGTCAATTTGACTTGCTCGTCGAACGTAAAACTCGTTCGGGCAACCTTTCGGTGACCCGTGAGGGACCCGTCGAGAAATTCGTTGATGTTGGACGATACGCTATGACCTTTACGAACAACCGAAAGGTTGCCTGAACATCTGCGTCTCATTTGACCGGAGTGTAACAAGACAAGTGCCAACCCCTCAGATACTGTCTCATTTAAGTGTGATTGACATTAAAAATACACTTACTTACTTAACCCTACAAGGTAAATGATACACTCTCGGAGACAGACACATGCTCATCGGCTACGCACGGACGTCCACAGCAGACCAGATCGCAGGCTTTGAGGCCCAGCAGCGCGAGTTGAAAGACCATGGATGTGAAAAGATGTTCGCTGAGCAGGTGAGCAGCGTTAAGCAGCGAGACCAGCTTGAGGCTGCCATAGACTTTGCCCGTGAAGGGGACACTCTGGTGGTCACCAAGCTGGACCGTCTGGCGCGTTCGGTCCCTGACCTCATCGACATCCGCAGGAGGCTTTCGGACAAGGGCGTTGGTCTGCATATCATGAATATGCCCATGATGAACGACAGTGCCACCGCGCAGATGCTTGAGACCATCCTTGGGGCTGTTGCTCAGTTTGAGCGTGAGGTGATGCTTGAGAGACAGCGTGAAGGGATTGCTAAGGCCAAGGCTGATGGGAAGTTCAAAGGACGCCCTGCCATGGATAAGGACAAAGCAGCAGCTATTCGTGAAGCGTTCCAGAGAGGCGATAAGCCGACCCAGATAGCGAAGGACTTTGAGGTCAGCAGAGCGACCGTCTACAGGCTGGCGAAAGAGGTGGCCTAAAAGGCGGATATGTAACCCGCAGGTCCCTTGTTTAGTTGGCTTGGGGGGACCTGAAGCGGTGACTTAAGTGACGCCAGAGGCCGAACTACCCCCACTATTGCACAATACAAGTTTTCGAGATCGACGGGGATTGGTTCTCCCTGTCGTGGAAGTGATGGAGATCAGCATGGTGGCTCACGCCATCGTCTAGGAATTCCATCTGGATGGCGGGTGTCCCATGTGTGCGGGATGCCTGCCACCACAACAAACTAGGACCGTGTGTTTCTTCTTTTTGTTGTTGTGATCTGGCGGGGCTTGGTCCCGTCAAATCATTTTATCGCGTCCCTGCATTGGGGCGTGATCAATTGAAAACACACTTTGCACACAGCCTTACAAGCTAACGAGACCAAGGGGTCCGAGCAGAATGCAGGAGTTCAAGCATGAACCAGAATAACAGCCCGCCGACTGTGAAAATACAGGCAGACCAGATCAAGCAGGATGACAGGTTCAATGTCCGTTTCGTCCTACTAAACCACGACAATGTGGATGAACTCGCCCGCGCGTGGACAGCGTGGAAGAGAGACCCCAAGACCCACAGCCCACCTCCCCCGATCAAAGTCTGGCATGATGGCATGGACTACATCGTGGTGGACGGACACCACCGTCTGGCCGCCTTCAGGAGAACCTTCAAGCCGAGCCGTAAGGGGTCCAGATGCACCGCTGAGATAGAATGCGAAGTGATCACTGGGGGACTGACTGAGGCCCTGATCGCGACCGTCAGGGATAACAAGCAAAAACAAGCCGGACTGTCCAAGACAGAGCGTACCAATGCGGCTTGGAAGTTGGTGAGATTGACCGACCTATCCAAGAACCAGATTGCCACCGAGACAGGTGTCGGGACGACCACAGTAGCGCGGATGCGTAAGGTCTTCCTAAGACACACTTCAGGGGAACTCACGGAGACACCTAAATCGACATGGAAGCTGCAAATGGAGTTCATCCAGCAAGTCGACATGACGCTTGAAGAGATCAACGCTGAGCTTGATGGCCCACCTGCTAGAGGAACCGGAAGGGTCCTTGAAGGTGAGGCCAGAAGTAAGTTCATTGCGAGGGCCTCTAGCCAACTTCGCAGCAACCTAAGGCGTGAATGCTGGTATGATGATGAGCTTCTAGCGGAGGTCATTCAGGCCACTGTAGGTGAGAACCGAATGCACAAGGTCATGGATTGGCTTGGGGCAACCGATGACGAACAACCTAGCGCCTTGATAGGCGATGGTGATGAAGATTTCTGAACCCCAAGAATAGCCCCAATAGAAGCCGCCTGAGGTGTACCTTCAGGGGTGCCAAGGGGGATTTTAGCTGTCCCCAAATGGTACAGGTAAAGGGCCTTTCAGAAAACCTGATCTCAATAAAAACAACCACTTGGCGAAGGTGAAGGGGCCGTAGGGTGTACCATTGGTATATGGTCCGAAAGTCTCGCCCTTTTCACTCGTCGACACAGAGAAGAACGACAAAAGGAATGAACAAGATGACACTTGAGAAGCAGATGCAGGTGCAGGCGGCATGGCTGCTCGTGCTGAGTAAGAAGCCGAACTCACGCCACCAAATAGCGCGGACGGCAGGCGTATCACCGAGCGCAGTGCGAAGGATGGTTAAGGCCAAGATGTCGATGATTGCTGAGGGTGTAATGCCTTCCGGTGATTGGATGATTGATCGGGACACAGCCCAAGAAATTTTGGAGAAAGACCATGGAACACTCATCCTGTAATCGCGTGGCTGATAAACGACTGCGTCGCATTGGCTATGAGAAACGGAGAGCGTTTACGAAACGCCTCAGATCGACCGCTCGTATCCGCCTAGGACACGAAAGGATTGACCGACAACTCGCCCCTTGGGCTGACCGACCGGACCACTGGGCAAGCATGAGAGTGCGCCCTGAAGTGGTGGCTACGGTCAACACCGTGCGGGAACGCATGACGAAACAGATGGAACGTGAAGTCTCCCAAAGTGAAGCGCTTTCCTTCTTGGTCGAGCTTGGCCTGATCGCCATGACCGACCGCAAATGAACACACACACACAACGAACTTAAAGGACAACCAAATCATGACTTGGTACACAGCAAATGGCGAAACACAGGCAGACACCTCGTCGAACCTGAGTGAAGGCAACAATGCATTGGATATCTCAGCCGGACCGGGTGCGCTGGACGGAGAACACAACGCATTCAACAACGTAGAACGGACTTCTGGCGGACTGGGTTCCGTGCTGGACGCTGGCGGTGGCGCTATCCACTCTCGCCCATTGCAAGGGACCGACACTATCGCTGACCCTAATGGCTCGGGTATGCGGACGGACCTGAACACTGCGGTGGGCCTCGGATGGGTCCACCGTAAGACCGATGGGTCTTTTACTGATGCGGCGGGTTTCGCAGTTTCAACGAACCCACAAGCAGCACCCCAAGGACAACCTTCAGAGGCCCTGAAAGGTACTCAGGAAGGCGTAATTGAGGGTACGGCCTCAGGTGCGTCTGCGGGTGGTTTCGTCACTGATGAGGCGACTGAGCAAGCCTTTGACGCTATCTCTGCAGCGGCACCGGGGACGCAAGCTCAGATCGTGGATGGACTGATCAACTTGGGTGAAGTGCCTGACTATATCACCGAGAGGGCAGCGTCCGAAATGGGCGTCGAGCCAAGTGCCGTGCAGGAGCATATCGAGACCATGGCCTATGGTATGCAGGAGGTGGCACTGGACCACATCGGGGACCGCGTAGGCAGTATTGACGCTGACGCCCTAGAGGCATTCATCGGCACTGCTGAGGGTTCTGAACTGGCGCAACAAGCAGCCCGTGAATTGATGACATCAAACGACACCACAGCGCTGAATGAACTGGCAGATCGCTTTGCTGAACGGATGGACGTCTTTGCGCAGGAAGATGTGCTGGATGCGTGTAGTGCAGCGGGCATTGAGACCACACCTGACGGTAGAGGGGGCCTCCTGTTGAACCTGCCTGAGATTGGCAAGGTCCCCTTTCAGGTTGCAGTAAGGCAGGACCTGATCTCTCTGAGCGGGGTCGACTTTGACTAAACGACGCAGGCACCCATACGCGAACCGCAGGGTGGTTGATGTGGGCGGTGGCAGTGTCACCGTCCAGACTACCTACACCTTCCCTGAGGATGACCTGAGGCGCGTTCAGCGCGTCTACGGCAGCCCAGACCAAGCAGATGACAAGGGACAACATGGAAGAACTGGCAGAGACACTGAGGGGCACACCTGATGCGGGCCGTAAGGTGCCCTTCGAGTGGGTTACTATCAGCACCTTCGGGGGCACCCCTGTGGGCAGAGCGCAGAGGTTTCACAAACAACCGATCAAGAATGAGCTAAGGAACTGGTCCCGATGGTGGAAAGTCTGGGACCAGATCGACAAGACAGACCCCGTGGTCTACGACCCTATGGTCCGGTGGGGTTCGTTCACACTATCAAAGGCTTCTGAGACCAACTTAAGCCTAGCTTCAGGCCCACCGTAAGTCTCACCTACACCTGCCACAGCATGACCCAGTGCGAACTTTTGAACGACTGGGTCAACACCCGCAAGCCTGAGCCTGTCCTTCATGGCGTGGCGTGTAGAGTGAACAGTCAGCCTGCTATCGGGGGTGATGGTCCTTAGGTGTTTGATCAATATCTGAGACGCACTGTCAGCCCCTCTTGGACGCCCATAAGCAGGGAATAGAGGGTCATCACTAGCAGCACCCTTGCGGCCCTCTACGGCCTTCTGCATGGCCCTCAGAGCGCGGCCTTTTAGAGGCACCCCACGGATTGATACTTTGGTCTTAATGGACCGGATGGAGTTGGGCCTGATGGCGATGTGAGGGATGACCTCATCAAGATGGACATCGTCCATAGTGAGACCAGTTATCTCAGCAAGCCTGCAACCAGTGTCGATGAGTATGTCCCAGATCAGATGTAGATCAGGTGACCGAGCGTGGTCCCTAAGCCTGACACTCATTGCCTCCATCTGGTCCATGCTCAGAGGCAACCTTTTATCCGCCTCAAGGGTTTCACCTTGGTGAACCTCAAGACCTTGGAAAGGGTTGCTTGCTTGGTTGGTCAGATCGAACTCACGAATACCGACGTTGACCATGGCAGATACAATCCGCAATTCCCTCTTCACCGATGAGGGGGACAGTAGCTTACCTGATGTGGTGGTCATCTTGAGCATCTCGTCGCGAAGGTGGCGGGCCTGTTCCCTCTTCAACGCGACCAGCTTCATTTGATCAAGCGGACCCAGTACATCCTCAATACGTCTACAGGTTCGATCTAGCTGTTGCTGGGCAGACCTCTTCCCCCTCACCTTCTCGGTCTCATAGAGAGCCTTAGCGTCGGCTAGTGTTAGCGCTGGTGGTTTAGCCTCAGGGTCACGGATGGCTTTGAGCAGCATGGGGTCAGACCCTAGCTTGTGCATCTCATCTGCTAGGACGTCCCTGAGGTCTTCATCAGGCAGTTCATCGACAAGCCTCTCAGCTTCTGTGAGGGCACGATACCATCTCTCTCTAGGTGGCACTTCTTCCGACCCTGTGGCCTGCCTTCTGGCGGCCCTGACGGTATCCTCAAATTCCTTCAGTAAGGCGGCATGTTCACGGAGCAGAGCAGGCCCCTCTTCCTTCACTGCGAACCGAGCCTGAAAAAACTCTCTTCCGGTGACCTGCGCAACGTCCTTGGGGAACCTGCGCTTGAACCTGAAGCCTTCCTTGAGTTTGTCGAGATATTTGATCTTCATCACGATAGCCATGTGGTACTTTCACTCCTGCAAAAGTGGTACAGAAGCGGCTGTTTTTCCCAATAAACCTTAGAAATATAGCGATGGTGGCGCACCTGAGAGGATTCGAACCTCTGGCCTCTGCCTTCGGAGGGCAGCGCTCTATCCAGCTGAGCTACAGGTGCCTTGGCCGTTAGCTAACCTTGTTCCAATCCGGGTGCAACTGAAAATCGTGATTGTTGCACCCTCTTTGAAACCAAAATCAGGCGAAGAGATCATGCGCCAATTCAAGCGCTTCGATCAGCGTATCGACCTCATCCGTCGTGTTATACAGACCGAAGCTGGCACGACAGGTCGCCGTGACGCCCAGATGATCCATAAGCGGGCCTGCGCAGTGATGACCGGCGCGGACGGCAACACCTTTTTTGTCCAGAATGGTGGATACATCATGCGCATGGCCGGCCCCATCCAGCGTAAAGCTGAAGATGGCTGCCTTGTCTGGCCGCGTGCCCTGAACCTGAAGCCAGTTAAGACCGTTCAGGCGCTGCATGGCATAGTCCCGCAGGCCGGATTCATGGGCAGCAATGTTGTCCATTCCCAAAACCATCATGTACTCCAGCGCAACACCCAGGCCGATGGTTTGGACAATGCCGGGTGTTCCGGCCTCGAACTTCATAGGCGGATCGTTGTAGATCACCTGATCCTTGCTGACCTCTTTAATCATGTCACCGCCACCGACAAAGGGGCGCATCTCGGCCATGCGTTCGGACTTGATGTAGATCGCACCCGACCCCGACGGGCCATACAGCTTGTGGCCGGTAATGGCGTAAAAGTCGCAACCGATGTCCTGAACGTTCACCGGCATATGCACCGCGCCCTGACTGCCATCAACCAGAACCGGAACGCCCTTGGCATGCGCACCTTCGGTGATGGCTTTGACATCCACGACAGTTCCCAGCACATTGGAACATTGCGTCACGGCCACAAGTTTGGTTTTCGGGCCGATTGCATCGATCACCGCCTGGGGATCCAGTCCTCCGTCGGCGTCGACATCCACCCACTTCAGAACGACGCCCTGCCGCTCGCGCAGAAAATGCCAGGGCACGATGTTGGCGTGATGCTCCATGACGCTCAGAACGATCTCATCCCCGGCTTCCAGGCGCGGCATGGCCCAGCCATATGCAACAAGATTGATCCCTTCGGTCGTTCCTGAATTCAAAACAATCTCATCCTCGTTCGATACCCCAAGGAACCGGGCGATGATGCCGCGGACGGATTCGTACTTCTCGGTTGCCAGATTCGACAGGAAATGCAGTCCGCGGTGAACGTTCGAGTATTCCTCGGCATAGGCCCGTGTCACCGCATCGATGACAATTTGAGGCTTTTGCGCCGAGGCCCCATTGTCCAGATAGGTCAGCGGCTTGCCGTTCACTTCACGCGCCAGGATTGGAAAGTCTGCACGGATTTTTTCTACGTCATACATGGTTTTCTTTTCCCTATAATACCGGGGCGTTGGGCATCAATGCGAGTACAAAGGGCACGGCAACCACGCCGGCCAACAAGATGACTCCAAATGCTTTCCAGAGCGATCCGAATTTATGGGCTTCATTCAGGAAATGGAGCGTGACGTAAAGGCTCAGAACAAACGTTGCGAGAGAAAACATCAGCATCAAGAACGGAAGGACCATCGCCAAAACAAGAGTGATGAGCATCGCAACGATCTGAAGGTATTGCAGCCAGACAATCAGTGTCATGATGCCATTAAACGTCGCGACGCCGCCAAGTAAGCGCCCTGCAAACAAAAACGCCAGAATGCTGACAAGCAACAAGGCAGCCGAACGTATCAGGTAAAGACCGACTGACTCTGATACTGGCGCCAGTTCCCCCTCCTGGAGCGGCAGAAACTGAAGCCTCCCAACCTGCACTAGGCAACTCAGAACAACCGCCAGGAAAAACGCCAACCAAAGAACCTCGCGCCCGAGGCGGATATCCAACAACTGCCGGGCGACCACGGCCGGATTGATCACAGTTTGAACGGCAAGGTTAACAACGTTCATTCTGCTTGCCTTTGCGCTTGTCTGAAACCTGCCAGCCAGAACCAGAAAAACACCCCGAGCCAGATCAAACCGACCAGAGTCAATGCCGGCCCCGGTCCGATGAACCCGGCGACCAGACCATTCAACAGAACCAGAGGGGTTGATGACAGCAGTGCCCAGAACAACGCAAGACGGGCTCCGTAAGCTGTTCCGCGCCCTCCGACCAAACGGGCGGCTCCAAAAGATGCAAAAGCCAGCGCGTAGAAGAACAGCGGCAGGATGATGACAGTGCCCAGCAAGGCCCCGCCCATCAGCATATTTAGCTCAAGCCCTTCCAAGTGCGCTTTTCGGGCAAGGCTGGGCAATTGCGCGACAAAGGCCACCACGCAAAAGGCCATGACAAACACCAGCGCCCTGTCTTCCCGCTGACCCATTTCAAGAAGCCGACGCACCACGCGCCCCGGCCCCCGGTATGTGGCCAGTATGTCTGACGAAACGGCCATCAACTACGACGCGCCAGCCACCCTTCCAGACGGCTTACGATCTCTTCCGCCAGAGCGCTGTCTTCGATCTCATCCACCGCTTCGGCCAGGAAAGCCAATGTCAGCATGTTGGTCGCGTCTTTGGTCGGAACACCACGGGACCGCAGATAGAACAGCGCGGTTTCGTCGATCGCACCCGAGGTCGAACCGTGCGAACACGCCACATCATCGGCGTAGATCTCAAGTTCAGGCTTGGCGAGGAACTGGCTGTCACCGTCCAGAAGCAGCGATTGGCTGATCTGATAACCGTCAGTCTTCTGGGCACCTTCCTTCACAAGGATCTTGCCCTGAAACACACCGGTCGCCCCGTTGCGCAGCACTTTCTTGAAAACCTGGCGGCTTTCGCAATTCACCGCGTCATGGGTGATGAAAACCGTGTCATCATGGTGGAAGTCGCCATCACCAACGCATGCCCCAGCGACATGCGCAATGGCGTCATCGCCGGTCAGCTCGACAATCTGCTCATTGCGGGTCAGCACGCCATTCACAGTCAGTGTGAAGGACTTGTAGACCGACTCCGTGCCCAGTCGGGTAAATAAATGGGTCGCAGCGCGACGCTCATGATCCCTGCCCTGCGCGCGCACATGGTGCAGCGTGCCCTTGTCAGCAATGTCGATCTCCATGCATTTGTTGAAGCGTGACGCCGCCGGGCCGGTTTCCAGAATGGTCGCCTCGGCGTCGCTTTCCACGCGAACGATATGGTGCAGGATCGCATCAGAGGTCGGCGACGCATGACGATAGATCAGGTTGATCGGTTTGGACGGTTTGCCAGTAACGTGAATCGCCACGCCATCTGATGCAAAGGCCGTATTCAGTGCCGCCAAGGGGCGCTGGACCGGGGACTGACCGCGCGTTTCAAGTACGCCATACAGGTCTTTCGCCCAATGAATGTCCTTGCAGCAGATGTCCTCAAGTCGATCAATGGTCACGCCTTCCAGCGATAGGTCGTCCGACTCTTCGGCGCTGAATTCACCGTCCACAAAGACGATGTTCAGCCGGTCGAGTTCGCTGAACATCAACGGCTCGTCATCAGCAAACACCGCAGCCGGGGTTGCGTCTGGTGAGACCAGCGTATCCGGTTGAGTGTACTTCCAGTATTCGTCACGCCGCCCAGGCAGACCGGTTTCCAGAACACGGGCCAGCGCGTCTTCGCGCGCGGCGCGGGTACATCCCGCGTCAGGCATGGTCAGAGCAGACAGCCGTGCCTCGGTTGCGGATTGTTTGACTTCGGGCAAGGCCATCAGTTCACCTCGGCAAGAATGTCGGCATAACCGTTGTTTTCAACCTCAAGCGCCAGATCAGGGCCACCGGTTTTGACAATGCGGCCATCGGCCATGATGTGAACAACGTCAGGTTTGATGTGATCCAGCAGGCGCTGATAATGCGTAATGACCAGGAACCCACGACTTTCATCGCGCAACGCATTCACGCCTTCAGCGACGAGTTTCATCGCGTCCACATCCAGACCCGAGTCGGTTTCGTCCATGATGCACATCTTGGGTTCCAGCATTGCCATCTGCAGGATTTCATTGCGCTTTTTCTCACCACCCGAGAAACCAACATTGACCGGACGCTTGAGCATATCCGCGTCGATCTTCAGCGTCTTGGCTTTGGCACGCACTTCCTTGAGGAAATCCGCAGCGGACAGTTCGTCCTCACCGCGCGCCTTGCGTTGCGCATTCACAGCGGTGCGCAGGAACGTCATGTTTCCCACGCCCGGAATTTCGACCGGGTACTGGAACGCAAGGAAAACGCCGGCCGCAGCACGTTCTTCCGGTTCCATCTCCAGTAGGTCATTACCGACCAGCGTGGCAGAACCCTCGGTCACTTCGTACCCGTCGCGACCCGACAACACGTAGCTGAGTGTTGACTTGCCTGACCCGTTCGGCCCCATGATTGCGTGTACCTTGCCGGCCTCAACCGTCAGGTCCACACCCTTTAAGATCTGCTTGTCTTCTTCTTCAAGCTTTACGTGCAGATTCTTGATTTCCAGCATTTTTTATCCTTTTGCGTATCGCAAGGGGCACTCTGGCCCCGAAACCTTCTTATCCCAGAAACTTGCGGATCAACCTCGCGGCGATCCAGCCCAGGATCGCCCCTCCGCCAACCGCCCAAACCGGGTTGATGAATTCCATGTGGTTGATGTTGACGTAAGCCATGCCAAGCAGACCGCCAAGAACCGGCAATGCGTACCCCAGCCAGGTCAGCACGTCTTCTTTCCGGATGCCGTTTCGTGACGCCCGCGTCATCAGCCGACCGACCCTTCCAGCGAGATTGCCACAAGTTGCTGCGCTTCCATGGCGAACTCCATCGGCAGTGCTTGCAAAACGTCTTTGCAGAAGCCGTTGACCACCAAGGCCACGGCCTCTTCTTCGTCCATGCCGCGCTGACGACAGTAGAACAGCTGATCGTCATCCACCTTGGATGTCGTCGCCTCATGCTCAACCCGCGATGAGTTATTCTTGACCTCGATATACGGAACCGTATGTGCCCCGCATTTGTCGCCAATTAGCAAGCTGTCGCATTGGGTATAGTTCCGGCTGTCCTTGGCTTTCGGATGCATCGAAACCAGACCGCGATACGTGTTCTGTGCCTTGCCCGCGCTGATGCCCTTGGACACGATGCGCGACTTGGTGTTCTTGCCCAGATGAACCATCTTGGTGCCGGTATCTGCCTGCTGGTAATTGTTGGCAATTGCGATCGAGTAAAACTCTCCTTGGCTTTCTTCGCCCCGCAGAATGCACGACGGGTATTTCCATGTCACGGCCGAACCCGTTTCGACCTGCGTCCACATCACCTTGGATCGATCGCCACGGCAGTCGGCACGTTTGGTCACGAAGTTGTAGATGCCGCCCTTGCCGTTCTCATCCCCGGGGAACCAGTTCTGAACGGTCGAGTATTTTACCTCGGCGTCTTCTTCCAGAATGATTTCAACCACGGCTGCATGCAACTGAGCGGTGTCGCGCTGAGGTGCGGTACAGCCTTCCAGATAAGAGACGTAAGAGCCTTTGTCAGCGATGATCAGCGTGCGTTCGAACTGGCCTGTGTTTTCCGCGTTGATACGGAAATATGTGCTCAGCTCCATCGGACAACGAACACCTGGCGGGATGTATACGAATGACCCATCCGAAAACACGGCCGAGTTCAGTGTCGCATAAAAATTGTCCGACACCGGAACTACAGTGCCCAGATACTTCTTGACCAGTTCAGGATGTTCCTTGATCGCTTCTGAAATCGAACAGAAGATCACGCCGGCCTTTTTCAGTTCGGCCTGAAAGGTCGTGCCAACCGAAACGGAATCAAACACCGCGTCGACAGCAACCTTGCGGCCCTCAGCCGGGGCGTCTTCAGCACCTTCGACACCGGCCAAAATCATCTGTTCTTTCAGCGGGATACCCAGCTTTTCGTATGTGGCCAACAGCTTGGGGTCGACCTCATCCAAGGATTTTGGCTTCTCTTCCATCGATTTCGGACGGGCATAGTAATACTGGTTCTGAAAATCGATTTTGGGATAGGTGACCATGGCCCAGTTTGGTTCTTCCATCTTGGTCCAGCGTTCAAACGCGGCCAGACGCCATTCGGTCATCCATTCCGGTTCTTCATTCTTTTCCGAGATCAGACGGACGATGTCCGGGTTCACACCTTTCGGCGCGTACTCCATCTCAATGTCAGTGTCCCAGCCGTATTTGTAGGTTCCGGCCTCGCGCACCGCATCAACGGTTTCCTGATCGACACCTTCTTTAACCTGGGTCTGGTCCAAAGCGGCCATGACTTACCCTCCGTCAGATCACGCAGCTCGCGCGCGATGCTTTTTCTCTTTCTCAAGCCACGTCTCGGCGAAACGCAGCACATCTTCTTCCGTTGTCCGAGGTCCCAGCGACACGCGGATTGCGCTGCTGGCTGTCTCCTCGTCAAAACCCATTGCGGTAAGCACCGCGCTGGCACGAACCTTGCCACTGGAACAGGCAGAGCCCGCACTGACGGCAAAACCCGACAGGTCCATCTGCATGACCTGGGTTTCACCCTTCCAACCGGGCGCAGCAAAACACAGGGTGTTCGGCAGGCGTCGCCGCCCTTTCCCGACAAAAATAGGTGATTTTACAGCGGCCTCAAGAGCGTTTTCTAGAATATTTCTAAATTCTTCGACCTGCTCCCAAACGCCATCGGCCAGATCCCGTGCTGCAGCTTCAGCTGCCGCGCCGAACCCCACAATACCAATGACATTTTCGGTCCCAGACCTGCGGCCCATTTCCTGGCCGCCCCCCTTGATCTGCGCCGCCAGATCTGTTCCTCGCTTCATCACAACGGCACCGACACCTTTTGGGCCGCCCAGCTTATGGGCGGAAACCAAGGCCATCTGCGCACTCATCCAGTTGAACGCGAGGGGCAGCTTGCCAAAAGCCTGTGTGGCGTCTGTCACGGCCAGACCGGACGGCAGTGTTTGAACAATCCCTGTCTCTGAGTTTGCCAGTTGCAATGTCGACATTTCAGGTGCGGCCACCTGCACGTCTCCGAACTCAGAAACCGAAAGATCCTCTTTGATCCAAGCTCTTACCGCGTCATGCTCAATCGCTGCACCGTGCAATTGGCGCCTCGACAATGTCAGCGCCGCACCTTCGGTTGAACCAGATGTAAAAACAATATCCGCTCCATCCGCCCCAAAGGCCGATGCAACCTGAGCCCGAGCACGTTCGATCAGAGCTTTGGCGGCACGACCTTCCGCATGAACCGACGAGGGGTTGCCACAGACATCCATGGCCGCAATCATCGCGTCCCTCGCTTCTGGACGCAGCGGCGTTGTTGCGTTGTGATCCAGATAAACACGTTTCATAGATACATCTTTTTGCCGGCAGACTTCATTTCTTACCTCGCCTGTTCAGTTCATTCATCTACAACAGAAAACAGGTTCGGAACGGCCGGGCACGGGGCGAGGTCGTTCTTGATCACATCCGACAAGCGGGTTTGATGCAGGAACACATAGACATGTGCGCTGAGACTTTCCCAAAGCCGATTGGTCAACGATTGCGCGCGACTGCCGGATGAAGCTCCGGACGCTCCTGCCCCTTTTTGCAGGGCATCAACGGTTTCGTCTACGGCCGCCAGTATCTCGACAACGCGAATTTCAGACGCAGGGCGAGCCAGTCGGTACCCGCCACCGGGTCCGCGAACGGAAGACACCAAGTCCGCCCGACGCAGTTTGACAAAGAGCTGCTCGAGATACGGTAACGAGATGTCCTGCCTCTCGGAGATTTCCCCAAGCGTCACCAAGCTTTCTGTCGGATGAAGCGCTATATCCGCCAGAGCGACCATTGCGTAACGCCCCTTGGTCGACAGCTTCATTCCATGTCTCCTCTCAGCAGGATTTGCGCGAAATCATTGACGCCGACGCTGCCAGTGCGTATCTCCGACTGGCAGCGTAAAAAAGCGCCATGCAATGTAATTAGAACCGTTCTAAGGTGCCCGACGATTATCGTCAAGTATGTCCGGGCATCTGTACGAAAAAGACAGGACCAAAGCACACATGCCCGAGGTGATTTTTCCCGGACCCGAAGGCCGCCTGGAAGGCCGCTACCACCCGCAAAAGGAAAAAGACGCACCGATCGCCATCGTGCTTCACCCGCATCCTCAATTCGGCGGGACCATGAACAACAAGGTGGTCTATAATCTGCACTACGCCTTTTACAACATGGGCTTCACCGTGTTGCGCTTTAACTTTCGCGGTGTCGGTCGCAGTCAGGGCGAATATGATCAGGGCGTGGGTGAGCTGAGCGATGCAGCCTCGGCGCTGGATTACCTGCAATCGATGAACAACAATTCGAAGCACTGCTGGGTTGCAGGTTTCTCGTTCGGTGCGTGGATCGGTATGCAACTGCTGATGCGCCGCCCTGAAATCACGGGATTCATCAGTGTATCGCCCCCTGCAAACATGTACGATTTTTCATTCCTTGCCCCCTGCCCGTCTTCCGGCCTGATCATCAATGGCACGGCTGACAGGGTGGCGCCTCCGGCTGACACAACCTCGCTGGTGAACAAGCTGCACGAGCAAAAGGGAATCACCATCACCCACACCGAGGTAGAGGGGGCCGATCACTTTTTTCAGGATCGACACATGGACACGATGATCACCGAGGTCAGTGACTATGTGAAACGGCGCCTGACCGAGAACACCCGCTAATGTCCGACACCATCACATCTCTTGCGGCCAAACTGGCCGAAGACACGATGAAGGTTATGGATGAGACAGGCGAAGACAGATTTTTTGTCGAAGTTGGTGAAGTGCTCGGGGCAGCATCTCAGTCTCTGGAAGAAGCGTTTCTGACGGAAATTCGTGTTCGATTGGCTGAACGGAAGGCTAGGCAGTTTGTGATCAAACGCCTGTCTGCGCATCGCGCCAAACTGAAGGCCATCGAAAAACAATGACCGACCGTTTGTCGGTGCAAATCGCATTTCTGAAACGGGCTGACGAACTGAAAATGGTCGAGCGGGCAAATGTCCTGCTTGACCAGTCGAGACCCGAGAATTCTGCGGAGCACAGCTGGCATCTGGCCTTGTGGGCCCTGGTCATGGCCCCGTTGGCAGGGTCGGATGTCTCAATTGATCGGGTCATCCGTATGCTTTTGCTACATGATCTGGTTGAGATCGTTGTTGGCGACCACCCAATTCATCTTGAAACCGATTGGGCTTCGGTTGCCAAGGCTGAGCAAGCCGCAGCTTTGGAGTTGTTTGGGCTTTTGCCAAAGGATCAGGCTGATGCGCTCCACGCTTTCTGGCGTGAATTTGAGGAGGATCAGTCCCCCGACGCCCAGTTTGCCAAGATACTGGACCGGTGTCAGCCACTGTTTCAGGTTCTGTGTGCCCCTAACCCCAATCCGGACCACGTGGACATAGCGCGTTCAAATCTCGAAGGCGGCCGTGCAGCCTATCTGGCACAGGTTTTTCCGTTGGCCTACGA
Source organism: Ruegeria sp. CDSC085 (assembly GCF_059610465.1). Taxonomy (NCBI): domain Bacteria; kingdom Pseudomonadati; phylum Pseudomonadota; class Alphaproteobacteria; order Rhodobacterales; family Roseobacteraceae; genus Ruegeria; species Ruegeria sp. CDSC085. The sequence continues at coordinate 8,417 of NZ_JBXWNR010000002.1, read as the reverse complement.
GCATGCCATCAACCTGCTGGCCGGCACAGATACGCGCGCCAATGCGTTTACGACCCGGTTGCCTTTTCTGACTGAAGCCGATCAGCTAAAATCCGTTCTCCGCGCCTCGCGGCTGATGGCGGGTGATCGTTTTGAAAACTCGGCGGAACACTCGTGGCACATCATGCTCTACGCCTGGGTCCTGTCTGAAAGCGCGCCTCAGAAGATCAGTGTTGATCGGGTGATTCAGATGCTGTTGCTGCACGATATCGTCGAAATCGACGCCGGCGATAACCCGATCCACGGGCAGGTCGATCACGCGGCGCAAGCTGCCAAGGAACAAGCGGCGGCCAAGCGGTTGTTTGGTCTGTTGCCTGACACTCAATGCAAGGGCTTCACCACGCTGTGGCAAGAGTTTGAAGCTGCAGACAGCCCAGACGCCAAGTTCGCCAAAGCCGTCGACCGTTTTCAGACACCTATCGCCAATCTGGAAACCGGTGGCGGGTCATGGGTCGATTACAAGGTAACATATGCTCAGCTTGAGGCGCGAGTTCAGCCTGCAATTGCAGCGGGGTCTCCTCGGCTTTGGGATTGGCTGCAACCGCAACTGGCTGCGTATTTCCAAAGCGGCGAGGCTCTTCATCACTAGACAACAAAGGAAAAAAGGAGCCGGAAGGCTCCTTTTTCCCTGCTTAGTTCTGCGCGGCGCTAAAAAACACTACTACCATCAAACTGTTGAACCATGTTGGCTGCTTCAACTTCGACGGACCCCCCGTCAGCAAGCCACCCAATCACCACAATCAGACCCGAAGCAAATATGACGGATTTCGAAAATGTCGTCATCACTCAATACTCATTAACAAAAGATAAAATATGTTGAGAACATTACACTAATTCGATTTTCAGAACAGTAAGGTATACCTGACCTCGGCTGGCGTTCTACCTGGTTGAGATGGAAATTTACCTTGCTCAGACCTTCAATTTCATGCTCAACGCGATGTGTCTTCCCCATTTGAGGATTCAAATGCCCCAAGCGTATCTGTATCTGATGCTAGCCGTTATTGCGGAAACCATTGGCACCACCGCGTTGCAGGCCAGTCAACAATTCACGCGGTTTTGGCCGTCCGTCCTTGTGGTCGTGGGGTACGGAGTCGCTTTCTACTTCATGGCGTTGACGCTGAAATTCATGCCTGTTGGCATTGTCTACGCGATCTGGTCAGGTCTGGGAATTTTTCTGATCGCCGTGATCGGTTTCATCGTTTTCGGTCAAAAACTGGATTGGCCGGCGGTACTTGGCCTTACCATGATATTGGCGGGAATCCTGATCATTCACCTCTTTTCCAAGACTGCTGGTCACTGATCCACGGTTAGGGCTGGTATATTTTGTCGCGCCGCGCTATGCGCGCGGCAACTTCCCGTTCAAAGGCTGACCTCTCATGGACCTGCGCAATATCGCAATCATCGCTCACGTTGACCACGGCAAGACGACCCTGGTGGATGAGCTGCTCAAACAATCCGGCGCGTTCCGGGAAAACCAGTCCGTGGCGGAACGCGCCATGGACAGCAACGATCTGGAACGCGAACGTGGTATCACCATTCTGGCCAAGGCAACGTCGGTCGAGTGGAAAGACACCCGCATCAACATTGTCGACACACCCGGCCACGCCGATTTCGGCGGTGAAGTGGAACGCATTCTCAGCATGGTCGACGGAGTTGTCCTACTGGTTGACGCCGCAGAAGGCCCGATGCCGCAGACCAAGTTCGTGACCTCCAAGGCCCTGGCGCTGGGTCTGCGCCCAATCGTGGTTCTGAACAAGGTCGACAAACCGGACGCGGAACCTGACCGCGCACTGGACGAATGCTTTGACCTGTTCGCAAACCTCGGTGCCGATGACGACCAGTTGGACTTTCCGGCGATGTACGCCTCGGGCCGTTCGGGCTGGGCAGACATGGAGCTGGACGGCCCCCGCAAGGACCTGAGCGCCCTGTTTGACCTGATCGTCGATCACGTCCCTGCCCCCAAGCAGGTCGAGCACAAGGACGAGCCGTTCCGGATGCTGGCCACAACTTTGGGCAGCGATCCGTTCATCGGCCGCATTCTAACAGGTCGTGTGGAAAGCGGCACTCTTAAGGCAGGCGACAACCTCAAGGCGCTCAGCCGCGATGGAACGGTGATCGAAAACTTCCGCGCTTCGAAAATACTTGCATTCCGCGGACTGGCACAGCAGCCCATCGACGTGGCAGAAGCCGGTGACATCGTCACCATCGCAGGCATGAGCAAAGCCACAGTGGCAGATTCCCTTGTTGCTCCGCAGGTCGAAGAAGCCCTGCCTGCACAACCCATCGACCCGCCGACGATTACCGTTACTTTTGGGATCAACGATTCTCCGTTGGCCGGTCGGGATGGCAAGAAGGTTCAGTCACGCGTTATCCGTGATCGCCTGATGAAAGAAGCCGAATCGAATGTCGCGATCCGCATCACCGACACGCCCGGCGGCGAGGCATTCGAGGTCGCAGGCCGAGGCGAATTGCAGATGGGTGTTCTGATCGAGAACATGCGCCGTGAGGGTTTCGAACTCAGCATCTCGCGTCCGCAGGTTTTGTTCCGCGAAGAAAACGGGCAACGTCTGGAACCCATTGAGGAAGTCACCATCGACGTGGATGATGAATACTCCGGCTCGGTGATCGAAAAGATCACCGGCGCACGCAAAGGTGAGTTAGTCGAAATGCGCCCCGCAGGTGCTGGCAAGACCCGCATCATTGCCCACGTACCGTCCCGCGGCCTGATCGGCTATCACGGCGAGTTCCTGACCGACACGCGCGGTACGGGCGTATTGAACCGCGTGTTCCACGACTGGGCTCCGCACAAAGGTCAGATCCCGGGGCGTCGGGCGGGCGTTCTGATCTCGATGGAAAAAGGTCAGGCCGTCGCTTATGCCCTCTGGAACCTCGAGGAGCGTGGTCGGATGTTTGTCGGCCCCCAAACGGATGTCTATCAAGGCATGGTGATAGGTGAGCATTCTCGCGACAATGATCTGGAAGTGAACCCGCTGAAAGGCAAGAAACTGACCAACGTGCGCGCCAGCGGCTCGGACGATGCGGTTCGCCTGACGCCTCATATCCAGTTCTCACTGGAAGAGGCGATTGCGTATATTGACGACGATGAACTGGTCGAGGTCACACCCAACGCTGTACGCCTGCGTAAGCGCTTTCTCGATCCTCACGAACGGAAGCGGATGGCCAAGTCGGCCTGATCATTCGGGCAACCCGCCGTCGTAATCAGAAACAATTGCCTCAGTGTGGCATTTTTGCGTCCAAACGGACAAAAGATGAAAAATGGGCAACCGGGCAATACGCCCGGTTTTCTTTTGAAAAGAATACTATTTCTGCTTTAAGTTGCATTAAGGTTTTGCCACTCACCCATTCCACATATTGTGATTGAGACCCATTTAAGGTGAAAATATGCCAGTTGTGTGACGTGGTTCATAAACACCGGCGCATCGGTGGTTCATATGAACACGTAGTTGAATATCGAGTTTCGAGGAGTTTCAAATGGGAGTCCAATCAAGCAGTATCCCGCTTTTTTTTGTAGCCACTACTTTTTTATTTTCGCCCACTGGCGAAGCATTCGCAGCCGGGACGTGTACGATTCAAACGGCCAGACAATCCGCTGCGTCCGCGCAGGTTCTATGTGAGTGCGACGCTGTAACATCGGGTATGATCCGATACATTCAGCGCCGGCACGATTTCGATCAAATTCTTGCGCGTGTCGGAGCTGAATGTACGCCACTTGCAGACTTGCTTTCTGATTTTCCGACAGCATCGATCGGCGCAAGTGATCAGCGGTCCGGTGATGGTCCGTCTGATGAGACTGCCGACAGCAGCCCGGCTTTCGGTGGTGGCGGCGGTTCAGGCGGTGGAGCTGGCACCACTGGCGCTGGAGGCGGTGGCACTGGCGGTGAAGGTGGCGGCACTGGTGGTGAAAACGAAGGCGGTGGCGAAGGCGGCGGCGGCGAAGGCGAAGGCGGCGGCGAAGGCGAAGGCGGCGGCGAAGGTGAAGGCGGCGGCGAAGGTGAAGGCGGCGGCGAAGGCGAAGGCGGCGGCGAAGGTGAAGGCGGCGGCGAAGGTGAAGGCGGCGGCGAAACGTTCTAGTGTGGAAGCAAAAATACCGGTGCAAGATTCGATTGCACCGGTATTCACTTTCTCAAAAAAGGTTTTCAGTTTTCCTCAGCTATGCCCGTAAACACCAACCCAACTTCCGGGCCGGTTCGGGTCTTGCATACGAAGAAACAGGTACCGCGTCGCTGTCCAGGGTTTGATACGGTTTGTGAGGTTGTCCAAAACCAAATCACCGTTTGAAGAGCGGTACACCAGCACCGCATGAGGCACCCGGCGCGTGTCCAGAACAGTAGCGATCAAGAGTTTGCTTGGATCGACCCCCGCATGGATCAAGTCTCTTTTCTTCAACAGCGCGAAGTCCTCACAATCACCGCCCCTGGCGGTGGGCAGCGCCCATCGCTCGGTCGTTTTGTACTGAGATTGATCGGTGACTTCGCGGGTCGACCTGTTCACACGCCGGTTAATTTGTTCGACAACCTGCAGTTCTTGCTGACTGGACAAGGATACGGATCGCTTTCCTGCGCAGGCCCAATTGTATTGAGCGCACAAGTTGGCGGCTCCGGACGGAGGTGGTGAAGACGCGACACTTGGGATAAACCCGTTCCCGGACGCATGCGCGACCGAGGTCATGGCAAAGGTGCAGATGCCTAAAACACAGATGCTGACGACCCGCACCGAAACCGGCAAAAGTCTGGAACCAATCCGTTTGGCCAGATTTGTAAAGTGTTTCATGCCTGTACCCCAATCCGGTGTTTTTCGCACGATCGCACGTCAAACAGGGTCGCATTCCGATTCATGAAACTATCTGCGAACAACCCTGCCCAAGCAATCACCTAAAAAGTTGAAGGGGAAAAAGGGCGAAATTTCGTCCGCTAATCTGACCTTTTCGCGCAAGAAATTGGATGGCGCGGCCACAATTCGGGCGCGAAGCTCTAAAATCTGCGGCACCAAAATCACGTAAGTGCCTGCAATAATGTAAAATTAATCTCAGCCCATGTTTGCGGGCTGAGTTTCCTTGATCGATTGTGACATAAGCAGATGATTGCCTATTCGTTGCCAGACTCTACGGCAAACGATGTTTCAAGTCGTGAAACCTGGCGATCACTCTGTGATTTCAACCACAACCAATTCACGTTCACTTGCCTCGCGTGCGTGACTCAGTGCCTGCTGATAATCATCCGAATTGTAACACTCGACCGCTGCTTCAAGCGATGGGAACCGGGCGACGACATTACGTGGTCGCTCCTTGCCTTCCAACTGAACATAACGCGCGGCACGGGCGATGAAGGCTCCCCCGTGCTTGGCAATGGCTGGTCCTGCCAATTCAGCGTATTTTCCGTACGCCTCGGCATCAGTCACCGTTACATGCGCAATCCAAAGTGCCGCCATCTTATCCTCCCAAAACCTGTTCTGCGGCCTTGATCGCCGCATCCGCATTCGACGCGTCCTTGCCGCCGCCCTGAGCCATATCCGGACGACCGCCACCGCCTTTGCCGCCCAATTCCACCACGGCGGCCTTGACCAGGTCGACCGCCGAAATGGTCCCTGTCAGGTCTTCGGTAACGCCGGCCGCAACCGCAGCCTTGCCGCCTGTATCCGCGATAAGCAGCACCGCACCTGACCCAAGTCGAGCCTTGTGTTCGTCGATCAATGCCGGAAGATCTTTCCCGGATACACCGCTGAGGGCCTGTGCCATGAACTTCACTCCGTTCACATCACGTGCCTCGGCGCCACCACCCTTCCCGGCCCCGCCGGACATCGCAAGATCACGACGCAACTGAGCCACTTCATTCTGCAGTGACTTGCGTTCCTCCAACAGGCTCTTCACGCGTGCCACAACATCGTCCGGCTGCGCCTTCAGTTCCAACGCCACCTTTGCAAGACGTTGATCCTGCGCCGAAAGGTACCGAAAAGCTTCATCCCCGGTTAGCGCTTCGATGCGACGCACGCCGGCACTGCTTGCACTGTCCCCCATCACGACAAACGTGCCAATGTCACCCGTCTGGCGCACATGGGTACCGCCACACAGTTCAATCGACCATGTCTCGCCATCATGGCCCTTGCCCGTAGACGCCTTGCCCATCGAAACAACACGAACCTCGTCACCGTATTTTTCACCGAACAATGCCTGCGCGCCCAGTTTGCGCGCATCATCTGGTGTCATGACCCGTGTCTCGACAGCCGAGTTCTGGCGGATGAAGTCGTTCACCTCACGTTCGACTTTCTGGATTTCCTCAAGACTCAGCGCTTTGGAATGGCTGAAGTCGAACCGCAAACGATCGGCCGCATTCAGCGAGCCGCGCTGCGCCACGTGGTCGCCCAGCGTTTCCCGTAGTGCTTCATGCAGCAGGTGCGTGGCCGAGTGGTTGGCCCGGATTGCAGTGCGGCGCGCATGATCGACTTCCAGCTCGACAGCATCACCTTTTGACACAGCACCGCTGATGACCGTCACCTTGTGCGCATAGACCTTCCCATCGGCGAATTTCCTGGTGTCCTCCACCCGGCTGAGGTGATCGCGATCTTCAAGGCGCCGCAACTCGCCAGTGTCACCGACCTGGCCACCTGCCTCGCCGTAGAATGGGGTCTGGTTCACCACGACCCAGCCGCTGTCACCCGCATCGATCTTTTCAACCAAAGCGCCGTCAACAACCAAAGCAGCAACCTGAGCTTCAGCCTTCTCGGTGTCATAGCCAAGGAAGTCGGTCGCCCCGGCGGTATCCAGAACATCGAACCAGACTGCCTGATCAGCAGCTTCACCCGACCCCGCCCAGGCAGCTCGTGCCTTGGCCTTCTGTTTCGCCATCGCCGCGTCAAAACCGTCTGTATCAACCGTCCGGCCCTTCTCACGCAGCGCATCCTGCGTCAGGTCCAGCGGGAAGCCATAAGTGTCGTACAGCTTAAAGGCCGCTTCACCGGATAATGGCGCACTCTCGGAAAGGCCAGATACTTCGTCGTCAAGCAGCTTCAGCCCCCGATCCAGCGTCTGCTTGAAGCGGGTTTCTTCAAGCAACAAAGTCTCTTCAATCAATGGCTGTGCCTGGGTCAACTCTGAATAGTGCCCACCCATTTGTTGTACGAGTGACGGTACGAGTCGGTGCATGACCGGATCCTTGGCACCCAACAGGTGAGCATGGCGCATGGCACGACGCATGATGCGACGCAGAACATAACCGCGGCCGTCATTGCTCGGCATCACGCCATCCGCAATCAGGAACGAGGTCGAACGCAAGTGGTCCGCAATCACACGGTGGTGCACGTTCTGATCCCCGTAAGGATCCACGCCAGTCTCATCGGCCGACGCTTCAATCAGTGCCTTGAACAGATCGGTGTCATAATTGTCATGGCTGCCCTGCAACAACGCACCGATGCGCTCGAGCCCCATGCCCGTATCGATCGATTGCATGTCGAGTTCGACCATCGAGCCGTCTTCAAACTGCTCGTTCTGCATGAAAACGACGTTCCAGATTTCAATGAAACGATCGCCATCCTCTTCGGCCGATCCCGGAGGGCCACCCCAGATGTGGTCGCCATGATCGTAGAAGATTTCGGTACACGGGCCGCAGGGGCCGGTCGGACCCATCTGCCAGAAATTGTCACTGGTGGCGATGCGGATGATCCGGTCTTCGGGAACACCGACCTTTTTCCAAATTTCAAACGCCTCGTCATCAGTATGATAAACCGTAGCAAGCAGGCGGTTCTTGTCGATTCCGAATTCCTTGGTGATCAGTTCCCACGCGAACGGGATCGCTTCGTGTTTGAAGTAATCACCGAACGAAAAGTTCCCCAACATCTCGAAGAATGTATGGTGGCGCGCAGTGTAGCCCACATTGTCGAGGTCGTTATGCTTGCCGCCAGCACGCACACATTTCTGCGCCGTGGTGGCGCGCTTGTAGTCACGTGTTTCCAGGCCGGTGAACAGGTTCTTGAACTGCACCATGCCCGAATTGACGAACATAAGCGTAGGGTCGTTGCGCGGCACCAGCGGGCTGGACGCCACGACCTCATGCCCCTGTTTTTCAAAGTAGTTCAGAAAGGTCGATCGGATGTCGTTCAGGGTTGGCATAGGGCTCTCTCGGCGCACGTAAATCTTGGTCTCCGCAGGTTTATCCCCCCGTCAGAGGAGTGTCCACAGCAGAGGTGTGCCCGAACGAAACATGGCGGCCCGACGGCAAACCACTATAGGTAAATATTGACGAGCTTTCGACCAGCAGCTAGGCCGCTGGTCGTTTTCGTTAGAAATATGAGCTTGTGACGTGCTGGAACCCAAGAAGGCTTCGCAAAAATCTGCGAACAAAATGAGAACTCGGCTTCCTCGCCTA